>CAZDOR010000026.1:0-1508 GCA_964507105.1 uncultured Candidatus Saccharibacteria bacterium | reverse complement strand
AGGGCGTTAGCCCTCCTTTTAGGTTATATTTCTACTATTTAATTTTTGCAATTTGGGTATGTTTGTAAATTATATTAAATTACCAATTATTAATAAAGTTTTACAGTTCATCTTTGGTTAAAACTAGTATCAATTACACCGGGCTTTTTTAGTCGAGGGTTCGGGTAGAAAACAGTTTTCACTATCACAGAGAATAACCTTCCCTCTCCAGCTCTTCCCTTATTACTTCCCTGTCATCCCACTGTCGGGTTTCGCCATCTACGGTAATAGACTGCTCCGCTCCTTTTCCCGTTATAAGAACCATATCTCCTTTTTCGGCAAGAGAAAGCGCCTTTCTAATCCCCTTTTTTCTCTCTTCTATTACAAATAAACTCTCTCCTTTTTCTTTTCCTTTTCGCTCCGCAGCCAAAGCAATTTCTTCCGCTATTTCTTGAGGGTCAGTTTCATAGGGATCTACATTACTCACGATAACGTAATCCGCCAACTCTCCGGATATTTCTCCCATAAGGGGTCTTTTTGACTCATCTCTTCCTCCTCCTTCCGCTCCAAGTAAAACGATCACTCTCCCCTGTTCATCTTTTAGATTTTTAACCGTCTCCAATGCTTTTTTTATACTTTTTTGTTCATGAGCATAATCAACGAAAACCGTAAAATCTTGATCCTTTTTTATTTTTTCCATTCTCCCGGGAATTTTTTTCAAATTATTTATTCCTTCTACTGCTTTCTCCCTGTCTATTTGAAAAAGATCGCAAAGAGCAATGGCCGGTAAAGCATTGTATACATTGAATCGTCCACATATTTTGATTTCAAAATTATCATCCCCCAGCGTAAAATCAACTCCGTCCTCTTTTTCGGAAATATTTTCTGCTTTGTAATTTGAATTCGCTTCCAAAGAAAAAGTTACTTTTTTATCACTTTCAAAGTCAAGGAAATATGAAGAGTGTTCATCATCCTCGTTGGCAATGATTACTTTTTCAATCTTTTCTCCGTCTATATTCTTTTCAGTAGAAAGTTTATCAAACATCTTTCCCTTCATTTTTTTATAATTTTCAAAACTTCCCCCGTGAGAAGGAAGATGTTCAGGAGAAAGATTAGTAAAAATAGCCACATCGTAATAAACACCGTTATCCCTGTGTTGTTTCAAGCCTTCGGAGGTTGTTTCTATAATGACTATCTCACATCCTTTCTCCTTCATTTTTTTTATCATCTTTTGATTCTTGAATCTGCCGAGCATCGTCATGTGATAGTTGTTAATTTTCTCTTCTTTCCCAATGCGAATATTCGCACTGGTTATCATACCCACTTTTTTTCCTCCGGCAGTCAAAGCGGACCAAATGAAGTTGGAAGTGGAAGTTTTTCCCTTAGTGCCGGTAACCCCAATAACAATCATTTTTTTGGATGGAAGTCCGTAAAAAAGTGTTGCCGAACCGGTAACTATATAGTGATAAAAAGAAAGAGCTCTTTCAGGTAATATTTTTTTAATTATTTTTTTTATCATTATTTGAGTT
>CAZDOR010000025.1:0-2606 GCA_964507105.1 uncultured Candidatus Saccharibacteria bacterium | reverse complement strand
CCTTAAAATTGAGGGGTATTATGAGAAAGTATGAGTGGATTAATGGTTCCTCTTTAATTTTATGGTATTCTCATAATTAAGAAAAATATATTAAATAGAGATAGAAAAAAATAGAATGGATTATGAAATAAACGCAGAGAAAAATTCAATACATTTTTTGGTAGACTCTGATCTTTATAATTTGGATATAGTTTACGGAGCGGCTTATGTTTTTTTAGATAAAGCCTATATTCATTTGGACGGTGATCCGAAAGACAAAATTGAAGTTTGTTTTCAGGCGAAAGAGGAGAAGAGCTCCGAGGAACTGAAAGAATTTGCTGGTAAATTTTTAAACGAACTCATTAATGTGGGTTTTCGATACAAAATTTCAAAACAGAACAGAGATCTCAGAAAGTATTTTGTAGGTTCTGCCCTTATTGGTTCTTTGCATAATCTGGATTCCGAGATACGAAAGAGAAATGAGCCGGAACCGAAATGGGAAGAAGATGTAGAAGATATAAAAATACCGTGGGAAAAGAAAAATACTCCCTCTGAATGGGGGGAAGATGCGGAAAATATAAAAATACCGTGGGAAAAGAAGGAGAGTCCTCCCAAGTGGGAAGAAGATGTAGAAGATATAAAAATACCGTGGGAGAGGAAAGGCAATTCTCAAGAAAATGAAAAACCTTATAAAATTGATTCTGATGGCATGGCAGCCCCACTCGATGACGATGATTGATATGAAACTTAATTTTAATAAAAAAATTTATAAAATTGAAGCGATTAAAAAAACCGTTCAGGCCTATAATGGCCTGGCCAATTTTTCGGTTTCTCATGAGGGAGATTATATTTTAGTAGAATTGACAGATATCGATGCGGATGTTAAAGATGTGATTGCTGATGAATTTTCTAATTATGTTTTAGCTCAAATGCAAGAATTAAATAAAAAAGAGCATGGAAAGTAATAATTCTGAGTTAAAAGGAGTAAAGATTGATAAAAGTATTGTAGGACACTTTCGTTATAAGAAGGTTGAAGACAAATACTTGATAACCAACGATTTTGGCTACTTTGAATTTTTATCTGTTTCTGAATTTAAAAAATATATTCAAGGAGAACTTGAAAAGGATTCGGATCTTTATCTCAAACTAAAGAAAAAAGGATTTTTGAAGATCGGTAAAGAGGAAGATTTAATTACACGAATGGCCGAAAAAAATAGAAGATTGAAGGCTGGACCGAGTTTGCATATAGTGGTTCCTACTATGCGATGCAATTATAATTGTATTTATTGTCAGGCCAGTGCTGAAAAAATGGATTCAAAAAATTTGGACATGGACATTGTAACGGCAAGAAAGGTTGTTGATAGAATCTTTCAAAGCAAAACCGGCGGTATGATTACTATAGAGTTTCAAGGGGGTGAGCCTATGGCTAACTGGGAGGTTGTGGAATTTATAACGGAATATGCACGAGGATTAGAAGAAGAAATTCGCGGAAATATAGAATTGCGGTTTTCATTAGTTACCAATCTATCCCTGATGACAGAGGAGCGCCTTAATTTTTTAATTGATAATGGTGTGAGAATTTGTACTTCTCTGGACGGACCGAAGCATTTGCAGAATAAAAACAGACCGTTTTCCGATGGGGATAGCTATGAGGAGATTACAAGATGGACTGAAAAGAATAATGAAATAGATAAAAAAAGAGATGAACCCGTTCCTCCTATTAATGCTCTTTTGACAATTTCCAAGTTTTCTCTTGATAAATACAAAGAAATTATAGATGAATACAGAAAGTTTGATTTTCCGGGAATTCATCTACGACCTTTGAGTAATTTGGGGAAGTCGGGCGGAGAAGCAAAAGATAAGATTGGATATTCCGTAAACGAGTTTATGGAGTTTTGGAGGAATAGCATGGATTATATTTTAAAAATAAATAAGGAGGGGGAATTCTTTTCCGAGCGTGGCTCGACTATAAAACTCACTAAAATTTTAGGAGACAAGGATCCGGGTTATACGGATCTGGCTTCTCCCTGTGGAGCTGTAATAGGGCAAGTGGTTTATGACCATAATGGTGATATATATACTTGTGATGAGGGAAGAATGTTGGATGAGGATATTTTTAAGTTGGGTAATGTTGATGATATGAGCTATGAAGAAATGATAAATTCCGATACATGCAAAGCGATGATTGATGCATCTCTTTTGGAAAATCAACCTTGTGATTTATGTGTTTATAAACCCTATTGTGGGGTTTGTCCGGTTAAAAATTACGGAGTTGAGGGAAATCTATTTCCCCAGATTAGAGATACCGAATGGTGTAAAATAAGAACTGCCCAATTTGAATACCTTTTTTCAAAATTGAAAGATAAAAAAAATCAATCCATATTCAAGGAATGGGTAAAAAAAGGATAGTCTTTTAGTCAAATGCAAAGTTAGTTTTTAATTTTATTATTTTAATTTAACAATGTGACAAGAGATTTATCATGTAAATGACTTCTTATTTGGTTGGGGGGATTATAACATTTTTACAACATCGAATGATTAGGGATTTATTAATAGAGGAGGTTTGTGTTAATATATAATTAATAAAACACGACAATTAAATGAGTAATAGCGAAAATAAAAAACTT
>CAZDOR010000024.1:0-2809 GCA_964507105.1 uncultured Candidatus Saccharibacteria bacterium | reverse complement strand
AACGGCCGATTTTGACAAATAGAGAGCTTTGTAATAAAATAGAATTGGTTTATGATTAATTCAACCAAAAAAGCGATTTGTAAATTTACCATCTCCAGGACAGGGATGTATCTTTGGATTGGAGAGGGTAATTTCCGAAATCGCTAATTAAGCTAGTCAGAAAGAAGTTTTCGGAAGTTGCCTCCTCAAAGAAGGAGGACTTTTTTTGGGTTTAAAGATCGCTTGAAGTCAATTGATTTCGGATGGTCTTTAAGATCATAAAAAAAGGCGTAAAAGGAGGGTATTAAATGTATTTATCGTTCTTTATAACTGAAACCACGCCGGCTTTAGACGAGATAGGGCAAGTGTTGGAGGAGATTGGATTTGATGACATAAAGACAAGAGGAGAGGTTAATAAATATAGGATAGTCTTCTTCAACGGTAGGAAAAAAAATAACTTTTCCTATAGTGCACATAAGCTGGTAGAGAAAGCACCTGACAAAATAAACGAATGCCCGTTTTTAGTTAGGGTAGGAAGTGATTGGACTATGCAAGGATTGTCACAGATTTTGAGAAGGTATGTTAGGTTCGTTCTGCCGCATTTGAGTGCAATTCATTTTCCGCGAGAAGAAGATTACCTAAAAACAGCGGATAATGAAAGCTTCCTAATGAGGCTTGATGGAATAAAACAAGCGCTGATAAATTGTGATAGAACCACGGAAAAAGAAGTGCAAGAATTCGAGAAATTATCTTCCGAGGTAGCTGGAAAGAATTTGAGGGATGCCAAAAAAGAGATATTCTATTTTTTCTTGAAGGTAGGAAGGGTAAATCTTCCATGGGGAGGCCCGCCTACGAGTGAAAAGTCAAAAGATTTACTTATCGAATGGATTAAAATGGCTAACTTAGCTTATCCGAGGAACAAAAGTAACATCTTTCAGGCAAGAAGAGATTTATCAAAAATAGAACGGCTCAAAAGAACAAACGCCTTAAAGCTCACTTAGAAACTAAGTGGGCTCTTTTTTTAAGATAAAAAACTTTGCTATAATGGTTTAGTTTAAATAATTTTAAATAACATGTACGACAGCCATGCACATCTAAATTTTAGTGATTTTTCTGACAACTATAAAGAGATTATTCAGAAGTGTTTTGAAAGAAATATTAGTGTAATTAATGTAGGAGCTACATTTGTCGGCTCTGAAAGGTCTTTGGAAATAGCGAATGAGTATGATAAAGGAGTTTATAGCGTAGTCGGAGTTCATCCGCTTCACGCCGAGGAGGGCTCAGAAGGAATAGAAGATTTAGCGAAAGAAAGTAAGGTGGTAGCTATTGGAGAGATCGGTTTAGATAAAGAAAAAAAGAAAACTTTTAAAATCCAGAAAAAAGAGTTTGAAAAACAGCTTGAGATAGCTACTGAAATGAATTTACCGGTAGTAGTTCATTCCAGAAAAGCTCATAAAGAAGTTATAAGTATTTTAAGCAAGTATTCGGTAAAAGGGGCTATTCATTGCTTTACCGGCAACATGGCGGATTTAAAAAAATATTTGGATTTGGGATTTTATGTAGGGTACAACGGAATAATTTTTAAATTAAGCCTTGATAAGCAAATCAAAAAAACACCCATGGACAGGCTAATTTTAGAAACCGATTGCCCTTATCTGTCACCGCCCGAATGGAGTGGAAGGAATAACCCACTGGGAGTATTGAGGGTAGCTGAAAAGATTGCAGATATAAAAATGGTTAGCCTTGAAGAACTTGAAGAGGAAACTGATGAAAATGTAAAAAATCTTTTTAATATATAAAAACCCCGGTTATTTCCGGGGTAGTTTTCCCTCCTTTCTTTTTGGTAACTCTTTTTCTATAATCTTCAATAATCTTTTTTTCGTGCACCCGAACAACATTTCAAATTCCTCGTTTAAGAATTCTCCGTCCAAAATTTCTATTATTTCTGCAAGGTTATTGTAAGAGACTTCACCCTTTGAGCAACTTTTTACTTTCATTAATGCAGTTAATTCTTGTATGAGGCTTATAATTAAAATCTTGACTTCGTCTCTGCTCAATTTATTTTTTAGTCCGCATGCGTAGTATCGAGCCCGCTCCTTTTGAGAAGCTAACGAAATAGCCCATACGATTAGAAATTCATTTTCCGTCATCTCCGGATTATGTGGTGGAAAGCTGTCGAGTACCGGGTCCTTCTTTCCTTTTTTGTAAAGATCATAAAAATAGCTCAAACTTTCAGAACAAACGGGACAATTGTAAATATGAATTTCCAGATCGGTTCTTGACAAATCATCAATTTTTCTGATTAAATCGGATCTTTCCGTGCAATCCATTTTGCCCCTCCTTTCGTGAGTGTAAAATTATTCTACAATATATTGATAAGTTAGACAAATTAGCTCCATTTGGTTAGACTTAACAAGTAGATAAATTATTATTATGAAATACAATCACAAAAAACAAGAGAAAAAATGGAGAAAATTTTGGGAAAAGAAGCAAATTTTTAAAACTGAAGATAATTCTGAAAAAGAGAATTTTTATTGTTTGGATATGTTTCCTTACCCTTCGGGCAAAGGACTTCATGTAGGTCATCCCAGAGGATATGTAGCTACCGATGTTTTTTCTAATTTTAAAAGAATGCAGGGATTTAATGTTTTACATCCGATGGGTTGGGATGCATTTGGACTTCCGGCTGAAAACTACGCGATAAGAACCGGAACTCATCCCAGGGAGTCGGTAAATAAAAATATCAAACATTTTAAAAGCCAACTTAAATCAATTGGTTTGGGTTATGATTGGAATAGAGAGATAAATACTACCGATCCCGAATATTTTA
>CAZDOR010000023.1:0-3228 GCA_964507105.1 uncultured Candidatus Saccharibacteria bacterium | reverse complement strand
AAACATATGAACAAGTCCCCATACTACCGGGCATAATTACCGGCTGACCGGTTTCCTTGTATTTATCAGGCAGCTCTTTTACACCGGGAGGGAAAGCTCTCGTTGCTCCTTTTCTGTGAACTACGAGCTTTTTAACTTCACCATCGACTTCATGATCTTCAAGTTTAGCTGTGTTATGAGCTACATCATATAAAAGATTTAAATGATCTGAAAATGTCGATTTCCAAACTTTTCTAACTAAATGAGTTATCATTTGTCTATTGGAAAAAGAAAAGTTACATGCTCCCCCTAAAGCCAAAAAGAAGTCTCTGCCTTCTTGAGAATTAAAAGGAAAAGAGTTTAATTGCTTATCCGGAAAATTAAACCTGTTCTTTTTTGTTGATTTTTCGGCAAGCTTTAAAAAGTCTTTACAATTTTGATGACCCAAACCTCTTGAGCCGGTATGTATCATAACCACAACTTGCCCCTTTTCAAGTTCAAAAATTTCGGCTTTTTCATCATCATAAATCTCATCTACAACCTGAATCTCAATAAAATGATTTCCTCCACCCAGAGTTCCAACCTGATCAAGACCTCTCTTTTTTGCTCTCTTTGAAACTTTTTCATGATCAGAAACCAAATTTCCTTCGGCCTCACAAAGCTCAACATCCCGTTTTTCACCAAACCCCTGCTCAACTAACCACTCAACACCTCTGTCCAAAACATTTTCAATATCACTCATACTCATCGATCGAGCTCTTCCTTGCCCCACTCCGGACGGAACCGTTTTAAATATCTCATCACTAATATTCTCTAAATGATTGTCTATGTCTTTTAGCTTTTTATTAGAAGTAAGAAGCCTGACTCCACAATTTTGATCAAATCCAACAAAACCGGGGGATATAACTCCTCGGTCAGCCAGAGTAGCTCCAACACCTCCAATAGGAGGTCCGTATCCGGAATGTATATCGGGCATAGCTACTCCATGACGAACAATTCCGGGCAGAGAAGATATATTAATAAGTTGCTCTAAGGCCCTGTCTTCAGTCTGGTTGAGAATCTTTTCGGTTGCGTAAAGTCTTGCAGGGACACGCATAAAGGGGAAGTGCTCTTTTTGAGCTTCCCATAAATTTTTATTAATTTTTCTAAATTTATCCCTCATTTTTTTGTATTTTTTTATGCTCTTCTCTAACTACCTCTCTATCATCCCAAGCTATTTTTTCACCATTTTTCACTTGAATCCAAGATTCGGAACCTTTGCCGGTAATTATCACCACGTCTCTTTCATCAGCTAAACTTATTGCTTTATTTATAGCCTCCCTTCTATCAAGAATCTTTCTTGCTCTTCCTTCAGTTCCTTTAGCCACCTGATCTATTATTTCTTGAGGATCCTCGTCATAAGGATCTTCGTTAGTAACGATAATTTCATCGGCGAATTTGTTCGCTATTTCACCAAGGACGGGACGCTTCCATTTATCTCTTCCACCGCCACAAGCACCTAAAACGACAATCATTCTTTTCGGGTTCATCTTTTCTTTAACCGATAAATAAACCTTTTCCAATGCATTCGGTGTAAAAGCGTAATCCACAAAAACCGTAAAATCCTCATCAATTACTTTTTCCATTCTTCCCGGAATTCCTTCTATTTTGGAAAAAGCTTTTTTAACTACTCGACTTTCAATATTCATTTCGCGACTAACAGCCAAAGCGGCTAACGCATTATATATATTAAATTTTCCGGGCATTTTCAACTCAAAATCTTTTCCGTCCAGCTCAAAGGTAACTTTTTCACTATCTGCTTCAAAAGAAGTGGGTTTCAATAATTCATCAAAATCTCCACCCTCTTCAAGTCCATATCCGTATTTTTTATTAGCTTCAAAAGAACGGAAGAAATCGACATGTTTGTCATCAAAATTCAAAACATGAACGTTTTCGACTTCTCTAAAAAACTTACCTTTGGCATTTTTATAATTTTCAAATCCACCATGTGATTCGATATGTTCCGGTGCTAGGTTGGTGATTACAGCTATATTAAAGTCTAGAAATTTATGTCTAAATTGCTCAATTCCTTCCGAGGTTACTTCTAAAACAGCAACATCACACCCTTTTTCAACCGCTTCACGTAAAAATTTATGAATAAAACCTCTCCCGGGCATCGTCATTTTCATTAAATTTTTCCTCTTTTCACCCGCAACTTCAAAATCAATTGAAGATATAACCGCCACGGATTTACCACTAGCTTTCAAGATTTCAGTAATAAGCTTAACTGTAGTTGATTTTCCATTGGTTCCGGTAACACCTATAACTTCAATTTCTTTTCCGGGAAATCCGGTTGCCACTGCCGAAAAAAACGACCATGAAAAATGATACGCTTTCATTAACGGACTCGGAATGAATTTTCTAATCTTTTTTTTAACCATTATCCAAAAGTTTTAAAGCTTCTTTTACTCTTTCATCAACGGACTTATCTTTAGAAACCCCCTTAAGAGCTGCCTTGGCATCCTTTTTGGAAAATCCTAATGAAGTTAAAGTTTGAACGGCACCATCATCCTTTCCGGGTTCTTCTTTTATTCTTCTGGAGAGCTCAAAAATTACTCTTTGTCCTCTCTTTTTGCCAATGTCGAAAATTTTATCCAAAATTTCTTCATCGTCATTTTTTATCCCCTTCTTCATCTCTTCCATCGGGGCGATAGATGCAACTTGCACTGCGGTTTTTGGTCCGATTCCCGAAAGATTGATTAAACTTTCAAAAAATTCCAGATTTTCCTTAGTCGGAAAACCGTAGAGTCTTTGTGAATTTCTTCCTATATTTAAGTAACAAAAGAGTTTAAAATCCTCACCTTCAGAAGGTAGATTTTTAACTGCATCTGAAGACATGTAAGCCTTTCTTCCCACACCTCCAGTGTCGATAACAACGAAATCTTCGCCTTTTATTGCTATTTTTCCATCTAAGTAATAAATCATAGTAAGTTAATTATAATAGATAAGAGAAAATAAAAAAAGCCTTTTTATCATTAATCCTTAATCGGTAATCTTTAATCAAAACGGTTCGAGGTTCGTTACCGTTAACTTTTAACCATTAACCTTTTACTTTTGACTCCTAACCGTTTACGAAGAGATTCCCAATCAAGTTGGGAATGACGAGGGCGCTTTTCACACACCGGGTGCATGAAAAGGTTTTTGTTGTGTGTAAAGTTTAACCTTGCACGTAGGTAGATTAAAATTAATCCGTAATCGGTAATCAACAAT
>CAZDOR010000022.1:0-3781 GCA_964507105.1 uncultured Candidatus Saccharibacteria bacterium | reverse complement strand
TCACACCAAAACCGCCTGTAAAAAGGCGGTTTTTGGTTTTTATGAGTTAAAATTCTTAAATTTAAATTAATTATGTATGAATTCCCTATTGAGAGGTCAGACCTCTCCCAAGTTAAAGAGAGGTCAGACCTCTCTACTTTTTAACTTAGAACACTTTCTTTAGAGAGGTCTAACCCCTACCATCAACCCCCGCTGTTCAGCGAGGATTTAAAGTAAAAACTCTTCTGACTAAAAACTTTTATTTTACAAAAACGGTTTCAGAATTTATAATTTAAAAGGTTTTAAGGAGGTGATTTGAATGTCAAAAGGCAAAGAAACCAAGCGCAAGGATGCAGTTGAGCGGGATAAGCTTAAGAAGGGAGCTGAAGTTGAAATTAAAGACGGAGTAAGATGGATTTATCACACTTCTCCAAAGCCGGAACATGATCGCTTGGGAGAGTCCATTGAGTGCACCAAAGATGTTTATGCTGAATATGAGTGTGAATCTTGCGGAAGGATATTTCATGAAAGTTTTGATTACACTGCTGTTCCCGAAAGGATTCACTGTCGTCCTATTTGTAGCTCTATGTCGGTTCTTAATTCTCTTCGAAGGTTAATACACGGAAAGTCTCGGGGAGTCGGGAGATTAAAAGAGGTAGAAGTTTTTAAACAGTACCTCCGAGGCGGTTCCGGTATATAAGCGGATGCAAAACATCCGCTTTTTTTATTGACAAATTGATTTATCTAATTTATAAATAAGGCCCTTTCTTGAGACGTGTAAATGAGAAATCGTCTTTGCACTTTAAAAAAGATAGCGGACGATAAAAACGAGGAGGTGGTTTTATGAAAGCATTGGTCGTGGTGATGATTTTGGCACTGATATTGACAGTCGGGTCTCACTTAAGCCGGATGGATTTGACGGAGCCGAGACTGCCGGTTTTCGCCCAAGAAGCGGAAAATGAAAAAGAAGTTGAAAGTGAAGAAGTAATTTACGACAAGGAAAATCCGAAAGAAAGCACCGATTACGCCAAGACGGAAGGTAATAAGGAAAATCCACATTCCAAAAATAATCCCGACAAGCCGACCTTGAAATTTCCTTCCGGAATTACGGAGATCCCCTTTTCGGAAGGCGACCTGAAAGTGGAAAGAGAGGGTAGTGAGGTGCGCTACTTTCTTGACGAAAAAGAGTTCGCCTCCGGCACGGTAAGGGCGGACGACACGTTTTATATAGCTCATCACACGGAGATAGAAGACCCCAAATACGTGCGTGGCTATAACACGGTCAGAGCCAATCTTCGCCGAAAGGAGGACGGCGAAGAGATGATACCGGACGTTTTGAGGCGTTGACCGATTAATTTTTAAAAGCCGGCTAAAAAGCCGGCTTTTTCTTTTGAGTTTTCACAATTAATCAATAAATCCGTCCCGCCGCCAAAACTTTTTAGAGAGGTCTGACCTCTCAAGTTTATAAGATGGGTTTTCGGGATTTTTTCTATTGACTGGATAAATTAAATGAATAATACTGAAATCAGAAGCCGTCAATCGGCCGAATTGGTCGCCCGGCCGGATAATTTACGGATTCTAATGACAGAAAAAAGTCATCAAAAAAAATATAAAGAGATAAAAGAGGGGATCGCCGAGTTTATGAAGGACAAGGGCTTTAACGTTTGTCTTCGGGATGACGATCTCTGTATCGTAAGTAGAGTCAAAAATACCCCTAACGTCGGAGACGAAGAAGATAAGTTTCCCGATGTTGAAGGATCCTACAGCGGAAGAATTTTTCAAAGAGGTTTGGCCAAGCTTGAAGATGATATCGATTCAAAGCATTCGATAACCCAATACAAGCTTTTTGCCGGAAAAGGTGATTTGGTTATCGGCATTCCAAAGGGCTGTAGGGAAAAGTTGGAAAAAGTTCTGGACGAAAACTTAAATCAAGATGAAAGAAAAGCAATCAAGGAAATACTTGAATTTTAGGTGATCGGGCATCTTTTGTTTTTGTACGAACTTTAAAGTTCGGATGGTTTCAGTTTAAAAATAACACAACAAGTTTAATTCACGGCTAATTGTTTAAAAACTTAAAGAATTAATTTCCTTAAAAATATTTGCAAATAAGTTTATTTTTTACGATAATTAACAAAATATATATTAGATTAGAAAACATGGATTCAAAAAAAATAATTGACTATATTAAAAGATCTCGAAATCAAGGACTTACTGACGAAGAGGTAAAGAGCAAACTTTTAAAATCGGGCTGGAAGAAAAATCAAGTCGAAGAAGCTTTTTCTTTAGCTGATAACGGTAATAATGAAAATCAAGTTGAATTCGGTGAAAAGCAATCTGTTTCATCCTTCGACGGTCGGGGATTGAAAAGGGTTATTATTTCCATTGCTTTCATAGCCGTTTTGTTTGCGGGAGGAGTTTTTGCTTATAATTTATTTACGGGAATTTATTCTTATTTCGGAAACGGAGATTTAGCTGCTCAAAATGAAATTAGATCGGCCCTTGACAATATGAGTGATTTGGATAATTACTCTTCTACATTAAATGTCGATTTTGATGTTCTTTCTACCGCAACAACTTTGGGAGATGAAGAACCGATGATTACAAGATTTATCGGCTCGACTTCACTTACTTCCAAAGTTGATGGAGAAGCCGAGGAATTAAAGTTAATTTTAAATGGAGAAGGAAAGATACAAGATGAACGAGGAGGAGAACTCGTGCAAGAATTGTCGGCAAGTGGAGAGGGTGAAATATTTTTAGTAGACGACAAGCTTTTCGGGGTTTTGGATGACTTATCGACACCGGCGGAGATTCCTCTTTTTGGAATTGGGTTTGATGAATCGCAGCTTGTTGGTGAAGATGTTTTACTCATAGAAGAATTTTCAAAAGAATTCGGCGATAATTTATTTGAAGATGGAGCACAAGATGATTTTCGAGAAGGGTTGACGAGTATTTTAAAGCAAGAAATGGGTGAGGATGTTGATCCGGAAGAAGTTGATGAAGCAATTGATTTTTTCTTGGAAAAGTTTTGGGAAAAGGAAGTGGTAACGGTTACGAACACGGTTGAAGAAAAAATAGGAGACATCGAAGTAAACAGACATGATTTGGATTTTAGTCTTGTAAATTTTAATGATTTTGCAAATAAATTTGGCGAAAAGTTCGGAGATACGCCGGATTATCAATCGGTATATTATTGTGTAGACGGTGACGGAAATGCGGGAGAGTTCAGTGGAGAAACCGTAAACCCCGACGGAAACTCTTGTGAAGAAGTTTTTCCCGAGGGCTACTTTGAAGGAGAAAGAATCGGAACCGCTTCTTCCATATTTTCCGCTCGTGGCAGTGCATACGATACTCAAATTAGATCCGAACTTTCACAAGCCAGAAGTAGGGCGGAAAGACATTACTATGACAATGACGGCACTTATCGGGGATTTGAAAATTCAGAAGATTGGACTGATTTGAGGAACAGTGCTCCGGAATGCAGCAAAAAAATAATGGATGGAGAAGGATATCAAATAAACACTTCCGACCAAGAATATGCCGCCTGGGGGGCTCAATGTGTAGGATCAGAGGAGCTTGAAGAGATACAAAGAGAAGAATTAAAAGAGGTAGACGAAGAATTGAAAGAAATTTTCTCAATTTCCGTCTGGACCGATGGAGAATATATTTATAAAATCGAGGTGATCGCAGAAGTTTCTGAAGAGGAAGAAATGCCCGACTTTTCTGATTTGGAGATTGCCATCAGTTTGGAGTGGGAAGGTTTCGGTGACTCTTTAAACTTGGAAAAGCCGGAAGAATACATGAC
>CAZDOR010000021.1:0-4337 GCA_964507105.1 uncultured Candidatus Saccharibacteria bacterium | reverse complement strand
AAGGATTAAAAATATTTTTAGAAGAATAATGTTATTGATTAGCTTTTTGTAGTTGGCGTAATTTATTATTGTACTAAAATAATAGCGCTTCAAATTGAATATTCGGCGGTAGTTCAACGGTAGAACGGGTCCCTGTTAAGGATCATGTTGCCGGTTCGAGCCCGGCCCCCGGAGCACCCCAGTTTCAACCCAGCTATTTTAGCTGGGTTTTATTTTTGTTAGGACAAAAAAAGCCCGACTACAAAAAGTCGGGCTTTGATCTATTTCACTCTTACATTAGTTTAGCAGCTCCATTATTTTTTCTCTGGTCATTTCTCCAAAAAATCCGGTTCCCTCTCCCAAATTCAGAGGTTCTAAAATTTCTTCAGAGTAACTCTCTTGAAAGTCGGTCACAGCTTGCTCTGTTGCCGGTCCGTAAAACTTTGTTTCTTTTCCCGGGGAGCCGGGTCCTTCTTCAGCTACAGTGTAGCCTTTATCGTTTAAAAGTTCTTGCAACTCTCTGACATCTTCTCCGGAATGTCCGTGTCCCATATCTTGGGCTATTTCACTTATTTCCTCTCCGGGGATATCGGGTTTTTCCGGATCTATGCCAATATCTTCCGACTCATCAACTTCGTCCGGTGCATCTTCATTGATTTGCTCTTCCGGAAAAGAGTTTTCATCATAATCATCCAAATTTTCTCCCGGGACAGATTCTTGAGGGTCCTCTTCGACCTCAACATTGATATCTTCTTCAACTGCTTCCTTCGATTTTTCTTCAAGCATCTCCTCCACTACCGGATCATCACTTTCGTATAAATCCTCGGCTATCTCCATAGCGGATGAGAATCCTATCAATGAGAAGCTTAACGTCAAAGAGGTTACAATTATAGTAATCTCTTTAGATTTATACATCTTTTTGGCACACCCGCTATTAACAGGCATGCGGATTAATTTCACAATTAAATGTCAATCACGTGAAATTAATCGGTGGTGCTCTAGGCCAGTGGGTAAGAAATGCTTTTTTTGTATCTGAGTTAGAATTATTTCTTGCTTGATAAGCGACTTTTTCCGGTTCTATATAGCTGCTATCTATAAAAAAACTTCGAAAATCTTCTTCTTCATTTTCTTTTCTTCTTTCTGAAAAAGAAAGGTTAGTAGCATTTATACTAAAATTACTTGTAGATGTTAATTTGAGCTGCTGTCTCGTAAGCCCACTATTATCTTGCATTAATAAGCTGGGAGCAATACCAAACCCCAAAGCAGAAACGAGTAAAATTGTTACTACTTTTTTCATTGGGTTTGTGTTTTGATGTTGCTTGCAAACTAACAAGTGAGATTTGCATTGTCAAACTAAAAATTTAGAATTATTTTAATTTAAAAATTAATAAATTTTATTCTACAACAGAGGTTTGTAAAAGAACTATAATCATTAAAATTCAACCCTACTTATTTTACACCCCTCTGCCTTAATTGAACTAAAAAGTACCTTCTTTTTTAAATATGTAGTATAATTAGTATATTATTCGTTAATTACTAAATATATGAGAAAAATGAGAAAACATTGGCCACTCGGCTTTTTAAGTCTTATGGCAATAAGAGGGGTGGTGGGAATAGTAAACGGTGACTGGCTTGAAGCCGTCTGGATAGTTTGGCTGGGCTGGTTGGTTTATTTTATTCCCGTTAAAAGTGAGGAGTAAAAATTAACTCTAAAAATATGGAGCAATTAATATGGCTTATTTTAGTCGGAGTAATTTGGACTATTCCTTGGAAAGGGTGGGCGCTCTGGAGGGCGGCCAGGAAAAATGAAAAGGGGTGGTTTATAGCTTTACTTCTAATAAATACGTTGGCCCTTTTGGAAATATTTTATATTTTTATACTTTCCAAAGATGAAAAGTGAAGCAAAAAATTAAAAACGTCTTATAAAACGCAAAAATCGACCTGTTTTTTTTAGGATTATTAGTTGTAATTATATTTTAATTTCAAATAAATTATTTTTTTACTGCTTGATAGCCTATGAAAATGAATAAATTAAAAAACAAAAAATTATATAGGAGTACTGATGATAAAATAATCGCCGGAATATTCGGTGGTCTGGGGGAGTATCTCGATGTTGACCCAAATCTTTTGAGAGTTGTTACTCTTTTCTTTTTGGTTTTAACCTTCTTTTCTCTGGTTATCCCCTTCCTTATCGCTTATTTTATAGCCGTGCTAATAATACCCAGTAAAAGAGATATCATTGAAAGAAAAGAAGATTAATTTTCATAACTTTTGAACTCCAGCTTGTTTGTGGATCAAGCTGACATTATTAATGAGACCTCCAGCTTGAAAGCATCTTTAACAGGTAAAGAAACGGGGATTTTTCTTATGATTAGTCTCTACTACCAAGGATACTTCTCCTTTGATGTTTATATTCGAAAAAGTTACTTTCCCTTTTCCCGTGTTATTTTCTTTATCAAAAATGTAATTATTTGTATTTTTATAAGCTCCAATACCAAGGAGGGAAAAGTTTCCTGATTTTATCTTTTTCGGTTCTTGGCCTAAAAAACCATCAAACCTACCATTTTCAAAATCATCCACCATATCCTTTCTGATTAGTCTAATTATCTTCCAGGTTCTTTTCTCTAAAATCATCTTAAAAAGATGAAGTTTAAAAGCTCTACTTCTAAATATGGGCAAATTGAAAAAATAATCATCCAGCCTATCATCCAAGGCGCTCATCGTAGAGTTTGTAAGTACTTTTGAATCCCTTTTTTCATAATCTTTACTAAAGTTTAACTGCAATGTTAATTCCTCGGGGTTAAAAGATAATGCCTTACGAATGTCATTTTTAAATATACTAATCTCCCTCTTTCTGTTCTCTCCATCCATGAACAATATAAGGTCCAGACAAATTCTAAATTTTCTTCTTTTTGCTTCTTTTATTAATTTTTTAATTTTTTTAAAAGAAGCGGGAACTCTGTTCACTTTTTTAAGTAAATCCGAATCAAAGCTTTGAACTCCTATTATTATGTTGTCAAAATCATAATTTTGCAGTAAATCTAGTTGATCTACACTCCAAAAAGCAGGATGAATCTCAAAACTTTTTTCTCCATAGTTAAAATTAGGAAGCAGTTCAAATATTTTTTGTAAATCCCTTACCGAAACTAATGATGGTGTCCCACCTCCAAAAAACCAAGATTTTATTTTATTTCTTTTAAGTACATTCTTGTAAAAATCAATTATCCCGGGGAGGTAAGACCCGTAATAGGATTCGTAATCATCTTTATTGTGCATCACCCCCTGGTAGCAACAGTAATCGCATAAAGATGGACAAAATGGGCTGTGAATATAAACATGAAGACTATCATGAGTCGCCTCATGCCATAATTTTAACACTTCTTCCTTTTTTATTTCTTCCAGGTCATGCATAGGCTGTCAATTAAGAATTTATAGTTTTCTTGCTTAACTATCGCATTCATTACAACTAGTTACTTATTCTTCCACTATAAAGTTTCCGTACATTCCTTCAGCTCTGTGAGTTCCCGCACTACAATAATACTCGAACTCGCCCACTTGATCAGCAGTAAACTGAATTATTTCGGATTCACCTTCCGAAAGCATTTCGGTAGCTGCGTCAAATTCATCTATTACAAAATCATGCGTTCCTCCGGTTACCATGAGCTCAATAAGCACCTCATCTCCTTGACTTACCACTATGTCCGGATTTTCTTCTCCATTTATGTAAAACTCTCTTCCTCCCGCTTCTATGTAGAAGGAAATATCTTCAGGCACCTCTTCATCAACCTCCTCATCTAAGATCTCTTCTCCGTTAAGCTCCTCAACTTCAGACTCTTGAAGAGCAAAGACAACTCCGATAATGATTAAAATAATGATGATTGGAATGATTACTTTTTTGTTCATGACTGTCTTTTATTAAGTTAATAATTTTTGACTGTTTTTAGTGAAATGGTTTTTTAATTAAAATTATCGCTTTTTTTGTATTATTGAAAAAAATTAATCCAAATTGCGAGTATTCCGTGAATCAAACTGAAAACTACGGCTACCCCCGCGACTCTCGAGTGCCACTTAAAAGGAATTACTCTAATCTTGAATTTTATATTCAAAGTGGCAATAAGAGCGGCGAGAATTATTAAAATTAAAGACAAGAGACCGAGCCATAAAATCAGCGGCCTTCCGAATATTATATAATAAGCAATATTTGATAGCATTTTTTATTAGTAAGTTTTCTTAATTAATAATATCACAAACAAAATTTTTCTAAAACATAATAAATAAAAAAGTAGTAAGGAAATGTTGATCATGTAGTTGACGTAATTTGTTATTGTGCTAAAATAATAGCGCTTAAAACTAAATAT
>CAZDOR010000020.1:4115-9283 GCA_964507105.1 uncultured Candidatus Saccharibacteria bacterium | reverse complement strand
TTGAAAAAACTTGCTTTTCTCTCGGCCTGAATGGAGACCGCACAAGCCCAAAAAACATGTAAAAAACATCGGCGGCCAAACAGCCGCCGCTAAAATTATCTGCAAAAAAAACATCCTTTTTTGTTTTTTCAAGTCTTTCCATAATCTGAGTGATTTATTTTTAGATCTATTTTTTCAACCGAAGCAAATAACCCAACTTATCAGCATAGCAAACCAAATCCCATCCCTCTTCACCCAGATAATTCAAAGAGGAAATTAGCGTTTCAGAGTCCAAATTCTCCTCTTCATCCTCCTTTATAAAAACCCACCCCTTGGCATTGTCGTAAATTAAATTTCCGTACTTATACATAGTTGAATTTAAATTGATTAAGTTTATTTTTTGTCTTCGTAACTTTCAACTAAATTGGCAAGCGTAATTTCTTCAAATTTTTCCTTGATGATTTTATCCAAGGATTTCCAAACGGGGAAGGAGCGACACGTGTCAATTTTTTCACAGTCTCCATCGATGCATCTCACTAAATTCATATTACCTTGGATGGCTTCTATTATCATTTTCAAGTTTATATTTTTAGGATCCGAAGCTAATTCATAACCTTCGGTCGCTCCTTTTTTAGATTTTATCAAACCGTTTTTTTTCAATAAAGAAAAAATATTTTCCAAATCCATGGGAGGTATGTTTTCCTTATTCACAACTTCTCTTATTTTTAAAAAATCATCTTCAATTGCCAATCGAATAAGAGCCCTCAATCCTCTTTGCACATCGGGCGTGAGTCCGATGGGACCGGCACTATGTAGATGTTTTTCGTTTCGGTTGTTTTGTGTATTTGGCATATTCTTATATTAATTACACTTTACTTATTTAAGAATATTAAATCGAATTACCTTTGTCAATTTTGATGAACCAAATTAGAACTGAAATTACTCGACAACTGACATCTTTTGAATTAGAAAGGGAGTTAATTCCGGACCTTTATTGCAAATGGTAACCACCAAAGAGTCCCCTTTTTTTAAGTCTTTCAATTCAGATTCTTTTTTTCTAATCGGTTGAAAATCATCCTCCCTCAGAAATACTTCAACCACCAAAAGACTGCCTTCAGTTTTTATTTTAAAATCTTCTTCCTCAGAACGTAAAACTATCTCATCATTGTTTTTTTTAACAATTCGTCCTTCGATTCTTTCCGTTTCATTTTTATTGATTCTTCCTTCAACCGACTCAATTTTTTCCCGTAACGTCTTATCTATTTTTATCCGGCTCCGCCCGTTACCTTTTTTTCCTTTTTTAATTTTTTTCACTTCTTTAACGTAAGCATCGATATCTTTTTCCTCAAAGAAAAACAGTAAATGAACCAATCTCTCTTTCGGGTCTTCACAGTTGAAATTTATTTTATCTCCATCCACCGAAACTATTTTCGCTTCCTTCAACTCTCGCAAAGAGCGGTTGAATTCATCCAGAAAAGACCTCCCGAATTTATTTTTGAATTTTTGAAGAGACATCGAATTGTTAATGGAAAAAGTAATTATTACATTTTTCAACATCTCTCTTCTCAAATCATATTTTAGACCCTTGAATTTATATTCCTCGGGATCTTCAGTTAGAGGACGTGTCATTTCATACCTTAACCGGCCGGTTATCGTGGATCCACTTCCTCTTCCGAATCCCAAAATAGAATTTAATTCATATACCGGATGCGAAACATATTTGGTGGCCGGATCATATTCAAAATCCTTTTTTACCACTTGTAAACAATCGGCATTGTTCAAATGCTTATTTCTTGTTGCATTTTCAATATCTTTTTCAATTCCCGGCAAATGATAGCCCTCACTTTCGGCAATTCTTAAAAAATCATCCATAACATTATTCATCAATTTTTCCCTGTGGTTAAAAAATTCTTCTTTATCAGCATTATATACCCTTGCCAGATAACCTCCTACCGGTTGAACCGTATACACGCTTATTGAATCGGGTTTCAATTTCAATGCCTTTTTAAAACTCTCAATAATCGATTCTTCGTCTTCCCCGTAAAGTCCGACCATCAAATCAAGATTTATGCAGTCAAAACCAACCTTTTTCGCACCGGCTATCGCTTTTTTGACTTGCTCTTCCGTTTGATCCACCCTGTTATTTAACTTTAACACCTCTTCGTTAAAACTTTGAACTCCGAAGCTAACCCTGTTTATGCCGTATTTTTTTACAATCTTTAATTTTTCAACAGAAAAATTTCGGGGATCGTTTTCAAAAGTTCTTTCTCCTTCTTTTCCGATTCGGAAACAATCAAACAGTTCGGAAAGAAGAAGTTCCAAAAGATCTTCCGTTAAAATACTGGGGGTCCCCCCTCCTATATAAAGATTATCAAAAGTTTCATTTTTAAAAGTCTCTTTAAAAAGATGATAGTATTTAACCAATTTTTTCACATATCCCTCAAGATCTTCCTCGTTTTCCAATTTACAACTCGTGGTATAGCAATAATGACATCTTTCATAACAATAAGGGATATGGGTATATAAACTGAGATGTCCCATTCGTTTTTTTTGCTTTAAGAAAGATTGCCAGGTTTCCAATATTTCTTGGGTTCCAACTTCTTTCTTTCCATAAACTCTGCCGTAAATTTCCGAAACCAAACCGGACGTAGAATAATTTTCCCCGGTTCCGAAGATGCCTTCATCCAAATATCTTTCGTAGAGATTTCTTTTTTTCTCAACTTCTCTTTTCATAAAATCTAAAGGTTAAGCTTCTTTAGTAATTATAAATTAAACTCTAACATATATCAAAGCCCTAACCGGACAAAGCCGGCATTAAATATATGAATATATTTGTTGAATATTTTTGAGATGCTATAATAGTGAAGTAACGCTGATTAATCATTGCTAAAAAGACTAATGGTCAAAAAGGAAATATCAATAATCATACCGGCATACAACGAGGAAAAAAATATCGAATCAACTATAGGCGAGATCCGAAGAGAGTTAAAAGGGAAAAATTTCAATTATGAAATAGTCGTAGTAGACGACGGCTCTACCGACAACACCTGTGATAAAGTAAAAACAATAAAAGACCCGAATATAAGATTAATTCGATTCGTTAAAAACAAAGGAAAAGGAGAGGCCTTGAAAGCCGGATTGCTGGCGGCAAGTGAAAAATTACGACTTTACACCGATGCGGATAATTCCACTTCGATCACTCATCTTTTCGATTTTCTC
The DNA here is from genome assembly GCA_964507105.1 of uncultured Candidatus Saccharibacteria bacterium. Classification (GTDB taxonomy): domain Bacteria; phylum Patescibacteriota; class Minisyncoccia; order Minisyncoccales; family PWPS01; genus PWPS01. Next base: position 6,085 of record CAZDOR010000020.1, on the reverse strand, counting down.
CCCCATATTCAAGGATATGATATCATTATCGGTTCCAGAGGTTTGCCGAAAAGTAAAATAGATAAAAGGCAACCCTTTTATAAAGAAATTTTAGGAAAAAGCGGAAATTTGTTAATAAGAAAAATTCTGAAATTAAGTTATAGAGATACACAATGCGGCTTTAAGCTGTTTACAAAAGAAGCAGTGGAAAAAGTGATTCCGGAGGCAAGATGTTCAGGGTGGGGGTTCGATTTCGAAATTTTAAAAATAGCTGAAATTAAAAAAATAAGAGTGAAAGAGCTGCCGATTACATGGAAAAATAGCCCCGATTCGGCGGTGGGCTTTTTTGATTATTTCAAAACCTTAAAAACTCTGTTGAAGATTAAAAAAAGATATGATTGAAAAGATGAGGACAATGAATTTCCGAAAGACCAGAGATCAGTTTATAAAATTTTTCCTGACGGGTCTTTTGAATACGGTCATAGATTTTTCCATACTGAACCTGCTCATCCTTCTATTCGGTCTCGGGACAACAAATTTAAATTATTTTATTTTTAAAACCACTTCAGTTTTATTTGCGGTCACCAACAGCTTTTTTTGGAATAAAAAATGGGTATTCAAAACAAAAACATCCGGGAAAGAGATGAAAAAAGAAATGGGATCCTTTTTTCTGATAGCTTTTATCGGAATGGGCCTGAACGTAATGGTTGCAACAATTGTTTTTTCCACACTCAAAAACACGCTTCCCGGAATCACGGATGAAATTCATGCCAATCTTGGGGCATTGACCAGTTTAGTCGTCGTGATGATTTGGGATTTTTTGGGTTACAAGTTTGTAGTTTTTAAAAAGTAAAGTTAACTATTAAAATGAATCTTAAACATTTTCTAAAAGATATTCTTTGGCTTCTTGAATTCGGTCTAAAAGATTTAAAAATGAAGATCTTTACGATTTTAGGGAGAGAGAAAAAGGACATATACCGCCTTCTGATCAAGGTCAACAACAGTTGTAATTATAGATGTATTAGCTGTGGCAACTGGAAAAACAGCAAAGATACCTTTATTCCGAAAGAAAAAGAAGAGTTGATAATTAAAAAATTCGAAAACGACTTGTTCTTTTTGTCCATCACCGGCGGTGAACCCTTCTTGCAGGAAGAAAGATTGTTCGAATTCGTGAAAAAAATAAAAAAAGCAAACCCAAAATTAAAATATATCTCCATAAACACGAACTGTTCTCGACCTAAACAAGTTCACCGGTTCGTAGAAAATTTACTTACGGAATTTCCGGGACTGAACTTACATTTGGGACTTCACTACATCCCCTCCGAAAAGTGGGGGCTTAGAGAAACTCGTATAGAAGAGGCGCGTGAAAATTATAAAAAAACCAGAAAAGTAGCAGAAAAATTAAAGAAAAAGTTCGGAAAAAAAATACCGCTATGCGGAAAGGGTTTTACATTCTATAACATAATAACCATTCACAGAAAAGAAGATTTTGATTTTATGCGGAAAGAAAAAGATTTGTGGTTGGGATTCGCTATAGCTAATGAACAATTCTACAACAATAAAGAGGAAAACAGCATAGAAGAGATAATCAATAAAGATAAAATAAAAATAATCGATGATTTCATTAAAATAAATAAATCAGAAATGAGCTTTCTGAATAAGAGATGTACAAAAAACATGAGAAAAATTCTAAAAAAGAAAGAGAGGAAAAGAAAATGCTATGCGGGAATAAACAGGAAATACGTTAACCCGAAAGGTGAAATATTCGCATGTAGTAGAGGAGTAAAAGAGAGAAAAGACATGAACTCGGAGAAGTGCTCCGGTTGCTGGACGTCGTGCGAATCCAATTTCGATTTAGTAGCGGACTTTTTTATTCCCTCAATCTTTAACCGCCACAAAAGGGATGTTAAAATTGAGCGGTAATAAGCTCATCAAAACAATTCTTCCAAAATTAGTTGAAAAATCACTGAAATAATTCTTCCGGCGAAGAG
>CAZDOR010000020.1:0-4015 GCA_964507105.1 uncultured Candidatus Saccharibacteria bacterium | reverse complement strand
TTCTTCTTCATCTTCATCATAAATACCGGGCTCCGGCATATCTATTTCTTCAACGGGCATCAGGCTTAAATCATCATACGCGCCATCCACTATCGCCGCTTCGAGATGGTTATAATAAGTTCTAACGATAATTTCCCGGACTTCTTTTTCAGAATCTTTTTCCGCTTCCATTCCGTCTTCCGGTCTACCGTATCCGGAATCCTCGGTTGTAAACTCGAAAACAAAATCATACCACCCCTCTGCCAATTCTTCACTTTCCAACAGAGACAGACCGCTACCTCCCCTTTCTCGATAAGTTGCTGAATGTTCTATAATCCAAGTTTCCGCCACCTTGCTCGCCTCCTCCAACGTCGTACTTTTGTCAATTTCCGGTGAGTGTTCTTCAGTGTACTTCTCTCCTCCCAACAAGAAGAATCCGGCCAAAAAAAGAATTATAACCCCTATCGAAAGAGCTACACTTAATTTTATTTTTTTATTTTTATCCATATTAAAATATTAAAAAATAATTCATTGCTCCTTTGGAAAATTATAGTGCAAAGTTAAATAAAAATCAAAAGAGATTAAAAATGAGCAAACATATTGAAGAAATCAATGAGAACCGGTACGAAAGAGCTGTGAGTGAGAACCGAAATCCCCGCCGCTAAAAGCATAAAGGGGGCAAACGGCAATGTGTTGCAAATTTTGACCCGGTAATTATCATCACTTGCGAAAAGCTCCCTTATGATTTCAGCTTGTTTTTTTGTAAGACCTCCTCCCTTCAAATTATCGAAGTGCTTATGTTTATCATTTTTTTTCAATTGGGAAATTTTTTGTGAAAAATACGTTTTCCACTCTTTTGTGAGAACCATGCCCTCTTCAACTTCGTTCGCTTTTATCTCTTCGGTCTCTTCGGAGTTGACGTAAAAAAGCAATATTGACCTGAGTAGTCCTATGAATATTGCAAACACGGCAATCATCCTTGCAAAATTAAAAATGGATTGAAAATCAAACTGAACTAAAAAGTTACCAAAAAAGAGAATAATTAAAAAGTACTTTATAAATTCCAGTATCGGGAACCTCAGCTTCAATTTTCTAAAACCATACATCAAGACCACGAGAAGGATAAAAATAACAAAACCGTTCGGAGGCATTAATAAGACTCTTTCAAAAACTGAAACCAAAAACCTGATAACTATCATTGCCATCGTGATATCGGTTACAAAAATAAAAACCGTTCGACCGTATCTTCTAAGATTATGTGGTTTCAAAAACTCTCTTTCTTTTAGTTTTTTCAGTATTTTTCCCCGTTTTTTAAAAGCGGACATCAGGGCTTTGCCGGCAAGCAGTAAAAGCAAGGGTATGGCCAGATTAGCAAGAAGCGCGAAAGCGGGAAAGTATTCTATATAGAAATCGGAATAATACTCCAGTGGCAGAAGAAGCCCGTACAACCCGAAAAGTTTTCCGTCACCGGCTGACCAAAATCCCAGCCTCCAAATCAAATAACCCACTGATACGGCTATAATGCCGTTTAAAACGGCGGGAGGAAGGTAGTTGAAAACATCAGTCGAATTTAAAAATAATACATGATAAAAAAACAGAAACGAATACAAAGCAGCTCCCCAGGATAAACCGGCTAAAATATATTTGTTGGGGATAGTTCCTTTCTTGACATCTATATAACTGACAACGGCCCCTATGGATAAAAGGGGGACCGTGAAAGCAAGATTTATTAAAGTCATTTTTTAATCTTTATAATAATCAACCCAACTTTCAAAAACTTTCCTGTATTTGTCATCTTTCAGTTTGGAGAATATGTAATCGAATTGACCTTTTTGCAACTTACACCATCCCGTATTTTTTATTTGTGGAAACAAATTTCCGTAATTACTATAATTTTTAACAGGGCAAACTCCGCAAAATGGTTTGTAAACGCAAGATCGACAAGGAAAGTTATCTAAGAGAGAGCAATTTATTACCGCTTGTGTGGTGTCACTGCCAATCATGTCTTCATAACTGTCTTTTTTAACTTCTCCAATTTTGAAGGTATCGTCTTCAATCATTCTTCCTTCATCACAAGTATATACATCTCCATCATAATTATAAAGCATTTGCCCTATCGCCGCCCCACAAGGGGAGCTGAGGTCCGTATATCCCGGATCCTGCCTTATCAATATTTTTCTAAGCCTTATTCTCGTTTCTCTTTCATGAAAATAATTGCCCAAATTATTTATTTCTACGATATAGTCCAGAGACTCTTTCCAAAAATCCAAAAAATCTTCTACCGGATATCCCATTTTATCTTTGAAGTTGCCTGACGAGTAGCCCAAATAACTGAGAGGGCGCAAGTGTATTCCCCGAAAGTTGAGCCTGAGATACTCGTTGATAATTTCTTCGGGATAATCCAAGGATATTTTCGATAAAGTGACGAGAGAGTTGATTCTGGTCAAAGTTTTGCCTTTTTTTTCCATCTCTTCCTTTTTTTGTCTATATTTTTTTATCCATTTTACGGTTTCCGCGTATCCGTTTCCTTTCGGATAGGGCCGATTCTTATTATGAACTTCTTCCGGCCCGTCCAGAGAAGTGCAAATTCCCACCAAATTTTCAGCCAAAAAATCAAGCCTTTCTTCCGTTAGCAGAGAGAGGTTGGTGACTAACGAAAAATCAACCTCTTTGTTGGTTTCTTTTTCTTTCTCCCTGGCATATTCCACAATGAACTTAACCGCTTCCCAGTTTACCAAGGGCTCACCTCCTTGAAATTCAATCGTTATATGATCATTGGGGGTTTCAAAAATTCTATTGACGGTCCGCTTGGCGGTTTCTATGTCCATGTCCAGACCTTTGTCCACTAAGTCTTTTGCGCTTGCCTGACAATATATACAATTTTGATTACACCTCAAAGTCACTACGATTATATGCAAACCCGGCCCGGAAAAAAGAGAGGCTTTTTTCTTTCTGTATTGCTCACTTAACGGCTCATGCTTGGAAAGGTCTCGCTTTAAAAATCCTTTTCTCCACAACTCATTATACAGCTCAGAGCTTTTATTCAAATCATTTTTTAATAATTTCTCAAAGTTCTCAGGTGAAATAAATTTATAATAACCGAAATCATTGGTCAAAAGATATTCGTCTTCAAATTCCTTAAAATGAAAAGGGTTGAGGTGTTTCGCGTTGAAATTTAAATTTTTAAATTCTGATTTTTTGGAGATCATAACTCTTAGTTAATTTATTTCTTACCTTCACTGCCGTCTTCATTTTTATGTTTTTCTTCCCAAGGAGTAGCAATTCCCAAAGGATCTTCGTCCCAACCCTCTTCATCTTCTTCAAGAAAATCAAGTGAAACCCCCTCTTTCTCCGCCCTGATTCGCTCTTGCAAATCTTTGGAAGCTCCTATCAGAGCTGCACTTACGATATATTCCCTTATTTTCTTATTATCTTTAAAAATTTTCTCCCTTATTCCCGTATTGATTAATTCATTAAAAAATTCATTAGCCAAATTTTCCAATTCATCTTTGTCCATTTCCTCTTTTCCTCTTAATTGGACCTTAATAACCGTTTCCGGATCCCCGTCCAAAAGAACATAAGCCTTGTCCAAAAAATTATAAGCCGCATCATAGACCGATTCAAGAGAATAGAGTTCCGAATCGACAAAAACCAAAGCGTATTTCTCTTTTTTGTTTATTTTTATTTTTATCTTTTCCATATAATGGGTTTAACTGAACTTGTCTTCAATAACTATATCAAAATTTTACTTTAAAAAAAAGACTCAATTGACCAAAAAGAATAACTTGCCTCGATGTGTAGAGGTAAACTAACCACAAATAAATTAATGTATTCCTCTTAACCATCAAGTGCAGGGGCTATTTTTGGTGCTGGCGCTTCTTATCACTACTTTTTGTATAATTTTAAAACCCGGTAAAAGATATTTCTTTTTCGTTAAATTGTTACGTGATTGAGGAATAAAATTAAGAAATTAATTTTGCAAATATTCTATTAAATTATTCGCTATTTTTTCGGCTACAATCCTGTTTCCTTCGGG
>CAZDOR010000019.1:0-9337 GCA_964507105.1 uncultured Candidatus Saccharibacteria bacterium | reverse complement strand
GTCGTCCCTAGTACGAGAGGACCGGGATGAACGAACCTCTGGTTTACCGGTTGTTTTGCCAAAAGCAGAGCCGGGTAGCTAAGTTCGGAAGGGATAAGCGCTGAAAGCATCTAAGCGCGAAGCCCACCCTAAGATTAGGATTCATAGGTACCTCGAAGATGACGAGGTTGATAGGCTGTAGGTGTAAGCGTTGTAAGGCGTTTAGCCGAGCAGTACTAATTAACCGATTGCATGTTTTGGCTAGTATTTAGTGCTCGTTACATAAGTTTTATCGACCCCAAGATCGTAATCAGGTTATGGGGGCTATGCTGGCGTTGTTCCACCTGTTCCCATTCCGAACACAGAAGTGAAATACGCCGAGGCCGATGGTAATGGAGCTTTGACTCCGTGAGAGTAGGTAGCCCCCGTAATCTGGTTACGATTTTTTTATTAGATGAATTTTGGTATAATCAAATAGATGAAAGCAATTAAGTTTTCAATCGTAATTAGGATTTTAATTATAGCGGTCTTGATTTTGATTGGATTGAATTTGACACCCGCGGGAGATTTTATTCGAAACTCCTTCTTTTCTATTGCGCAACCGGCTCAATCCGTTTTCTGGTCTCGGGCTGTGTCAATCCGAGAAGATTCAATAATTGAAGACCAACAAAGCATTGAACTCAAGTCACAAATAGTGCGATTAAAAGAAGATTTGAAAAGAATGGAAGAATTGAGTATTGCTGAAGAAGAAAGACTTTTTGATGATTTTGAGGTTTCCGTCGGATTAATTTTGGGAAAATCGACCGAAAACGATCATTTAATTTTGTCTTCGGGAAAAAATGATGGAATTTCGGAAGGAGACCCGGCTCTTTCTCCGTTCGGCACTCTCGCCGGGAAAATCGTTAAAGTTTTTGATGATTACTCTCATGTAAAATTAGTAAGCCATCCGGAGTCTGAATTTGATGGTCGGGTCTTGGACAAAGAGGATTCGTTGGGGCTTATAACGGGAGGAGAAATTTTAAAAATGAAAATGATTGACCGTAACGTTGACTTGGAAAAAGGCGATAAGGTAGTTACTAATTACGGTAGCGGGATTTATCCCGCGGGAATATTTGTGGGTGAAATTAACGAAGTAAGAAGAGAAGACGCAGAAACCTTTCAAGAAGCGGATATAAATTCACCTCTTAATTTGAATAATTTGAGACAATTATTAATAATAACCGATTTCTGATATTTTGAAGTCAACGTTTCTTTTCATATTTTTTTCTTTATTTTTTATTTTTATTCAGAACTCTTTTATTGCACCGCTGTATCCGCATTTGAGACTTCCTAATTTTTTGATGGTTTTTTTGATTATTTATTTGCTGTTGGAGAATCCACGACGGAATGAAGGGTTTTTACTTGCTCTTGTTGCCGGCTTTTTGAACGATCTTACGAGTTACGGTTTTTTCGGATTTTATACGATAGTATTTTTATTTGTATCCGTCTTGATTAAATTCGTTTTTAGAAATTATGTTCAATTTCCCTTTTCTTTCGGGCAATTTTGACGGAAAAATAAACAATGATAATGATGCTTCTGTTGAACCACAAGAAGTTTTTTTGGATAAACTTTCCAGGAAAAAGGAGGAAGAAACGGGAATGTCTGAACAGAAAATACAAACGCCTCTTTCTGAGTGGACTTTGAAAATTTTCGGATTGGTTCTGTTTCTTCTTCTTCTGGTCATTTTAGGGCGCAGTTTTCAGATGCAAGTTATCGATGGAGATTCCTATGGATCATTGGCAAATAGAAACAAGTCGATAATTCAACCGACCGATATTCTACGTGGAGTTATTTATGACCAAAAGGGAGATCAATTGGTTGAAAATACAGTTACTTTTGATGTGGAAATTAACGACGCGGAAATTAAAGATAAAGAAGAGATTCTTGAATTTCTTTCCGAAACAACCAATACAGATAAAAAGAAGATGGAAAAAAGATTGGAATCAATTGACGATCAGTCCGTTTTGCTTTCCGATATAAGTCACGAGGCGGCAGTGATTATTCGATCCAGAGAAGATGATTTTCCGTTTTCTTTGCAAAGATCCATAGAAAGAAAGTACAAACATGGTCCTGAATTTGCTCACATTCTGGGTTATACCGGAAAAGTTAATAGAGAAGAAATTAAAGAGAACCCGGAAAGATATACCATACACGATTACATCGGAAAAACGGGATTGGAGAAAAAGTATGAAGAAAGTTTGGCTAAAGACAGGGGGTCGATAGAAATTGAGATTGATGCTCACGGTGATGTTAAAAGTGAAAAAGAAGTGGATCCGATCGAGCCCGGCAACAGTTTAAAACTTTGGACGGATTCCGAACTTCAGAAATCAATAAAAGAAAATACGAAAGTGGTTTTGGAGGATGTAGGTGCGTCAAAAGCTTCGGTGGTAGCTCTTGACCCGGAAACCGGGGGCGTAATGGGCATGAAGAGCATCCCCACTTATGACAACAATGTTTTTAGTCGATCCGGAGATAAAGAACTTTTAAATCAGTTTTTAACTGATAATGAAGGTGCTTTTCTTAATCGAAATATCGGTTTGGCTTATCCGACGGGATCGGTAATAAAGCCGATTTTGGCTGCCGCCGCTTTAGAGGAAGGGATTATAGATCCACGAAAGGAGATATTTTCACCCGGTTATTTGGAAATTCCCAATCCCTGGGATCCGACCAATCCGACCAGAATGAGAGATTATCAAGCACACGGATGGACCGATATGAGAGAAGCTCTTGCGGTTTCCAGTAATGTTTATTTTTATACGATTGGTGGTGGTCACGAAGATCAAGAGGGGTTGGGAATAAGTAAAATTAAAAAATATCTCCAGTCTTTCGGCTGGGGAGAAAAAAGCGGTATCGATTTGCCGGGAGAGCGTTCGGGGTTTATACCCGATCCGGAATGGAAAGCGGAAGAAATAGGATCTTCATGGACCTTGGGGGATACTTATAACACTTCAATCGGTCAAGGGTACTTGGAAACGACTCCACTTCAAGTGGCAAATTCTTATGCGGCTATTGTGAACGGAGGCAGATTAATGCGACCACAACTGGTTAAGGAAGTAAGGGACGGTGATAAAATCATAGAAAAACAAGAACCGGAAATTATTAATAAAAATTTAGTTTCATCCCAAAATTTAGAAATAGTCAAAGAAGGAATGAGAATGGCTGTCACGGATGGAACAGCTCGCAGATTAAGTTGGTTGCCGGTGGAAGCGGGCGCTAAAACGGGAACCGCTCAAATACCGCGTGAAGGCTATTATCACAATTGGATTGCCGCTTTCGCTCCCTATGAAAATCCGGAAATAGTTTTGGTGGTTTTAGTGGAAGAAGTGGAGGGGATAACTTCTTCTGCTGCAAGAATTTCCGAAAAGGTTTTGCAAGATTATTTTAAAGAAAGTAACAATTATGAGTAAGGAAAAATTAAAATTGACGAAAGAAGGTTATCAAAAACTGAAAGACGAACTGAAATATCTTAAGAAAACAAAAAGAAAGGAAGTTGCCGATAAATTGAAAAAGGCGGCTGCTTATGGAGATCTTTCTGAGAATGCAGCCTATGAAGATGCAAAAGACGAGCAGTCAAGTGTAGAAACCAGAATTTCCAAATTAAAAAAGATGATTAAAAATGCCGAAGTGGTTAAAAAGGATAAGAATTCCGACTGGGTTCAAATCGGCTCGGAAGTGAAAGTTAAAACTGAAGGAGAAATTAAGAAGTTGGAAATAGTGGGGGATACGCAATCGGACCCGTTCGAGGGAAAGATATCTTCGAAATCGCCAATTGGAAAGGCGCTTTTGGATAAGCCGGTGGGAGCTAAATGTACGGTGGAAACGCCGGCGGGCAAAAAAACTTTCAAAATCTTAAACATTACTTAGAGCAATAATCAATTACATAAATTTATGAGTAGATTAGAGGAACTTCGCCAAAACAGGAAAGAAAAGTTGGAACACTTTCGGAAGAGGGGGCTCGAAGGGTATCCGCAGGATACCGGCAGAACACATTCCATTAAAAAGGCTTTGGATAACTTTATTAATCTTTCCGAAAAGAAAAAACAAGTCACATTGGTGGGAAGAGTTCGAGCTATCAGAGAACACGGTAAAATCACTTTTATAAATTTTGAAGACGGGTCCGGAGAAATCCAAGGTTTTTTTGCCGAGGATAGATTGGGAGAGGAAGCTTACGAACTTTTTTTGGAAAGCTTTGACGTGGGAGACTTTATAGAAGTGCGCGGAACTCTATTTGAAACCAAAAGGGGAGAAGAGTCGATAAAGGCGGCCGACTTTAAAATGCTTTCCAAGTCTTTAAGACCACTTCCCGAAAAGTGGCATGGACTCAAATCCGTAGAAGATCGGTACAGAAAAAGATATTTGGATTTAATTTTTAATAAGGAAGTTAAAAAAGCTTTTGAAAGGAGATCGGAAATAATTAAACAAATTAGAAGATACTTGGAGGATGAAGGATTTTTGGAGGTGGAAACTCCGGTACTTCAGCCGATTTACGGCGGGACAAACGCCAGACCTTTTAAAACTCATCACAATGCTTTGGATGACGAATTTTTTCTTAGAATTGCTCCCGAACTGTATTTAAAAAGACTTATAATAGGGGGATGGGAAAAGGTTTTTGAATTTGCTCGATGTTTCAGGAACGAGGGAATAGACAGAAGCCACAATCCCGAATTCACAATGCTTGAATTTTATTGGGCGTATGCGGATTATAAAGACATGATGAAGCTGACTGAGGATATGTTGAATAAAGTGATTAAAGAGGTGTTTGATACCACTGAAATAGTTTACGAGGATCAAAAAATAAATTTTTCGACTCCTTTTGAACGGGTGGAGTTTGCGGAAATAATTAGAAAAGAAACCGGACTGGATATCGAAGAGATGAATACAGAAGGGCTTAAAGAAGAAGCTAAAAAGAGAGGAATTGATATTGATCCGGGAGCGAGAAAAGCGGAGATTGCGGATGAGATATTTTCCGAAGAGTGTCAGAAGAAGATTATCCAGCCGACTTTCGTAATTCATCACCCTCAAGGGTTTCAACCCTTGGCAAAGTCACTTGACTCCGATGATAGTAAGCTGGCAACCATTCAGGGTGTTGTTGCCGGCTGGGAGTTTCTTAATGCATTTTCAGAATTGAATGATCCGGAGATTCAAAGAAAGAGATTTGAAGAACAAGAGGAAATGAAAAAGGAAGGGTTTGAAGAAGCTCAACCCAAAGATGAGGCTTTTCTGGAAGCTTTGGAATACGGAATGCCACCGACAGCGGGGTTCGGGATGGGAATCGATAGGTTGGTAGCAATCTTGACTAATTCACACAGCCTAAGAGAAATACTTCTTTTTCCGGCCATGAAAAGAAAAAATAATAATAGCGAAGAAGATAATCAAGAAAATTAATCCGATGTTAGAAAGAAATGAGGCTTTAAAATTAGTAAAAAAATACGTTAATACCGAAAACTCGGTAAAACACATGATCGCTACCGAAGCGGTAATGAGAGGGATGGCGGATTACTTTGATGAAGATGCTGACTTGTGGGGCATTGCCGGCCTTCTCCACGACATAGACATGGAAGAAGTCGATTATAGAAATAAACCCAAAAAGCACGGTCCCAGGTCCGTTGAAATTCTAAAAGAAGAAGGTGTTGAAAATGAGAGGATTTTAGATGCCGTATTGGCACATAACCCGGAGGCCGGAAAAGAGACCGACTCTTTGATGGAGAAGGTGATAAGAGCCGCTGATCCGCTCACCGGACTTATTGTGGCTGCTACTCTGATTTCACCGGATAAGGATATAAATAAAATCGATACCGACTTCGTAATGAGAAGATTCGAGGAAAAAAGATTTGCGACGGGAGCAAACAGAGAAATCATAAAGACTTGTGAAAACTTCGGTATGGAACTCGAGGAATTTATAAAGCTTTCTTTGGAAGCTATGCAGGGAGTAAGTGAAGAGCTGGGGCTGTGAGTTTGTTCTTTCTTTATGTTTTGATATGATTAAAATGCTTTTCGTCGAAATAGTCTTGATGAATATGGGGGTTTAAAAATAAGTAAATTTTTTTTATGCAAAGAGTTACCAATAAAAAAGCAAACCAAAGAGCAGGTGATAAGGTTAAGGTTATCGGGTGGGTTGACTCGGTTAGATCGCATGGTCAAATAGTATTTGTTGATTTACGAGACAGGTCGGGCCTCATGCAGGTTGTAATAAATCCGGATAAAATTGAAGAAGTGGAACGAATTAGAAAGGAATCGGTTATTAGTGTAAAGGGCAAGATAAAAGAAAGGCCGGATAGCATGATAAATGAAGACATTGTAACCGGCAAAATTGAATTAAAAGCGGAATCCGTTGAAATTGTTTCTGAATCGAAAACACCTCCCTTTGAAATTACCGATGATGGAAAAGAAGTAAACGAAGAGCTGAGAATGAAATACAGATACCTCGACCTTCGAAGAGAAAGAATGAAAAATAACTTGATTTTTCGTCACCGGGCTGCTCATTTTCTTAGAAATTTTTTGGATCAGCGGGATTTTGTAGAAGTGGAAACTCCTATTTTAACTAAATCTACGCCTGAAGGGGCCAGAGATTTTTTAGTTCCCTCCAGGAATCATCCCGGGTCCTTTTACGCCCTTCCACAAAGTCCTCAACAATACAAGCAATTATTGATGGTTGGTGGTCTTGAAAAATATTTTCAATTCGCCCGCTGCTTCAGGGATGAAGATGTCAGAGCTGATAGACAAGCCGAATTTACACAGTTGGATATAGAAATTTCTTTTATGAGCGAAGAAGAGTTTTTGGACATGATAGAAGAGATGTTCATAGAGTTGGTGGAAAATCTTTTGCCTGAAAAAAAGATAAAAGAAAAGCCGTTTCCCAGAATTTCTCATCGGGAAGCCATGGATAAGTGGGGCACGGATCGTCCCGATCTGAGAGAAGATAAGAATGATAAAGATGAGTTATCTTTCGCCTTTGTGGTTGATTTTCCTATGTTTGAAGAGACTGAAACGGGTTTAAAATGCGAACACCACCCCTTCACCAGACCGAAAGTTGACGATTCGGAAGAAATTAAAAAGAATCCTGAAAAAATAAGAGCTCGTCAATATGATTTGGTTTTAAACGGTGAAGAAATAGGTGGGGGCAGCTTTAGAACTCACGATGTGGAAATGCTCAAATCCGTTTTTGAAGTACTGGGCCATGATGAAGAGGAGATAGAGAAAAAGTTCGGACATCTTTTGGAGGCGTTTAATTATGGACCACCGCCACACGGTGGGATAGCTTTTGGATTTGAAAGGATTTTAATGGTTCTTTCCGGAGAAGAAAATATAAGAGAGGTTATGGCCTTCCCGAAAACCGGAGACGGAAGAGGATTAATGATGAACACCCCTTCTCAAGTAGATGAAGATCAATTAAACGAACTTAATTTGAAGTTGAAAAGCGATGGAGAGGAGTGATCTTAGTGTGATATATTTTCCAATTGAAAACGAGTCGAGGGCTCTGTTTTGTTTTGTTGACTTTTTACTCAAACATTGTATTATAAAACACTGTTGACGATTCATCATCTAAAAAGGAGGGGTAAAAAATGAAAAAAGAAAGATATTCGTTGAACTTTGGAAGTCTGGGAGAGTTTCTTTTGGAGCTTGACGAGAAAGAAATAAGTCTAAAGAAAAAATCAAATTATTCGAAAAGCTCATCCGGATTAATTAGAAAGATGGAAAAGATATCCAAAGAACGTGATATGACCCCGGCTGATTTTATTAGGATTAGTTTAAGGCTCGGCTTTTTGCTTTACGGTTTAGAAGAAGGGCAAGAAAGATTAGTAACGGTGGATCAATTCGGAAGCATTAAAAGGGATTTATCTTTATCAAAAAAAAGTGAGATTAAAAGCGGGGAATAACCCCGCTTTTTATTGACAAATAATAAAAATAGTATATAATAAAGCAATGCGTGAAAGGGAGGGATAGTATGACAGAAGAAAAAATCAATTTCCTGCAAGCAGTTAAAGCGATAGCAAGAGTTCGCTTCGAAAAGGGTCAAGCTTTAAATAAAGAAAAGGTAAAGCGGATAGCGGTAAAGTACAGCCAAAAGGATGTTAAATACCTTTGCTGGATAGGCCAAGAAATCAACAAAGAAATTACTGCCATTTTAGAAGAGGAAAATGGCAGTCTGGATCTGAAAGATGAGGAAAAGCAACGAGAAGTGATAGAGAGAGCTTTAAAAAAACTTGCAAAAAAACAGATGTCTAATTAAGACCTCCTAAAAGGAGGTCTTTTTTTAGTATTCATTTTATCTTTGATGCGACCTTTAATATTTGTCAGGATTAAAATGGATAATTTAATAAGACTATTTGCATTTTATGTGTTATAATTAAGACGTATTAATTAAATCAAAAATATGTCTAAAAAAATAGGATCGATAATACTGATTTTTGCAGTCGTTTTATGGGGTGGTTATTCTATGCGCAATTTCATATTTCCACTATTTTTTAGACCCCAGGAACCGGTAGGTGTTGAAGAGGGATTGAGTGTGGAAGATATTGAAGAGCCGGAAATTGTCGCCGACAACTTGGAAATTCCTTGGGAAATAGTCTTTTTATCCGATGAAGAAATGCTCGTTACTGAAAGGCCGGGAAGAGTTTTGTTTATCGGTGAAGACATGCAGGAATACGTAATAGATGAAGTTGATCATATCGGAGAAGGGGGCCTTTTGGGAATGGAAAAGCATCCCGACTTTGAAGAAAATGGATATCTTTACATATATATGACAACCGATGATGATAATAGAGTTGATAGATATCAATTTGAAAATGGCGAGTTTATCAGAGATGAAACTATAATTGACAGCATTCCCGTAGCCAGATTTCACAATGGAGGAAGGATAAAGTTCGGTCCCGATGGATATCTTTATATAACGACCGGAGATGCTCAAGACACCGCTCTCTCGCAGGAAAGAGACTCTTTAGCCGGTAAAATTTTGAGAATTACCGATGAGGGAGAGATTCCCGAAGATAATCCTTTTGACAGTGAGATTTACTCTTATGGTCACAGAAATCCACAAGGAATAACTTGGGATGAAGAAGATAGGCTCTGGTCAACTGAACACGGCCCAACCGCCAGAGATGAGCTTAACCTTATAGAGCCGGGAAAGAATTACGGATGGCCGGAAATAACGGGAGATGAAGAGGCGGAAGGTATGGAGACAGCCGTTTTACAGTCAGGAGAAGATTATACCTGGGCGCCCAGCGGAGCCACCTTTTGGGACGGATCCGTATTTTTCACCGGATTACGTGGATCGGCGATTTATGAAGCCAGACTTGACGGTGAAGAAGTAGATGACTT
>CAZDOR010000018.1:0-9908 GCA_964507105.1 uncultured Candidatus Saccharibacteria bacterium | reverse complement strand
TGCCACTTCTGCCAACTCAAATTTTATGGGTTAATTTAGTGACTGACGGAGTTATGGGTGTGCCACTTGCATTGGAGCCGGCCCACGAAGATATACTCAACCAACCTCCGAGAAAAAAAGAAGAGAATATTTTAACAAAAGAGATTATTCCTTATTTCGTAATTATGACCGTGCTTATGGCGGGACTTGCATTGGTGATTTTTAATGATTTTCAAGCTCATTCAATAGAAAAGGCTAGAACGGGAGCTTTCAGTGTCATTGCCTTTACACAACTTTTTAATGCGGTTAATTTAAGATCGATTAGAAAGTCAATATTTGAAATCGGATTTTTGACTAATAAATATATCGTTTTAGGATTTCTAGCCGGAATTATTCTCCAACTTGCCGTTATTTGGACTCCCGGAGTTCGGGATGCTTTTCAATTCCATCCTTTGAGCGGATGGGAAGTGTTTATTATTGCCGCTTTGAGTTCATCCGTCTTCTGGGTTAGTGAGATTTATAAAAAATTAAGATATAATCTGAAATAATTTATGAATAAAATAATAAAATATATAATAGTAATAATTTTAGTCGGTGCAATATTTGCATTGGGGTTTTATCTTTCCGAAGAGTCGGGTCCTGCTTATGAGCCGACTATAGTCGGGTACGTGACGGAAGTTGAAGACGGTAGATTTTTAATAGTGGAAAAGCCTCACGGAAGCTATTTCTCGGATTTGGATGAATTGACCGGGAGAAAGATCTATTTTGATGTAGATCAAAATACTGAAATTATTTCAGATGAAGATACTTCTTTTGAGGATATGACGGTTGGTGATGCGGTAAAAGTTTGGCATGAAGGTGATATAGCGGAAAGTCATCCCGAACAAGCTTATGCTGGAAAAATTGAAGTAGTTAGAGAGGAGTTTAGAACTTATGAAAGCACGGAAAAAGGTTTATTGATTAATGTTCCCGTAGAGGCTAGTTTAGATTATGAAGAGGGTAGACTAAAGATTACTTTCGTCGGTCCGGATAGTCAGATGGCAGAAATTACGGATGGTTTTACGTTTTTCATAGATACCATTGATAGCGATTTGGATGTTTATGAAGAAATATTTGCTGAAGAGACTGAAGTTTTGGAGCCGATAAGTGAACCTCAAAAAGAAGAACTTTTCGGAATTGAAGGTTACGGTTTTGTTTTGGAAGGTGGGCTGGGAAATAAAATTAATTATTTCATTTATCAAGATGATGACGTAGTAGTTAGTATCAGTTATTCGATAATGGATCCCAATGAAGTCGGTTATATAGAAGAAATAGAAGAAATTATTCGAAGTGTGGAAGTTAAAGAAGATCTATTAACTTCAAAAGAGTGTGTTGTTAGTGGATGTAGCGGAGAGCTTTGTGGCGAAGAAACCATGGAAAGCACATGTGAAGCATTGCCCGGAGCGGAGTGTTTAAATTACGCCAGTTGTGAGTTTGTGACTGATGAGTGTGGTTGGGTTTTGAGTCAGGAGGCGGCCGAGTGTTTTATGAGAGTAGAGGATGAGCGAGGTCCGGGGGTTCGAGATACACGAATCGGTAGTTTATTCGAAAAAGCTGAAGAAACTTTAAATTAAAAAATATGAAGAAAAAAGTAACGATAATAGGAGCCGGTTTAGTTGGAAGTACCATTACTTACAGTTTAATAATGGAAGACAGCCTTGAAGAAATTGCACTTATAGATATAGATGAAAAGTTAGTGGAAGCGGAAGTCATGGATCTTCAACATTCGGTTCCGTTCAGAGGGTATACCAAAGTTAAAAAAGGAACTTATAAAGACGTTCAAGATAGTGAAATGGTGATAGTTACTTGCGGCACGTCGCAAGAGCCCGCAGATACAAGGTTGGATTTGACTGAAAAAAATTCGAAGATAGTTTCCGGAGTGGCTGAAAAGATATTTTCTCAAAATCCGAATGTCATTGTTCTGATGGTGACAAATCCGGTAGACGTATTAACTCACCACCTCGGAGAAGTCTATCCCGATAAAAAGGATCAGATAATAGGTTCGGGAACGGTTTTGGATTCCGCCAGATTTAGGTTTTTATTAGGTCAAAGACTTTCAGTAAGTCCACAAAGTGTGCATGCTTATATCGTTGGAGAGCACGGTGACAGCGAACTACCTCTTTGGTCTACGGCTACAATAGGTAATGTTTCTTTGGATGATTTTGCAGACTTATCAAAAAAAGAAAAGGATGATATTTTTGAAAAGGCAAAAAATGCTGCTTATTCGATAATAGAAGGAAAGAGTGCCACTTATTATGCTATTTCGGCCGGAACTACACAGATTGTCGAATCGATCCTTTTTAACAGGCGCAGAGTTCTTCCCGTTTCACATGATCCGCGGGGTAATTGTGGAGTGAGAGGGGTTGGCCTTAGCCTTCCGGTTGTTTTGGGTAAAAATGGAATAGAGAAGAGGTTCGATCTTAACATATCTGAAAAAGAGAAAAGTCTACTTCAATCTTCAGCTGAAAAACTTAAGAAGGTGTATGAAAGCTTGGATTAGCTATTGCATTTTTTAAAAAATGAAAGTATAAAGGAGTAAAGTTAAAAATAAGGCTTATGGAAAAAGAACAAAAGAAAAAGCTAAAAAAAGAAATTCAAGAAGAAGTTTTAAAGAGGATAAAAGAGGAAATCAAAAAGGATGACGATTCTCCCGGTGGATTGTTTATACCCGCCGGTGTCTTGGCCGGGATCGGGTTCGGCTTTCTATTCAATGAACTTGTTGCCGGTCTTTTTATTGGGTTAGGGACCGGGTTTGCATTATTTGCAGCCTACGAAATAATCAGGGAAAATAAAAAATAGAATTTTAAACAAGGCTAAAATTAAGAAAAGATTTAACTTTAAAATATCTGAAATAGATTGAAGTATTAAACATTGTCGTCTATAACGAAATGAGAGCAATTTAACTTTGAAAGCATTTTGCAAAACATAAAACAGCTTGAAATAAACTCGTTTGTTAAAAATTTTAAATACGATATAATTACAACAGAAAGGTTCTTCTTTCAATCTAATAAAAAAATGAAAATGAAAAATAAAAAAATAGGAGAAGTCATTCATTATTTCGGCGATATAAAAGTTGCCATAATAAAGCTTTCAAAATCGTTGGAAATAGGTGATGAAATAAGGGTCGTAGGCGGTGAGGAGACTGATTTTACGCAAAAAGTAGAATCAATGGAAATTGATCACGACAAGATTGAAAAAGCTAAAAAAGGACAAGAAGTCGGCACAAAGGTGAAGGAAAAAGTGAGGGAGGGATATGAAGTTTATAAAGTTTAACATTTATGGATCGTTATAATTAAAATAAATCTGATACCAAATAAAGGTCAATAATCAAAAATAAAAATTTATGGAGGAAGAAAAAAAAGAAATAAATGAAGAGCTGGGTCACGAACCGGCAAAAGGTGTCGATGAGGAAAACGAAGATAAAAATGCGATTGCTCTTTTTAGCTATTTGGGGATTCTTTTAATTATCCCTTTGTTGGTTGATAAGGACGATCCTTTTGTTAAGTTTCACGTTAAGCAGGGATTAACTCTTCTTATTGCAGCTTTAGTAGTGCCTCTTGTGGCTTGGATACCGATACTCGGATGGATTTTCGGCTTGGTAGCAGCTCCGGTTTTACTTATTTTTGCGATTATCGGAGTCATTAATGCTCTCAGTGGAAAGAAAAAGGAGCTTCCATTAATCGGGAAGTACGGTAGGAAGTTTAATTTCTAAGATATATTTCTTAAATTAAGATTTATCTTTTATCATGAAAAAAATATTAATTTTTGTTCTTGTTTTAATCCTTCTTGTCGGATTGTGGTGGTTTTTGGTGCAAGATGAGTATGAAGAGCCCGACCCCGAAAACGGTGACGAAGTAGTCGAGATCGACGAAGATAATCCTTACCACCAAGCAGAAGAGATTACTCCGATCGGCTCTCGTAATGAGGTAATGGATGAAGACTTCAGACTTGTTTTGAATGAAATTTTTGAAGAGGAGCCAAAATTGGTGAAGTCGGGTGAGATCACAGCGCTTTCTTATATAGTTGATAGGCCGATTACTCCGGAGGATGTTACCGATATAAAAGAGCTATTGGAGGTCGAAGGGTATGAAACGGCAGCAACCAGCAGTGAAGATGATGAATACGAGCTGGATATTTCTTTAACCGAAGAGCTTCTCGAAGATAAATATGATGGAGATTTGGGAGGAAATATGTATGTTGTGTTTTGGACTACCGAAGAGGGCGAGGATGCACAGAAGATAGAGGTAAAACTTTTATAGAAAACTAAAATCTCTATTAGAATAAGATCGCCCGGTATCGGGCGATTTTATTTTTACAACATAATTGTTTAAATTTTATTTATTTGAAGTATAATAGTATAATGAAAAAGTTGTAAAGTAATTAAAAAAATATGGAACTTACTACAATATTAATCGCAATCATCGTTTTTCTAATTCTCTTCTTCATATTTACTTATAATAGGCTGATAGTTCTAAAAAACAGAGTTAAAGAGGCTTGGGCGGATATAGATGTGCAATTAAAAAGAAGACATGACCTAATTCCCAATTTGGTGGAGACCGTAAAAGGCTATGCTTCTCATGAAAAACAGATTTTTGAAAATGTTGCCGAAGCCAGAGAGAGAGCTTTGTCAGCTACACAAGAAGGGGATCCGAAAGAAATTGAAAAAGCTGAAAATCAACTAAAAGGGGCACTCAAATCACTGTTTGCAGTATCGGAAGATTACCCGGACTTAAAGGCATCGGATAATTTTCTTGAACTTCAAAAAGAAATCAGAGATACCGAAGATAAAATTCAGTCGGCCAGAAGATTTTATAACAGAAACGTAAAGGAATTCAATATTAAGATTCAATCGATTCCTTATAATCTGATTGCTTCTATGCTTGGATATCAGAAGGAAGATTATTTTGAAACCGAAGAAGAAGAAAAAGAAAATCCAAAAGTGGATTTTTAACTGAAAAAAGATGGCAACTTTTTACGGAGAAAAAGAATCCAACATACTAAAAACTTGGATCTACTTAACCTTGATGTCGCTTTTTATTGTGGCTGTCGGTTGGGCTATTTCTCAGTATACGGGAAGTTATATGTTCTTATGGATCGGTTTGGTGATTAGTATTTTTGGTAGTTTTTATTCTTATTTTTACTCTGATAAATTGGTTTTAAGGATGTCCAATGCAGAAGTCGCGAAAAAATCAGAGTACCCCGAGTATTACAGATTGGTTGAAAATTTGGCGATGTCGGAAGGAATGCCAATGCCCGAGCTCTATATTCTAAAAGAAGATCAACCCAATGCGTTCGCCACGGGTAGAAACCCGGATAATAGTGTTATTGCCGCAACCCAAGGTCTTTTAGATATTATGGACAGGTTGGAGTTGGAGGCGGTGTTAGCTCATGAACTTTCTCATATTAAAAACAGGGATATATTACTTCAGACGGTCGTAGTTGTTTTAGCGGCAACCGTTGCTTTTACTTCTCGAATATTTTTACGTTCAGCGATGTTCGGAAGAAGAAGCAGGAATAAAGGAGGCATAATTACTCTTGTATTTGCTCTTTTAGTGGCTATTTTAGCCCCACTGGTTGCTACAATTCTGAAACTCGCCGTATCCAGAAAGCGAGAACATCTAGCCGATTCATCAGCGGCTTTGATGACCAGACATCCTCAAGCATTAGCTGATGCCCTGGAGAAAATTAAGAACTACCCTAAAAGCATGAAAACGGCCAATGATGCTACCGCGCATCTTTATATTATGAATCCGTTCAGAAATGATACCGACAAAAAACAAAAGTGGATCCATAAACTTTTTAGTACCCATCCTCCATTGGAAGAAAGAATTGGAAAACTGAAGGAGATTGATATTTGAAAGTTTTATTAAATTGAGAAAAATGATAAAATATTAAAGGTTACAAATTAAACAAAACAATACTATGCGCTTAAAAGGAAAAACTGCCATTGTGACCGGGGCTACTTCTGGAATCGGTAAAAAAATAGGGGAAAAATTTATAAAAGAGGGTGCCAACGTAATTTTTTCAGACTTAGAAAAAGAGTCTGATTTTGTTGATGAATTGGATGATAGGGCTGTATATGTGAAATGTAACGTATCCAATTCGGAAGAAATTGAATATCTAATTTCCCATGCGTTGGATAGATTCGGGGGGTTGGATGTGATGGTTAATAATGCCGGTATTGGGGATGATAAAACCATATTCGAGGTTTCGGATGAAGACTGGGAAAGAGTGATAAGTGTAAATTTGAGCGGCACACTGTACGGAATGAGAGAAGCGGCCAATGTAATGAAAGAAAATGACGTAAAGGGTTCAATAATAAATATAAGTTCAATTTTGGGTAAAGTCGGATTTAACGGAGCTATTTCATATTGTGCTTCCAAAGGAGGAGTGGTTCAGCTTACCAGAGCAGGAGCAATTGATACGGCTGATGAGGGTATAAGGGTAAACGCTATTGCTCCCGGGTTCATAAAGACCAAAATGACCGCGTCCATGCTTGAAAATGATGAATTTAGAAATTTTGTCGAAGGGTCTACACCACTCGGTCATGTAGGAGAAGTTGAAGACATTGCCAATGCGGCTGTCTATCTTGCATCCGACGAATCAAAGTATGTTACCGGTGAAGTTTTATATGTGGATGGAGGGTGGACTGCCAAATAATTAACAGATTTGCTGGTAAATTGAGATATATTCATCAGAAGGATTAATATAATTAAAAGAATTTACCGCCTGATTTTTTCGGGCGGTTTTAATTCATTTTAAATTTATTCCGTCTTTGGATGCTTATGTTTAAAAAAAAGAAAAAAAGAAAAACTATTATTTTAGATTTCGACGGAACGATAGTTGATAGCTTGCCTCTTATTTTTAAAATAACTAACGAAGTTTTGAAGTCTTACGGAGATGAAGAATTACCTCCCTCAAAAATAGAAAAACTAAAAAGAGAAGGGGTAAAAAACGCCTTGAGTGAATTGAATCTTTCGATATTTTCTTTTTCTTTTTTAATATTAAAAATTCAGTTTAGACTCTACAATCGGGTTGATGAGATTGAATTATTTACGAAAATGAGGGATTCAGTTGAAAAATTATCGAAAAATTTTCAACTTGGTATTCTTACTAATAATAGAAAAAAAATTGTCAACAAGTTCTTGCTTCAGAATGATTTTAACGATTTTAATTTTGTAAAAAGTAATTTTTTATTAAGAAAAAAAAGCAAGAAGTTGAAAAAAATAAATTCCGGTGATGTCATCGCTTACGTTGGTGATCAAAAAACGGACATGATAGCTGCGAAAGAGGTCGGCATTCAGGCTGTTGGAGTGAGCTGGGGGTTTGATGAATCTTCTGAACTGAAAGAAGGCGGAGCCGATTTCGTTGCTGAAAAACCGGAAGAGTTAATTTCTTTTTTTCGTAGATTCGAATGAGGCTTATTTAGGTTGAATATTTAATTAATGTCAATTATAATAAATTTCCAAAACGGGCTGTGGTGTAACGGTTAACATGCACGATTCGGGTTCGTGTGATTCCGGGTTCGAATCCCGGCGGCCCGACAGTCAAAGTTTAATCCGAAATGTAAAATAAATTGTAAAAAAAGAAGCCCCCTTCGGGGGCTTTATTTGGTTTTAATCTGTACTTTTTCTTTTTTTCTTTTAATTTTGCGACCCCACTTTTTCATTTGATCCCTGAGATCGTCATCACTTTTTATCCTATCAAGAAGTGAGCAGCCCTTCTTTGTTTCTTCTTCGCAGGTTAAAAATCCAGTAAGCAAACATTTACTTTTAGTTACATTTCCCTCCCATGGGTAGTGCTTGTTTTTAGTAGCAAAAAAACAATCCGTTTTCACTTTTTACCCCCCCCTTTATTTTTTATGATATACTAAATAATATTTTTAATCAATTAATTTTATTCGATGAGGCAAAGATTTAATTAATTATATTTTATTTTTTGTATAATCCTAAAAGATAAACTAAACAAATTAGAAAGAATTCATCAGCAAATTATGAAAAAAAGAAGAATAAAGGTTAATGATAAAATGCAATCGGGTTATGAATATAAGCTTACAGAAAAGGCGGGAAATAATTTTCATCGTGATTTTAATCCCGACTTAACTCCTCGAAAAATGTTAGAGCTCGGTGTTTTTTGTGGAAAATATATGACCGATTGTAGAGCAGAGTTTCCTTGTTCTTGGTTTGAAAATGCGAAATTAGCACCGAAGGATAAAAATCCTTCTTTAAATTTTTTTGAAGTAGAGGCCAGTATGCCGCTTTCTCATTGGCAGAGGAAGGGTTGGATATACGAAGAAGATCCCCGTGGCTGGTTTCAATGGTACTGTAGATATTATATGGGAAGAAGAATGAGAAAAGATAGGTGGCAAATTAAAAGATGGAAGGGAATAAAGCGACATGTGGGAGCAATTAAAAAAAACTGTAAAAAAGGGGATTGGGAATGTAGACCCAAACAAAGACAAGTTCTTCTTCATTGGGCTTACGACGGTAGAAAATATTAGTTCAACAAGTTATTAGTTTTAAGTCGTTAAAAATTAAAATTTTGAGAGATAAAAAATGGCATCTTTGGAATTAAAAAAAGAGGAAAGTAATTTCTTAAAGATTGTTGCGGGAATTTCTATGCTTTTGGATCATGTTGGAGCTTATTTATTTCCGCAAGTTTTAATTCTCAGAATTATTGGAAGAGTAGCTTTTCCTATTTTTGCTTATCAGATTACAATCGGATATAGGGCGACCTCAAGTAAGATAAATTATTTTCGAAATCTTGTTACTTTTGGCATTATCTCTCAGGTTCCTTATCATTTTTTGCAACCCGGAAGGGATTATGTAAACATACTTTTCACATTTGCTCTCGCGATTGCGCTTTTGTGGAGCTGGGAAAATAAAAAGTATTATCTTTTTTTAATAGCTCTTCCACTTGCTTATTTTACGGAATCAGGAATCTATGGAATCGGAATTATTTTTATTTTTTACTTTTTAAGGGAAAAAAAGCAAATCTTGTTTTTTATTTTAGCCACTGTAACTTTTTATTATTATATCTTCAGAAGAAGACTTTATTTGGACCGGGATGTCCTGGTATTACTTTTTGCTACTATATCTTCTTGTTTAATAATTAAAAAACCGATTTACCGCATAAAGAATATTCCGAAGTGGTTTTTTTATTTATTCTACCCAACTCATCTGGTTGCTATTTTATTAATAAGAACCTTTTTCTTTTCAGGGTGAAAGAGTGTAAATTGACATAAAATGTTTTTCATTATATAATAAAAAAGATGTTCATTGAAAACTAAATCAAGGGGGGTAACTTTAATGAATAAATTGGAAGCTATTTTCTTTCTTTTACTACTTATAATAACAACTTTTCTAATTTTTTGGATTATTGCTGCTGAAGACGCTATAGAATGGAAGGCGATGGTTGTTGCTCGTTCCGGACAGGAGGGGGGAGAATATTTAGTTGAAGCGGTTTTAACAACTGAAGAGGGGAAAACATGGATTGCCGAAACCTCGCAAACACTTCCCAATAAAAAGAAAAACTCGGAAGAAAAAATAATTATAGCTGAAGGAGCTTCGGATGATAAAATTGAATTCCAGAAAAATGTAGCAACGGGAAATATAGAAGCAATTATGGAAGAAGACAATGTTTACAACTTAAATGAACCGGCGGATGTGGATACACTGGTTGAAAGAACGATCAAGTTGGATGACCTTTTGGAGTTTATGGGGGACAGCTTGGAAAAGTTCGAAGTCGAAGGCGGAAGTTTTGTTGATGATGCGGGAGAGATTTTAGAATCTCCATTTTAAATCTATTGGGCCTCGTTAAACTCGGGGTCTATTT
This sequence comes from uncultured Candidatus Saccharibacteria bacterium, assembly GCA_964507105.1. Taxonomy (GTDB): domain Bacteria; phylum Patescibacteriota; class Minisyncoccia; order Minisyncoccales; family PWPS01; genus PWPS01. Next base: position 56 of record CAZDOR010000018.1, on the reverse strand, counting down.
TTTTAGTGAAATATTATTATTTTAATTCGGATATTTTAACGGTTCTTTGCAAGCAA
>CAZDOR010000017.1:0-10347 GCA_964507105.1 uncultured Candidatus Saccharibacteria bacterium | reverse complement strand
GGCCCAGTGAGAGGGACGAAGTTGTAACAAGGCACCGGTAGGGGAACCTGCTGGTAGATCATTATATTTTTTAGTGTCGACGTCAGTTGAAGTTTGGAATTCGAACTTCAACTGTCGAGCCATGACTTTCGGCTCTAATCGAAAGTCTATCGGTCTTTGACCGGTACGGAGAGTTCTTCGAAACAGCTCCAAGAAACCGAAGAAAAAACGCGATTGATCATCGCGTTTTTATTATATTGAGCTGCCCAACTTGTAAAGTTTACTTTTTTTGTTAGAATATAGTCGATAAGGGCACGTAGTTCATTGGTGGAACGCGTCTCTGATAAAGACGAGGCAGCAGGTTCGATTCCTGCCGTGCCCACAACTCGGGGCCCTTAGCTCAGCCGGCCAGAGCGCCACTCTTGCACAGTGGAGGTCGTCGGTTCGATTCCGACAGGGTCCACCACATCCGCCCGGAAGGACGTTTTTTCTTGTTAAAATTTTACTTTCCACCTTATTTTTTATATACTTTGAAAAATAATATAGTTTTTCATCATGGATGAGTTGGATATCAAGCTTACTTATAAGTGCAATAATAATTGCATTTATTGTCTGAACAAAGACAAAAGAGGGCAGGAGGTTGATTATCAAGAAATAAAAAAAAGAGTAAGTGAATTTGCAGATAAAGGAGGGGGAAAACTTATAATTTCTGGGGGAGAGCCCTTAATAGATGATAATTTTATTGATCTTTTAAACTTCTCGAAAAAAAGAGGGTTGAATCTTTTTGAAATTCAGACCAATGGACGAATGCTCAGTTATGAGTCCTTGGTAAAAAAAATAATCGAATTCGGAAAAGTTTCTTTTTTAGTTTCTTTTCATTTTTCCAATCCTGAAGATTATAAAAAAAATTGTCAAATTGACGGGTTTGATCAGGTGGTTAGGGGTATTAAAAATTTGCAAAAACATGGATTGAGTTTCACTTTGAATATTGTTACCAGCAAGAAGAATATTGATCAGTTGGAGGATATTTTTACCTATTTGAGGTCAGTGGATGTAACCGGTTATCGTGCTGGTTTTAGATTTATCGATGGTAGTAATTTTATGGATAAATATAAGTCATTCGTTCCGAAATATACTGAAATTGTTCCGGTTATAAAAAAAATAATCCAGAAAAATTCTGAATTAACCTTTCATCTGAATGAATTTCCCTATTGTGTTTTGAGTGAGAACTTGCGAGAGAAGGTGTCTCACCTTCGTTCCGATCGCTCGAACCTAACGAATGAATACTCACTTAAATCGACGGAAGAAATTTATAATTGCCAATTTTCTCTTTCTATTAATTGTAAGAATTGTGATTATTTGGGAAAATGTAGAGGTATAAGAAATGAGTATTTAGAAGTTTATGGAGGCGACGAGTTTATTCCTATTACCAAAAATTAATTTAAAAATTTAATAAATTTAGCTAATTATGTCAAAAAAAACTGGTGGTATTATTTTAAATCCCTCTTGTAGGATTCATTGCTTGTTTTGTGGAAGTAAAGATAAAGTTTCAAAAGAGGAACTTAGAAGGCAGGAAGTTGATGTGTACAAAAACTTAAAAGACTTGAAGAGTAAGGGGATTAAAAGCATAGAGATATCGGGCGCTGATCCCGGAGAGTATGATAAACTACCTGAATTAATTGAATATATAAAAAAAGAAGAAGGGTTTGAGAGTGTTCGTCTTTCCACTCATGGAATTACGCTTTCAGATTCTGATTTTCTTGATAAACTTATTGATTCAGGCTTGGACTCAATAAGAGTTCCCATTTACGGATCAACTGCTGAAGTGCATGATTCGGTGACTCAAACTAAAGGAAGTTTTGATGGTGTTGTTTCTGGAATTAAAGACCTAAAGAAAAAGGCGGATGATGTTGGTATTCAAGTTAGCTGCCTGATGATGAAACAAAACAAGGATGATTTATGCAATATAGTGGACTTCGTAGTTAAAGAGCTGGGCATAAAAAACCTTTATTTTTCCGTTCCGTGTATTGCGCAAGATAACTATGATGAATTTTATGTTCCGTTCAAGGATTTAGTTCCCTATGCCAGAAAACTTTATAAGTATGCATTGGAGATTAATAGTGAATATGCAGATGAAGGCCCTCATAAGATAAGGTTTATAGAAATTCCGTTTTGTATTTTCGGTGAATATAATAGAGATATTGTTGATAATTTGACAGGACCTCCACATCTCGGGAAATACAATCAACCGCCTGAACAGCATAAATCCGAAGTGGAAGATCTTCCAAAGTACAGGATTAAGAAAAAAGTGGAAATGTGTGAAGATTGTGATGCTTTTAAGTATTGCGACGGATTTTTTCAAAATGATATTAACAAATTTGGAACCGGTAATATAAAAAACATCAATGAAAACGAAAAGAGTTGACCTAAAATTAGGTTTCAAGTGCAATAATTTTTGTCGTTTCTGTATTCAAAAACGGAACAGAAACAAATCGAATAAAAAACCTCAAGAGGTAAAAAGAATACTGGAAGAAGAAGCTGAAGAATGTATTGATGTGATTTTTACCGGTGGAGAACCAACCATATATGAAGAACTCATTGACTATATTTCTCACGCTAAGGATTTGGGGTATAGAAAAATACAAATACAAACTAACGGGAGAATGTTTTCTTCTCTCAGTTATTGCAAAGAGTTGATTGATGCGGGTGCTAATATTTTTAATCCGGCTTTACACGGATCCAACTCTGAGATCCATGATTATTTGACCAGGGCACAAGGAAGTTTTGATCAGGTTTTGCAAGGACTTAAAAATTTAAAAAAACTTGATCAAAAAATATTTGTTAATACGGTGGTAACAAAAATTAATTACAAGGATTTAGTGAATATAACTGAATTACTAATGGATATTGAGCCGACTTTATTTCAATGTGCTTTTATCCATATAAATAGTGAAATTAAAAAGAATAAAGATTTAATAGAAAAAATAGTTCCCAGATATAAAGATGTTGTTCCGGAAATGAAAAAAGCGATTGACATGGGTGAAAAGTCGAATATAGGAAAAATAGAAACCGAAGCTGTTCCATTTTGTCTTATGAAGGGGTATGAAGATAATATTGCTGAGATAAATTGCCCCGAAACCAATGTTCATGATGCTGATAGAGTGTTGAAGAATTTTACTGAAGTTCGAATAAGTGAGGGGAAAGCGAGAGGTGATGAATGTAAGAAATGTAAATATTTTGGGGTTTGTGAGGGAGTTTGGGAAGAATATCCGGAAATATTTGGCTGGGATGAGTTTGAACCGGTAAAAAGTGATTAATTTTCGGGCACAGCTATTAATATCACTTGGTGTCATTATTTGACATTACAATTTAGAAAATATATCATTAAAAAAAGTTAAAAGTTTTATAAAATATAAAATTTATGGGCGACAATTTTCAAAAATACATAATTACTTTGGCAGTTGCCGTAATTATGATTATTAGTAGTTTTTTATTAATTAATCAAGATTCAACTATGGATGAACCAGGAAGACCATCAGAAACAAACGGAACGGAAATACGAGAGGAGTATTTAAGAAATCCTGTTCGAGATAGTATGTATGTACTTGATGGTAATATCCAATCTATTTCGAGGGATGATGATTATATCTATTTCAGGGTAGAAGTACTTCTACCGCAGAATTATAATAACTACCCGGATCATGCTCCTCAGTATGCAAATTTTGTTCTTGAGATGGAGGAGGAAACAGATGCTATTCAAGGAGGCCCTCCCGGCACTGATGAAGTATCGATAAGCATTGATGAGTTTGAGGAAGGTGACACGGTAATTGTTGCTTTTAGTGAGGAAAACGCCCCATATGAAATTGCTGAAGGTCGAGAAACATTTAAAGTGTCACAGATTAAAAGATATATTGATGAGGGCGAAGAAGAGCAACAAGAACAACAAGACGAAGAAGAGCAACAGGACGAGGACGAAGAGTAATTAGAAGCGAAGCAGTGTTGAATTAAATTGGATTCTCACATAATTAATTAACTTGCCTTATGGATCTTACAAGGCCATCTTCTTTTCATCTTCAATGGCACATAACTGAGAGATGTAATTTAAATTGCAGTCATTGCTACCAAGATCCTGAGTTTGTCAGCAAAGAGCTCGAATTCAAAGATCTCAAAGAAATTTTAGAAAATTTTGTTTATCAGTTAAAAAAATGGAACATTCCCAAGCCCGCCGTAAAGGTATCCGTAACCGGAGGCGAGCCGATGATTCGAGAAGATTTTTTTGATTTTCTAAAAGAATTAAACTATCGAGGTGATTTTTTAACGTATGGATTGCTAACCAACGGTACTTTTTTGGATAAAAAAAAGGTATCTAAGCTGGAGGATTTAAATGTTGACTATGTTCAAGTTAGCTTGGAGGGGATGGAAGAGATAAATGATCGGATTCGTGGAAAGGGGACCTTCAAACAGATTGAGAATGCAGTTGATTTGTTGAAAGATTCCAACATTGGTTTCACCAATATTTCCATGACTGTTAATCAGATGAATTTTTCTGATGTTCCTCTTATGATTGAATTTGCAGAAAAGAAGGGTATACATTTAGCAATAAAGAGGCTGGTTCCACATGGCATGGGTGAGAAGATGAAGGACAATATTTTAACAATCCCCCAAAGCAAAAAGGTGTTTGATTATGGGCACAGAAAAGGGGTTTTCTTTGGGTGCGAAGATGGTATTTTATCTAATCAATTTCCGTCTTATCGTCCGCACCGATGTTCGGCGGGGTATATGAGTTTTACGGTTATGCCTAATGGAGACGTGTATCCCTGCAGAAAGCTTCCGATTTTATGCGGAAACTTAATGCAGGAAAGTTTTTTTGATATATATCATTCGGATAAGATGAAAGAGATTAGAGATTTAAACAAGATGAATGATGTTTGTCATCAATGCCCCAATGAGAAATGCCTCAGAGGGTCTCGATGCTTAGCTTATGGATATTTTGGTGATGAAACGGCCCCCGATCCGCATTGCCAACGACTTTTTCAAAAACTACCCGATCCTGATTTAAAGTGGAAAAACAGCTCTGACAACAGAGAACGGAAACTCAATCAAAGATGGATTAAAAAATAGGAAATAAAAATGTATCTTCTGAACACCATCCTTTTGACTGCCTCAACTGCTTTTCTTATCTCACTCTTTTTTTTAATATTGTTAAACCTAAAAAAGATAGTGGGCTTTTTTTCGGATATAGGTATTGAGGTTTGGGTTTCTTTTGTAGTTGTGTTGATTGTCTCCGGGCTTTTTCGTTTTTTATGGGTTCCGCATCAACAGTTTATTTATCATGACGGGATTAATTTTGTAAATATTGCTCGAACTATACGAAGTAGCGGACTTCAGGCTATTTGTGTTTTTACTTCCGAAGGGGCTTGCATGGATTACTTCTTTTCCTTCTTTTGGCCTCCCATTTATCCGCTAATGATCAGTGTTCTTTTTAGGGTGTTTAGCTATTCACAGTCTTTGGTATTTAATTTTTCTGCGTTAATTGGAATTTTTTCTGTTTTTATATCTTTTCTTTTGTCATATCTCTGGACAAAAAAGAAGATTGTTGCTTTAATTTCCGCCACTTTGTTTAGTTTTACTCCTGTAATTTTAAAGTTTTCCGGAACTTCCTCACTTGTATTGCCTTTCCTTTTTTTTGCTCTGCTCGCCACTTTATTTTTTGAGTTATTTTTAGGAGAAAGAAAGAAATACATATTTTTACTTTTTATCGTCTCCCTGCTGTGTGCTGCATATACAAGAATAGAAGGCTTTTTATTGGTTCCGGTATTTATTTTTAGTTTCATCGTGAGAACCGGCCGCTGGAAAAATTTACGGGAAGAGATTTCTATTTTTTTGAAGAAGAAATTTTACAGAAACTCGATTGTAGTTGGATTTTTACTTCTTGTCCCGATTTTTGTTTCTATATATGTAAATCGAAATATAACCCCCCAAGAAGGGTGGACTCCGGGATTTTTAGAAACTATTAACTATCTTCGTCAACATTCTTTCGAAAACATTCGATTTCTTTTGGATCCCCGGAAAAACTTATTAATTTCTACCTTTCTTATTATTTCAGGGTTAGTTTACTCTGCATACAAAGAAAAAAGTAAGCTTCTCTCATTTTTTGTTTTTTTTGCAGGATATTTTACTCTTTATTCTGGCTTCGATATGGGCAATTTTATGCATAGAGAACTTGTAAAGTATTCCCTTATTTTATTCGTTCCACTTTTTTATTTCTTATCAACCGGGGTGGATTTTTTCTATAAAAAATTAAAAGAAGCGGGTTTTAACACTTTCTTGATTGTTTCTCTTTTTGCTGTAATTTTGGGTCTAAATTTTCAACTTACGACTGATTTTGTGCAACACAGTCAAGATATTAATTATATCAATGAAGTATTGGCTGAAAACAAAGAAACAATTAGCAAAGCTGATTATGTTGTTAATGCCGGCTCTTTGAAGTCTTATGTAATGATTGATGTAGATAGCGTTGATGTTCCGGCGGTAGCTCGGAACATGAACTATTTTAAAGATAAAGAACTTATTTTAATAAAAAATTCGAGCTGGCAATTTCTTAAAAATGATCGAGAAGATGTTGTGGAGAGAATAAGGAATGAATATCAATTTGAAAAAATTTATGATATAGAAGGGTATGATCGTGTGAGTCCATCCGGAATTTTTAGAATGATTAGAAAAGAATAAAAACCGGCTGTTTCCTTGACAATAATTTATTATTGTGCTTTAATAATAACAGCAAAAAGGAGGGGTGTGAATGATGAAAAAGATTTCTATAGCAGTTCTTTTAACATTGAGTCTAATCATTCTTTCCGGCTGTTTTGTAGAAGGGGAAATTGATATTGATGAAGGTACCGGATACAGGGGAGTAATTGCAAATGAGTCCAGTTATAATTTGAGGATTAAAATGGTTGACGTTGATCGGGGAAAGACCGTTTCAATATTCACCTTGAGACCGGGAGAAAGAAACCATATGAGGTTGAGGTCGGGAAACTACAGAGTCGAATCCGTTTATGAAGGGACAAGTGATCGATTCACTAACAGGAACTTGAATAACGTTGGTGCGTCCGAAAGGAGAGAATGGGATGGTCGATTCTATTATTGGTATTGTATTTTTGAAGACACCAGAAGATCCGTGGCTCACCCATAAAATTTACAAAAAGCGGCCTAAAAAAAGGCCGCTTTTACTTATGTAGTTTTTGTGGCAATTTTTTACGAGAGGTGACTAAAAGATAAAAAATAAAATTTCAATCAAGAAAAAATATAGACTTAACTTTTGTAAGTTATGGGTATGTGCTCATAACAAGCAAAGGTCGTAAAAACCAATTATTAAAGCCATGCCCGGATTTAATAGAAGAGATCCAAGAAGATTAGGGCCACAAACCGGAAGAGGGTTGGGTCCTTGTGGAGATGGGTTAGCCCGAAAAAGAGGTCCTTTTGGCAGGAGGAAAATGACTCAAGATGAAGAGAAGGAAGTGGTGAAAGAAGAGATAGAAATGCTTGAAGAAGAGTTAGATATTGTTAAAAAAGAGCTCGCCGATCTGGAAGTAAAAGCCCCACCTAAAATAGGTGAGACCGGTCAGAAAGCACTTCTCTTTACGGGAGGTGTTTTTTACATGGATTATATGTTAAAATTATAAAAAATAAAATGGATAGACTAAAGAGAAGAAAAAGAATAAATTTGGCCCGGAGGTTACTTATTTTAAACCTCAAGGAGTTCCCATAAGGGATTTGGAGGAGATTTCTTGAAATGGAAGCTGACGGATTAGTTGAGGGAAAAGCAATAAGAATAAATAAAAAGTAAAATGTTAGGAGCAACAGTACCGACAATCGGCGGAATTCATAATGCCTTTAAATGGGGAGACGAGTGGAACGTACAAGCTGTGCAGTTTTATCTTACACTTTCCAGACAATGGAAGATTAATCATATGACCGAGAGGGATAAACAAAAATTCAGAAAAGCTTGGAAGGATTCGGATGTTGAAGAGGTTGTAGCTCATATTCCTTATTTGGTAAATTTGATTTCCGCAACCGAATCTACAAGAGAAAAATCAATAGACAGAATGATTGCCGAAATTGAGAGAGCAAAGGAGTTGGGAGTCAGATATTTGGTTTTACATCCGGGAAGTCCGGGAAAAAACGGCAAAGAAAAGGGGTTGAGACTCCTAAAGGAAGGGTTTGATAAAGTTTTTCAGGGTGTGAATCCCGACGGAGTGGAGATTTTGATAGAAACCATGGCCGGCCAAGGAACCTCTCTGGGTTCTACCTTCGAAGAGGTGAGAGAAGTTTTGGATTTACTTGATAGACCGAATACTTTTTCAGTTTGCTTTGATAGTGCCCACGTATTGGAAGCCGGCTATGATATAAGAGGCAATCAGGGTTATGAAAGGGTTTTTAATCAGTTTGAACAGCATATTCCGCTAAAAAAGATAAAAGCTTTTCATTTAAATGATTCCAAAACCGAGCTTAGTTCTCAATCGGACAGACACGAGCATATCGGAGAAGGGAAGATCGGATTGAAATTCTTTAGAAAACTACTCAATGATGATAAATTTGGAAACGTTCCGAAAATAATTGAAACTCCGAAAATGGAGGAGAAAAGTTTTTCCAATCTAAAAACCTTAAGAAGTCTTATAAATTGATATTTTTCTACATTTCAGTATAATAATAAAGGAGGAAGTTTTTATTAAATAAAAAAATAATTATGCAAATTTCTGAATATTTAGAACCTTTTCAAGAGATTTGGGAGGTGTTTGCTTCATCTTTTCTTCCCGATTTACTTTTGGCCGTTTTAGTATTTTTAGCAGGTTGGTTTTTCGCTGTTGCGGTAGGGAAGGCGGTTGCCGGCATTTTAACCAAGCTGAAATTTAATAGTTTTTTTGAATCCGAGAGCTGGACGAAAGCTATGAAAAAAGCGAATATAGAATTGGATGTTTCTCAATTCATCGGAGCGATCATAAAATGGATTTTAATAATTATAGTTTTCTGGATTGCAGTTGATATCCTGGACTTTCCTCAGTTTGCTGATTTAATGGAAAGAATAGTTTCTTATCTGCCGAGTATAATAATGTCCGTTTTGATTTTTGTCGTAGCGGTTATGGCAGCGGAATTTCTTTCCAAAATAATGGTTGCCGCTACCCAAAAAGCTGATTTTGTTCATGCTAAATTGGCCGGAGCAATAGTCAAGTGGGCAATCTGGATTTTTGCCATTTTTGCAATTCTTACCGAACTGGATATAGCGGACGAACTTCCAAGAATTCTTTTTGAGGGGATGGTTTATATGATAGCGATTGCCGGTGGTTTAGCTTTTGGTCTCGGAGGAAAAGATGTTGCTGCCGAATTACTGGAGAAGTTGAAGAGAAGTCTTGAAGATTAAAAAAATCTTGACAATAAATTCTTTTTTGTTACAATTGTCACAGACTTTATGAATACAAGGAAAAAATTGGATAAGCGTTAAAAGTCAGGAGGCGGATTGCTTTGGCAAGACCGCTTCCGGAGCGGTCTTTTTTGTTCTTTGAAAATTAAATATTCGATACAGGTAAAAAAGTCATATTTGACTTATATGTAATGGCTACTAATTACTAGCCAAAATATGCGGTTTATAGGCTAATGGTGGATGCCTTGGGATCGTGAGACGATGAAGGACGTGGCGTGCCTGCGATAAGCCTCGGGGAGGTGGTTAGCAACCTATGATCCGGGGATTTCCCAATGGGGTAACCCACTTTGGGTCATACCAAAGTACCTTTTTGCCGTAGGTGGCTTAAAGGAGTTATACTCGCTGAAGTGAAACATCTCAGTAAGCGGAGGAAAAAATAGCAATAGCTATTCTCTCAGTAGCGGCGAGCGAAAAGAGATCATGTCCAAACTTTACTTCTTTGAAGTAAAGGGTTGTAGGGTATTACGTCCGGTTTGTTCCGGAGAAAGTTAAAAAGAAATTATTAGTGGAAGACCCCTGGAAAGGGTGTGCCATAGAGGGTAATAGCCCCGTACACGAAAATAATTTCAACTTTCCGTAATATTCCTGAGTACCATTGTGAATGAAAACCCAGTGGGAACCCGGCAGGACTACCTGCCAAGACTAAATACTACACGATCACCGATAGTGAACCAGTACCGTGAGGGAAAGGTGAAAAGAAGCCCGGTGAGGGCGTTGAAATAGAACCTGAAACCATTAGCTTACAAGGAGTCGGAGGGGTCTACTTTTATTAGTAGACTACTGACGGCGTGCCTTTTGCAGAATGAGCCAACGAGTCGTTATTGTCGGTTTTTGTCTAAACCCTTCCGGGGTGAAGGCGTAGGGAAACCGAGTATTAATTGTGCGACCTC
>CAZDOR010000016.1:0-10352 GCA_964507105.1 uncultured Candidatus Saccharibacteria bacterium | reverse complement strand
AAGTTTTTTATTTTCGCTATTACTCATTTAATTGTCGTGTTTTATTAATTATATAAATTTATTATTATTTTTCAAATTTAATCCAAAACTCAAAAACTTTATTAAAAATTAAACAAAAGTATGTATAAGTTCATTCAAAAGCGGCAAAAAAGAACTTGAAGTTAAAATAGATATGGTCGTTGCAAGCAGCAAAAAAGGTGCGAAACTAATCGTTTTACATATTTCAATTTTATAATCCGGATCATTATCAAAAAGCTCCCTTATAATTCGTGCCTGCTCAGCAGTTATTCCTTCTGCAGGAACCTCCTCAAAATGTTTATGTTTGTTATTCTTAGTTAATTCTGAAATTTTCCGGGAAAAATACTCTCTCCAGCGAGAAGTTAATATCATGCCCTCCTCAACTTTTCGTGCTCTAACTTCTTCCGTTTCATTTTCCCGAACATAAAAAAATAGAATATATCTCCCCAGCACTAAAACAACCATGAAAAATAATCCCAGGCGAAGAAAGTAAAGTACTCTACTGAAATCTCCCGCAAGCACTAAACCGGTAAAAAATAAACCCACCAGGAAATATTCGAACAATACAATCCAAAAATTTCTTCCAACAGTTTTTCCATAAAATATAAAAGAAATAAATACGAGGAAAAATACTATCAGCGGATCAATTTGAATCTGAAAGTTTCTAAAAATCCGAAATAAAGAAATGAAAGAAATAAGAAATAGCAAAACCCGGGAATATTGAGAAATAAAACTTTTTACAAACAAAATTGAATATAATTTTTTTGATTCTTTAAACTCTTTAAAAGCTTTTATCAGTATCCTCTCTCTAAAAAAATAAACTAAAAACTTAGTAAAGAGCATAATCAATAAAACTCCAAACAAATTTACCAATAAAGCAAAACTGGGAAAATATCGAACATAGGATTCAGAATAAAATTGCAAAGGTAAAAGAAAGCCATACAATCCAAAAAGCTTTCCATCTCCGGCGGACCAAAATTTAAATTTCCAAAAAGCATACCCGGCCACTACAGATAAAAATCCATTTAAAATGGCCCGTGGAAAATAATCACTATAAAGAGGAGCTTCAACAAAAAATACATCCCAAACGGAAAAAGAAAAATATAAAAAAAGAACCAAAGAAAAGCCGGCTCCGATTAGCTTATTTGGTATCTTTCCCTTTTTTATATCAAAATAAGAGGCTGCAAGTCCGATTAGGGCGACTGATGCAGTAAAAATAATTAAAAAATAATCCATGTTTTCCAGCCTAAAAATTAAATTTAACTTTCTGTGGTTAGTTTTCTACAAAATCAGACTATACTTGAAAAAATAAATAAAATTAGATGCACAAAAATATTCAAACGAACAGTAATGGTAATGACAAATAGCACCCCACCAAAATTCAGAAAAACAAAAAAGTAATAATTCTATCCATCCATTACTATGATTTTAACCACTTTTATCGATTTAGTCAAAATTACACCAAAATAAAAATATGTTATAATTATTCAATTAAAATGTAAATTACTCTTAAATTTGAGTATTATTTAAAAAATAAAACATGAGCAGGCGAATCTCAATAGTGATCCCGGCATATAATGAAGAGAACAAAATTAAAGCGACATTAGAGGATGTTATTATAAAGACGAACGAAAAAAAACGGTTCTCATACGAGATAATAGTTGTTGATGACGGATCCGAAGACAAAACAACAAAAAAAGTAGAAGAAGTGCAAAAAGAACTCGAGAATCAAGATTTAAAATTAATAAAGTTTAAAAAAAACAAGGGCAAAGGCAAGGCGGTAAAGAGAGGGGTTTTGGAAGCAAATGGAAAAATTGTTATGTATATGGATGCAGACAATGCTACCACAATAGATCACTTATTCAACTTTCTTCCCTACCTAAAAGACTATGACATCGCAATCGGATCGAGAACATTAAAAAACAGTAAAATTATTAAACGGCAGCCAATCTACAGAATAATCGCCGGGAGGATGGGAGGTCTATTAATTAAATTATTTTTAGGTTTAAATCAAAAAGATACCCAATGTGGTTTTAAAATATTTTCAAAAGAAGCAACAGAAATAATCTTTCCAAAAATAAAATGCAATGGCTGGGGTTTCGATTTTGAGGTTTTAAAAATAGCTAAAAATCAGAACTTGAAAGTTGTAGAGTTGCCAGTTGAATGGAAAAATAGCTCCGACAGCAAAGTTAATTTTAAAGGATTATGTGAAACAATTGGAGAATTAATTTTTGTTTGGAAAAAATATTAACAAACAAATTTTGAGAGGGTTTCACCTTGCTTTCAATTCAAAAAGTCCAATTTATCTCCTATCTCAATTTTCTCTTGTTCTACAAAGCCGGATTTTACCTCTAAAACATATTTGGCCGGTTTTCCGGGTAAAAAGATTTCCGGATAAGTTTCAGGAACGACCGAAAGCCGATAATCAACAACCTTTTTATCTTGGTTAATCCAGATAATATCTATTGAAAAGTTCATCTCTTTCATCCAAATTCCATGGTAATCTTCCTCATCAAAAACGAGAACCAATCCTTCGTCATTTGCAATGCTTTCTCTACCGGAAAGACCTTTTTTTCTTTCCGAAACACTGTCCGCTACTTCAATTTTTAGTCCCAAATCGTTAGACTCAACCGATTGATTATCACTTAGAGTAGATTGATAAACCAGTCCAATAAAAACAGAAAACAAAATGGCCGGCAAAACGCCCTTTTTTAAAACCTCCATCATCTGAACGGATCAACCTCTCTCCAGTCGGGCAATACATGACCGACGGGAACATATTTTGTTTCTTCGCAGACTACCCCGTCCTCTTCTTCAGCCTCCAAGACAACTTCGTGGTTTCCTTCTTCTTCAAAATATACCTCAATCGGATCGGGGGAAAATCCTTCTTCTAAAGATTCGCTGATGTCAGCATTATCAAAGTCCCAGCGATACTCGACTACATCCAAATGCCCTTCTTCGGTCTCATTGTAAAAATCAGTAACTTCTTCCGGATAAGGATTATGGGGGACCCATTGAAAATCGGGCTTGCATCTTTCAATGCCGGTAGAAAAACTGCCTGTGGACCAATCTCCTTCATTTTCGTTTTCATCGATAATTCTAACCCGCCAATAGTAGTCAGTATCAAAATCCAAATCCTCTTGAATCGTATGCTGTTCTATATTGGTTTCTCCGCTTTCGATAGTATATGTCTGATCTTCGACTACAGTCGTAAAGCCACTATCGGTAGCTACCTCAACTTCCACTTCATTTTGGTCGTCCCCGGTCGGTGAGTAGTAATCCCAACTTAATTGTTTCGTTGGAGGGTTGTATTCTCCGCAGTAATCTTCGGGGCTGTAATTCGTACTCTGCAGATTTCTGGCTTCCGGTGTGGATTGACACTCTACATCGCTATTTTCGTCAACACAAAAAGCTTCCCCTCCCTCAGGATCAGTGTAGTCATGACAATCCTCCTCCTCTCCGTCACTCAATTCACAACATATCTCAGAATTTTCCGAAACTGAATAATAAGTTTCACGGACATATTGGTCACCGCCATCCGGATCTTCGGCTCCAGAGGAGCCCGCGCAAAATTTTTGGTTCAAATCCTTGCAATTCCCCGATCCGCCACCCAGTATTTCGGTGCCGCCTTCTGCGCAAAGTTGACTCCCCGAATCACAATTAACCTCGGTTTCCAAAATAGCCACCCCATGCCCATGCGTATTGTAAGTGACGCTGTCGGTATAATCATAATCTTCATCCCCTTCAACAATATAATTGCACTCATCATCCTCTTCGCAGCTGTCTCCGGGATCTTGAGCTAAAATATTTTCAAAAGATCCGAACCCTAAAAGTAAAGTAACGGTTATCAAAAAAGCAAGAAGAAAAAAAACGTATTTTGATCGAAAAATTTTTTTCATTTTTCAATTCTTAAATTATTTATAATATATGCATCGTTTGATTGATAGGCGGAAAAATCAACACTGTCACCTTCTTCAACATCTTCCCGACTTATCTCCGTAATCCAATAAGGGTCCAATTCTTCCACTTTTATATTCGGACATTCGGAACCCTCTTCCGTTCTATCCTCTAAGTAGTCAATTCGTTGCGAAGCCGGATTTAAAAAAAATTCCGTGTTCTCATCAATCAAAAACTTTTTTTGATTATTTTCTTGTGCAATAATCAATCCCGCATCGGTGATTTTCTCCACTTTTCCTTCACCTCTTTTTACTCCCGGAGATAGTTTTTCATAAAAAACGAAGAAGTCAATCTCACTCTCCTCTTTTTCCGGAGAAGCACCGAAGTAAAGATAAACGAATAAGCCAATAACCAAAATCAAAAAAACTGACAGAAAAAATGGAAATGCTTTTTTTTCTTTAATCATTATTTTTATAATTTTATCTTTTTTGCAATAATTAGTCAAAATTACAATTCAGGAAAATGCTAAATGATTGATGAAAACCAAGAATAGAAAAACAATAAAGCAATTTAAAAAGTTTCTCACAGTGGGAATAATGAATACCTCGATAGATTTTTTGATTCTCAATTTATTAATTCTAACATTGGGATTGAGCAAGGGAAGTTTTAATTATGTAATTTTTAGAATAATTTCTGCATCAGTAGCTACTATAAACGGTTTTTATTGGAACAAAAATTGGGTGTTTAAGAAAAAAAACAAAAACACCGGCAAGACCTTCGGAAAATACTTGGCAGTCGTATTTTTCGGAATAATAATCGGAACTATAATTTCTACATTTTCATTTATACTAATAAGCAACTATTTTTCTTTTCTTTCTGCTCAATTAGCCGCTAATTTAGGAGCCGCTATCGGTATCGGTGCAGTTGTATTTTGGGATTTTGCCGGCTACAAATGGATGGTATTCAAAAGTTGAAGAATATAAATAGAAATTAGTTCAATGAAGTTATTTTTATAAGGCACGATAAACGAATATATTAATCAGACTAAAAAATATTGAAAGATAAAGTAGGCCCGCGGCGAAATTAACTAAAATCGGCATATTGAAAATCAAGTATAAAAAGATAAAAATCAAACCGAAGGACTGAAAAATCATTTTTATTTTTCCGGGTAATCTGGAACCCATCTCTTCATCGCCTTCTTTCTTCTCATGAAAATTAATCGCCGAAATAATGGTCAAAACCTCCAATCCCAAAATAGCCGTTATTATCCTAAAATCCAAATAGCGAGTAATCAAAACAATCCCGACAATGCTTATCAATACTTTATCCGCCAGCGGATCGTGAAGCTTTCCCCAGCGAGTAATTTCTTCTCGAATTCGAGCCATGGCGCCGTCAAGCGCATCGGTAAAAATAGCTAACAAAAAAAGAAAAAAACTAAAATAATAGTTCTGGATTATCAGAAAATAAAATACGAAGGGAGTAATTAAGTAGCGAAACAGTGTTAAATGATTGGGTTTTATTCGATCAGGAAAAATCCAAAGAAATAAACCATCGATAAGCTCATCAATAAAATTAGGCTCATCGAATTTAATATTTCCGTATTTTAAAAATTCCCTTTTCAGCATTTAAAAATAAAACTATTGCCCTTGAATTATCGAGTTTATCATTGCTTAATTGTACATATTTCAAGCAAACTTATCAAATCAGTTGTTTTTATATAAAAAAGCGAACATAGAAAAGGTCCTTCCGGGGCATTTAATGGCTTTTATGGCCGATAAGTCCAATCTTTCACACAAAGAAATAAGATACGACAACTTTAAAAAACTCTACAAAAACAAATTAAAAAACCCGGAAATAATTATTCCCGAGATTAAGTAGATTAAATTTTATTTTTTAATTCAAAACTATTAATATCCAGGTTTGCTATAGGTTCAAGATCGAATTAATTTCTTTCGCCTGATTTTTATTTTCTTTCGGATAATACAAGGTGGGTCGGCGGGACTTTTCTAACCTTTGACCGTATTCATCAAAAACTCCGACCGGCTCCGCTTTAGAGTAATCGGTATTCTCATAAGAAGTAATTACTACTCCCTCCAAATCGGAGTAAACGTTTTCCGTCTTTTTTAAATTGTCTATCTGAGGAAAGTCGCTTAAAACCCTTTCCTTGCTCAAATCAGTTTTGATTTTAATTTCACTCAACTCGTCCTCCATTAAAGATCGGCTTTCCTTAGAAATGAAAGAATATCCATCGCCGAGCCTTTTACCTTCAAGATCGGGTTCTTCCGGACGCAGGGGCCGCCCGGAAATAAAAAGGTCCGCCTCACCCACCCGAAAGGCACGCACCGACTGGCCGGTTGATTTGGTTTTAATAGTTTCAAAACCGGCCACTTCCAGTTTTGGAAGAAATCCGTGCCAAGTAGGACAAGCCGCCACGGTCGTAGGATCGGTAAGACGGGCCCGCAAGTTAAAATCAACCCCGGTGTAAACCAAAGCGGAGAAAACTAAAAGGAAACCGAGTGCAAGACTAATAGCTTCTTTTTTCATCGTTTAAAGTCCTATCAGGTAATAATAAGAGAGGAAAAACAATACGATGGTTCCCAACAGATAAACCCAAGTAATTAAATTTGATTCAGCTATCCAAACCTCCTTGGTAATTACAGCTCCAGCGAAGATAACAAGTTCAATAAGCATATAGAAAAAAAGATATAAAATTATGTAAAAAGCATACATGCTCCAAGAAAGACCCGCTTGGGCCAAAATACCTCCGTAAACCATCGGAAGACCAAAGGAGCACGGAAGCTCAACAACAGTTATTACGGCAGCGAAAAATATAACACTTGTAATCAAAACCAAAGCCTTGCTTGTCTCATTATTGAAAGCCGATTTTACTTTTTTAGTTGCCTTGTTAGCTAATTTACTATTTGTCGACTGACAAGTCGGACCATGTTTCAAGAATCTAATGAACTCTTTTAAGAAAAATAAAGCACCTATTAAAGCCGCTATGCCTATTATTGTATTCAAAGGGCCTACAAAAGAAGCGATAGTTTGGAAAAGCGCTGTCCAAGCAAAAACCAAAACTCCGTATATTATAACCGCAGTAAGTATAAATAATCCACCATAAAAAACAGTCTTCTTTCTGGAGTCAAAAGAAAGAACGATCATCAAGATGAGAATTAAAGCCCCTATTGAACAGACGTTGAGTCCATCCAAAGAACCGAGCACAACAGCCACAGCGGGTAAGGGTAAGGTTTCTACACAAACCTCACCTATAAAAGGAATATCTATATAGCAAGCTCTCTGCTCCTCCATCACATTTTCTCCTTCTATTGCTCTCTTTATCAGCTTTCTATCCTCTTCATAAAAACCTTGGAAATAATTTTCACCTATAAAAGTTGTCGGAACCATCATGCGGTAATCCTCGACACCTCGCTCTTCCATTTTTTTTTCTAAAAGTTTTTGATTCTCGGTTTTCGATATTTCATAAGTTTTAATCTGTAGGTCCGGATACTCCTCCAGCAAAACGTCCTCCATATAGTTTTTTTGCTTGGCACAATCCGGGCATCTACTATCTTCGAAAAAATGTACCGTATCTTGATTTTCGTAAGCCAAGCCATCTCCCAGTCCACCTAAAAATGGGATAAAAAGCAGCAAAAGAACGGTTAAAATGAAAGCTCTTCTAAGCATGATTAAATTTCACAACCAACTTCCCGAGCAAGAGAAGCGGGGTCACCGGGACCTTCGTAAAGCTCTCCGTCAATTTGTATTTCGGGAACGTAACCGGTTTGTTTTTCTTCATCACAAACTTGCCCTTGCTCCATGCATTCTACGTAAATCGGTTCAATTATCTCTTCTCCACCGAATAATTCTACCAACTCACCACAAGCCGGGCAAGTATAACTACCATAAATAACTACATCCTCCTCCCTAAAACAATCAATTAGATCGACCATCTCCTCTTCCGTTAACTCCTTTCCGGAATCCGCGGGTCCATTTTCTTGAGAGGCGACAATCATCACAGCAGTTCCGATTATTAAAACGGCAACAATTATTGCAATTATGTTTTTATTCATATTTTTTGATATCTAATTATTTCTGGTTCTGATTATACTACAAAAAAATAAAGTTTTAAAATAAAAAACCCGCCCCTAATAATAAAAGGGGCGGGAAAAGGTTTCTCATTAAGCGAGCATTGATTGCATAAACCAAATTTTGAGGCTGTAATAATCGACATGCCCTTCCATTTCTCCGACTACCTGAAAATCTCCGTCTTTATCAGCTGCATTTCTAATTTCGGTAGCCATCTCTTTCATTTCTTTAAGATCTTCTAAAACAATTTTTAAGGACTCTTCCGTGTCAAAACTTCTGGAACTTTCTTCCTTAATCGTCGACTTGTCGGCATAATCATCCATCTTAACCAGAGGCATTTCATCTTTCATCTTCAAAAGCTCAGCGACTTCATCAAACTTTTTAAACAGGTCTTCATAAATCTCTTCCGTAAATTTATGAATTTGCATAAACTCCTTTCCTTCTACATTCCAATGAATGTTATGAAGTTTTGCGTTTAAGACTGCAAGATTCGATAAATATGTTTGCATTTTGTTGTAGTTTTTCATCGTATTGGATAGATTAATTAATAGTAATAATTACTATTAGTAGTATAACAAGTACTAATACGATGTCAACCTTTTTTACTCCCTCTCTTTCGGTGTTATTTTTGCAATCCATACAGTAGCCGCTACTGCAATGACAGTAACAACCACAGCATAAACCAACATTGAAACCGCCCCCTCGGCAGTACCGAAAACTTCTTTAAAAATAGCTTGAATTGCTCCGTTCCAGGCCAAGGCGGCAACCAACCCGAAAGCGGAAATCATCAAAGTTGAAATTCGATCCAATATCTCTTTTTTCATAAATTTTTTATTTAAAATTTACAACTTACCAGTATAATTGCATGACAAAAAGAGCAAGTGGTCAGATTAAATATTCTAATTTTATGGGTTCTTCTTTTTTTCGGTAACAAAAATCACACACCTTGTTCCTCAATATCCCTTATATTTAACTCTTCCCCATCCGCCCTTACGCTCCATTGAACATCTTTTCCCGTTTTTGGATGCTCGGCGGTAAAAAAGAGATATTCCCCCTCCCATCTTAAATCCTCAAAAACCGGCATAAAGCGATGAGCTCTGAGGGCTTCATCTTCCAAGTCCATGGCCTCGAAAATATCTTCCGCTTCAAAGGAAAAACTCTTCTCTAAATTATCCATGTTGTCAACTCTCAATTTCTCCCCACGAGTTCTGGCGGTGCCTACACTATATGCCAAATAATCTTTATCGGGTGCCCATTTCAACTTTTCCACCTCTCCCTCGATTTCTTCGCCTACCAAACCTACCTCTTTCGTCTTTATATCTACGATTCCTACGAATGACATATAAGTAGCTGTATAATAATCATGCACCGAAAAAGCCAGTTTCTTGCCATCGGGTGAAAGAGAAGCGGTTTTGTCAAATGTTTTAAAATCCTCATAAGTAACCTCGGTTTCTTCCACATCTTCTACAAATCTCGGAGGTTCGGGGAAAATATCTTTAAAGTTAATTTCGCTCCACTCCCTGAGATCTTCAATAGAAAATCTAAAAATCAAATTTTCCTCAAAGTCAAAAACTTCTATTTCTTTCCTTTCTTCTCCATATTCCAAGCTCTCTCCTTTTAATAGTACCTCCCTGTCCGGTGTTTTGTTATAGATCTTATTATATAATTCAAAATGTGGATCGGTAAAAACTACATAATCAAGCCCCTCTAAAAGGGAGCGATGCAGGTCTATTTGCTCAAAATAGCGCTCCGCCCTGTCATATTGCTCCTCATGGTAATGAGCGAGCCCGTTTATAAAAAACGGTATCACTTCGGCGACCGCTGTTAAATCATCAGCGGATTCAAAAGAAAATTCCGGCTCATACCCACAACGCTTGGTAGTGTTTTTAAGGTCACCATAAGCAATGCTTTCTGCAAGACAAAGCTGAGTGGACGCCTCCCTAAAGGCGCGAGCTTGGGGAGCGTCGGCTATCTCCATATTATTAAGCTGACTTTTTGCTTCTTCAATCTCTTCTTTAATGTCTTTCTTTTCAGACCGGAGGACGGCTGACAATAACTTACCGGTCGGAGGAAGCTTTTCAGCAAAATAAGGAATCGTGTCCTCCCACCAGTTCTTTCCGGAAAATTCTTCAAGTATGTAAGCCACCTCCTCATCTTCCAAAACAGTCCCTCTCGAGGTGTCCGGATCCTCTAAACGGTGAGCAAAAATTACTCCAAGAAAAAGCAGGGCGATAATCGCAACCGCGACTTTGAGAAAAGTTTTCATAATGAATTGAAATTATATCCAAACGAAACTATTTTATTATATCACAAACAAAAACCCAGCTAAATAGCTGGGTTCAAATGGCTCC
>CAZDOR010000015.1:0-11144 GCA_964507105.1 uncultured Candidatus Saccharibacteria bacterium | reverse complement strand
GCAATTCTCTCTTCGAGAGTATTGATGAGAGCCAAAAGTTCAGCGAGTTGATCCATCAACTCGGAGAATTTCTCTTCTTCTTCGTCAACGGGCTCCTCACCGGTGAGCATAGCGTTAAGCTCGGCTCTGGTTTGAGGTCCTACCCTTCCGTGGGTAGCGTCGATGCCCAATACATTTTGATGGAAACTGACTACCGCTTGTCTTGTAGCGGGACCGAAAAATTCGGTTTCTTGTCCGGGAGAACCTGCGCCTTCTTCGGCAACCATGGTTTCCGGATTGGTGTTAAGGAGAATTTGGAGATACCTTACGGCTTCTCCTCTTGCTCCTTCACTCATGTCTTCATCAAAAGTATATCCTTCGGGGATTCCGTCTATTTCGACGTAATCCGCTTCATCTTCATCGTCTTCGTCCTCCACGTCGTCGAGGTCGCACCCGTCAAGGTCAACGTCCTCGTATCCGGCGGAAGCGACGAAAACATAAGGATCCATGTCCATGCTTTCGGCAGTTCGAGCCAGTTCACAGACCATGGCCTTGTCAACGTCGTCGAGATCCTCTACGGCGAAAACTCCAGCTACTCCGCTGAGAGCCATTGCCAGAGCGAGGACTCCGACGATTATATTTCTTGTTAACTTAGTCATCTTGTCGATTTGACGAACGAGCTTTTGTAACCCGATCGTCGGTTAATAAAACGACCTTTGTAATCAAACAAATGTCGCCTGTCGACCTCCCTCTTCTTAAGGTTCGTTTCCCGGGCAAGAAAAAACTCCCGATCGACCGACTGAGAGTTTTTTAAGGGAAACTATTTGGAAAAAGGGGACGACACACTTGTACTTAAAAGAATGCTCGACCTTTGTTTTTTGCTAAAATCAAAATTTCAAAGCTTAAATCGTCAAACATCAGATTATTCGATTTTCAAAGAACTTTTACCTTTAACTATTATAGGAAATTCAGGCGTTCTTGCAAGTTTCAACTGCCTCCCATTATGGAAGCGAGTCTTCTTTCCAATTCTTCCACCTCTTCACTGACGTTTTCAATGCTTCTTTCCACCACTTCCAATCTGTCCTTTTCATCTATGTCCTCCATGTTCGCGCCGGCTAACACGCTTTCACCCTCTTCGGTCTCTTTTACCAGGGTGGTCAAATCGGTATCCTCGTCACGCATAACGGAAGCGAATTCGACTACTTCTTCGTTTATCCTGTTTTCGGCCATTTCCAGCTCTTCCGGTCCGTCGACTATCGAATAGTTAAAGACGAAAGCCAAAAGTAATCCGGCGACGGCGACGGCGGAAAAAGAAAATGCCCTATCCAGGGTTTGAAGAAAGACGGGCTCGGCTTCCATACCGCTCAACAAATCGGCTCTCAAAGAGGTTTTCCACTCCTTGTCGGGAGTGGCTTCCTTTTTGAGATTATTCAATTGTCTTTTCAAATCCTTGTTCATAATCTTTTTATGATGAGAAAGGCCCGTCGGACCCTTCTTGTAAGTTATAACGAACGAAACGGCGATCCGTTACAGTAGATGAAAAAATAAACCGCAACGAGCAACCCGGTATGGACAAACAAAGAATTTATGTTATGATAAAAATGCCCTTTTACAATCATTAATAATAAGGAGGTGCATGAAGATGAAGCCGATCTACATCACCGATCCGAAACGGCCGAGCAAAAAAGTCTCCCTGGCCCGGATGATGTTTTTGGATTACAGATACATTCAGAAAGAACTGAAAGAAGCGGAAAAAGTGGACAACGGATACCACGAAAGATTGCGTTGGTTGATAATAAAGGGAGAAACCAGAGTTCCGCAAGCCGGTTGCCCCTATTGCGAAACGGGGACGACCACCATCTTCGGTTACATGATAGAAGGAGACGGAAGCTTGGTGGTAAGCCCCAGACTGACCAGCTGCATGAAGGGAGAATGCAAACGGAAACTGAAAAGAAAGATGGAAAAAGCGGTAAAGCGGGGCGCTTACGACCCCCGATTTTCCAGGGTTCTGCTGATGGCCAGAAACCGAAAAGAGGCGGAAAAAGTCGGCAATATTTTGAAACATATCTACGACTTGAATTCCGAATTGACCGACGAAGAGGTGTTGGAATTTTTCATGGACGAAGAAGACAAAAGAAAGGAGTCCCCCAAATGACCAAAAACCCAAAAACACCCCACCGGCTGGAAAAAGGAAAAAGGAAGGGAGAATTCGCCGAATTGGTAATGTTTTACGACTACATCCACTTGAAAAAAATGGCCGAAAAAGAAAATTACGAAAAGGCCGAACGGATAAAATGGCTTTTAAAAAAAGGAGAGAACCGGCAACCGAAGAGAAAATGTATGGTCTGCAAGACAAAAACCGCCACCCGGCTAAGCGCCAAACGAGAAAAAGGAAATTTGAAAAATATTTATTTTTACTGCAACGGAAAGCAGTGTCGAGATTTTATGAAGGCGGCAATTTTCCCCCAACGAATGAAACCGATGAAGATAAAGTTCTCCGCCATTCCGAAAGTGGTAGAGAAAAAAGGAGAGCAGTCCGCAATGGGCGACGCTTTGATTAAAGCTTTCAATTTGACCACCACGCTGTCGGCCGAAGAAGCTTTTCGATTCTTCAAAGAGTAAGCTCAATAAAAAAGGACGCCGCTGAAAAAGCGGCGTTTTTCTTTGCGATACGATGATAATCCAATAAAAAATCCCGGATTTTCCGGGATTTGTTGGGGTCGGTGGGCGAAAGACGATGAAAAGCAGATGGTGATTACAATAATCTATATCCACAAGAGAAACAGTGGTGAAAGGAGGTGATATCCGCCCACCGACTCGTCGTCATTATATACAAAAAGGAAAAATAGTCAAAAAAGAAGCCCGTTTTTAACGGGCTTTAATAAAAAATCAGATTGCGGTCTCCTCGATTCTCATCAACTTGTTTTTGTCGATTATCACCTGGTCATGGCGAAGCCCTTCACGAGTGGCTATCATTTTGCAAAAAGCCCAAACGGCCTCAAGTTTACAATCGGCCTCTATAAAACACTCCGAGGGATCAACGAGCTCCTCGACAGGAAAAACGGAGTCGGCAACAATCACTTTTCCGCAAATCCGATAATATTTCTTTTTCAAACATCCCCCTCCTCTCTTAAAATCAAGCGGCCACATTCCTCTTCGGGTATCAAAACGGTGTCGGAATCACCGAAATCATAACGAATTCCGGAGACGACCACTTCCCCTTTGCCGGTGGAAGCCATTCCGGAAAAATCAACCCTGTTCCCGTTACGGGACAAAGATCGAACCGTAAAGAGAAAATCAAAAAGTCTTCCCGCCGAATCCCTGCCTTTCAATTCGATACGCTCTTTTAAAAAAAGGGAAGCGACGAGATCGAGTCTGTCGATCTTGCTGAAAAGGGTAACGGTAATCATTTCACTGACTTCTTCCACTTTGTAACCTCCTTTCCGGGGATTTCCTTCTTACTTTTTATTTAACATTAAAATATTGTTTTTGTCAAGAGTTTACTCTTCGAGGTCTTCTTCCACCTTTTTTCCGACTTCTTTTATTTTCCGACCGACTTCAAAAAGTTGTGGTTCGCGCATGGCTATCTTGAAGACGTTTTCGATAAAATCTCCCCCGGCATAACCGGCAACGACGGCAAAAGATACCGGAGCCGATTCGATTTCCAGAAAGATACGAAGAACGTCCCCGGCTATCCAGGCGCTAACCCAGCCGACGACACCGGTCAAAACGACCATTGCGGCAAAATAAAAAGGACGAATCTCAACGTCCTTGTAGGAAGTCATGTATTTGAAAAGGCCCATTCCTCCACGAAGCAGGCCTCCGAAAAGTCCCGCGATGAAAAAACCGATATCCATAATTTTTAAAATTATTTTTAATTATCGACTAAACTAAAAAATGTGAAGCGACGACCCTTTTCAGTCCCGCTCTTTTAATTTTTCGATTTCCTTTTCCAAAGCGTTTACGGCTCGGTGGGCGGTGACTCGAACGGCTCCCTCGGACTTGTCCATTATCTCCGCGATTTCCGAGTTGGTCATCTCTTCGAGATACTTGTAAATTATTATGTCCTGGTAGCTGCCTTTCAGCTTTTCCATGGCTTCTTTTACCAAGGCCATATCCTTTCTCTCTTCGGCCTTTTTTTGAAGATCTTCCCTTTCATCTTCCAGCTCGTCTATTATTTCTTGCGATTTGACGTGTTCTTTTTTGGTCCGGTAATGATCGATAACCAGATTACGAGCTATTTTATAAAGGTAAGCACGGGGATTTTCCATTTCGGGATCGTCCTTAAAAACACGCCATCCTTTTCTGAAAGTTTCGGAAACTATATCTTGAGCGATTTCTCGAGTAGAGACTTTTAAAAAAACGAAGCGGTAGATTTCATCTACGTGCCGGTCATACAGCTTTCCGAATTGTTTTCTTTTGTTCACTGTTTAAAAAGTTAACGAGAAACCGGTTACGGATCATTCTTTCAAAATAATACAGTCACCCGAAAATTACAAATAACGAAAGGGCCGGTTTTCTCTTTATTTTAACCTGATGTCCTATCAATGTCCTACTTTGTCCTATCATTCTTTAAGCTGATAACGAGTAAAGTTGGCCTTCCCTATTCTTTCCACCAGATTCATCTCCATCAATTTTTTGAAATCTCTGCGAAGAGTTCTTTTGGTCACCCTGTTTTCCAAGCTATTTAACACTTCGCTTACTTGCACTTTTCCACTTTTTTCCATTATCTTTATTATTTTTCGTTGCCTGTCATTTAGAGAAGTTATCGCGGCCGGCTTTTCGGATTTTTTGCCGCTACCGAGCTTTCTTTCGGTCGTTCTTTCCGGTTTTCGAGCTTTTTCTTTTTGAAGTCGATTGAACTTCTTTATCTCTTCCTTTATCTTTTTGTAATTTTCCCTTATATCGGCAAACTTTTCTTTTTTAACCCATTTTTGATCTTCGGCTATCTCGAGCATCGATTCCAAAATGCCCAGCTTTCTTTCCACCTTTTTGGCCGCCTCTCTTTTTTCTTCCGAATCGCCTTCCAGTATGGTAACCAAATCGGAGAGTATGTCGTCGGCCCTGTCTCTGAGCTTCAAACGCAAAGGCTCCTCTTCGGGAAAGAGGATGGTTAAGCGATACAGATCATTAGTCAGTTCTATAAAAAATTGTTTGTCCATAGAAAACGAGAAAAATCAACCCGAAACGCCAAATCCGGAGCAACCGAAAACGGGATGCTCAAAGTGGAATATGAAAACATTTATCAGGTATACTGACCCAGATTTTGGAGTTGATCCTCGGTCAATTCTTCGGCTTGTTCGGCGGCTTCCTCGATTAAATCTTCCGACACCTCGACACTTTCATCCGGTTGCAACCAACCGGTATCGTGGTCGAGATTCTTCTGAACGTAGTCTTCCACATAAACCATCTGCTCGGCACTTAAATTCCTGCCTTCCAGATGATTCTCGGCAGCTCTCCTGGCAACGTGAGTCAGCCCGTCACCGGCTTGTGCCTCAACTTCATAAACTCCACCGGCATAATCTCTGTCTTCTTCTTGATAAGCGGTCTCGCCGTCCATAGAGCCTTCTTGGTAGTGAGCGATACCTTGCTCGATCTCTTCGTACTCTTCATAGCCGTCCTCTTCGCTTTCGATCTCCTCACCCTCCTCCTCCACAATCTCTTCTTCGGCGGGCATCTGCCCTCTGAGGAAAGAGGCGTCGAACGAGGCGTCACTTCTAATTATTGCAAATCCTCCGATAGCCATTATAATAAGTACGAGGATGACGATCGAGAAAATCTTTTCTCGTTTTGATCCGGGATTGTCCGGATCGATAATATCCTTATTCATAGTTTTTGGTTATTCATTATTAATTTCAAAGGTCGACTATATTATAGATTAAAAACTTTAAAAAATCAAGATATGAACCTTGAACAAAAAGTAACCGGACTTTACGCACTCGTCTTTCTCTTGATTATCGCTCTTGTTGCTCTGTTTATCACCATAGAATACAGAGATTACCAAGAAGAAATGCAAGTCTTGGAAAACAGGATAAGTGAGCTGGAGGCGGAACAAGAGATACTTTTTCAAAGAATGAGAGAAGAATTGAGCGACGAAGAATTGGAAGAATGGCTTGAAGATTACGAAGACGAGGAAGACGAAGACGAGGAAGACGAAGACGAAGATGAAGATGGAGAATACGAAGAAGCCGAGCATCAAGACGAGGGAGAGGCCGGCTTGATGGAGGACGAAGATGATGAAGAAGACGAAGAGTAAAAGTAAAAAAATTTCAAAACCCTACGGAAAACTAATCCTGATTTCAATCGGATTAATTTCCGCGGGGTTTTTGTTTTTGTCGGCTTTTCCCGAAGTGGAGCCGGTCGAGACGACAATGCCGGAAAGAAGAGAAGAAGAAAAGAGGAAGGAAGAAAAAGATGAAGTAATCCGTTTGGCCTTCGTCGGCGACATTATGTTAAACAGAGGAGTTCTTTTTCGGGCTGAAAATGAAAACGACCCCGCCCTGCCCTTTAGAAAGATAAAAGATCGCCTGCATGAGCCGGACATAATGTTCGGAAACTTGGAAAGTATGATTTCCGATCAGGGGTTCGACCAAGGCGGTGAATTTTCTTTCAGAGCCCCCCCGAAGATGATGGAGGGTCTGATCTTGGCCGATTTCGACGTGATGTCAATTGCCAATAATCATTCTTTCGACTGGGGGGTAGACGCTTTAACCGACACCGAAAAAAGATTAGAGAAAGAAGGAATAGTTCCCGTCGGAGGAGGTTTGGACGCCTACGAGCCGAAGATAATAGAAAAAAACGGGCAATCGTTCGCCTTTATCGCCCACACGGGACTCGGTGCTTCGGGCTGGGTTCCGACCGACAATACGCCGGGAGTCGCATTATATGACGAAGCCGAGCTACGCAGATCGATAGAAAAAGTAAAAGGCAAAGTGGACGCCGTAATCTTTTCAATTCACTACGGGATAGAATACGAGACCAAACCGAGCCAAAATCAGATTGATATTTCAAAAAACGCAATCGACATGGGGGCCGATCTGGTCATAGGTCACCATCCGCATGTAATCCAGCCGGTCGAAGAGTACGAAGGCGGAATAATAGCTTACTCTTTGGGAAACTTCGTTTTCGACCAAGACTTTTCCGAAGAAACGATGGAAGGGTTGCTTTTGGAAGTCGACTTCAAAGAGGGGGAAATAGTGAATTTCGAAAAAGAAGTCGTTCCGATGAACCAAAATTTTCAACCACACATCGACAATTAAACTGCTAAAAAAAGCACCTCTTTTTTACAAGAGGTGTTTTAATATACTTCGTAATCGAAAAAATCGACTTCGAGATCTATTTTACGATCATGATATCCTTGACCGGTAGCTCTTTTCGGAAAACTGTATTTACCGTCAACGGACTTCCACTCTACGTCCAGGTCGGCCCACCAGTCATCGGAATATCCCAAAATACGAGTCAATAATCCGTCTTGAAAAACCATTTTTCCACCAAACATCTTGCCTTCGGTGTAGTCGCCTTTTTCAGCCATCTCTTGGATTTTTTCGTCCTCGATTATCCTTATTATTTCCCGATCGGGCGGCCTGTCATTGAAAAAGTTCCTGTAAACGAAAAAGAGGTCTTCGTCCTCTACCAGATAATAGTCCTCCATCGCCTCTTCTTGTGAATCGGCTACACCGACCATCGATCCTATCAAGTCTTCGGCCAGCTCGGTAGCGCTATCTTCACCGAACGAAAATATAAACACGTTAAAATTAGCTTCTTCTATTTCTACAAGAGGGGTGAGCCAATCACTGTTTCTGTCATCTCTTTTGCCCGTTCCGGAAAACTCCAAAGCGGGATTTACGAATAAAAAATTAGCGGTCAAAGTTCCTTCCACTGAAAAATCGAGTCTTTCATAGTCGGGGTTGAAATCCAGCAAATCCTCGGCGGCCGAAGCGGGAAAAGATAAAATGAATAAAATAAAAAGAACTGCAATTATTTTCATTGTCAGCCCTCCCTTCCGTATTTATTATTATAGAACAAAAAAGACTCGGAGCAAAATAAACTTGCAAGCGGAAGGCCCCTTCCGTATAATGTAAAAAGCCAACTCTCAACTCAATATGATGAAAAAAATACTTTTTTTCACAACAGTAATCCTTCTCTCGGGAGGGATTTTTTTGTTTGAAGAAGGACCCGTCGATCCATCGGCAATGCTGACTTCCGATGAAACCGATGAGTATTTTGAAATGAAGCGAGGAGAAGAATCTACGAAAAAAACGGAAAAAACGACGGAAAAAGAAAAGGATAATGGTGAAATAAAAAAGGAAGAAAGCTGCATCGAAAAAATAAACGAGCTGTCCGTCGAGGAATTGAAATTAATAGACGGCATCGGGGAGGTTTACGGCCAAAGATTGTCGGAAAAAGAGATAAAAACGGAAAAAGATTTGTTGGAAGTAAGCGGAATCGGAGAAGTGACCGCGGAAAGGATTGAAGATTTCGTCTGTAATTTGGAAGAAAACTTACCCGATGAAAAAGAAAAGGATGAAAGCGGAGAAGTAAACGTCAACACCGAATCGATAAAAGAAAAGGGCGAAGTCACACTATCCGAAGAGGAATTGGAGATAATCTTTACGGCAATAAGAGCCAGTGAAAGAAACCTGCATTCCGACGAAAAAACGAGTTACGAAGAGACGAGTGAAAAAGCGAGAAATGATGCTGACAGCAAGAAAAAAGAAGGGATCATCGACATAAACGAGGTAAAAAAAGAAGAACTGGAAAATATAAGCGGAATAGGGCCCGCCTATGCCGAGAGAATAATTGATAAAAGACCTTTCTGCAAGCCGAAAGAACTTTTGAAAGTGCCGGGTATCGGAGAGGCGACTTTGAATCGGATAAAAGAGGAAGCCGTTATCGACTGTGTAAAAAATGAGGAGCCGGTTTTGACAAGCGAAGAAAAAGTAGACGATCGGGAAAAAACGAAGGCGGAAATTAACGACTTGAAAAAGGAGCTGGAAAAGGCGTTAAACGATAAAGAAGATATCAGAGACGAAAAAGAAAATTTAGAAAGAGAGATCGACTATCTCGAAGATAAAAAAAGAAACACAGAAAACGACCTATCCGACTACCGCAGTGAAAACAGGAATATGAAAACCGAATTGAAAGAATTAAAGGTTTCCAGGGATTCGTGTAGATTCGAAAAGCAGATAAATGTTAACGATACTTCAGCTGAAAATTTAAAAGAAGTAAGCGGTATAGGAGATTCGATATCCGAAAAAATCGAAGATCACGTATCGGACTCCCCTATTAAACATATGGAAGATCTAAAATCGGTGACCGGAGTCGGTGACGTAATCGTAAATAATCTCATCGCCGAAGGATTTTGCGCCGAAGACCCAATAGAGGATGATGAGGAAGAAGAGGAAGACGATGGTGAGAAAAAACATTTAGTGACATTTCAAAAAGAAAATCCCGAAAGTGTGGAGATAAAAATTTACAATGAGGATAAAGAAGCGACAGCACTTGAAACCGACAGTGACGGGAAAGCGGATAAAAAATTACCGAGCGGAGATTACAAATTAAAAACGGACGAAAACGAACCGATAAAGTCTTTCCGGGTTGAAGAAGATAACGGAGAAAAAGAGATTCAATTCGAATTTCCGGAAATTTGGGAAGTAAAATTCCAAGAGAAAAATGAACTGAAAGAGGTGAATGTGAAAATATACGAAGATGAAAGTTTAACTGATCGGGTCGGAGACGGTTTAATTTTTAACGAAGACGGGATAGCAAAAAAAGATTTACGAGAAGGAGATTATCGGTTCAAAGCAAATCTTGAAGGATATAAAAACTACGAAAACGGTTTTGAGCTGGATGGAGATAAAACAATAGAACTCGAAATGGAAAAGATTGAAAATATGCTTGAAAATCCGCATTTCGAAAAGTGGGAGAACGATAAACCGAAACACTGGTCTTCGAACCACGACAATACGGAAAAAACGGATATCCCCAAAACGGGTGATTATTCTTTAAAAATAAAACACGACCACCAATACGGTGACGGAAGAAACGACTACCAAAATTTTACGGATCCGAAAGCGGATGAAAAAGAGAGAAGTTATTACACAAAAGCGTGGGTTAAAGGAAAAGGAGAGGTGAGATTGGGAGCTGTCAGGCCCGGTTATGATCAGGGCTGTTATCGGGATGACTGGAAAAAGTTGGACGGTGACGACTGGACAAAAATCGAGCACTTCACCGACAAAGACGATCGTAGCGGTGAAGAGGGAGAGTTCAGAATTCAGCATAGACAAATTGAAGGAGAAGATAAAACAAACTTAAAAATCGGATCAGCTTGGCTGTCCACCGAAAAACCTCCCGAAAACCGGCCAAAGTAACACACCCCATTTCCACGCTCCGGGTGCGTGAGAATGGGAATTATTGACAATTATTATTGTTTATTATAAAATGAGGAGCGGAAAGGAGGGATAAAATGGAGCTGAAGAAAAAAGAAGACTGCAAGGAGCTGCACCGAAAGAGAGAGATAACACGAGCTCAAACTTTGGCAATGTTAAAAAAGAAGAATTTTAAAAAAGCACGAGAGAGATATTCGGAAGCGGTAAAAACCGAAGAAATACTGAACGATAATTATTGTGAGTAGCTCCAACATAGTTCAAAACCCGGCAAAAGCCGGGTTTTTTAAAAAAAACTTACACAAACCAAACTGATCGTCGCAACGCTTAACACTATTCGTACATCAATGCATCAACGGGATTGAGTTTTGCCGCCTTTTTGGCGGGCAAGTATCCGCTAATACAGCCCAGAAGGAAAGAAAACAGCAAGGTCATAAGTATCATATCAATAGAAAAATGAGCTTCAATGGTAAAAAGCATATCCGGATTCTGGGCTATTGCCCACTCGCCCAACTTGGCAAATCCCATTCCCAAAAGGGTTCCCAAAAGTCCTCCCAAAAGCCCGATCATTCCGGATTCGATTAAGAATAATTTATTGATATGCTTACGCTTGGCACCTACGGCTTTAAGTATTCCTATCTCTTTGGTTCTCTCCCTTACGGAAGTAAACATGGTGTTCATTATTCCGATAGCACCTACCAAAATAGCGATACTGGCAAAAGCCAAAATTCCCGCTTGAATTATCCCTAAAATAGATTCGACCATTTCGATCATCGCTTC
>CAZDOR010000014.1:9238-12908 GCA_964507105.1 uncultured Candidatus Saccharibacteria bacterium | reverse complement strand
CAATCATAGGCATCACGAGGTGTATTGACAATTGGTTTTCCTCCCAAGTTGAAAGAAGTATTTACAATTACCGGTATCCCTGACAACTTCTCGAATTTTTTTATTAAATTATAATAAAGTGGGTTGTCTTTTTCTTTTATTGTTTGAAGTCCGGCAGTACCATCAACATGAACAACCGCCGGAATTCTTTTACGCCAATCTTCTTTTACTTTATAAACCATGGTTATAAAATCGGTTGACTCCGGTAGTGGGTTGTCGCAATGAAAATACTTATGGGCATCTTCTCTGCAAACAACAGGACACAGGGGGCGAAAGTTTTCTCGCTCTTTTATCTTCAGCAATCTATTCTTGGCCCGTAAATTACACGGATTGCCCAAAATACTTCTGTTTCCCAAGGCCCTCGGCCCCCACTCCATTTTTCCTTGAAACCACCCGATGATATTATTTTCATCAATAAGCTTGGCCGTTTTAGCTACAATTTCTTCTTCGTTTTTAAAGGCGTGATAAATAATTTTATTTTCCTTCAGAAAGTTCTTTATTTCTTCATTCGTAAAACTCGGGCCCAAGTATGCATTTTTCATTATAAATTTTCTCTCCTTTTTTAATATACACTTATAAGCATACAGTGCTGCGCCGGCGCTCGTCCCTCCGTCACCGGGACTGGGGGGGATCCAAATATTTTCAAATCTCGTTTTGTTTATTATCTTTCCGTTGGCAACGCTGTTTAGTCCACACCCTCCACCGATCACTATATTTTTCCGGCCTGTCTCTTTCTGAACATGATTAAGTAAATTGAAAAGTGCTTCTTCATACACCATTTGCCCGGCAGCAGCAATATCTTTATGTTTTTGTTTTAATCTTTCCTCCTTTTTCCTCACCGGACAATCCAGTAACTGTGAAAGCTCCGCGGAAGGCATTTTTAATCCACGATGATAAGAAAAATACTTCATATCCAAAGCGAAGCTGCCATTTTTTGGTAACCATTAAAAATTCTATAAATTCACGCAATAAGCTTCTATTCATAATTTTGCTTATCTTTTAAATATTCCAGGGTGTCTTTTGCCATTCTTTCCGCTATAATTTTATTTCCTTTAGGGTATTTGTGGCAATCGTCAGAAAACACAGTCTTTTCATAATCATCAAATATATTTCGTAAATCCATGACTCTATCATTATTATCTAAAAAAGAAGAAACCGGTTCTTGAAAATCAGAATAAGTATTAAGTACTCCATACCACCTTTCATCTTTCATAATAGCTTTTTCTTCTTTAGAAAGAATATTTTTTGTAGTTATCTCGGGCTGCCAGTAAAAAAAGGAGGTAAAATCATAAACATTTTCTATATTTTTAACCATTTCCACATTTTGAGCATATACTTTCAATACTTTGTCTTGACTATAGCTCCCTTCAGGATAGTCAAAGTAGTCAACATCTAAATCTTCGTCCGGAAAAGAAATCTCTTTTAATCCTAACTCTACCATTTTTCTTCCTATCCATTCAATCGTATTGGGAAAATAGCCTCGTGATTCTCTTTTCTGAATATGATATTTGAAAATTTCTTTGGTTGTGAATGTGCCGGGATATCCAATAGGAATTTTTGAATTCATATCATTTACTCCACCATAAAATATTGCAATATCGGGAACATCTTCTTCTTTAACTCCGAGAATAAACTTTAGAACTTCTTGACTGCTGTTATAGCCGAGCTGCCCCATGTTTTTAACTTTCACATTAATGCCTTCTTTGCATAATATATTTGCATAATAACTCGGGATTGTTTCAGGGGAATGAACACCTGCGCCAAACATTGTTGAACCCCCATACATATATACTTTCAGCATCTCTTCTCCTTCTATCTCACACGGATTTTTTGTTTCCCTGTGTTTCATAGTAGAATCCAAATAGGGATGATGCCTATAATCTCCCCCATCAGTCCAAAAGGATGCCGGGTCGTCTTCTAGTATTTTCGCAAAAAAAAATTCTATTAAAAACAACAAAGCTGCCACAATTCCTAATAATGCAAGGAATGACTTGATTGCCGAAATAAACTTTTCTTTTCTTTTAAAAAATTGTAAAAAACGATTATCCATTTAAAGTTTTTTAAATAATTCAGTTTAATTATATTGCAATATATTAAAAAATCAAATTGACCAAAAGAAATGATTTGCTATCATATAAGTAAAATAAAATAAAATCTAAAAAATGACAATTCCTCATTTTATCCATCAGCTTTCGGGTCTATTTTTGGTGCTGGCGCTTCTTATCACCACTTTCTGTATAATTTTCAAATGGAAAAAAATATTTTCTTACTTTGAAGAAGTGCCGAAATCATTGTTGGGGATAAATGTGGTTTTTTTAATCTGGGGCCTCTTCGCTGTTCCTAAAAACTTTTCCGGGCGTGGAGAATTCGGTGTTTGGATGATGTCCAGAATGAATCTTTCGAGCTGGAGTGAATTACTTCTTGACGTAAGAGCCCCAATATACCACCTGAGAAACAAGCTCTTTTCTGAAATATTGGACGGAATAAGTTATGAGTTGGTTGCCAACTTGAATTTTCTGGGATTTTTTATTTCGGTTATTTTAATATATATTCTGGTAAAAAACTTAACAAAAAATGAAAAAAGCGCCTACGCCTCTTCTCTTTTTTTTCTCATCAGCCCGATTATCTTTACTTTCAGCTTAACTGAAGATTACGCGTTATTGGCTTTGTTTTTTATGATTCTTTCTCTATTCTTCGCATCACTTCGAATTGATAGCGGAGACAGCTTCTTCTTGATTCCCGCAATGAGTTCCGCGCTTTTAGCTGCCGGATCACGTGTCGAGTACATCTTCTTCCCCTATATTTTTATTCTCTTTTACTTAATTTTCATACGAGAAAAGAGCTACAAGCCTCATCTGGCCCGCCTATTAACGTTTATTTTATTCATACTCCCGAGAACCGTTGCCACCGCGGGAATGTATTTTGCCGACGCTCAGCATGATGTTGCCCTTCATGGGACAACTTATAAGTACGAAGGTAGTCCCCTCTCTTACATATTTGAGATAATAATCGGCAGTTCCCATTTTTTCATTCAGAATATAAAAGACGTTCTGCCGGTTTTGTCTAATCCGTACAACCTGACGGGAATCTTTCTTATTTTGGGGATTTTGGCATTATTTTCTCTCTTTTTCAAGAAAAAAACGAATCCAACAAAAAATAAATTGGTGATCTTCTTATCCTTGCAGTTTTTATTTATTGTTTTTTATTACAGCTATTTTCACGCCGTCGGCGGAATACGTGCTTATAGATATATGGTAACGGTTATCACTCCTTTAATTATCTTAGCCGGAATAGGTTTCAGTTTTCTTTTTGGAAAGAGGGATGTTCTTTTTTATTCCGGCTTGCAAATTATCACTTTTTTCGTTTTTATCACCGTCCTTTTCCCTCTTGGTTTCAGAGACAACACTAATTTGATGATTGATAATGATCTAAAAATGTTCGTCACTCATGATCACGACCAAGTAAGAAGAGAGTATTACACATATAAAGATTTGGAATACGAAAACAAAATTACCCGCTTATTTAACAAGAAATTCGATGTTTCTTCGGGAGAAAACAGTTACTTTATTACCAACAGTGAAAGAAATCTCTTGCATTCCATGCCCGTAAACGGAAACTTTTTCCCGGTTAG
>CAZDOR010000014.1:0-9138 GCA_964507105.1 uncultured Candidatus Saccharibacteria bacterium | reverse complement strand
GTGAAAGAAATCTCTTGCATTCCATGCCCGTAAACGGAAACTTTTTCCCGGTTAGAAGCGCCGAGAATCTTGAAAAAATAGTTCAGTTAATACCTCCTGAAAGCAACGTGTATGCAAGCCAGTCCGAAATGGGCTTTACCTCGCATATGATCGACGGATACAAAGCCGCAGATCCCGAAGAATTTGAGAAAGAAATAAAGAATCTTTTTGAAATTGAAAAAGAGCTGGTCTCCTACGAGATAAAGGGTCACCACGCTTTTCTCTACAAGCTAAATAGTAGAACCGGTCAATAAACCGAAGATTCTGAGTGCTCCCTTTTTCAAGTTTTCTCTTTTTGTGAGAAAAGAATAATCTCCCCGGCCTCTATCGAGTCCGATGAAAGAACTTCAAGTGCTTTTTCCGGCTCGGTGGGGATTATCAAAACCGAGGCGTTTTCTTTTAAATCTTTTAATTTTATCTTTTTTTTCTCCGATTCTTCAGAATCATTTCTGCTTTTTATATCCAAAATCACTTTGAAAAGACCTACTTCGTCCGGAATTAGAACCTCCTTTTCAACCATCGGTTTCGGAGGGTCTTCGAAAGTCTCATTCAGATTCAACCCTACCTCCAGCTTCTTTTCTTTTTTATTTAATTTATTTATTTTTCCCTTAAGGCAAATAAAGGAATCGTCTTTCGGCTTCAGTTTTTTAGACATGTTTTTTAGGTTATGATAGTTAACTTATTAACCTTTTAACTAATAATAATTAGTTTTTTATAATCGGTCGATGGTAATCTTCCCGGTTTTTTTCGATACCGGCTATTTTCTTTTCTATCGGTTTAAAATGGTCTTTCCCGAAATGCTTCACATAATCCTTATAAACTCCCAGACAAGAGTCTTTATAAAAGCAATTTTCACACTTTTTCATAAAAAACGTCTCATGGTCGTCCGGAGGAAGAGATCTGATTACGTGTTCCCAAAAATCGGATTCAATAACACAAAGCGGAAAGTGATAGAGATAGAAATTTTTAAACTTTTTTCCCCATTTTTCAAGCGAATCTTCAATATGTGGTCGAACTTCGGGAAAGGTTATCTTTACCTGTTCAAAATTGGTTTCAGCCCTGCCTTCATACTCCGGAAAGATGGTGGATACTCTGTAGGCACTTGGAAATTTTTTATAAAGCATCTCGTAAAGCTCATCTATTTTCTCATAATTTTGTTGAAGAAGAACCGTTCTCAGCTCAACCATGTGCGTTCCGTTTTTGTATTTGAATAAATTTTCCAAACCTTTCACGGTTTGCTCATAACTATTCGGAGTTCTGGTAATTGCATTATGGGTTTTGCTTTCAGCCGAATGAATCACGACATGTAAACGAAGGTTGTTTATCTTTAGAAGCTTTCTGGTAAATTTTCCGTAAGCGAGCCGCCTGCCGTTGCTAGCAAAAGCTATGGTGTTATTGGGAAACTCTTTTCTCAAATTTTCCAGCAAATATATGAATTCCGGATGTATTGTCGGCTCTCCACCGGTCAAATTTATGTCTGTTCCGGATTTTATGAGCTTATCCCTTTCGGAAAGTATTCTCTTCAAAACCTTGTCCGCGGAATAATCTTTTGCATCCTCTCTGTTTCTGAATCCTTGGGGATTCGTACACATAATACAATTACTATTACATAAATTCCAAACGCAATAATCAGCCATTTTTTTAAATTAAAGTATTAATTTTTCGTTTTTGCTCTTCCGTCATCTCGGAAATAGGATTCAATTCATCATCTCCGTATCGCTCATAATAAACCCGCCACAACCCTTCACAATAATCATAAAGTGCACAGCCTTTACATTTATCGGGCTTTATCCGAGATACGTTTTTTCTTTTTTCCTGATAGTCATAACCGCTTCTCTGTGAGTCCCTGCCCAGTTGCTCCGTTTCAAAAGTTTTCACCTCCCTGAGCTCACTAACTTGATTGAAATAATCCTTGAAATGACAAAGCGGAACATATCTGATATCCCAATTATTACGATTATTTTCGACATCCACCAAATCCAAGCATTTCCTTATGTAAGGAGCCGCTTCGGAGACTTTGGGAACCAGCTTCTCAAAATTATTATAGGCCCCTCCTTCATTGCAGTCGACAAAGATGAATTCACTGTTGGTAATTCCCAAAGATTTGATATGTTTTCCCACTTCCGGAAGATGCTCGTAATTTTTCTTGACTATTGTCGTGTTGGATCCTATATGTATTTCTTTCCCAAAATAGTCAACGGCCTCCCTTATGTTTTTTAATCCTTTGTGTAACTGCTTAAAACTGCCCGGAGACCTTGTTAAATAATCGTGCGTCTCGCCGTTATGTCCGTGAATAGAAAAAACTATGCTGTTGAGCCCCGCCTCTATCGCCCTGTAAGCATTTTTTTTATAAGAAAACATCCTTCCGTTGGTGGCGATCATTACGGTTTCAAAATTTAAATCTTTGGCGAATTTCACCAACTCTATAAAATCCGGCCTTATGGTTATTTCCCCTCCCAACATTTCCAAGTATGTAGATCCTCTTTTTTTTGCCCCTACCATATGGCGCATAATCTCTTGCTTTGTCTGAGGAGGGTGACCTCTTACGTCCTGCTCCATACAAAAACGGCAATTGTTGTTGCAGTCATATCCGACGAAAACGACTGATTTTTTAACCTTTTCAGCTTCCATTTTTATTTCATGCTTTTTCTTACTCATTATAATACATTGACATAAACAATCAACAGTGAATTAATTTTTGGTTTACAGCTAAAAATGCTATAATCAAATAATTAAAAGAAGGTTGAATTTCCGGGAGTGTGAAAACCACCAAAAGAGGTTTAAACTCAAAAGCATACAACAACCTCAACACCCAAACACACCAAACCGTCAAAAGTTAATTTTTCAGTATGGAAAAATTAAGTCAAATTGGACAATTTATTCTTTTTCATAAAAACTTCTTAAACCAAATTATTGTTTTTGTCTCTTTTTTGGGGGTGTTGGCAGGTGTCGGCATTCTTTTTTTTGATTTAATTAACAGACTTAAGAGAAAAGAAATTGTTCTTTTAGGGGCCGGGGTTGTGGTTTCTTTTTTAGTCAGGTTGCAATTTGGACTCTTCGGACCCATTCATCCCGAAGACCATCACGTTGAATTGATACTGAACATCGTAAGAAACTTGAGAGAGGGAAGCTTTTTTTCCGTCCCCTACACCTATGGAAACGTCTCCGGGGGTCTTTTTGAATTAATCCACAATAATATTTTAACCCTTCTTCCCAATTTCCATGTTTATCAAATATACTACATAAACCTGGGGTTGCATCTGATCTGCGGTTTGCTCGTCTTTCTGCTGGCATTGAATCTGTTTAAAAAGAAAAGCGTAGCTTTCATCTCGTTTTTAATATTCGCCTTTCTGCCCGTGCTCATAAAATTCAGCGCTACGGAAATAAAGTTCATAGTTGACGCTCTAACCATTCTTCTTTTCATAAATTTTATCTATTACATTTTTAAATACGGAAAGGAAAAATCTCCTCTTCACTTCGGCATATTGGCCCTTCTTTTTACTTCCAATCTGGTAGGAAGGTTGGATTATATGCCCTTTTTCATCGGTTCCTTTTTTCTTTTATCTTTTATTTTTTTAGTCTCCAACCGGAAAAGCTTTCAAAGATTGAAAAGCAATATATATGTTAAGTTGTTTTTCAGCTTCACCGTCCTCGTTTCTGCCTTTTATTTATTAACTTATGTTTTTTTCGGAGATGGAATGGGGGTAATCAGTGAACACTATCTCTCCAGAGATTTGACTCATGATTATCGCTTCATTAAAAACTTTTTCCGATTTACGAACCCTTTTACGACTACTTTTGCCACTTTCACTAATTCCTTCTTCAGTCCCTGGTATTTTTTCATAGCTTTGGTAGTTTCCCCGCTTGTATTACTCATTAAAAAAAGAGCAGTTTTACTTTGTGGCTTCTTAATCGCTTTTCTTTTTGCAGTGTTTTTGAGAGATTTGGAGCTCTCCAACAACATAAGAAAGCTTTTGCCTCTTCTTATTTTATCTATTCCCCTCACCGCCTACACATTGCATCTGATTTTGAAAAAAATAAAAATCCCGGAAAAAATCGGGGTAGCTGTTTTGGCTGTAGTGGTCATTGTTTCTCCTATTCAAAATTGGGAATTTTTAACTACGAATACGGACAGGAAGTTGGAGCAGGACTTTTTAATCAGGCAATTTGAAAAAAACATCCCTTCGGAAAGCTTGATTTTAACCGTACACGAAAAGAAATACGAAGATTCTCAATTTTCAAAAACCCCCAATCATTACAGACATCGAATGCACGGCAATGAATTTTACACCTATCTTTTGCCTCCCGACAAAGAAATAGACGTAATGGACATATACCACGAATACGACTCCGAAAAAATTAAAGAGTACGAGAACGTATTTTACTATCGCAGTCTTTATTCTTATCACGAAGAGGGGCTTGACGCTTTTTCCAAGAGCATTCAAAATCCGGAACACAAAAGTGCTCCCGAGGTTACGGAGAAATTCGAAGAGTTCCACTCTTTAATTCCGGTAAAAGAAAAGGTTGTTGAAAATTACGGTTTTCATATTCGCAGTGCCGACCAGCTCTTGCAAAGGAAGCATTTCACTATAGATACGGATAGAAAAGAGCCGGTGATCGGCTTATATCAAATAAAAGATTTTATCGATTAAAATCATGAAAAAACAAGTAATACTGTATGTCGGAGAAATATGCAACAACGACTGCGTGATGTGCAGTTTAAAGGATGACGGCCGGAATATTGTAAGCTATTCAAATTTATCAGAAAAAATTAAAAAAAGGCGGAATGATGCAGATAAAATTTCTTTTACGGGAGGGGAGCCCACCGAACATCCCGATATAATAAAACTTTTCAAAGAAGCTAATAAATTCGGATATGAGATAGGCATAAGTACCAACGGGAGAAAATTTTCCGATCCCGAATTTACAAAAAAACTGGTCAGCTTGGGGTTGAAAGAAGCCAGTGTTACCATACACGGCCCTCAAAAGACACACAACCGAATAACCGGTAAAAAATCTTACACGGAAACCATATCGGGGCTTGAAAACTTGATCGCCGAAGGTGTGACCGTTACAACCGATTCCGTATTGCTTAAAATAAACATCGACCATTTACAAAAATTATGGAAAACGGTTTTGAAAATGAAAGTAAAAAAAATCGGCCTGCAAGACCTGGTGCCGGAAGGAGGAGGAAGTGCGAACTTTAAAGAATTGGTGATTTCTTACGAAAGAAAAAAGAAGTTTTTTTATGATAACTTGAATTTTTTAAAGAAATTTCACTTTGTTCATGTCGCCAATTTTCCCAGGTGCGTTCTACCCCTTAACTTGCCGGAGAATTTTATTCATACCTCGCACCATCAAAAAGAACATGGTTGGCAATTTGACGGATTGTCAAACACGGGCACTCAAAAACTTAAAAAGAAGATTAAAGTATGCAAAAAATGCCCATACCAAAACAAGTGTTACGGATTCAGAAAAAAGAACTTGAAAAAGTTCAATAAAGAAAGCGTAAAAGAAATGATGGAAATAGACAACTTTATGGAAAAAAGCAACAGCCGATAAAAAATAATTATGTTTCCGAAGTGGATTAAAAAAACAATCGCCAATAAAAACCTCAAGAAAACATTTTTACCCTTTTTTCTTTTTCTTTCGTCGTTCGGGCTGAGTTTTTACAAAGCTACGGCTATACACTACGGAGAAGATTTTAGACACAGCGTAGCCACTCTTAAATTTGTCCGGACTTTTTCTCCGAACGCCTTAATGGCTCAATCGGTGAACGGTATGGAGTTTTTAGCCCTGCCTTTCTATCTCATATTCGGTTTTGATCTTTTCGCTCTGAGATTGGCTCAATCGCTTTTTATCGGGTTGGCAATAGTTTTCTTCTACTTCTTCTCCAAAAACCTATTATCAAGCTATAAAGCGGCTCTTTTAACCACTCTGCTGCTGATTGCATTCCCTTATTTTATTTTAATGAAGTATCAGGAATATCCTTTTTTAGCTTTCTTTTCTGCGGGCTTGCTTTATTTCTGTTTTGCAGCTTTCAAAAAGAAAAAAAATAGTAGAGATATATTTCTCTTCGGGTTTTTATGGGGTCTTGGAACCTATCACAAGATAATGGTCTTCGCTTTCGGATTCGCACTTCTTTTTTCTTGTCTGTTGATTTACAGAAAGGAGTTTACAAAAAAAATTATTAAGCTCAAAAAAATAATTGTTCTGGGTGCTTCTTTCGTGCTGGGAGCTGCTCCCCTAATAATCTGGAATATAATCCCCGACCACAGATTTCAAACCGTCGATAAAATTTTCAGCGGAACGACTTCTCTTAAATCCGACTTATTAGTTAATTTTCAGGAAAGACTGGTTCATATTAAAGAAATTTTCATTAGCTCACCCGGTAGATACACGGGAGAAATTGAGTTTTTCGGCTTGTTGCTGCTTGGGATTCTTTTTGTAACAACATTATTTTTGTTGATTCGAAAAAACAAGAAAGGAAGCGTTTTAATACTTACCGTTTTGTTCTTTACGATTTCTTCCACTCTGGGAATAAACGTATTGATAAGCAAACATCTCTATATGATCATTCCCGTGCTTATCGCAATAATCGCCTTGGGAATTAATGAAATAGCCGAATCGATTTTTAAAAAAATGGGAGAAACCGTTTTCGTCTTCTTCTTGGCTTTGTTGGTGATTATGGGTAGCTTCAACCTGTTTAGCATCCTTCGGACAAATAATGAATACGACTACTTTACGGCCTCTTACCGGCTTCAATATCTGCTACGCAAAGACTCGGTAAAAAATATATATGCACTACACCCGGAAAATTACGGAAGTTTCTGGAACTCAATCTACTTCACTTCCGGTGGTAAAAATATCATTCTCGCTTCAAGGGTTATGGAAGGAGAAAACGAGGTTCTGGTCGGAACTTACGACGGAAACGACGTCGGTTGCGGAGGAGGTGATGTAGTAGAAAAAAACTTCAATGAGCTTATAGAAACATCCGAATTAAAAAACAACATCTATGTGGATGTTGTTTACATTCATGACGATAAGACTAATAAAAAAAGAAGGTCGGTTAGAGTGAGAACGGCCAGCGAATTAGCCGAAAACGATTATGAAAAAATACCTCTCCTTTCCTCGGTGGCAGATAAAATTTATATAATTTGGGCTCACGAAAGCCAGAACGAGTTAATTGAAGATATAAAGAAAATCCCCGACAAGGAGAAAACGGTTTCTCTTTTTGAGGATTCGATCTACGACAATTGAAGTCAGTTTGCTTCTTCGGCCGTAATTACGGTAATTCCTCTGGCAACTATTTCCCTGTCGTCATCAACAGCTCTCAAAATGTCACGACCAATACTCACCAATACCTCGTCTCCTTTCCTGATATTTTCTCCGCTTATCACTTCCCTTCCGGCGGGCTCTACGTCTCCCAAGCCGTAAACTTTCAGCTTTAACTCCTCAAAATCGGTGCCCTCGTCCATTTTCATCTCTATTAGCTGACCGCTCAACTCCTCGGGGTTATCTACATCAATTACAATATGAGATTCGCTAAAATTAATTTCGGAAATTACACCTTCTAATAATCCCTCGGGAAGCTCTTGCATCTCTTCTTCCCGGTGATCCGCCCCGAATCCACTTGAGTCTGAAAATAAAAAATAACCTCCGGTAATTCCCAAAATAAGAGTAATGGTAATAACTACGAAAAATATTCGGTATTGTTTTTCTTTTTCCATGAATCTGTTTTTTTATTTTTTATTCACTTTAACTATACAACCTATAAAAAAGTATTTCAAATTATTAGGATAAGTTCAAGCAAAAAGTGCAACAACTACAATTAGAAACCGCATAATTCCTCCTGGCAGTCATCCTGAGGCGTTTAGCCGAAGGATCTCATGTATTCGCACTCCGAAAGGGGGTTCTTCACTCCCTGCCTGCCCGGGCAGAGCAGGCAGGCTTTACGTTCAGAATAACGAGTGGAAGGAATTATTCAACACTCTAAAATTAGCAATGTCTCTATTTTACCGCCCAGGTATGTTTTTGGCTACTTTTTTTAAAATGTTTGCTGCATTTCAGTGTTGAATTCTCATAGAATGATTGTGACGTTTTTTAAATTTATTTCTTTACCGGTTTAAACTCGTCCCAGCCGAATATTTCCGGATATTCTTTCCAGGGTCCTTCACACACTTTGAAATACTTGCACTTTTTGCACTTCTCCGCTTTTATTTTACCTTGCGTTTTGCGATAATTCTCATAATCCTCAATACTGAAATCGGCATCATAAACGTCGCCTCCGGGTATCTTGCCATATTCGGCTATATAACTCTCGTAGCCCTCCATAAAGCAAAAGGGAATCGCCTCGGTCATTACATGCACTCCGGCGTCTATTCCTTTTTGCAAACCCTTTTTAATGCAGGGCATTACTTCGCTTTTTTTGGGAACCACCTCTTCGATTAATTCCGGATCGTTTTTGATAATTTCATTAATATGAATGAATGCAAATTGATACTGATTCACTCCCAGCTTAATCAAAAGATCAGCCAGTTCCGGAAAATGTTTGTAGCCGGGCTTTGTTATTACACAATTTACGGAAACCCACTG
Organism: uncultured Candidatus Saccharibacteria bacterium; assembly: GCA_964507105.1. Lineage (GTDB taxonomy): Bacteria > Patescibacteriota > Minisyncoccia > Minisyncoccales > PWPS01 > PWPS01. The sequence goes on along the minus strand of CAZDOR010000014.1, from coordinate 504 downwards.
ACCCATCGAAGTTAAGTTCCGTATACCCGCCGTCGTTTGGTCAAAGCTTCCCTCCGCCCCGGTTAATCCGTCATGAACTTCTGCGGTGGGTCCGTGAAGAGCCAATCCGAATTCGTTTGCGCCACTTTTAATCATCGTCTTGCAAAAGCTTTTATAGGCGAAGCGTCTTCCGTTGGTTTGGAGTTGTATCTTTTTAAATCCCAAATCCCGAGCGTAAGAAACGAGTTCGGGAAGATCGTTTCTTATGGTCACTTCTCCACCCGTAAAAACTACCATGTCGTGCTTTTTTTTTGCCTCTTCTAAAATTTCTTTCACTCTTTCGGTTGACTTGTCTTCGTATTTATATCTTTTATTCCCCTGCACACAGAAAACACACTTATTGTTACAGCTAAAATTAGCTTTTATGTCCACTCTTTTCATAAAAGTTAGTGCTTTTCGTTTAATAATTTGTCAATTTATTTTCCATTAGTTAAGTTTACATTATTATAGCAAAAAAATAAAATA
>CAZDOR010000013.1:0-15532 GCA_964507105.1 uncultured Candidatus Saccharibacteria bacterium | reverse complement strand
GAGTTTATCAAAAAGATTACGCTTTTCCGAGAATCCTGAACATTTTAGTTCCACATTCAGGACATTTTCCGGAAAGAGCTCTTCTTTTTGTTCCGCCCTTACCTTTCATGGTTACTTCCTCTTCGTTTTCCATTTCTCTTTTAGCTTTGCATTTTACACAATATGCTTCAGACATATTATTTTCATGTTGGTTTCTTGTCGATCGACCTTTTTTTAAAACAGATTTTAACTTAATTGAACCTAACTCAAACTCATTATAACCGACACCACGAAAAAATCAAGTTAAAACCCGTTTATTTTTAATTGATTTCCCTATCGAGGCCTCAAGTTCAAGATCTTGTCCAATTTTTAGCACTCTTTTCAAGTTCGCTTTTGTTTCCGGTTTTCGAGGATTGAAAAGTGTACAACAGTCTTGATCCGGCAGAACTGAAATTTCGTAGGTTTTTATTTCTTTAGCCAATGAAATTATTTCATTTTTGTTTTCTCCTACTAAAGGCCGCAATACGGGTAAATTGACTGCTTGTTCCGTAACGCGCATATTGGAAAGTGTTTGGGAAGATACTTGACCGAGACTCTCGCCGGTAATTAAGCATTTTGCACTTCGACGCTGAGCAACTCGCTCCGAAATTATAAGCATTAATCTTCTATAAAAAAGTATTCTGTATTTTTCCGGAATCGTAGTTCGCACTTTCTTTTGAATTTCACCAAAGGGAATTAGAAAAAGTTTACTTCCGGGTGAATATTTTTTCAATTTTTCAAATAACTTTTCCGCTTTTTTGATGGAGTCGTTGGAAACCATCGGATAAGCATGAAAATGAATAAAGTCCAGCCCCAAACCTCTTTTCATCATCTTGAAACCGGCCACCGGCGAATCTATTCCACCGGATAAAAGAAGGATCCCCTTACCGCTGGAAAAGGTCGGCAATCCACCGTACCCGGCATTTTTTTCTAAATAAAGATAAGTAGCTTCTTTAGTAATTTCAACAAAAAGATTGAGATCATAATTTTCGAGATCCACCTCCCATTCAAAATTCTTGAATATTTCTGCCCCAACATCCCTACTAACCTCGGGAGAGGTGTGGGGGAAACTTTTATCCGATCGCTTGGTGGTTACTCGAAAAGAGCGAGGAGATAAATTTTTTCCGGCCAAAAAACTGACTGCTTCGTTTTTTATTTTTTCCAAATCGGTTTCCACTTTCTTTGCAAAACTAAAATGAGCCAACCCAAACACCTTCTTCAAAGAAGAGCGGACCTCCTCTTGATCCGCGTCATCGTTTAAACGAATAATGATTCTTCCCTCCGGCCTCTTTACACTTGAAAAACTATTTTTCGGAAGAATATATTTTATATTTGAAACCAGCTTTTTTTCAAAAAAGCTCCTATTTTTCCCTTTAAGCCCGATTTCAGAATAATGGCAGACTACATGATTCATTTGTTTTCATGATTTAAATCATCAAGTATCGATTTCAAATCCAAATCATATTTGTCTGCAATTTCTTTAATTTTTAAATCCTTCATCTCCATGGCTGCCATGGGGCACCCCAGACAGGGAACCTCATATTTAGCCATTATTTTCCGCCCTTCGGGGTGATTTAATATTTCTTCCAATGTTGAGTCTTTAGTTATTTTCATGAATTTATGTTAATTTATAACTCCTCCACCTAAAAGATTGTTTTTTTTGTAAAAAACTATGGATTGTCCCGGGGTAATAGCTCTTTGAGCTTTTACGAATTCAAAATTATTTTTGCTTTCTAATACCCCTTTCTCTCGAGGTCCATTATATCTAATTTTTGCTTCGACTTCCAGGGGAAAACTTAAGTCTTTGAAAAAGTTTTCTTTTCTGAATCTTACCTTTTTTTTGAATAAATCCCGGTCGTTCTTCGTTACAACCAAAACATTTCTTTCCACATCCTTTTTAAGAACATAAAACGGCCCTCCGGAAAGCCCTATTCCTTTTCTTTGTCCGATGGTATAAACCGGTAACCCAATATGAGTACCCAATTTTTTTCCGTGTTTGTCTTCTATATCTCCGGGAATCAAATCAATATAGCTCCTTAAAAACTCGGATAGATCCTCTTTTACGAAACAAACCTCCTGCGACTCGGGAACATCTGCCGTCGGCATGTTTGTTCTGGAAGCTACTTTACGAACTTCTGTTTTTTTTAAACTACCGAGAGGAAATACAATATTATCCAAAAGTTCTTTTTTAAAGCTCCACATGAAATAAGTCTGATCCTTTTTTCTATCTTTGGGTGTCATTATAAGTCCGTCTTCAATTTGAGCGTAATGGCCGGTGGCTACCTTCGTCCCTTCAAATTCTCTTATCTTTCTAAATAGGGTTTTAAACTTTATCTCTCTATTGCAGGCCACGCACGGATTGGGAGTCTCACCCATTTGATAACTCCTTAAAAAATAGTCAACTACTTGGCTTTTGAACTCATCCCTGACGTCCAAAACGTAAAAGGGAATATTTAGTTTTTGGCAGGTTTTTCTGGCCCTCCGCTCCGAATCCATTCCACAGCAATGATTCTCCTTGCCCCAAAACTTCATAAAAAAACCGATCGGCTCGTACCCGGAAGACTTTAAAAGTTTTAGAGCTACGGAAGAGTCAACTCCTCCGGAGACTCCGACGGCTACTTTTTTACTTTTCTTTATAGTCATCTATTGCTTCTTTTAATCCTTTTTGAGCCAGGTTGGCACAATGAACCTTGGAGGGGGGCAGTTCTCCCAACTCGTCAACTACGTCTTGAAAGGTGACCTTCAAAGCGTCGTCCAGGGTTTTCCCTTTAGCCAGCTCACAAATCATGTCCGAGGTAGCGATAGCGGCCGCACATCCCAAGGTTTTAAATTTAATGCCTTCAATTTTTTTGTCTTTCACTTTTATATGGATGGTCATTAAATCTCCGCAACTGGGATTGCCGACGTCTCCAACCCCGTCGGGATCGTCAAACTCTCCCATGTTGCGTGGATTCATGAAGTGATCCATCGCTTTTTCTGAATATATGTTGCTCATATTCTTCTGCTAATTAGCTTTTATTTATCTTCCCGATATCTCCCTTAGTCGTTTTATTGCATCCGGCAGTGCTTTTAAAAACTCATCGACATCCTCTCTTGTCGTCTCTCTACCGACGGAAACCCGCAGTGAAGAGTGTGCCTCCAAACCCTTGAGCCCAATAGCCCTAAGAACGTGTGAAGCTTTTAGAGACTTGCTGGAACAGGCCGATCCGGTAGAAGTGGCAATTCCCTTTTGATCCAAAATCATTACAATTGACTCACCCTCTACCCCCTCAAAGCTAAAGTTGGCATTATTGGGTAATCTGCTTTCTTTGGGTCCGTTCAGAGAGGCTCCTTTAATTTTTAAGACTTCTTCAATTAAATAATCTCTAAGCTCTTTTGTCTCTCCTTTTCTTTTTTTCGTCTTCAGAAGCTCAACCGCCTTACCCATTCCGACTATGAGGGGAGTATTGTATGTACCCGATCTGATTCCGTCTTCTTGCCCTCCGCCGAATATTATCGGTTCAACTTTTACATTTCTCTTTTTGAATAAAACACCGATTCCCTTTGGTCCGTAAATCTTATGTCCGCTAATTGTCAATCCGTTAACTCCCAACTCATCGACATCACAATTCAAGTATCCCGCCGCTTGCGCCGCATCGGTATGGAGGTAGATCCTCTTATCTCTACCTTTATTGACCTCCTTTATAAGTTCAGCTATCTTTTTTATCGGCTGAATCGTTCCTATCTCGTTATTTGCATACATCACGGTCACCAAAACGGTTTCTTCATTTATCGCCCCTTTCAAATCTTCAGGGTCAATAAAACCGTCCTTATCGACATCCAAAACGGTATAATCCGCACCGGACTCCTTTACGGTCTCCAAAACTGCATCGTGCTCTATTGATGTAGTTATTACGTGCGGATTGTCATCGGCCTCGATAACACCTTTAATCATAATATTGTTGGCTTCGGTGGCCGATCCGGTAAAGATAACTTCTTTGGGATCGCAATTCAAATAATCGGCAATCTTCTCTCTGGATTTATCTATTGCCACTCGCGCCTCCTGACCAAAAGAGTGCAGAGAAGAGGGATTGCCGAACCTTTCTTCAAAAAATGGTTTCATCGCTTCCATTACCTTCTCATCTACCGGAGTGGTGGAAGCGTTATCCAAATATATTTTTTCATCCATACTCATAAATTAATCTTTATTGTTTTCTAAAATTGTCTTTAAAGTAATTAACTCCAGCTTCCTCTTCACCTCATCGTCTAACTTCTTCCAGACGGGAGCGACCGGACAACCTTCAAGTCTACTGCAACCGTCTTCAACACACTCAACCAGATTGAAATTATTTTCCAAGGCTTCCAAGATTTTTCTTAAAGTTATATCCTCCGGACTCATTGCCAAAGCGTAACCGCCGGAAGGTCCTCTTTTGGAAGTTATAAAACCTCCTTTCTCCAGTCGGGTAAATATCTTTTCCAGATAATCCGGAGAGATGCCTTCTTTTTTTGCCACTTCTCTCATCGGAGTATGTCCGCTGGTTTCAGCCAATCTGAATAGGCCACGTAATCCGTATTGCGATTTTTTGGATATCTGCATCTTATAAAATGTAAAAACCGAGTAATCTACTCGGTATTATGATAACAAATTGCCGTCCGGTGTCAATACCACCTATTTCCGCTTAGTCATAAAAAGGGTTTACAAAAAAGAAAAAATTAACTACAATAGTCGGTAGTAGCCTGGATGCTGGAATCAGGTAGACAGGGCGGATTCAAAATCCGCTGTCCGTTAAGGACGTGTGGGTTCGATTCCCACTCCAGGCACAACCTAAAATACCTTTCTGGTGTTTTTTATTTTTATAGAAAACTTACGCTAATCGGAAATCATCTCTTTTATTTTTTGATATATCAATCCGACAATAATGCCTATTAGCGCACCGACAAGCACATCGGAAGGCCAATGAACTCCTGTATAAATTCTCGATAGAGAAATCAAAAATGATAAAAAATATAAAAAGCAACCAAGTTTTTTATTTTTAAAAAATATTATCGTTGATACTAAAAAGAAAAATGAGGCATGAGCGGATGGAAAAGAAGGGGATGACTCTTTTGGAACAAGCGGATCAAAGCCGTATGCCGAAAACGGCCTGTCTCTGGGAATTAAACGCTCTATAGGAACAAGAACTACATATCTTGTCAGAAATCCCAATAAAATTGCATGCAAAACCGTCTTAGCGTAAAAAACTTTATCTTTTACAATAAAAAAAATTAACATGACAATGATTCCATACGGCAAAAATTTAGCCAACACATGTCCGGCAAAATCAAGCCAATAAATTCCACTGAATTGAAAGATTGCCTCGAATAAACTTAAATCAATTGACATTTTTCTTTAATAAATTCTCAAGTAGACAAACAACCGTCAAAGGACCGACTCCTCCGGGGACCGGAGTAACTAAATTTACTTTTTCTTTTACATCTTCCAAATCGACATCGCCTACCACTCTTCCATCTTTTTTGCTGGTTCCCGCATCTATAACAATCGCACCCTCCTTTACCATTTCAGCTTTTATTAAATCGGGTTTTCCAACTCCCGTAACCAATATATCCGCTTTAGCGGTTAATTTTTCCGGATTTCTGCTATTTTCGTTTACGGATACTATCGAAGCTCCTTTATTCAAACCGTAACTGATTGTCGGCCTACCAACCAACCTTCCCGGGCCGACAACTCCCAGAATTTTTCCTTCCATATCTATTTTTTGGTCTTTCAAAATCTTATCAATCGCACTAACTACCGGAGGAAAAATATTCAGTCTTCCCGTATACATTTTTCCTACCGACATTTCCGACAAAGCATCTATATCCTTTCCGAATGGAATGAGATTCAAAACTTTTTGGGTATCCAAATCACTTTTAATCGGTAATTGAATTATTAATCCGTCGTCGGACAATCCGGAAATCTTTGCCTTTAAATTATTAAAACTTATTTTAGAAGATAATTTATAATGGGTAAACTCTATGCCTGCTTTTTCAGCCGCTTTTCTTTTTTCTTCCACATAAACTTCGGAAACCGGATCTTTTCCCACCTGCAACACTCCTACGGAAAGATTTTTCGGGGCCGAATCTTTAATTTTCTCCAATTCTCGAGCAGCTAATTTTTTACAATTAAAAATCATTTTTATTTTTCTTGCCTGAATTCTCTTTCTTTTTTAAAAACTTCTTTTGGGCTTTTAATATCGTGGTTTTCGTTTCGTGAGGATCGGGTACCATTTTAAAAACAAACTTCCTAAATTTTCCCGCCGTTTGTATTTGTACGTCACCGAAATTAAAATAAGTACCCAAAATTCCTCCGATATCTACACTAACGTCCTGAATTCGATGGTGATAGATGCTGGAAACATATCTGTTGAATACTCCTTTCAGCTCCGTATGGACGGTCCTTTGGTCGGTGACGATCCAACAATCTAAATAATACATGGAAAATATTAAGAAAAATACATTCCAAAAAAGTAAAAATAAAATCGTAATTAAAAAATAAATAAAATATAAAGGTTCAAATTTGCCAAAATAATTATAAACTTCACTCATCCATTCCGGCTCTTCAAAAAAGAAGGGTAGGGAAGAAGATAGACCGAGCAAGAGTAAAAATAAAAAAACAACGGGAAGCAACTCAAGCTTCAAAATTAAAGGATGTCTCCTTTTTATTTGATATATGCTTTCATTCTCTTCCAGTTCGATCATATTTAATAAAAGGTTAGGATTAAAAACAGAAACATTAAGATCAGCAAAGCCACACCCCCCGTTTTGTAAATTTTCATCGCTTTGGAATTCGCTTGGAAATTTTCTTCCGGTAACGACATCTTTTCAAAATGAGAACTCAAAGTAAAAAACATCACCAAAAAGAAAATAGTTATCAGGATGCTTAAAATTAACGAAACGATAAAAAACATAGTGCTTTATTATAGCAAATTAAAAATCGTACGGGAGTGGAAACTTGCCGGCTATTTCTTCAATCTTTCCTCTCTCTCGTTTTGCCACTTTTTTTGTTCCGTGACTTAAAACCTTATTAATCACTTCAGCTATCTCGTTCACTTCCTCTTTTCCCATTCCCCTGGTCGTTATGGCCGGAGTTCCCATTCTTATTCCCGACGGATTCGCTGGTGGAGCGGGATCGTTGGGTATTGTATTTTTATTTATCGTAATTCCCGCCAACTCCAAGAGCTCCTCTGCTTTTTTACCTCCTATATTTTTATTTCTCAAATCAATAAGGCAGAGGTGGTTATCCGTTCCGTCGGTAACAAGCCTAAAGCCGCTACCTATCAATTCATCCGCTAATCTTCGATTGTTATCAGCTACTCTTTTTCCATAATCCTTAAAACTATCTTTCAGAGCCTCTTTAAAGCAAACCGCTTTGGCAGCAATTTGATGCTCGTGAGGCCCTCCTTGAAGTCCGGGAAAAACGGCTTTATTTATCTTTTTATCCAAATCGGGGTCTTTTTTCAATCCTTTTTCGGTTACCATAACGATTCCCCCTCTGGGTCCTCTCAAGGTTTTGTGGGTAGTAGTCGTAATTATATCTACATGCGGTGCGGGGCTTTCATGAACACCGGCGACTACCAGTCCGGCAATGTGGGCTATATCGGCCGCCAGATAGGCGCCGACTTTATCCGCTATTTTAGAAAATCTTTTCCAGTTGAATTCTCTGGGGTAAGCGGAGCCTCCGACCCAAATCAGTTTTGGTTTTTCCTTCAGAGCGATCCTTTCTACTTCTTCCAAATCAATTCTTTCCGTCTCCTTATCAACTCCGTAAAATACGGACTCGTAATAGATTCCGGAAAAACTAACTTTCCAGCCGTGAGTCAAATGTCCTCCGGCTTTGAGGTTCATTCCCAAAACTTTTTCTCCCGGCTCCATACAGGCCAAATAAACCGCCATATTGGCCGGAGACCCGGAATAGGGTTGAACATTTGCAAGCGGAACATTAAAAAGCTTCTGAGCCCTTTTTTGAGCCAAAACTTCAACCTCGTCAATATATTTATTTCCTCCATAATATCTCTTTTTCGGGTACCCTTCTGCATACTTATCAGTTAAAATAGTACTCATTGCCTCTAAAACAGCGGGAGAGGTATGATTTTCCGAAGGAATCATTTCCAAAGTTTCTTTTCTTCTTTTCCTTTCTTTTTTAATTGACTCAAAAAGAGCCTTATCTTTTTGTAAATTATTTCTTTTCATAATTTGAAATTGCTAATTTGGCAGCTCCGAAAACCGGCTCCTTCTCGGGTTTTATGATGTTTATTTCTCTACCTTCTCTTTTTACCTTTTGAGCTAACTTTTTCTGTAAAAATCCGGATTTAAACATTCCACCTACCAAAATTAGAGGAAAATTTTCAAGATTCATCCTTTCCGAGACGGCTCGCACTCCGACAAAAATCTCCTCGGCCGCCTCTCTTAGTATTTCGGTCGCTACCGAATCACCTTTTCTTTGGGCAAAGTCAACCATTATCGACAGTTTCGGAATCCACTTTATCGGATCTTCATATATCTTTTTGTTGAGTTTGTTCCCGCTCTCAAGATTCCATCTGTCAAAAACCATCTCCGTAATTATTGTTTTTCTACCTCTTCCGTCCAACTCTTTGGTTATTTTACGATAGGCCTTGAGGCCGACCCAAAAACCGGACCCCTCATCTGCAAAATACCCCCAGCCACTTACCTTTTCCGACTCTTCTCCTTTAAATCCTCTGACAGCCCCACCGGTTCCGGCTATAACGACGACTCCTCTGTGACTGTCGGTTCCCGACTTGAAGGCGACAAGCTGATCGCTTCCGACTGTCACCTTTCCGGGAATTTTTTGAGATAACCTTTTTTTAATTTCTTCTTTTTTATCCGAATATTCTTCTTGAATTGCCGGAAAGCCAACAAAAGTAGACACCACTTGGTCTTTTTTAAGTAATTTATCAACTCCGCTTAAAACCGATTTGCAAGATTTTTTCACCCCGTTATTTCTCAAGCTGGCAGGTCCCGAAACAACTCTTTCCACTTCATTTTTATCACCGTCAACCAAAACGAGATCCGTTTTGGTTCCACCTCCGTCTATTCCTAAAAATAGCTTTTTCATTTATTCTAAAGTGGTTTCTTTTTTGACGTTTTTTTCAACCTCTTTATGAGGATAAATTGTTGAATTGGCGCCGATCATTACACCGGGCATTAAAGAGACGTTTATTCCGGTCTTAACTCCGTCTCCCAAGATTGCGCCCAACTCTTTTCTTCTGGTGGTTATAACCTTTCCTTTTACTTTCGTTTTAATTTCTGACTTGTCAAATTTAAAATTAGCAGCAATAGTTCCCGCTCCCAGATTACAACTTTCACCCAGAACGGAATCGCCCAAATAAGACAGGTGTGGAATTTGACTGTATCTACCTATAATCGTGTTTTTAACCTCCACTCCCTGCCCCACTTTGACTCCCTCATCGATACTGCTCCACGATTTTACGTGAGCGTTGGGTCCTATCTGACAATCTTTGCCTATATAAAGCGGGCCTTCCAAAACGGTTCCCGATTTAATTTTAGCTCCAGATTCAATAATGACCTTACCCTTGATAGAGACGTTTTCTTCAATCTCTCCCTCTCTTTTTTCTTCCAAATCTTCAAATATATGAGTAGTCGATTCCAAAAGATTCCAGGGATAGCTAACCGGATCCCAGCTCTCTGCCACGTGGAAATTAACTTTGTGTTCTTTAATATAATTTTTAATGTAATCGGTTATCTCGTACTCACCCCTTTCCGATTTTTCTATATCGACGTCAAAAAAGGCTTTGTTTACATAATAGGCTCCTATATTAACCAAATTACTTACGTTTTGGGTCGGCTTCTCCACCAAATCTTTGACCTCTCCATCCTCGCAAACTATTTGACCGAATCCGGAAGGATTAGCTACTTCTTTAACCATTACGGTCGGGTTTTCTTTCAGGCAAGCCTTAAGGTCTTCTCTCTTATAGAGATCGTCGCCATTCAAAATTAAAAAATCATCTTCCAAAAAGGGAAGGGCGGCTTTGGCGGCGTCACCGGTTCCGATCGGCTCTTTCTGTTTTGCGTACTTGATGCCAATACCTCTGAACTCATCACCTATCTCCTTTTTAATTATTTCACTTTTGTAACCGACAACTATCACGGCTTCTTCAATCAAACCTTCCAGCTGACTTAAGTTATGCTCTATTAATGTTTTTCCAGCCACTCTGAGTCCCGGTTTTGGCCTGGTATGAGTAAGCGGCCTCATTCTGGTTCCCCACCCGGCAGCTAATATAACTACTTTAGTCATAATTTTAAGATTACATTGGTTAATTTATCGGTATCGTGGATTATTTTCCCTTCATCGACTAAAACATCTACTCCTATAAACTTTTCCTCATTTAAATCTTCCCCCGGCTTTACTATATCAATTAACTCCTCGTGGTTTTTTTTGTATTTTTCAACTCGCTCCTTTTCAGGAAAATTATTGTTATATATTACTTTATCAAACTCGCCCCCTAAGAGATTTTCTGCTTCTTCTGTAAAATCACCAACCGAAAATTCATTGGTTTCTCCATATTTGGTCATTAAATTACAGACATAAATAGTTTTCCCGTTGCTGTTTCTTATCGCCTTGGCCATCCCTTCAACTAAAAGAATTTGAGCTAAAGAGGAAAAAAGGTCTCCGGGTCCCAAAACAATTTTATCGGCTTCGTGAATCGCATTTATGGCCTTGGAATAGGCTCTGGCCTTGGGTCTCAAGAAGACATCTTTAATTTTCAAAGAACCATCATGCTTCGGAATATCTATATTGGTTTCCCCTTCAATAATCCTACCGTCTTCTAAAACGGCACATACATGAGAGCTATCCAAAGTAACGGGTAAAACCTCGTGAGAAACGTTAAGCAAATCATTCATGGCACTAAAAGTTTTTTCACCGTCATTGGTAGATAAATTCAAAGCTGTAATAAACAGATTAGCAAAATTGTGACCTTTCAGCTCACCAGCCTGAAACCGATAATCAAAAAGCTCCTCTATTATTGGAGAGGTGTTAGCCAGAGCAATAAAAGCTCTTCTTATATCTCCGGGAGATACTATTCCATAATCTTCCCTTAAACGCCCCGAAGAACCACCTGAGTCAAGCATTGCACAAATTGCGGAGATATCCACCTCTTCATGTTTTAATCCCTCCAAAACGGCCCTGGGCATTGCATTTCCCCCTCCAAGGCAAGCTATTTTTGGTTTGCTCATATTTTGGATTCCAATATTTCTCTAACCGGAACCGGTCCGCCTTCTCGTCTTTTCTCCTCTTCAAAAACCGGTTTCTCTTCTCTCTTAAAGACGCCTAAAGCTATTTTTCCTTTACCGTCATAATTCCACTCTTTTATTCTATTTTCAGCACTGGCCGGAAGTCTTATCATTTTATAAGTTCTTTCCCTGTAATCTTCATTGGTATCAAACCAAGTTGTGCAAGGTTGAAGAACTTCTATAAAAGAAAACCCCTTGTGATCTACAGCTTTTTCCATCATTTCTTGTAAATGTTTGGGTTCGCCAGTAAAGCTCCTGGCAATAAAAGTAGCACCCGCCGAATTAACCAACTTCAAAGTATTGAGTGGTTCTTCCGGATTTCCTTCCGGAGAAGAGTTGCTGATAAATCCTTTCGGACTTGAAGCCGTATATTGCTTCACGGTTAAAGCAAAATTTCTATTTTGATGCAAAACGACGGTTATGTCGGAATTTCTTTTAGCTGCATGGATCAAATGAGATATTCCCTCATTTAAAGAGTCACCATCACCTGTAAAAGCAACGACATTCAACTCCGGATTTGCAAGCTTTATACCCGTTGCCGGTGGAATCGGTCTTCCGTGAAGCCCATAAAAGCTGTTTACATCTACATAGTCGATCATTTTAGCATGACACCCGATACCGGCCGTAATGGCAAAGTTATCCGAGCCTCTCTCTTTGATTAGGTTTTTAATGGCCATCTCGATTGCGAAATTTCCGCAACCGGGACACCAAGTATTTGGAGCGCCTATATCTATGTCGGACATATTTTTTTAATTTAGTTTAAATATTTAAAGTTGGTTGAGAATCTCTTCTTCATAGAAGGGTCGACCGTCATACTTCAATATCTTCCGGTCAACATCGACATATTTTCCAATTACATCCGCTGCCTGACCCAGCCTGTTACCTTCTACCACTACAACCTCTTCTACTCCCTCCAAGGCAGTTCTGAATTGGTTTTCCGGAAAAGGGGCGAAACTCATGATTTGAATCATTTTTACATTCGCTCTCTCAGCAACCTCCTTTGTGGCCATCTTGGAAGACCCCCAGGTTATCAAAGCGGTTTTTCCTTCTCCGAAAGTTTTAATCATTTCGAGTCTGTCTATCTCTTCTTCCATAAGCGGTTTCTTTTTCATTCTTTTGTCTTGCATTTTATTTATCATGTTTGGATCTTCGGTCGTAGTTCCGTATTCGTCATGCTCATAGCTCGTTGCTCTTACCGTAGCTTCAGCGCCGGGATAACAAAGTGGAGAAATTCCGAATTCATTATCCGCATATCTGTGATAGTTCGGCCCGCACCCGTTTTTACTTTCTTCCCAATATTCAGCTTTTTCCAAAACCGACCGTTCAAATGAAAATGTGCTTTCCGATATCTCTTTATCTATAAGAACCATAGCCGGAACTTGATACTTCCAAGCTAAATTCATTGCCAGATTAGTTAGATAAAAAGCCTCTTCCGCATCGCCGGGGGTCAAAACAAATCTTAAAATATCACCATGCCCAACATTTAAAGAAAACTTCAGATCAGCTTGAGCGTTATAAGTGGGCACTCCCGAAGCCGGGCCGGCTCTTTGACTGTTTATTATCACAATCGGAGTTTCTGAAATAGCCGCCAAAGAAATTCCTTCTCCCATGAGAGCTGTTCCTCCTCCGGAAGTTCCTACCATGCTTCTCTTACCGGCAAAGGCGGCTCCCAGGGCCATATTTATTACCGAAATTTCATTTTCAGGCTGAACAACTTGCACGTTATGGTCAGTCTCCAGATCAGCTAAAAAGTGTAAAATGCTGGTGGAAGGTGTCATCGGATAAGCAAAATAGTTTTCCAGTCCCGCCTCAATTGCCCCCAAGCTCAGTGCCTCATTTCCGGTCACAAGTGGTGCCGGATCTCCGCATTTTTCAATTTCACACCTCTTTTCAACAGCTTCATATGCCTCCTCGGCCACCTTCAAGTTCTCTTCAGCTTTAGGCATTTCACCAACCACCTCCTCAAGAATATTTTGCTCTATTCCTATTAACTTACAAAAAGCAGCTAAAAGCGCTGTATTTTGCATTATCTTTTCACCGTGCTTTTCAGCTATTTCTTTAAGCGGAATTCCGATTCCTTCACATTCTAAATTATCAGAGTTAAAAAGAAGCTCACCATCATCTAATTTGTGAACATGTTTTTCAATTGTTTCGTCGTTTAGAGCTAATAAAAAATCAATCTTTTTCCTAATTGATCTTTTTTCCTGCCTGGACGCTCTTATAAGCGAAAAGTTATGCCCTCCTCTTATTAAAGAGGGATAATTTTCATGAATAAATATTTTATAGCCATACCTATTTAAAACTTTGGCTATTAATTGGCCGGTGGCTTTTGATCCTTGTCCGGCCTCACCTCCTATGAGTATTTGAAAATCCTCCATATTTATTTTTTTGTTATTTTTTATTCTACGGTAACGACCTTACTTAAGTTTCTGGGTTTGTCCGGATCAAAACCCTTCAAAACCGCCATATAGTAGGCGAAAAGCTGAAAAGGAACTACTGCTAAAATTGGTGAAAGAGGTTCGGTAGTTTTTGGAATTCTAATTGTGTCGTCACTATGATTTTCAATATTTTCATCTCCCCTTGAAGCTAAAACTATCACCGGTCCGTTTCGTGCTCTAATCTCTTCCACATTCGAAATCATTTTATCATATACCGATGATTGCAGGCAAACCGCAAAAGTCGGAAAATTTTGATCTATTAAAGCTATTGGACCGTGCTTCATTTCCGCTGCTGAATATCCTTCTGCATGTATGTAAGAAATTTCTTTAAGTTTTAAAGCGCCCTCCATCGCCGTCGGATAATTATATCGCCTACCCATAAACAGAAAATGATTATAATCTTTGTAGTTTTCCGCTTTTTTCTTTATTCTTTCTTTCTCTTTTAAGACTGATCCTACCTTTTTGGGTAACTCCTCCAATTCCGTTAATATTTCTCCGGCTTCCGGCTTGGATAAGTCTCTCTGCCTCCCTAAGTAAACTGCCAACAAAGTTAATATTGAAAGTTGAGAGGTGAAAGCTTTTGTAGAGGCAACTCCTATCTCCGGTCCGGCGTGATTATAAATCCCACCGTCGGTCTTCCTGGCTATCGAAGAACCTACGACATTCACCACCCCTAAAGTTAAAAGATGTCTTTTTTTAACTTCTTCCAATGCTTTTAAAGTATCGGCCGTTTCTCCGGATTGAGAAACAAACAAAAACCCTTCTTTTTTTTCGTAAGGACGTTTTCTATATCTAAATTCCGAAGCCAAGTCGACTTCAACAGAAATTCCGGAAATTTCCTCTATTAAATACTTTCCGATCATAGAAGCGAAATAAGATGTTCCGCAAGCCAATATAGTTAATTTTTCCAAAGATTCCAACTCATAACTTATCTCATCCAAGCCACCCAACTTTACGTCTCCGTCATCAGTGATTCTTCCTCTGATGGAATTCTTGATCGACTTGGGTTGCTCCATCATCTCTTTCATCATGAAGTGATCGTAACCGGACTTTTGAGCTTCTTTAAGATCCCAATCTATCTCCACTTCCTCTTTTTCCAATACATTTTGATCTTTATCCTTAATTTGAAAACCATCTTCGGTAACTACAGCTATTTCTCCATCCTCTAAAAAGATCATATTTTTAGAATGCTCTACGATAGCCGCCGGATCGGAAGAGACAAACCCACCGGACTCGTTTACGGAAACAACAACGGGAGAACTCATCTTGGCGGCAATTATCTTATCAGGCTCTTTAGTTGAGATAACAGCCAGTCCGTAGGCGCCTTTCAATAAATTAATTGCTTTTCTAACCGCATCTTCTAAATCATCATCGTAAAATTTCTCTATAAGATGAGCTACAACTTCCGTATCCGTCTCAGAAGTAAACTCATGACCTTCCTCAATCAGTCTTTGTTTTATCTTTGTAAAGTTTTCAATTATCCCGTTATGAACTACTGCAACTTCATTCTTGCAGTCAAATTGTGGATGAGCATTTTCTTTTGTTGGACCGCCATGAGTTGACCATCTACTATGGAAAAGGGTGGGGGTTCCTTTAAAATCAGTTTCTTTTAATTCTTCTTTGAGTTTATCCACTTTTCCGGACACTTTCACTGATTCCAAGCCATTGTCTTCTATAATTGCCATTCCTGCCGAATCGTAACCTCTGTACTCAAGTCTTTTTAGAGCTCTTATTCCCAACTCAGTATTATTTTTACTTCCGACATAGCCTATGATTCCGCACATGAA
>CAZDOR010000012.1:0-16447 GCA_964507105.1 uncultured Candidatus Saccharibacteria bacterium | reverse complement strand
TTTTCTTCAAAGTGACCTCCGCCTTTTTCTATCTCTCCTATATCTTTGGCGATTTCACCGAATACCGTATCGTCTCCGGTTGCAACCACCAAACCTTTGGCTTTTCCTCCGGCAACGAAAGTTCCCATCCAGGCCATATTCTTTCTATCTCCCAAATCAACATCCCCCCTCAAAGTTTCCGTGTTTTTTCTTCTGGGAGTCGATTCACCGGTAAGAGCCGCTTCCTTGGTTCTAAAGTTTCTTACATCAATAAGTCTTACATCAGCAGGAACTTTATCTCCCTCTTCCATAAAGACAATATCACCGGGAACAAGTTCTTCAGCGGGAATTTTCATCAGCTCTCCCGCTCTGAAAACTTTAGTCTTGGGAACAATCATATCCATCAAGGCGTCAACTGCCTTTTCCGCCTTGTATTCTTGAACAAATCCCAAAACGGCATTTATAACAAGTACAATTAAAACAACATAAACATCAACCCATTTACCAAAAATAGCGGCAATTAAAGCGGCGGCAATAAGAACATAAATTAATCCATTTTTAAATTGACTGAAAAATATTAAAAGCGGATGAGTGGAGTCCTCCTTATGTATTTTATTTGGCCCATGTTTTGAAAGCCTTTTTTTTGCCTCCCCCTCTTCGAGTCCATCCGGACAGGATGAAAATTCTTCTATTGTTTCTCCTACTGATCTTTGATAATCCTCCATATTTATTTTATTATTTCACCTTTATCTTCCCTCCATTTTTCTATATTTTTATGATGACCGGAAAGTAAAACGTCCGGAACTTTCCACTTATCTCCTTCATCGGTTTCGAAAATTTCGGGTCTGCTGTATTGAGGATACTCTATCATTCCCTCACCTCTAACTCTTTCATCCAAAAAACCGTCATTATCTATACCGACAACACCCGGAACAAGTCTTGATACGGACTCTACAACAGCCATAGCCGGAATTTCTCCACCGATTAGCACATAATTGCCTATTGACAAAGATTCATCTACTATATGAGTCTTGACTCGTTCATCAACTCCTTCATATCGACCACAAATCATGATTAATTGATCAAGTTCGGAATACTCAGTCGCTTTCTTCTGAGTGTAATCAACCCCCCGAGGTGTAAAAAGTATTACTTTGCTGTTTTTATCCTTAAGTCTCACATCCTTAACCGCTTTATAGATGGGTTCAACTTTCATTACCATACCCCTTCCACCTCCATATGGTTTTCCATCTACATCTCCCCATTTATTTTCCGAATAGTCTCTTAAGTCATGAATGTTTATCTCAATAAAATCATTATCCCTGGCCTTTTTTATCAGGCTTTCAGAAAAATAAGACTTGAAGATCTTCGGAAAAATAGTTATTATCTCAAACTTCATTGAATTCAAAATTAATTCATATTTTATTAATTATTTCATTTTAAGGGTTTTTTTCCAAAAAGTGAAATAAAAAACTAAAAGCGACGCCAAAAAGGGCGTCGCTTTAAAATCTTCAAGCAGGTTTGGTCTTAAATTTTGATATCTTCAAGACCTTCCTTATCGCCTTCCTCTTCTTTTTTTGATCCCTTATTGGATCTTTCATCGGGCTCGACGATCTTCAAGTTTACTCGTGCTTTATTCTTGAGACCGATAATCCTTACCAGGCTTCTAATGGCTCTGGCAGTGGATCCTTGTTTACCGATTACTTGTCCCATATCGTCAGGATGCACGTGGAGAGAAAGTAAAACACCCATTTCGTCAACTTTTCTTTCTATCTCCACTTCCTCGGGGTAATCAACTATGTTCTTTACGATAAATTCAAGAAACTCTTTATCGCTTGCTGGTTCAAAATCCTTAGCCATAGTTATAAATCATTTTAAATTCATTCAATCGTAGCTCGACCTTTTCAGGACTCTCCGAAAAGAAGAGTCGATAAGCTACTGTCATAATTTTATAATCTTTAATTTCAATGTCAAGGATTATATTGATAATTAAAAACCCACCCCGAAGGATGGGTTCTTAAACCCTCTACAAAAATTTGTTTTATATAGCATCCATAATTTTTTCGATTGACTTTGGTCCGAGCCCCTTTACTTCTTTAAGTTCATCTTCTGATTTTTCTTTTAATTTCTCAACAGTATCAATTTCGGCATCTTCTAAAGAATTTATTATTCTGGTAGTTAAGTCTAAAGACTCTAACCCGCCTTCACCCTTTTCTTTTTTATCCTTCTCGTCTTCGTCATCTTCTTCCTCTTCAGCACCCTCTTCATCTTGAGCATCTTCATCATTTTCATCATATTTTTCTTCACCCTCTTCATCTTCTTTAATCTTTTCCTCGTCCTCTTCAACTACTTCTTCTTTCTCTTCAACTGATTCTTCAGTTTTTTCTTTTTCCTTTTCTTTTTCATCTTCAGTTGACTCTTTAGCCTCTTCTTTTTCACCCCTTTCTTTTCTGGGCTCTATCGGATCCTTGTCATGAGTCTCTTTTTTTTGCCCGGTTATGACACCGTACTTAACAAAAAGATTATGAACCGTATCCGAGGGTTGGGCTCCTTTTGCAATCCAAGATCGAGCTTTATCTTTATCAATCGTTGTTTCATTATTCACGGGATCGTGAGTCCCTACCTCATCTCGAAACCTACCCCCTTTTGAAGGGCCACTTTTGGGAATAACTACTATTTTAAAGAAAGATTGTTTTTTGCGCCCTACTCTCGTAAGTCTTATTTTTAACATATTTTATTTGTTATTAATAATTTTTTTCAAGTGCCTTTTTCGCAGCTTTTTCTTCAGCCTCCTTTTTTGAATTTCCCGACCCCTGAGCAAGCTTTTTATCCTCTAAAAACACCCCTATCAAAAAACACTTATTATGATCCGGGCCGGATTCACTCAAAACTTTGTATTCCGGCGTAATCCCAGTTTTCTCTTGAGCAATTTCTTGAAGTTCCGATTTCGGATCCTTAAAAAGCTCGAGGGAAATAATCCTGGGAAGTTTCTTTTCTATCAAGTTTTTTTCAATAAATCCTTTTGTTTTTTCATATCCACTATCCACGTATATCGCCCCGATTAAAGACTCGAAAGTGTCAGCGAGCATATGTCGTCTTGCTCTTCCACATCCTTTTCTTTCACCGTTCGAAAGAAGCAAGTAGTCGGACAAACCGAGCCCTTGAGCCACTTCCGAAATCATTTTCGTGTTTACTAAAGCTGCACGCCAATCAGTGAGCTCACCCTCTAACTTTTCAGGATAATTTAAAAACAAGTGTTCCGTAACTACCAACTCCATAACCGCATCCCCTAAAAACTCCAACCTTTCATTGTGATTAAGGTCAAAATCGGGATTTTCATTCAAATATGATCTGTGGCAAAAGGCCTGAACCAATAAAGAAAATTTATCAAATTTAATCCCGATTTTTTCCTCAATATTTTTAAATTTTTTATACTTCTTCCTCATTATCTTTTTTCATTTCATTATAGACCGTACCAAGAACTCCATTGACGAACTTTCCGGAGCTTTCCCCTCCGAATTCTTTAGCTAATTCAATTGCCTCATTTATCGCCACCTTCGGAGGAACCTCGTCATCATCACTAAAAATTAACTCATAAAGCCCTATTCTCAAGACATTTCTATCGACTACGGTTATTTTTTCCAAAGGCCATTGTGGGGCAGCAGAAATAATTATTTTGTTAAGTTCATCGAAGCTGTCCATTATTCCTTGAATCAACTCTTTTGCAAATTCATTCTCATCCAAATCAGGATTGAACTCCTCAAAATTATTGGTCATCATCTTTTGCCAATAACCTTCTCTACCTGTAAAATCCCACTCGTAAAGAGTTTGTAAAACAATTCTTCTCGCCAAATGCCTTGAAGACATAATTTATTTTGACAAATTCTCCATGTTTAAAGGTCCATCAGGTCTATTTTTCTCCATTTTTTCTTCTTTTTTCTTTTGCTCTTTCTCAGTCAATTCTTCCATAACATCCACCACTTGCTTGTTTTTATAGTGTCCACAATTTTTGCACATGTGATGCCTTCTGATTTTTTCTCCGCAGGTCGGACAATCAGTTAGGGGCGGATTCTCGAGATATATGTGCATCCTGCGATTATTTTTTCGAGACTTAGTTGTCCTTTTTTTCGGTACAGCCATGATTATGATTTTGGTTAAACGTTCTTTATTGTAACAGATAAAATCATTCAAGGCAAATAATTCATTTTAACTTGAAGGTCTTTCTGTGTAGTGAACAAGGGCCATATTTGCTGAGCGCTTTTTTATGCATTTTGGTTGGATATCCCTTGTGCTTTTCAAATCCGTAAACCGGATGCTTTTTTCCCATCTTCCTCATTACTTTATCCCGCGAAACTTTAGCTACTATTGAAGCAATTGAACATTCTATAATTTTTTCATCCGCTCTGATTATTGATTTTTGTTTTTCTTGAACCGGTATTTTAAAATTACCATCCACCACAACCAATCCCTCTTTTTTTATTCCTTCTACCGCTTCCTTCATAGCTAATTTTGTCGCCTCCAATATATTAAAGGTATCTATAATGTTCGAACTCATATAAGCTATGGAGGTAATAATTTTTTCACTTTCTATAATCTGATTATAAAGCTCCTCTCTCTTCTTTTCCGATATTTTTTTGCTATCTTTAATTTCCTTTAAAAATCCGACATCCCCTCTTATATAAGCTGCCCCGGCAAAAACGGGGCCGGCCAACGGCCCTCTGCCGGCTTCATCCACTCCTATCACCTTTTCATTTTCATCCATCATCTTTATTTTTAAATTAATTTTTTATATTATTAAAAGTAGCGTAAGTATAATTTAGACATTCTAATGAATTTTACACATTTACATGTCCACTCGCATTATAGCATTCTCGATGGTCTTCCTAAAATAGAAGAACTGGTGGAGCACGTAAAAAATAGCGGTATGGACTCCGTAGCAATCACTGATCATGGAGTTTTATATGGTGCCGTAGAATTTTACAAAAAAGCCAAACAAAAAGACATAAAGCCTATCATCGGATCCGAGCTTTATGTGGCAATAGACAAGTTGGATCAAAAACGACCGAAAATAGATAATAAAAATTACCACTTGGTTCTTTTGGTAAAAAATAAAAAAGGCTACAAAAATTTGGTGAAAATGATTACTGAAGCACACTTGAGAGGTTTTTACTATAAGCCCCGAATAGATGAAGAGCTACTGGAAAAACACTGTGAGGGTCTAATAGCTCTGACCGCCTGCATTCAGGGAAAGATACCACAATACATATTATCCGGAAAAAAGGAGCAAGCAAAAAAAATAGCCTTGAAATATAAAAAGATGTTTGGGAAAGACTCTTTTTATTTTGAACTGCAACACCACCCCAACATACCTGATCAAAAGAAAATTAATAAAACTCTCAAAAAATGGTCGAAAGAATTGGATATAGGATTAGTTGCAACTTGTGATAGTCATTATTTAAAACCAGAGGATGCCGAAATACAAGACATATTGATGTCAATAAGCACCGGGTCGGATATAAATGATCCCGACAGGATTTCTTTGAGAGAAGATGATTTCTCAATGAAGACTCCGGAGGAAATGGCTGAAATATTCAGCGATGTTCCGGAAGCCATAAAAAATACTCAAAAAATAAAAAAACTTTGTCAATTCGAATTCGAACTGGGAAAAACCCGCTTACCGAAATATCCCACTCCGGAAGGAAAAAGTTATGAAGATCATCTCAGAGATTTATGTGAAAAAAATCTAAAAAAAAGATATGACGAAGATATGCTAAAGGAGGCAAAAGAAAGGCTGAATTATGAACTAAGTATTATTAATGAAACCGGATTCGCCTCCTACTTTCTTATTGTTCAAGACTTTGTCAATTGGGCTAAAGAAAATCACATAGTCGTAGGCCCCGGAAGAGGGTCGGCCGGGGGGTCTTTGGTGTCTTACCTACTTAGGATCACCAACATCGATCCTTTACGATACGATCTTATTTTTGAAAGGTTTTTAAATCCCGGAAGGGCCAAAGTATCGATGCCGGACATCGATCTGGACTTCACGGATAAACGTAGGGATGAAGTCATCGAATACATTGCCAATACATACGGAAAAGAAAATGTGGCTCAAATTATCACATTTGGAACAATGGCCGCAAGAGCAGCAATTAGAGACACCGGAAGGGCAATGGGTTACGAATACAGTTATTGTGATAGAGTAGCTAAGATGATACCAATGGGGCAAAGCTTGGAAGAGGCCCTGGAAAACAGTGTAGATTTTCGAAAACTTTATAATA
Source organism: uncultured Candidatus Saccharibacteria bacterium (assembly GCA_964507105.1). GTDB lineage: Bacteria > Patescibacteriota > Minisyncoccia > Minisyncoccales > PWPS01 > PWPS01. Next base: position 10,193 of record CAZDOR010000012.1, on the reverse strand, counting down.
CCGATCCCAAAGCGGAAAAATTGATCGATGCCGCAAAGAGATTGGAGGGTGTAGTAAGGCACGCATCAACACACGCATGCGGATTGGTTATCGGTAATGAACCGCTTCCCAATCGAGTACCCTTACAACACCCGTCTCAAGACGATGACGCCGTGGTCACCCAATACGAAATGCACTCGATTGAAGATATCGGCCTTTTGAAAATGGATATTTTAGGCCTCAAAAATTTAACTATCATCGAAGATACTTTGAAAAAAATTTACGCTGTTCATGGAAAAAATATTGATATGGATGAGTTAAAATTGGACGACAAAAAGACTTTTGAACTTCTTCAAGAAGGAAATACAACCGGTGTTTTTCAGCTGGAATCGTCCGGATTTCAAAGATACTTAAAAAAATTAAAACCAACGAACATGGAAGACATTATTGCTATGGTGGCTCTTTACCGTCCGGGACCCATGCAATATATTCCGACTTACATCAAAAGAAAACACGGAAAAGAGGAGGTTGAGTATCTTCATCCAGATCTGGAGCCCATATTGGAACCCACCTACGGAGTATGCGTTTACCAAGAACAGGTTATGAGAATTGCTCAAGAGATGGCAGGATACTCACTTGCCGAAGCGGATATATTAAGGAAGGCGATCGGCAAAAAAATTGCCTCTTTACTGAAAAGTCAAAAAGAAAAGTTTTTGACTGGTCTACAAAAGAGCGGCTATTCCAAAGAATTGGGAAAAGAAATTTGGGGATGGATCAAACCTTTCGCCCAATACTCTTTTAATAAAAGTCATGCGGCCGCCTATGCTCAAATAGCTTATCAAACGGCCTATCTAAAAGCTCACTACCCGGAAGAATTTATGTCTTCCCTGCTCACCTCCGAACAAAAAAATATCGATCGGCTGGGATTTATAATGGGAGAATGCAAAAGAATGGGAATAGAGGTCTTACAACCGGACGTAAACGAAAGCTTTACCCACTTCAGTGTGGTGCCCGGAGAAAACAAAATTAGATTCGGACTCGCAGCAGTCAAAAACGTCGGAACAAAATTAGTCGAAGAAATCGTAGAAGACAGAAAAGAAAACGGAAAATACAATTCCCTGGATGACTTTCTTTCCAGAATTCATTCTCGACACTTAAATAAAAAATCACTTGAATCCTTGGCTAAAGCCGGGGCTTTCGAATTTTTTATGGAAAGAAATAAAATATTAAAAAATATGGAAAAAATCCTTACTTATAGTAAAGAAATAAGAAAAAAAGAGAAATCGGGACAATCCGGTTTATTTGATACCAACGACGTATATCAAACTAAAATAAAACTGAAAAAAGTTGAATCCGCCTCAATTGAAAAAAAACTACAATGGGAAAAAGAGCTTCTCGGCTTATTTATCACCGGACACCCTCTCGACAGACATAAAGAAAAATTATCAAAAGCAATGAGTTTACAAAAAGCAAAAAAACAAATATCGGATAAAAAAGTTCGAGTTGGTGGGATGATCTCGAAGACAAAAGAAATCACAACCAAGAACGGAAATCGAATGGCCTTCATAACTCTGAAAGACAAAAAAGAAGAAATGGAAATTATCCTTTTTCCCGATACCTACAGGAAATACAAAACGCTACTTGATGAAAATAATATCGTTTTTATTCACGGGAAAATAAATCACAGAGATGAAAACCCTAAAATTATCGCCGACAAAGTTAAAAAAATAGATTAATTTGACTTCTAAAAATTAGCTTGTAAAATGAAAGTACAGTGAACTACAAAAATAAAAAAACTACAATGGACACAACCACCTCTTTATGAGAGGTTGCTTGTAGTTTATCTGAATTTACAAGAACCTCTCCCAAAGAGGTTTTTTCTTTTTTAAACCCTGTGATAAAATAATAAAAACAAAACTATGGATGATAATTTAGAAAAATTAAGACATTCATTTTCTCACGTATTAGCGATAGCCGTTAAAAAGCTCTACCCCGATGCAAAAATTGGTATAGGCCCGGCTATAGAAAACGGATTCTATTATGATTTTAAAGACATATCAGTTAGTGATGAAGATTTTAAAAAGATTGAAGAGGAGATGAAGGACATAATCGATGAGGATTTGAAGTTCGAAAAAGAAGTCATAAAGAAAAATCAAGCCAAAAATTTATTTAAAAACGATCCTTATAAACTGGAACTCATAGAAGATCTTGACGAGAAGAAAATTTCAGTTTATAAGGTTGGAGATTTTGTAGATTTATGTAAAGGTCCTCATGTTAATTCAACCGGTGATCTCAACCCGAAAGCTTTTAAAATAGATAGAACTTCCGGAGCTTACTTCAAAGGAAGTGAGAAAAACGACATGATGCAAAGAATTTACGGGCTCGCCTTTGAAACTGAAAAAGAACTAAATAATTACATCGAAAAAAGAAAAGAAGCTAAAAAAAGAGATCATAGAAAAATCGGAAAAAAGCTGGAACTTTTCATGTTCGATGAAGAGGTCGGACAAGGGCTTCCCTTATATCTACCAAAAGGAGCAATGCTTAGAAAACTACTCATGGATTTTGCAATGAATACTTATTTAGAAAACGGCTATGAGACAGTTTCAACTCCACACATAGCAAATGAAGATCTCTGGGAAACTTCCGGCCACCTGGAACACTATGCGGAAGACATGTACGGGCCTATGGAAGTGGATGAGAAAAAATACAGACTCAAACCTATGAATTGTCCATTTCATGTTAAAATGTACAACTCAAAAACCAGAAGTTATAGGGAGCTTCCAAAGAGATGGGCTGAAATGGGAACTGTCTATAGATATGAAAAATCCGGCGAGCTTCACGGTTTGACCAGACCCAGGGGATTCACACAAGACGATGCACACATAATTTGTAGAGGAGATCAGCTTCAAAACGAAATAATAAGTGCCCTAAAGATAACTAAATATATCTACTCTACTCTGGGAATGGAGAATCTCATCTTTAAACTTTCAGTAAGAGATCCAAAAAAGAAAGAGGATTACTTCGGAAATGATGAGCAATGGAAAAAGGCAGAAAAAGCTTTGGAGAATGCCTTAAAAAATTTCGGCCAGGAAAAATATGTTAGAGATGAAGGAGAAGCTGCATTTTATGCGCCTAAAATAGATATTGATGCCGTGGATGCAATGGGTAGAAGATGGCAACTTTCAACTATTCAAATCGACTTCAATATTCCTTATAGATTTGATATGACCTATATAAATGACAAAGGTGAAGAAGAGACCCCTTTCATGATTCACAGAGCACTGCTTGGATCACTGGAAAGGTTTTTAGGCGTCTATATAGAACACACAGAAGGTGACTTTCCCGTCTGGCTTGCGCCTACCCAAGCCTGGATTATTCCGATTTCCGAGGATCAAGAAAATTATGCATATGAAATAAAATCACAACTCAGAAAAAAAGGAGTAAGAGTAGAGGTTGAGGGCGTAAATGAAACACTGTCAAAAGCTATACGAAACGGGCAAACTCAAAAAATCCCCTACCTTCTCGTAGTTGGTGGAAGGGAGAAAGAGTCAGAAACCGTAAATGTAAGATTTAAAGGGGAAGAAGTTGGGGAAATGAGTGTCGAAAAATTAATGGACGATATAGAACAAAAATCAAAAAAATAAAATGCAGGACTTATCCGAGTCAACTCAAAAATTAGTTGAACGTTACAAATCAGCCTTCAATCAAAAGGATGCGGACCAAGAAGGGTCAACTATACACGTTGATGAAATAGCTAAAAGGGTGGCTTCTTTCTACGACCGAATAAGAGGTATTATAGATTGGAAGGGTGAACATCTTCTGAGGCGAGGAGCCATAGAAAGAACGTTAAGAAGAAAAACTCTCCCGAAGGTTAATATACTAAAAGAAGGAAAAAGAAAAGTAAATGCCGAATCTTTAATCTTAGAGCTAATTAGGGCGGGGCATCTGCCCAATGATACGATACGTGAATCAAAGATAGATGAAGTTCAAAAGGCATTAAACAAATACGTTTATATTTTAAATAATTTTCCAAAAGAAAATTCTAATCATGGAAGAGATTTGTATCAATGGATTACCTCAATAGCTGCTTGTGAAGTGGAAGAAATATTGAGCCCGTCCAAAGGAGAAAATTTTTTGATTCAATACATGTTTAATCAAATGAAAGAAAGAGTTAGTGTAGAAAAAGGATATTTTGAAGATGTGGAAGAAAAAACCAAAGAAACACTACTCTATATAGCAGTTCAAGAAGCCTTATTCAATTTGGATCAACCGATAATCACCTATCATCTTTTCAATTATAATTATCAAAACTGGGGAAATCTTTCTCGAAAAGACCTGAAAAAAATAACCCAGAACATTCATAAAATAAAGGAGAAGATAAATTATTATTTCAATCATAAATTAAAGACCAAGTTTTACCATCTTTGCAAAAAACACAGCACCCCCTATCTTCTTTTGGGGGACGTAATTAAGAAAGACCCAAAAAACCCGGAAAACCTGATTTCCGACCCTGAAAAGTTAGAGGAAAAAATTAAAGAAGCTTATGAGAAAAGAATTAATACGATGAAATCCCGGCTTTCGAGATCCGCAATTTATGCTACAATTTCGATTTTCATCACTAATGTTGCTGCATTATACTTATTAGAAATACCGTTGGCTCATCTGCTTAATTATGATTATCCGATACAAGCGGTTTTAGTTACCATATTCGTACCTACCGCCTTCATGGCTCTTTTCATTTTAACTATAACCCCTCCTCCGAAGAAAAATTTTCATAGAGTAATCATGGAAACAATGAAAATAGTTTATGAAAAAGAGAAAAAAAAGAATTTAAAAATCAAAAAACCGAGAAAAAGAGGGGTTGTTTCCAACTTAATTATAAATTTAATTTGGACTCTGAGCCTTTTAGCTAGTGTAGCGATAATCATGTATATCCTTAGCTTGGCCAGCTTTCCTCCTCTGTCTTATCTAATTTTCATAATTTTTCTATCACTTATATCTTTCACCGGTACAAAGATAAGAGACAGAGCAAAGGAGCTGCATATGATAGAGCAAAAAGAAAGATTCGTAATGGTGTTATTGGATATATTCGCACTACCCGTAATTAGACTCGGAAAATGGTTTACAAACAAATGGAAACGTTACAACATTATCTCAATATTCTTTAGCGCCCTCATAGATCTTCCCTTTATGTCCTTCATTAAATTTCTCGAGCAATGGCGATCCTTCTTAAAGGAAAAAAGAGAAGATATTTATTAATAGAGCATAGAGGAATATTGCTTCTGAGAAGTTCTCGGAGAGAATTTGGCAAGGTCTTTGGCTTTTGCCAAAAGCAGATCCTTGAGAGCTCAAGCTCCGAAACGTCACCGGCGATTCTTGAGAGCTTATCCTCAAGAAGCAATATCCGCAAAATTATTGGAAAAAATGACCTATCATATCATCACCTACGGTTGCCAAATGAACAAAAATGACAGCAAGCGAATCAAAAAACTTTTTGAGGAGTCCGGATTAAAAGAGGCTTCCGAAATGAAGTGTGATTTTTTGATAATAAATGCTTGTTCCGTCAGGGGGAGGGTTGTAGACAGAATCAGAGGAAAGTTAAATAATCTGAGTGACGATAAAACGCTGATTTTAACCGGCTGCGTTCTGGATGAAGATAAAAAAGAGTTGGCCGATAGATTTGATTACGTTTTGGACATAAAAAGATTGCCTTTGTGGCATAAGCAAATTAAAAAACTTAAAGACCCCTCTATCAAGGGAAAATATTTTGAAATAGAAGCAAAACGAGATAAACCCGTCGCCTACGTACCGATAATGACGGGCTGTGATAATTTTTGCAGCTACTGCGCCGTCCCCTACGTACGTGGAAGAGAAAGTTCCAGAAAGCCGGAGGAAATATTGGAAGAAATAAAAAAGTTAACAACCAAAGGGTTTAAAGAAATTTGGCTTTTGGGGCAAAACGTAAACTCATACAATAAAGGAAAAAAGCCCGATTTTCCGGATCTTTTAAAGATGGTGAATAATTTGGAGGGTGATTTCTGGATTAGATTCACCAGCTCACATCCTAAAGATTTTTCCAATAAGCTTATTGAGGTAATGAGTAAGTGCGAAAAAGTAACTGAATATCTGAATTTACCGATCCAATCCGGAGATGACAATATTTTAAAAGCCATGAATAGGCCGTATAAAATCGAAGTCTATAAAAACATAGTTAAAAATGTCCGTAAAGAAATTCCAAACGTTACTCTCTCAACCGACATAATAGTAGGTTTTCCGGGTGAAACAAAAGAGGCTTTTAAAAATACTGAAAAATTATTAAAAGAGATAAAATTCGACATGGTCTATATCGCCCGATACTCTCCCAGACCGAGCACCGAGGCCGCAAAATTGGATGATAATGTGAGTGATAAAGAGAAAAAAAGGAGAGCAAAAAAACTAACAGAGCTTCTTAAAAAACAATCTCTAAGGAAGAATAAAAAACTAATTGGCAAAAAAACAACATTCCTACCTACTCATTATAAAAATAGAACACTAACGGGAAAAACCAGAGGGTATAAAACCATTAAAGTCGAAGGGTCTAAAAAAATCCTCAATCGATTTAGGGAAGTAAAGATAATCGGCGCTACCACCTTCGGATTAAAAGGTAAACCATTATGAAAAAACTGATAGTCATCACCGGTCCGACCGGATCGGGAAAAACGGGACTTTCAATAAAACTGGCAAAAAGGCTGGGAAACGTCGAAATTATATCCGCCGACTCCAGACAAATTTATAAAAAAATGGATGTCGGAACCGATAAGTTGAAGGATACTCAAGGAGTCCCTCACCACCTACTGGACCTCATCGATCCGAATGAAACTTTCACGGTAGCACAATTCAAAAAAAGAGCCAAAAGAAAAATAAAAGAAATTCAAAACAGAAATAATTTACCCATTTTATGTGGTGGAACCTACTTTTATATAAAAGCCGTTGTTGACGGGTTGGTCCTGCCTCAAGTACCTCCCGATTGGGGGTTTCGACAAAGAAAAAATAAACAAAAAACAGAAGAACTATTTAAGGAGCTCAGAGAAAAAGATCCGCGCAGAGCAAAAAATATCGATAAACATAATAAACGAAGATTAGTCAGAGCTCTGGAAATAATAGAAAAAACCGGTAACCCCGTACCGAAACTAAAAAAAGACCCTTTAGGACTTCCCGTTTTGATGTTAGGGGTAAAAAGAAATAAAAAAGAGTTAGAAAAAAGAATAGAAAATAGAGTTGATGAAATGATAGAAAAGGGTCTGGAAAAAGAAGCGAAAAGAGTACTCAAAAACTACAGAAAAAAAGCTTTGGAAACAATAGGTTATGCCGAATGGGAGAAATTTTTCGAAGGGTCCAAAAGTAAATCGGAAGTAATAGAAGATATAAAAACTCACACCAAACAATTTTCCAAAAAACAAAAAAAATGGTTTAAAAAAGACGACAGGATAATATGGATCGAAAACCTAAAAGAAGCAAAAAATAAGATAGATAAATTTCTAAAATAAAAAGGCTCCGATTCGGAGCCTTTTAAATTACTCTTACTTTTAAAGTCTTCTTTTTAGAAAGAACTACTACCCCTCTTTCATCCACTACTGATTTTCTTTTCGGCCTTAAAAATTTTGACGGCCTACAACTTCCCACTCTAAATTTTCTCATAGAATTTTTGATTTCCAAAACTGCCTCTCTTTCATTTAAAATTACAAATATTGGGTCACGATCTATAACTATCACTTCTTGACCTATTGAAAGCTCGTTTCCTTCTCTAATGACTTCAGCTTTTTCAGAATTTGCTCTTTTAACTAACCACAAAACAAATCCCCTCCTTTTTAATCTCTCAAGTTGGACGGTATAAGTAAAGAGTCGTCTTTTCTTATACTTACGATCTTTGATCTTTTGGAGAAGGACCTCTCTAACATTCTTTTTGTTCTTCCCGTTTGGTTTTTGCCAATACTATTGAACAAAACCTCCCACTCACTTTCAGTAAAGAGAAAATAGCTTTCTTTATTTTTAAAAAGAACCAATTTTTCACCATTGGGCGCATCCTTAGGTAATTTAATATACTTCCCTCTAACGAACTTACTTTTTACTTTATAAATAAAAAACCCTCCTTTTGAGCAAAATTCTAACAGTTTTCCGCTTTTTGTCAATGCTAAAACATATTTTACAAATCTAAACTTGACAAATTATTTTTATAATGTAGAATTTAATTACCTTGACAAAAAACCAAAAAAATATTTTAATTCCAAATTCTTATGATGAATGATAATCAAAAAAAGATATTCGCGATCATATTAGCCGTCTTAGCTATTTTCCTTTTGCTATTTTTAATATTCAGAACCGATAAGGACTTTACGGAACACAGAGAAATGCTCCAAAGAGCAAGCGATGAATATATTGAAAATACCGGCTGTTATCCATCGATAAGAGAGGTTTCTTTCGGAAACCCATCCCCTATTGATTTCCAGAAACTTTATCACAAACTGGATGATGATTTTGAAATAAATAAAAATTTGCATTACTGGATCAGTAGTGACGGTAAGGTCTGGATTTCCAAAACCGATGTTCCGGAGATGGATCTGGAGAACGATTTACTAACTTACGATAGGCAAGGAAGGCTTACATATCACCTTTATTATCATGAAAATAATGAATTAACAAAAGAAGAAACCAGGGAAAAAGAAATAGATATTTCTGAAATTAACTATGCAATATCCGAGCACCATGGAAGAGGGCTCGAGACTCCGCCTGCAAATCAAAATTATGAAGGATACGAAAAACATAAACCCTTGGTTAAAATTAAAGACTTGGACGACTCAAAAAACTTACTGGCCATGATCGAAGAAGAAAAAATAGACAGGGGTCCGGTCGGTAATATGTTGGCAGCTATTGGAGATTTTTTCAGAAGAAGGCCTGAGTGGTACGGAGAATACGGTTTTGATATATACGGAGAAGGGATAGTAGAAGGAAATTATGATGAAACAGTTGGTGATATGGGAGCAGTTATGGTTAAAACTCAAGACGATAGAGAATCCTACTGGATAGATTTAGAGGACCCAATAAACGTAGGGGTGTGTTACGGTGTCGACTGGGAAGTTGTGGATGTAGAGCCAGTAGATCCCGATGACGATCCGATAGATCCCGTATATCCCGAACCGACTCATGATACAAGAAGAGTAACCGTGAAGGGTGGCCCTAAAAGAAACCCGGAAGATTTCGAGGATGTAATTAGTTTCGAAACCAAGGATGGATTCAGCGGGTTGCTGTACAGATATGAAGATCCTTTTATGGAAGAAGACGAAAAGGAAGAAAAAGAAGTTGTAGAATATAAAGTGAGAAAAGATGATGAATTTCCCGAAACTATAAAGTATAATAAGGATGAATTCACCGGCACCTTAACCTTACGAACCGTAGGAGATGGCCTGAAAAAAGTAACCGAAACAAGAACTGCCGGAAGACCGGGAGATTTGCCGGAAAAATTAGAATATGACGAAGAAGATTACTACGGAACACTGGAGCCCGTTGGTGATTACGAAACTATAAGAACCGGCGGTGGAACAACCACGAGAAGAAGAGATATTGAAAAAGAACTGATTAAAACCGACTTGGATGACTTTGAGGATGAGATTGAATATTCCGAAGGAGGTTACAGTGGAACGCTCACTGTTGAAGATGGATACGAAAAAATAGAAGGAGAAAAAGAGCATAAAGAAACAGTTGAAAGAGAGGCTCCGGATGAATTCCCCGAATATATAACTAAAGAGATAGACGGAGAAACTGTTAGACTCTATCCCGAAGATTCTTACAGAAGAATTGAAGATGAGGAAGATAGTATGGAAGTCACTGAAACAATAGAAAGAAAGAGTTTAAGTAAGTTTCCTGATTACATAACTTATGAGAAAGACGGGTATGAAGGTAGATTGGAAAAGCCCGATGAATACACTAAAATTGAAGGAGAATCGAAAGAGGAAACTAAAACTTTAACCAGATCTACACCCAACTTTCCGGACTACATAACTTATGAAAAAGACGGGTATGAAGGTAGACTGGATAAAGATGGTGGTTATAGAGCAATAGAAGGAGAATCGAAAGAGGAAACTAAAACTTTAACCAGATCTACACCCAACTTTCCGGACTACATAACTTATGAAAAAGACGGGTATGAAGGTAGACTGGATAAAGATGGTGGTTATAGA
>CAZDOR010000011.1:0-19522 GCA_964507105.1 uncultured Candidatus Saccharibacteria bacterium | reverse complement strand
GCACTACCAATCAATACCGGATCTGAAATCCGCTCTAAAAAAGTAATAAGGCCCAGGTCATTAATAATCCTCTGGGCTTCTTCATGAAGTCTTTCTGCTCTTTTTAATAATGCTTTATCATTCATATTCTTTTCTTTTAATTGGTTTTTAGCTTCGCACAATTAACCCGCCTTAAAATCCCGCTTTTAAAACTTTAGCTCAACTTTTTCACCAATTTCTTTTTCTTTCTTATTTATATAAAAATCCAAAGAGCGGCTGTTGAATTTATCTCTTTTCACATCAAGCTTACTTATCATTTTTTCTATCTGTTCGGGACGACCCTCTATCTCTACAAAAAAACCTAAAACGGGATATTGGTCCAGCTCAATCTTGCAACCATCCCCATAATAAGTTTTTCTCTTTTTTTCCATTTCGAAAGTCACTCGTAATCCTATTTTTTTCAAAATTTCCTCTAATTTCTCCGGATTTGAAATCTCTAACTCGGATTCTTCTCTAATCTTATACTTTTCTATTTTAGAAGGTCCTTTGTAGGCAAAGAGATGCCTTTTATTATTTATAGTTCTTAATCTAATCATTGATCCTTTTTTACGGTAGCTTTCCTTTTTGTCATCAAAGACTTGATCTTTAACCAAATTTCTCTCGGTTGATTCAAAACCCAATTCATCAAGTTTATTTTCAATGCTTTTCAAGCTTTCAACTTTAGCTCTTAATTCAATTTCTTTTTTCATAAATTATATAAAAAAATAAGTATGTCTCTCCTTTTACGTTGTACTTTTTATTATCTAATTTTTTGAATTGAAACATATTGGTTAACTATACAAGACAAACAACAATTTTAAAAAACTTTCAAATTATCTTGATTGAAGCGCTTATTTCGTTTTTTAGTTCTCCAAATAATAAACCATTAGATAAAATACAATTAACAACTCATTAGAAAATTATGTTTAACTGTTTTCATATTTATAAATTATATCAGATGTTCTATCTGACTTGTAATAAGTTTTTGTCGAAACAAATAAACTTGACAAAAATATAAATATAATTTATAAAGTTTATGAGGAGGTGATCTAAATGAGTAAAGAAAAAGGTGGTTTTTTAAGCAAATACTGTAAGTGCGGACGAGAGAAAGAGAAAAGAATAGACTCAAGATGCGACACCTGCAAAGGCGGAGTGTCATACGGCGACGTAAAAGATTAAAATTAGTACCCAACAAGGCTTCGGATAAAATCCGAAGCCTCACTTTTTATTAAGATTAAAAAATATTAAATTGCCACTCTTCAAATATAAGCAGAAAAATATATGTTATAATTATTTAAATCAATAAAATACTATGACTAAAAAAAGAAAAGAAAAAAATACGGATTGGACAGAAAAACTTTTTGTAGAAAACCCGGAGTTATTTGTTCCAGCAATTAAAAAACGTGTTTCTCAAGCCGAAGAGGAAGTATCTTTTTTATTAGATTGTCTTGATGAGAACGGATTTAATCCCGATAGGATTCTTGATCTCAATTGTGGTATCGGTCGCCACTCAATTGAAATGGCAAAACGAGAAATTGAAGTGCTCGGAACTGACTTATCGAAGTTCTATATTAAAACCGCAAGAAAACGAGCTGAAAAAGAAAATTTGCAGGATAATGTTGATTTTTTAGTGGCGGATATGAGAAATATAAAAGCAAGTCTCTCAAAAAGAAAGTTATTTGACGGAATAATAAATCTTTGGACGTCTTTCGGCTATTACGACGAGGGCACGAACGAAGATATTCTTCGACAATGCAGTGATTTAGTAAAATCCGGCGGTTTTTTTGCTTTGGAGATTATAAATCGAGATTGGATAGTTCATAATTTTGAAGAAAGGGGGTTTGTCCAAATTAAAGATAATATTATTCTGGAAAAAAGATCCCTGAATCTGGAAAACTCCCGAGCATATAATACCTGGATATACCTAATAAAAGATGGGGAAAATAATTTTAAGAAAAAAGAAATTGAATTTAATCATCGGTTATGGAGCCTTCATGAACTTATCAATATGTTTGAAAGAAACGGATGGAAGTTTGAAAAAGCTTATCCCGGATTCAATAATCTGAAAAAAAATGATTCACTCTTAAAATCCAAGCGACTGGCGGCTTATTTCTCTAAAAAATAATATGTATTAATGAAAAAGTTAAGGAGTTTTACCTTGCTCAACTTTTAAAAGCTCTATTATTTTTTACTTTTCAATTAGACCGAGTCTCTTCATCGGATAAAATCAAATTTTGAAAGCTTTTAAAATATAATCCTTGACGTTGGGAGGAAAGTTTTTATCTTTTACTTCTTCTTTTGTCGCCCATTCGCATTCGACGGTATCATCCAAAGGTTTCGGTTCACCCGACTCCCATTTACATTTGAAAACAATAGCTACCACATGTTGGCCGGTTGATCTGTAAAAATTATTGTTAGTCACCAATTGAAAGTCTTTTTTCACTTCCACTCCGGTCTCTTCTTTTATTTCTCTTTTTAAAGTTTTTTCTAAAATATTAAATACGATTTCTTCACTTTCGTCCACTTTTCCGCCCGGAATAGTCCATCTACCCGGCTCATGTTTTTCATCCGGACTTCGACGAGATATTAAAACTTCATTATCCTTAAAAACGACACCGTTAACCAATACGGAATGATTGTTGTTTTTGGGCATTGATATTTATTTAAAAATTAATTAATAAAAAAACAGAGAGTGATGCTCATCCTTTTTTAGGTTTTGTAGCTTGTATTTAATCCCCAGCCTCAAGTATTTTTTTAAACTATAACTTCTACACCTCTTACAGCTTACTACCCTCTTCTTTTTTCTTTAAATTTATCGATAATCTCTTTGGCGGTTGTCTCTGCTATCTGATCATAATCTTCAATTTTGCCTATTAAAAACTCCCTGGTTTTGTCGGGATTATTTTGATCCAAGAGTTTGAAATACGTTTCTTTATCATCAGCCGGAAGGATTTTTATTATTTTTGCTGTAAGCTTAACCTGAATTGCCTCTTGCAATTCTTCTAAAATTTTCTCTTGTCTTCCACTGGACAAGTGTTCTATTTCCAAGTGTTTTGATATATACTTCTTCATCTTTATTTGGTTAATTAAAAGGGTGGTTGTAAGACATCTCCGGAGTCGTTCTTTTCTTCCTTCTCTTCTTCTTGAGTTTCTACCTCCTCCTTCTTTTCTTCATTAATTTTTCCTTCGCTTTCTTCCTCTTCCTGAACTCGTTCAAAAAGGCCTTCGGCAACTCTGCGATCTTCAACCACAAAATTTGAAAAGTGTCCCTCTACATGAGCTTCAGTTAGTCGCACCGCTATTGAGAATTTCGATCCTTCTTCAAGGTGATTTTTAACTCTGTCGGTCACCTCAAAAGCTATTCTGTCGGTCAGTTTTTGAAGATCTTCACCTTCAATTCTATAAGTTTCATATCCCGGTCGAACCTGAATTTCGGAATGATCTTCCTTGTCATTCCATTCTCCCAGCTCTCTATAACCTTTTTGAATTAAAGAAAACATCTCTCCATGAACCTCTTCCTTTGTTTTTTCCGTTATTTCAGCTATTTGCTTAAGCCTATTCTCATACATTTGCTCGATATCTTGCCGATCCATTTCCTTGGTTTCAATCAACTGTTCATATTTAACCTGCTCCTTTTCGGGTGCTCCGTTTTCGGGGCTTTCAGCTTCACAGCCCACAACAATTAAGGACAATCCCACAAAGCCGACCGCAGCGGCCATCTTTCCTTTTTTCTTAATTTTCTCTAAAAGTGTTTTGTCAGCTTCACTTTCCAGCACCTCCCTTGCTTCTTGGTTCGCCTCTTCTTTAAGTTTTTGACAGATATTCTCTTCGAGATTGTGCTCTACTTCTAAGTCTTTTTCAAAATCTTTTTCTTTGTTTTCATTTTTCAAATATATGTCAGGTTCGAGTTCAGGATTCATAAATTAAAAGATAAATATAATAATAAACCACTCTTCTTTTTAATCAGCATAGCAAATAATCTATTCTTTTTGCAATATTAAACTAATAAATTAACCAACTGCCCTGCGTAATGAGTAATAACCACTACTATTGCAGCTATTAAGAGGTGCTCTCCGACTACTTTCCAGGGCGTATCATTGTTCTCTACAGCCATGTAATAGCTAAACACTCCGAGCATTACAGACCCCCACAAGATACTTACCGCAATCGCCCAAAAAAATTCCAATAAAAGAAGTGGAACAAGAAAACTCATTACAACGGAAAACTTGCTCAAAGTAGCGGAGATAGCGGACGTCCAAGTGTGCTTTTTACGACTATTTTTTGACTCTTCGGAAACGTGAATACCCAGCGAATCGGAAAGAGAGTCCGCCACGGCAACCGTCACTATTCCCGCTATAACCACCGCTTTTGATTGAGTCCCCGAAGCCAATCCCATGATAAGCCCCAGAGTGGTTATTATTCCGGAAGTAACTCCGAAACCGACCCCCGCTTTTATTGAATGCTTCATATTGGTTTATCTATCTGAATTTAAAATATTATTTGTCCTTTTGATTATAGATATTTACCTCTCTTTCCATGTATTTTATTTTATCTTTTTTTTGATTGTATCATGATGAGGGTGAGTTTTGAAATATTAATTACAAACCATCTTTTTAGTTTTAAAAATTCAAAATAAAAAAAGGGTTCGGTTTAGTTGTGATGTTTATAGTAATCTTAATACAAAATAAAATCATCTTCATAATCTTCAAGTAGCTTAAACTCAAATCCTTTATCCTGCAGAGCGTCTATTCCCGTTTGCACTCCTTCTGCAATTTCCGAATCGGGTCTATTCATATGAGCTAATATTATTCCACCAGGCTCAACACCCATGAAAGCTTCTTTGATTTGCTCCTTACTAAAAGTGGCCCCTCCATCACCTACAACGGTAAACCCGATAACATTAAGGTCTAAATCATTAACTATACTAACTGCTAATTCGTCATAATGAGCAGTTCCGGATCTAAAATAATTAATATCCTCATTAGTTACACCCTCTAATCTTTCTTTATTTAAAACCACTTCATCTATCACCTCTTTAGGACTTTCAGTTCCTTTTTCTCCGTAAACCTCGCTGCCATCTACGGAAAGCGGAATGTGCTTTTCACCATGTCCGGCTATTGAAAATAAGGGATTTTTATCTAAATCCATAAACACATCTTTGTTTTCTTCAAGCCAAGGTGAGGCTACAAAAAGGGTGGCCGGAATCTCTTGACTTTTTAGATAATCGATTAATTCCCGATCATACTCATCGGCACATGCATCCAGAGTTAAAAAAGCTATCTTTTCGTCCGTGTCCACTTTTGTTACCACTCCGGGAACATTTTCATTCCAAAATTCGGGAGTTTTATCCTTATAATTCAAAGCTATCTCTCGATAGATACGGTTTTCATTGTTATCAAAATCACCAATTTCAAGCACTTGAAAGGTTGCAATAAGAATAAGTGCTACAAGCGCTGCAATTAATATCTTTTTCATTAACTTAAAATTAACTATTAACTTTTTTCTTTTAAAAACTCAACTACCTTTTTAATATTCTTTAAACTTTCACCGTAATCAATCGCTTGGGCGGATAAGGGATTGCTTTCAATAGTCACTTCAACGGATTCCTCTTTTTCTTCTAGCTCGTATGTAACCATTTCACCAAAAGAATTCCAGTTGGGAGCGGTTTTTACGACTATTTTTCCCTGTGACAAGTCTTTCTCCTTTATCTCCGGCTCTCCATCTTCACTTTTAACCCAAGAGCCGGGAACCATCCTCAAGACAATCTTGAGTATTTTTTTATCCTTTATGCTCTCTTTTTTCAGCTTCTCAACTGAGTCCAGGCATAAATCAAAAGCATTTTTCTTCGAAGTGGGAAGGGTAATTGTTTCTTTTCTGTCAATATCAAAATCATCACCACCCTCTTTTTTTACCGATCTTATATGTATCACACTCAAAACCAACGTTAGAGCAACTGCAAAAACAAGACCGGAAATTAACCCGATCCAAAAAGGGCCTCCGGCTAGTTTTGCAGAAATTATAGAAACAAGGACAAAAAATATGCCGTATATGACTACCATTCTTAAATATTTTTTCATAATCATTCTATATTGCTTTGATTAATAATAAGAAAAAATTATGTGCAAGTAAAAGTTTTAAATTATCTTAGCTTGATGATAAAATAAATCTATGAAATTATTGAAGGATTTTAAAACAAGTCTTTTTCTGTCTTTCCGACAGGTTAAAAACGCCAATCTTTGGGTTAACCTGCTCATTATCTTTATAATGACGGTTACATTCCTGAATTTGGTATTTATCAGTGGAATTTTGGACGGAATAGTGACGGGAGCGAGTAACGATTTGAGAGATCATTACTCGGGCGATTTGATAATAACCCCAATGGAAAACCGGGAAAATATAACTCAAACTTTCAGACTACAAGATGAACTGGATGAATATCCGAAAATAAAAGAAAAATCGATCAGAAGAATAACCGGAGCGCAAATTGAAAAAGAGAAAGAAAAAGAAAAACCCAACGTAACACCCAACGAGATAAGCGCAACCTTGGCCGGGATCGATTTTGAAAAAGAAAATTCAGTTACTCAACTGGACAAATTTTTAGTTGAAGGTAGCTACCCCACCGATGAAAGAAACCAAATCCTTATCGGCGGAGGTTATCTTTCGGAGTACGAATCGGCTTTGGATGAGAGTTCACTTGACGACGTATCAATTGGAGATAACGTAAAAGTAAAATACGGAAACAGATCAAACGAATACGAGGTAGCCGGAATTTTGGAGGCTAAATTCAACGAAGTTAATTCCAGAGTTTTTATCGATAGTAGAGAATTTAAAACGCTAACCGGAACTTCCAGACATCTGTCCGATGAAATTGCAATGAATGTAGAGGATCCAACCGATGAAAACTTGGAGAAGTTAAAGAGTGACTTATCTTCAATAGTTGCAAGTTCCGATTCGGAAGTCGAAACCTGGAGAGAAAGTCAAGGGCAGTTTTTTGATGATTTATCAACTACATTTCAGCTTTTAGGTGGGGTTATAGGCGGTATAGGTATAACCGTTGCTTCGATTACTTTATTTATAGTTATCTTTATTAATGCAATTGCCAGGGAGAGATATATAGGAATAATGAAGGCGATCGGAATAAGGAGTGGAATAATAAAAGTTTCTTATATACTACAGTCAATATTTTATGCAGTAATAGGTTCAGTTATAGGCTTTTCCATTTTGTGGTTCGTAATGGTTCCCTATTTTAAAGATAATCCGATAGACTTTCCTTTCAGTGACGGAATACTTGATGTAACTCCACAGGGAATAGCTATAAGAATTGTAGTTTTAGTTCTTTCGGCAATAGCAGCGGGCCTTATTCCGGCCCACCTTATAGTAAAAAAGAATACAATCGATTCACTTTTAGGAAGATGAAGATACTTAAAGCGGAAAATATAAAAAAATCATACCAAACCGGAGAAATTACTACCGAGGTTCTTAAGGGTATAAATTTGGATATAGAAAAGGGAGAATTTATCTCCATAACCGGTAGATCCGGGTCGGGTAAATCTACTCTACTCTACATTCTTAGTCTTTTAGACAGACCGACTTCCGGAAAAGTTCACTTTGAAGGGTGTGATACGATCAACTTTTCCAGTGACAGAGACGCCAAGTGCCGCTTAGAACACTTTGGGTTCATATTCCAGGATCATGCCTTACTTCCGGAATTAACCGCTCTGGAAAACGTTATGTTGCCTGAAATGGTAAGACTAAACAATTGGAAGTCGGTTCGTAAAAAATCAATTGATATTTTGGAAAAGGTGGGCTTGGGTCACAGACTGAATAATTACCCTTCTCAACTATCGGGAGGTGAAAAGCAAAGAGTGTCCGTAGCCAGAGCCGTAGCTAATGAACCGGATATACTTTTTGCCGATGAACCGACTGCCAACTTGGACTCAAAAAGAGCCGATGAAATAATCGACCTTATTTGTAAAGCAAATAGTGATGGAATTACCGTAATTTTAGTTACTCACGGTGAAAAACATACCAAAAAAGCCGACAGGATAATAGAGCTCAAAGACGGAAAAATTTTAAACTAAGATCTCCCAAACAGTCCAAGCCATAAGCCCGACCCATGCGATAATCGCAGGCCAATACTCAACGAGAAAGGATCCTTTCTTCTTTTCAATCTGATCCGGAACTGCTTTTAACAGCTTATCTATATCGGGAGCCACGGTAATTATCATTAAAAGAAAACTGAATATTACGGCAACGAATAATTGAGCAATACTTATTTCAGCCAAAAGATAATACAAGATCACCCCACCAATAATTAAGGAAAATATTGTTGCGGAAATTCGATTCCAAACCAATTTTACCAGCGGATTAGAAGATCCGTACCAAGCTTTGGGACTAATTGCAATAGTGATTAATTTAATAATTGAAATTACGACAAAAATTAAGGCTATTATTTCTACGGGAGTCATGTATTTAGTTCGTTAAATTTTTAATTTCGACCTTTTTTGGATTATAGCAGAGAATGCATGGACAAAAAATTTTACCGATCGTTTCAAAGAATTGAAAATATGGACAGAAAAATTAGACTTGGCTCAGCACTGAAATTAAAAAAGATAAACACAACCAAAAAAGATATAGAAAAAGTTATAAATCGAATCTCAGAAAAACATTTAGACTAATGGAAAAATTCTATTTTTAGCGTTAATTTACATTAATTATGATATATTTACCAAAATAAAATAAAAGGGAAGAATTTACTCTTCCCTTTTTTTAATTTTTCGAACAGTGACAGTAATTTCTTTTTTGCCAACTACATAATTACAACAATCACCTTCTCCTGCACCCAAAATAGCTTTTCCCAAAGGACTTTTGTAAGAAATAACCCCTTTGTTTAAATCAATATTTTCCGGATCGCTAACTATTAAGGTTTCTTTTTCTCCGGATTCAAATTCAACTTCAACTCTATTTCCAATCCTTACCTCTTTCTCGTTATCTCTATCCTCTTCTATTATCTCTGCGTTGTTAATCTTCCTCTCAACTTTCGCAAGCATCCTTCTTAAAGAATCTATCTCATTCTCTAAATTATAAAGAGAAGGATTGTCGTGCCATTCATCTCCACTATTTCTGTACACTTCATTCTTTTTCCGGAGTAAGCCCTTAATTTTGTCTTCCAGGTCATCACGTCTTTTTTCCAACTTTCTTAAACCTTCTTCAGTTAGCTTGTACACATAAATTCCTCCCTATAGTAACCTATTTTTTTGGTAAATAGTCTCAACTCTCTCTTTCGGCAAAATTCCATTTTTTTGTTTTACACATTCCGAACCCAACCGTGAACCAAATTTGGCACTATTCTCAAAAGAAAATCCATAAAGATAGCCAAATAAAAAACCGGCAGTATAATTGTCACCAGCTCCTCCCGGATTTTGGAAATCTTCCTCAACTGGATCGACCGGAATAAATACTTCACTCCCATTTTGCTTAATCAATTTCGAACCTTTTTTGCCTAAAGTAACTATCACAACATCAAAAGAAAAATCATATCCTTTCGGGCTTATTCCTTTCTGATAATCCAAAACAGCTTCGTACTCCTCTTCATTCAAAAAAACCAGATTTGTTTTTTCGGCAACATAAGGGTCAAAATATCGGTGATTAGAAAGTAGAAGTGGGCCCGGTTCATAAGAAATATCGGAAAAATTATCAGCTATTAACCGAGAAAGTTTCGGTGGAGAGCTGACCAGATGAACCGTATCATAATCATGATCCGGAAGATGACTTTCATCCATATTATCCATGGCGTCGTGACAGCCGTTATCAATCCAATTACTCCGTGAGTTAGAATTTTCAGAAGATGTTACTTCACAAATCGGAATGTTTTCAATATCTCGATAAATATATTTAACACCGACTCCGTGACGGTTCAGATGATCAACAAATTTTTCGCTAAAATTATCTTTTCCGACAACGGAAAGAACATCAACTTCAAATCCTAGCCAACTCAAAGTCAGGGAAATAGTAGCAGCACAGCCGCCAAAATGTTCGACTCCAAAAATTACATCCTTGGCCAAATTCCCAACAACGAGTAAGGATTTTGAAGGATTTTTCGATTTGTCATTGTTCGTTTTTGGGTATTTTCCCATATTAACCCTCCTTTTTAAAGAACTATAAATTAAACTTTAAAAGCTTCCAAAATGTAATTCTTTACATTCGGGGGAAACTTTCTATTTCTAACCTGATCCTCGGCCACCCATTCACATTCAACGGTATCATCCAAAGGTTTCGGCTCCCCCGACTTCCATTTGCACTTGAAAACAACAGCTATTACATGCTGACCGGTAGATCTATAAAAATTGTTGTTTGTTACTAATTTAAAATTATTATCAACCTTTACACCGGTTTCCTCCATCACTTCCCTTTTTAAAGTTTTCTCCAAAATATTAAATACAATATCCTCACTTTCATCAACTTTTCCGCCCGGAATAGTCCAGCTACCCGGTTCATGTTTTTCATCCGGGCTTCGACGAGATATTAAAACTTTATTATCTTTAAAAACGACACCGTTTACTAAGACCGAATGATTGTTATTTTTCGACATAATTTTAATTATTGATTTTCGGCAATGACCATAATGCCCGGTTTTTTATTGTTATGATAAGTTTTAATTTCCTTTTCAATCACCTCAATGTTTTCAAATCCTCCTTCTTTCAATAATTCAATTAACTCGCTAATCTCAAAATTATGACTTTGGAAAATTTCTTTACCTTCGTCATCAGTTACCGAAAGTGTACCATACTCACCTGTTTTCGGGTAATCCTTTTCATACCTTTCTTTAAATTTTTCATGAAATTTAAATTCTCCGACATGAATCACGCCCCCGGATTTAAGAATCCTGGAAATTTCCCGAATAGCTTTCATCCTATCATCCTTTTTAAGAGCGGAAAGCAAGCCTTGCATTAAAACCCCATCAAAAGAAGAATCCTCAAAATTAGTATCCAACACACTCTTGTTTAAAATTTTCACTCGATTTGGAGAAACAGAACTATTTTTTATTTTTTCATTCAGGTACTCTACTGATTTCTTATTTACATCTATACCGACAACTTCCAGCTCTCTTTTCAAGCACTGAAAAATAATTCGACCCCATCCACAACCCACTTCCAAAACACAATCACCATACTCAAAATTACCCCAGAACTCCTCAACCACCGGAATAGTACCCGGTGTTTTTTCAGCTTTTATTTCCTTCCAAAGTTCTTCCATATTTTTATTGCCATTCAATTGTAGCGGGGGGTTTGTCGGTTATATCATAAACTACCCGCTTTATTGAAGTTTCATTTACTATTCTTTGGGAAATTTCTTCCAAACAAGGATAAGCTTTTCTTGAAAATTTAACCGTCATGGAATCATCGGATTCGACAATCCTAATAACTATCGCCTGATCATTTTCAACTCGCTCCCCGTCTTTGATACCCAAGCTGGATACATTAGCTAAAATTGCAAAAGCCATCCAAATATCATCATTAATATCACTATTGAATATTACATCTTCAACAATTTCGGTACATTTTCTTACAAAAGAAACTTTTTGACGAGTAACTTCTCCATCCACTCTTATTGCAAAACCCGGTCCGGGAAACACTTTTTTATTAACAATCTTCTTGGGAAGCTTTAAATAATTAGCTATTTCCCGTACCTGATTTTTAAAAAGTTCTCGAAAAGGCTCAATTAAATTAAAATTCATTTTTTCGGGCAGCCCGCCAACATTATGGTGTGGTTTTATTTCAGAAGAAAACTTGGTAACTCCGCTTTCAATTACATCGGACCAAATCGTTCCTTGAGCAAAGTACTCGGCATCATATTTTTTTGCTACTCCTTCAAACTCTCTTATGAAAACTCGGCCGATGGCTTTTCCTTTTTCGGAGGGGTCTTGTACCCCTTTTAAATTTTTAAAAAAAACATCTGCCGAATCTTTGATTGTTAAGGGAATATCATATTGCCTACAAAATTCTTCCACCTCTCCCATTGTCTTGTCGGGCATTAATCCTGAATCGATATAAACTGCTCTGAGTTGTTCGGGAGGAAACATTTTTCTCAGCAAAGCTGCCATGGTCATAGAATCAACGCCTCCCGAAAGCCCGAATATTATTTTTTCATCACCGACTACATTAAGATATTTTCTTTTTGTTTCTTTAAAAAACCTTTCAGGAGTCCACCCTTTACCTTTTTTTATTCCGCAAATTTCCAAGCAAAAATTTTCCAAGATTTGCCCACCTTTTTCGGTATCGGCTACTTCGGGATGAAATCTGACAGCGTAATGTTTGTCCTTCTTGTTTTCCGCTATTGCCCATCCGCTACTACTATCAGCCGTTACAGAATATTTTTCGGGAATTAATAAAGATCCGACTTCTCGAGCCATCAAAACTTCAATATTTTCACTAATATTTTTCGAAAATTGAGTTTCTTTTTTAAAATTAATTTTTTCCTCTTCGTATTTCAAATTAGTCCAGTCAAAATCAAACCCTTTCAAAAAATTGACTCCGTAGCAAATTCCAAGAACGGGGAAATTGGATTCCGTCCACTTTTTATCAAAATTAATCTCCTCTTTATGAACCGAGCGAGATCCACCGGTTAAAATAACACCCTGAATAACTGTTTGAGGATTATTTTTTTTAAAGCGTTCCAAATCAATATCACCCGGCCTTATTTTGGATTGAATTGAACGTTTAGCCAATTCGGTCTTGATTAGGTGGGTAAATTGGCTGCCGAAATCTAAAATTAAAATTATTTCACTTTCCATATAATTTATTTTTTAATTTATCCTTATAGTCTTGAATATATGCTTCTAATCTTTTCTTCTTTTCTTTTTCAAAACAATTGAGAATATCATCTACATCATATAGAGTACGAACTTCGATATTATATTTTTTAGAAATCAAATCATCCAATCCATAAGAAATTACGGCTACGCAAATAACTCCTTTACCCAGCTCTTTTATGCTCTCAAAAGCGGCTTTCATTGAACCACCCGAAGCCAAAACGTCGTCCACAATAGCAAATTTTTCATAATCTCCATTGAGATTACCAGCTAAAATACCTAAATCTCGCTTCGGTTCTTTTCTTGCCAAAAGCAAACTTATTCCCAGATTATTTGCAATTGATACCGCATAAGGGCTTCCACCCGTTTCAATCCCTATTACGCAATCAGCATCCAAACATTTCTTTTGTAATTCATAAGACATTTTCGAAATAAGGGATGGATTCTTCCAGGTGGCTTTCATGTTAATATAAGTAGGAGCGAACCTCCCCGGCTTAACTTCTATTCCCCTTCCCTCCAAATCAAATTGAAAAAAATCCGGATATTTTAAAGACTCCTGAAGTGTATCAATCATTATTTCGTAAAGATCAGTTTTTTAAGTTTCAAAATATTTAAAAATATTAATATTATTATAGTATAAAATAAAAATTAACTTATGTCAAAATGCTTTGCTTGAAAAATAAAAAAAAAGTACTATAATAAAATAAAAGGAGGTATTCTTATGGACATTAAAAAACCAAAAAATATGTTTAGCCTGGAAGGGATCGATGGAGCGGGAAAATCGACTCAAGCTCCTTTAGTGAAGTCCACATTGCAAGAACGAGGTTATGAAGTAAAAATTCTGAAAAGTCCGGATGAGACACTTTTAGGAAAATTTATTCGTAATAACGTTAAAAAAATAGATCCTTGGCTCAGAAATGAATTATTCTTGTTGGATATTAAGAACTCTTTGAAAAAAATAGAAGATGGCTCGGAGACTATATTTTTATGGGATCGGTATATAGATTCTTTCTATTCATCCAATGAAGAAATGAGCTTGTCGGAGGCAAACAATCTCACAAAAAACCTGCCGAAACCGAATAAGACATTTTTGCTTAACATCAATCCAGAAACCGTTCTTAAGAAGAGAAAGGAAGTTTTAGATCATCATTCCGTCCCGAAATGGTTACGACAAAAGAATGAAAGATATAAAGAATTATCCCGAATTTATCCCGATAGGTTTTCCGTTATAGATGCAACTTTACCAATCGATAAAGTAACACAAAAAATAACAAATAAGATAATAAAGGAGGTTTAGGAAAAATTAAAAGGGTGTAAATTGCACCCTTTTTTGTTTTGCTTTTATGCCTTTACAAGTTTTAAACTGTAACAACCTCTACCCCTCTCTTTGCCCATTCACTTTACAATTTTGCAAACGAAACGTATACATTCTGATATCAAATAAATTTTTTGCCCTTAAACTTAACTGTTTTCATTGTTCAATTGCAAACAAAATAATTTCGTGTCCGTCAATTTTTATTTCCCACCGGAAAAAGATAAATCGGATCTTCATCAATGCCCAAAATCTCTTTCAATCCATCATCATGAAAAGCGCCTATGGCAACCGTACCCAAATCAAGAGCCGTAGTCTGTAAATATATATTTTGCCCCGCATGACCGGCCTCCATATGAACATACCTTTGCGCTCTATCGCGATACTTTCTTTCCGTTATTTCATAATCAGCAGCAATTATGAAAATAACACTACTTTCTTTTATTGAAGTTTGTTGAAGAGCGACATTATAAATTTCATCCTTAACACTTTTATCCAATTTTAATTTTAATTCATGGTCATCAACAATATACTCATAGAGTCCCGGATCCAAATTTTCAACATTATTTATACTCAAATATAGAGAAAGTGGATAAAGAGCACCGGCCGAAGGAGCGGCTCTGAAATCCGAAGCCGGATCAGTTATCCCCTGAGCGGACCAAAGTATTTGGGAAATTTCTTTTAGAGTAAGCGGATTATCTTGATAATTTCTTATCGACCTTCGTTCCGATATAGACTCTTCAAGAGATAGATCACCCGCTTTATCAGGATCGGGTAACTCTACCATAGTTTCTTCAATTTTTTCCGAGTTTTTTTCTTTCTGATTTGGTTCTTGAATCATAAAAATAGTTATTATTAATAATAAACTAATAATTATAAAAATTATTTTTTTAATGGGCATAGATTGTTTTAATTTAAATTTTCAATATTTAATTATTAATTTATAATTTCGGATACTTTAACCAACTCCACCCCCCTGTTTTGCATTCCAGGCAATTCTTTCTGCAAAACTTCCAAAGTATTTTCTTTATGGTGGCCTATAACTACAGCCAAGCCTTCTTTCAGAGCTAACTCTTCTGCTTTGCGTAAATTTTTTCTTATCGCCGGCTTTTCATCCACGTAATCCAAAAATAGATCTCTTTCAGTCGCGGGAATTTCCATTTTTTTCGCCAATTCGAACCCGACTGAACTATCTATGGTAACACTGTCTATAAAAAACATATTATTGTCTTTAACTGCCTCTAAAAACTCTCTCATCTTTTTTCTATCGGAGGTGAATTTAGATCCTTTATGGTTATTTACACCAACCACTCGGCCTCTCATCTCCGAAACCGCTCTATTGAAAAGACGTTTTATTTCTTCTCGGGAATGATAAGTCATTATCATGTCTTCTTCACGATGCCTATCATCAACGGGCTCAAGTGGCATATGCAAAATCAGTTCGAAATTATCAGCATCCATAAAATTATCTACGGCTTTTTCCGTATTCTCCAAAAAAGGTAAAATAGCCACAGTAAGAGGTTCTTCTATTTTCAAAAGTTTTTGATTCAAGTGGGAGTTATATCCGAGATCATCAATTATAATGGCAATTCGGGCCTCTGAATCCTTTTTGTCATTATTTGGTTTTTCGATATCAATATTTTCTTCCTCACCATTTGATCGATCATAATAATCTTTAATTTCCGAATCTTCGAAGTTAGTATAGGCAAAAAGAAAAATTAAACCGACAATGAAAATTAAAATTAACTTTTTCACGATAATATATTATTTAACATGGACAAAAAAATAAAAATCTTTATAATTAAAAAAGGGAGGGGTTGATAAAATGTTTAAGTGTAAATGTTGCACTGGCGGGGAAGTTAGCAGGAAAACTCTCAAATGCAGCAATTGCGGGGTGGTTTATACCGAAATTCCGAAAAATAAAAGTAATTTCGGAAGAAAGATGAACGCCTCGGAGAGGAAAAGAGAAATTCGAAACCTGAAAACCGAACTGGGATACTTTATGGACGAGTCGGGCTCATATTCTCTTATCCGCAAAGAATATGAAAAAAGCAGAAGAAAATAAATAATACTTACTTTTACTTTACCCCTTCAAAGCTGGACAAAATCCAGCTTTTTTTCTGAAAAAGCGTGAATTATATTCTTAGTTTAAGTATAGCAAAAAAAATAAAAGAAAAAATATTATCTTTTTTAACCAGTGGTCTTAAAAATCCCCGGTTCGGACTCTATAACTTTCTTTTTCCAAGTTCCTTGTTTAAACCAAACAATCAACAATAAGCAACCAATTAATTTTGCAAAAAATATACCCCACCAAATCCCGTCAACTCCCCAATCGAGCCTGAAGGCCAAAAAATAAGAAAACGGAATCTGCATCAACCAAAGAGTCAAAACCCTGAAGAACATTTGAGCAAAGGTTTGTCCCGCCCCTTTCAATGCACCGGATAATACCATCTGTATCCCTAAAAACATATATGCAAAACCCGCAACCCGTAGATAATCGGTACCCATCCCGACAACCTCCGGCTGATTAGTAAAGGGACTAATAATAAAAGGGGCTAAAAAAAGAATAGCAAAAGCGAAACCGGTCATAATTAAAAAAACCACCCCCGTTCCGGCCCAAGCTGATTTTTCAGCTTCCTCCGATCTGTCAGCTCCTAAATTTTGACCAACCAAAATTCCCGTTGATCTGGAGATTCCTTGTGACGGAAGTCTTATAAATGAAGTTATTCTACTCACTATACCCCAAGCCGCCAAAGCGAAAGTTCCGAACATGGTTACAATATAAGTCATAACCGCCAAAGCTATTGAAAGTGCGGACATACCAACTGCCGCCGGTGTTCCGATTTTGATTATCTTTTTAATTATTGATAAATCGGGAATTAAATGACCCGGCAAGAGCTTTATTTCTTTGTTTTTGGTAAATAATATATAAACGGCAATCCCGGAAGCAATAAGACGAGAAAAAACAGTGGCTACAGCCGCGCCAACAACTCCCATTTGAGGAAAGAAAAACCAACCAAAAATCAAGAAGGGATCAATTACTATATTAAACAATACGGTGCCGGCTTTAATTTTCATCGGAGTTTTCGTATCTCCAACTCCCTGCATCACGGAAGAAAATATAAAATAGATAAAAATTAATGGAGCTCCAATAAGAATTATTCTGAAATATTCCCAGGCATAATTCAAAACTTCCGGCTCAGCACCCATTATTCCAAGTAACTCTCGGCCAAACATTAAACCTATTGCCGAAAATAAAATTGAAATCAAAACTGAAAATCCCAAAATTTGACCGGCCACCAAATTAGCCTTTTCAGGCCGCTTCGCCCCGGTATATTGCGATACCAGAGACATTCCGGCTATGGAAAACCCGGCCCCAACGGAAAACATAACAAAAATTAAAGGAAAAGATAATGAAACCGCAGCTAACTCATCAGCACCGAGCTGTCCAATCCAAAGAGTGTCCACAAGATTATACATTAACTGCATTCCTTCTCCGATCATTATCGGCCAAGAAAGCAAAAAAAGAGTTGGTAAAATCGGTTTCTCAATGACATTCATTTATCTTGAAACTTTATAAGAATAAAAATTTTATAGCTTTTTACACAAAAACCATTAGCCAAATTTCAGCTTAAAGTTTTTTGTTCTTTATTTTAAAACGCCACTTTTTATCCGCCCACTCCTCGGCGTAGTCTACTCCTACTCTTTTTTTGGTGGAAATGTCACTCTCTTCGATTACAAAACCCCTATCCTCGATCCAAAGACCTGTTTCAGGAGAGATCTTTTTGTTTTTGAAATCTCTTCTTTTTATGTCCAAATCACGAGTAAGTATTCCGGGACCATTCATCCCTTCAACTCCTCTTATGAGAATCGCCGAAGGATATTTATCGGGACCGGTAACAACGTTAAGCATATCATAAACCCCATAAATTAAATACATATACCAAAACCCGGGAGCGCCGAACATTATCTTGTTCCGCTTAGTTCTCCCACTGCTTGCGTGGCAAGCTTTATCCTCAATCCCATCATAAGCTTCAACTTCAGTAATTTTCTTTACTGCCTCTGCACCACCAGATTTTTTAACCAGATATTTACCCAAAAGATCCTTACTAACTTCAATCGCAGACCTGTCAAAAAAGTTTTGTTTTAGTATTTTGCACATTAATATTCTGATAGCTTGCTCCTTAGCTTCTTTTTATCTTCCTCGCTATCTTCATAATTCCAGTCTACTTTTTCTGAAAGTTTCCTGCATAATTCATAGAAACCTTCCTTTTCGATCACTTCTAAATTCAATTTGTTCATTATGTTTGTTAATTTTTCCCTGGCTCGATCAACTTCAGAATCGCTGCAAACTTTTTCCAATTCGACGTAAGCTATCGGTCCGGCGGTAACTAAAGACAATTCCATTCCTTCACCTAAATCAAAACGAATATTCTTTCTCTCCATAACTTCCACGCTTTCAAAATCAAAAAGAAGTAGGTTGTCGATTATTCCTAAAAATTGGTCCTTTTTTATTTTTTGAGACCTCTCAATCCTGCTTCCACTATGAAACTCACCTTTTTTAACAACGAACTCAGCCTCTCCACCGGTATTGATTCGCACCCTAACATCAAGATTGTCATCAAAGAAGGTAATTGCCAACCGTTTATTCCGAGTCTTTAAACTGTAATTTTTTTTCAATTTTTTAGATAAACGATCAACTCTACTGTTTGATATTTCAGCCCTGAGTTCCACTTCTATATTTTTTTCAGACATATTAATTAATCTTATTTCTTTTTAAATTTTATATGAAAATGATCGAATTGCAAAAAAATAAGCTCAGCATTTTATGCTGAGCCTTTCAAGTGAAGAAGTTTTAAAAAACGAATTGTTCAGAGAGTCGTTCCGTGTAAGCTCTTCTATGTTTATTTCCGGATTAAATACTACCGAGTTACTTTCAATTAAAATATTAACCAATGAAGACCCAATAAAAATAACCAACACCAGCAAAGAAACTATTAAAAATAGTCTCAATAATTCCATCTTTAACCCTCCTTTTGGTTTATGTAAAACTGCTTCACTATTTATATTATACAAATATTATAGTTTTTTGTCAAGCTATACTACAAGAATAACCGGACAGTCGACCCACTTTTAGGTAAGCTTTTGTAAAATTGAGATTATATGCTTTGTTAATTTTTCTTTATAATCCCTAAAACCTTGTTGGCACTTTTTTCTTTATCTTTTACTTCTAAAATAAGATCGAAGTAAAAACCCTTCACCTCTCTTAAAAACTCTTTGAAATGCTCTTGATTGATGTGATCTACATGTCTACCCTCTCTTTCGTCCGGTTTTTGAGAGCTGTAATGAACTATGGGTAGACCGTCCTCCTTTTTCCAGGT
>CAZDOR010000010.1:0-23663 GCA_964507105.1 uncultured Candidatus Saccharibacteria bacterium | reverse complement strand
GTAATAAGAAATAACCTTTTCATCGTCTTAATACCTCCTTTTTTAATGAACTGTGGTTATTTATACCAATTATTTAAAAAATTGTCAAATAGAGTGGATAAGGATAATTGATAATAAATTATTTAAAAGTTAATCCCAGTAAAAATCCTGCTTTATTTTTTCATCATAATCCTTAAAGTCAACATACATTGTATATTCTCCGGGGCTAAGATTAAAATAGTCAAATGCTGTAAATACATGAGGAGTGCTTACATGGCCCGAATCTATTTGATGGGAAAGTTCAAGCTTAAAAATTCCATCCACAAGCTCCACTTTTCTTCCTGTATTGTCTTCAATCCATAACTCCCTCACGAGCTCTCCCTTTTCATCACCCACATTAACCAAGTCATAAGTCATTCTAAATTTCCTATCACTCCCTTCTCTATTTACCCATCCCGCAGCTTTAGCAAAAGATTTAAAATATGGCCCTTCTTCTGTTATTTCTAAATCTACCTCATAATTGTCTTCATAGATTACTTTTTCTTCAACTATAACTGAAACTTCATATTTTTTCGGAAATTCCAAAAGTAGATCCTCAAGTGACGAAGTATAATCCATCTCAGATCGTAACCTTGTTAATTTTCTGGGTATATATTCAAAAAACTTTATTGATTGTTTTTCACCCGAACTTAACTCAAGAGAAGAATATGAAATCAACTGCCCATCAACATGCAATTCAGGATTAATTGTTTTTTTTCTAAATCCCGTATTTTCAAATTTCATTTCAAGTTCAAAAAACTCATGGTAATAAACGCTGTCCGTAATCTCTTCTACTTCAAATTCAAAACCTCTTATTTCTATTAAACCAAAATAAGATATTCCAAACCCTGATAAGGCTATCATAAAACCAATTAATAAAAAAGCTTTTATCTTATTAATTTTTGAGGTTCTTTTTGTTTTTTTCTCTTCAATTTCCCGGAAAGTATTTTTTATTATGTCCCTACTCCATCCCGCTTTTTGTAAAGTGTCTCTTATCTCTTCCTTGTCAAATCCATTTTCAAGTTGATTTTTAATGTATCTTTTTAGTTTTTGGCTCATTTTATTTTGGGGCTGACTTTTTTAATTCTATCAAAAAAATAATAGTTAGCAAATTGGAAGATAAAAAAAGTCCGCCCATTAGGGCGGAAAGTTTTAAAATCAAGCTTCACGAATTATCAATCGCCCCTCTTCCAGACCGACAACGTCTCTAAAATATTCGATCAACTCTTTTCTTTCTTTTTCGGTAAGAATATCGTTGTCATTTATAATTAATTTTTCTTTTTCGGACACCGGAAATCACCTCCTCTTACACCCGTAGGATAAGCTTTTTTTCTATCACCATCCAAAATAATGGCAAAAA
Organism: uncultured Candidatus Saccharibacteria bacterium; assembly: GCA_964507105.1. GTDB lineage: Bacteria > Patescibacteriota > Minisyncoccia > Minisyncoccales > PWPS01 > PWPS01. Next base: position 22,285 of record CAZDOR010000010.1, on the reverse strand, counting down.
TATCTTTCATCCTAAAAGGCTGCCTGATAATTATCTGTTCATAGTCAATCCCTCTTACTAAAAATAGGTAGCTTGATTTAGCTTATTCAAAAAACTCCCCCGACAACTTAATTATGGATAAATTTTTAATTTTATCAATTAAAAAGCTTCTCCAATATTCGATTGACGACTTGCGGATCCGCTTTTCCGCGCGTTTTGGCCATTACTTGACCGACTAAAAATTGTTTAGCTTCATTTTTTCCCGCCTCTAAGTCTTTAACTGCCGCTTTATTTTCCGAAACAACTTCATCTATAATTTCTCTTAGTTTATCCTTATCTTTAACTTGCTTTAAATTTTTTTCTTCTATTATCTGGCTCGGATCTCCTCCGGTTTTAAACATTTCTTTCAATATTCTTTTCGCAATTTTGCTTGAAATCTCCCCAATATAAATAAGCATAATCAATTCTCCGAAATTTTCAGGTGTAATTTTAAACTCTTCATCATTAACCGTCATCCCATCCAAAAGACCCTGAAGATCAGAAAGAAGGTAATTACTACAAAGTGATACGAATTCTTTTTCATCATCATCAGTTACCTCCTTCTTTTTATTCTTCAACCAATTTAACCCCTCACTTACTGCCTTTTCAAAATAATCACCCAATTCTTTTTCGGTAATGAACAGTTCTTCCTCCAGATTATATTCTTTTTTAAACCTATCTCTCCTGCTTTGCGGAAGCTCTCCTCCTAAAGTAATTTCATCTTTTTTTAGGGGGGTTTGATTTAAGTCCAGCGGTGGTAAATCGGGCTCCGGAAAATATCGGTAATCATGAGCTTCTTCTTTTTTTCTTTGAGATACCGTTTTTTGACTATCTTCTCTCCATCCCCTGGTTTCTTGCTTTATCTCTTTATCGGCTTCTAAGGCCTTGGTCTGGCGTTTTATTTCATACTCAACCGCTTGTTCAACTGCTTTAAAGGAATTAAGGTTTTTAATCTCTACTTTCGTTCCCAAATCCTCACCTTCCGTAGAAAGTGAAATGTTTACCTCTACTCTCATCTGACCCTTTTCCATGTCCGCATCGGAAATATTCAAATATCTCAAAATTAATCTAAGCTCTCGTGCAAATTCTCGGGCCTGACTTCCGGAATGTATGTTGGGTTCAGTAACCAACTCCATCAAAGGTACTCCGGACCTGTTAAAATCAACAAGAGAAACACCTTCTTCGTGAACCAAGCTTCCAGTATCTTCTTCTAAATGAATTCTTGTTATTCCTACTTTTTTTCCTTTTACTTCCAATTCTCCTTTTTTGCAGAGCGGATAATTAAGTTGTGATATCTGATACCCTTTGGGCAAATCGGGATAAAAATAATTTTTTCTATCGAAGCGAGAAAAATCAGCTATCTCACAATTCAGGGCCTTGCCTGCTCTAACTACTTTTTTTACCGCTTTTTCATTTATGGTCGGCAACGCACCCGGGTAACCCAAACAAACAGGGCAAACCTTTGTATTCGCCTCCGCTGTTTTTGATGAATTACTACAAGAGCAGAACATCTTGCTCTCGGTTTTCAGTTGTGCGTGGATTTCTAAACCTATAGTCGGCTCTAACATGTTTCTTACTTATTTTTTTCTATTTTTTCTACTTCTTCGGCAATCTGAACCCCGGAACTGGTACCGATAATATCAGCTCCGTTTTCAATCATTAATTCCACATCCTCCAAGGTTCTTATTTTGGCTGATGCTTTTACAAAAAGATCGGGAGCCGCTTGATCCATTATTTTTACGTGCTTCGCCTTCTCTTCCAATTGCCTTCTTTCTAATGGGTCCTTGTTGGTAGCCGTTTTAACACAAATCGCTCCAGCTTCTTGAACTAATTCGGAAGCTTTCTTAATTTCGTCATCGGTTAAAAATCCTGATCCGATAATTACTTTGGTGTCAGCAAGATTACAAATCTCGGATAAATCTTTCAAAACGGGGTTGTATTTTTCATATTTAAAATCAACTATGTTCATAACCACATCCAATTCATCCACTCCGTCTTCAACTGCCCTTTTACAAGCATCCATTCTTTCTTTATGACTCGATAGACCCATGGGTTCATCAATTAAAACGATTACTTTCATTCCTGTCCCCTCCAACTGCTCGGAAACCAAAGAAACCCATTCCGGAAGCACATCAACGCCCCTGAATCCGTACTTTTTAGCTTCATCACAAGTTTTTATAATATCATCTTCTGTAGCTTGAGGATTAATATTGGTATGGTCTATTGTTTTGAGTATCTTTTTTTTGTTCATAATCGTTCGTAAATCTTAAAAGTTAATAATTTATTTTCACCTTTTTTTCGCTTTACCAATTTCCAATTTTCACTAATAAACTCGGGGAAATATGTATCTCCTTTTACCTTCTTGTTTATAACCGTAATTAACATTTTGTCTGCCTTTGGTAAAAATTGACGATAAACACTTGCTCCTCCGGCTATAAACACTTTACTTTTTGTCATATTAAGCGCTTCCTCAATCGAATTTGCCACTTGAGCCACTTCAGGATTGAAGCTCTTATCTCTGGAAAGAACAATTACGTTCCTACCTTCAAGCGGTCCGGGTAGCGAAAGAAACGTTTTCTTGCCCATTATAACAAAATTTCCCATCGTTGTCTCCCGAAAGTGTTTCAAATCCTCCGGAAAGTTCCAGGGAAGCTTTCCATCCTGGCCTATTACATTGTTTTTACTTTTCGCTACTATCAAAATTATCTCCATAGTCAAACCGCCATTTCAGCCCTTATGGCCGGGTGGTAATCATAATCTACAAGTTCTATATCTTCCATACTAAAGCTATCTATGTTCTTGATTTCTTTATTCAGTTTCAATCGAGGAAGCTTTTTCGGTTTTCTTGAGAGTTGCTCTTTAACCTGCTCGAAATGATTTTGGTAAATATGAGCGTCACCCATTGTGTGTACAAATTCACCGATTTTTAACCCGGTCACCTGAGCAACCATGTGTAAAAGAAGGCTATAAGAAGCTATGTTAAAGGGAACTCCCAAAAACATATCACAACTCCTTTGATACATCTGCAAAGACAACCTTTCTTCAGCTACATAAAACTGGAAAAAGGCATGGCAAGGTGGCAGAACCTGCTTATTGAGCTCGCCGGGATTCCAAGCGGTAACCATATTTCTCCTACTATTCGGATTTTCCTTGAGTATTTCAATCGCCTTTTCCAATTGATCTACCGACTCTCCTTCCGGATTTCTCCAATTCCTCCACTGAACTCCGTAAACCCTTCCGGCGTCCGTCTCATATTTTCTTTTTTTCTTCCAATAATCCGCATCAACATTGGCATCCCATATATGACAATCCATTTTATGTAAATCCTTTATATCTCTGCTGCCGGATATAAACCATAAAAGCTCAGCCTTTACCGAATTAAAAAATAGTTTTTTAGTAGTAACAGCCGGAAAACCCTCGGAAAGATCATACCTGGATTGAAGACCAAAAAGTGACCGGGTCCCGACCCCGGTTCTATCCGACTTATCAACCCCTTCATCCATTACCTTTTGTAAAAGATTTAAGTAAGTCTTCATAATTATAAAATTTTATTTACTTTTTTTATTATTTTTTGGTGAATCTTCTCGGGTGGAAGTAATCTCCCGTCATCATCCACGGACTCAATTACAAAATATTCATCAGGATGTTCTTCAGCCAAAAACAAGTAAGAATCCAAAGCTCTTTCCAAATGATTTAAGCTTCTTTCATGTATATCACCGTCTTTCGCCTCTTCACCGACGGCCGAAATAACTTTTTTCTTTTTCTCTTTCTTTTTCTCTTTGGATTTTTTAAAAGCCAATTCGGGAGTTGTTTTTAATATAAAACTAATATCCGGACGTGGTATTTCAAAAATTTCATATTCAAGTTTATAGAGCCATTTTATGAATTCCCTTCTTTTTTCCTTGTCGGTAATTTTACCTCCCTGATGTCCCGCATTGGAAGCCGTGTAACGATCAGCTATCAAAATACTTCCCTTTGAAAGCTCTTCCTTTAATTTAAAAGAACCATCATAACGATCACAAGCAAAAAATATTGAAGCTACTTCCGGTCTGACATCATCTTCACCACCGTATTCACCGTTCAAATATTTTTCCAATGGACCGGCGGATTTGTTACCATACTGAGGAAAATCAACCTCAAAAACTTCCCCCTTCTCTTTATTTAACTTTTCAGCTAAAAGCTCGGCTTGAGTTGATTTTCCCGAACCGTCCAAACCTTCAAAAGCGATAAATATACCTTGAGACATGAGTTAAAAAATTATTATTTAGTTAATTCTTTAATTAAATTTTGAGCTTGTTTTTCCAATTCGTCCTTGGATTTATTATTGTCAATTACAAGGTCAGCCTCTTTTCCGATTTTTTCTATTTCTCTTTCGCTTCTTCCTTCATCCAGTTCCAGAAACTTCTCAAAAGAAACGTTATCATCCTTTTTCTCACCGCGCTCTTTCATTCGCTTCCATCGCAATTTCGGTTTAGTCCGTACATAAACCAAAAATCCGCCCACTCTTTTGACCATCTTAAAATCATCTTGAACTCGTACTCCATTTAAAAGCACAAACTCAGCATCCGTATTTTTAATTCTTTTTTCTACCGCTCTGGCTAATATATCCTCTCCGAATCGATCTCTGAGTCCGTTGACCAGCCATTGCTGGTCTTCTCTTTTAACTTCGTCAATAAATATTTCTAAGGCTTGAGTTAAGGAGTCGGAGAACTTAATTACTTCTACTGATGAGTGATTTTCTTCAAAAAAATCACAAAAAGTATCTTTTCCCGCTCCAGGTTTACCTAAAATACCTAAAACTTTAGTCATTTTAATCCAAAAAGGTTATTTCGGAAGACGGCCTGTCCTTTTTCTCAAACTCTATTCCCGCCTCCTCAAATAATTTTATAAAAGAATCATCAGCATAATTACTATAACTGACAAAGCGGTCAATTTTTGCATTGACCAACATCTTGGCACATAAAATGCAAGGAGTGTGAGTGCAATAAATAGTAGAACCCTCCAGACTTACGCCGTGGAGGGATCCTTGTATGATTGCGTTTTGCTCTGCATGAATCGCCCTGCAAACTTCGTGCCTGGTGCCGGAAGGAATATCTCTTTCGTTTCTAAGACATCCGAGCTCTAAGCAATCCTTAGCCCCGGAAGGAGCTCCGTTATACCCCGTAGTCAGAATTCTTTTATCTCTAACCGCTACCGCACCAACATGATGTCTTCTACAAGTAGATCTTTCAGCTACGACGGCAGCTATCTTTAAAAAATATTCATCTACGGATATTCGATCCATTTTAGTCTTTTATTTTTAATCCCATATTCTTAGCCGTCCCCTTAATAATTTCAACCGCCGTGTCCAAATCATCCGTATTCAAATCGGGCATCTTTTTCTCGGCTACGGCTTCCAATTGTTTACGAGTAATTTCACCTACTTTGTTTTTGTTGGGTTCCCCGGAACCTTTTTCTATTCCGACTTCTCTTTTTATTAATTGGGAGGCAGGAGGTTCTTTTAAAATAAAATCGTAACTACCATCCTCATATACTGAAATTTCAACCGGAACCACGTCATCACCTCTATCCGAAGTTTTATCATTGAAGTCTTGACAAAATTCTTGCATGTTAATCCCATGCTGTGCCAGCATCGGACCTATCGGCGGGGCCGGGCTGGCTTGACCAGCTTTTATTTGAAGTTTAACTATATTTTTTTTCTTTTTTGCCATAACTTTTACTTAAATTATATTTTCTCAACTTGCAAAGAGTCCAGCTCTACGGACGTGTCTCTACCGAACATATTAACCAAAACCTTGATTTTTCCTCGCTCGTTATCAACCTCAGAAACCTTTCCGTCGTAATCCTTGAACGGTCCGTCCGTTATCTTCACGCTGTCCCCTTCCTTAACATTTATTTTGTATTTTGGGGTATCTTTACCCATTCTGTTTTTAAGAGTTTCGATCTCTTCATCGCTTAAAGGAACCGGAGTCGTTCCCGACCCGACGAAACCGCTTACGTTGGGTGTGTTTCTAACCACATACCACGATTCATCGGTGACAATCATTTCCACTAAAACATAACCCGGGTAAATCTTTTCTTCAACCTCTTTTCTCTTTCCGTCTTTTATTTTTATTTTTTTTTCTTTGGGTACGATTACATTAAAAATTTTATCCTCCATGTCCATCGTTTCTATTCTTTGGCGAAGATTGCTGGCAACTGCCTCTTCGTATCCGGAATAGGTGTGAATCACGTACCAATTTTTTTCTTTTTTTAATCTTTGTTTGGGCATATTCGTTAAAGAACAAAACTATCTAAAAGATTAAAAAGAATCGCGTCCAAAACACCTAAATAAAGAGCGACAATTACTGTTGCGACTATAACTACCATCGTATATTTTATCGTTTCTTCTCGAGTAGGCCAGTCCACTTTCTTCATTTCCGTTCTCACTTCCGTTAAAAATTTTTTAATCTTTGTGGTTTTGTTGGTCATATAAATTTTCTATTTAAAAAAGCCCTTTTCAGGCCTCTCGCCCAAATTATACACTAAGTGAAAAAATAAATCAATATTTTAAATATCTATGTTTTCAGCCTCTTTTGCGTGAGTCCTAATGAAATTTTTTCTGGGAGCTACCTCTTTACCCATTAGTGCATCAAAAGTTCTGTCCGCTTCTTGAGCATCATTCACCGTCACCCGTAATAACACCCTATTTTCCGGGTTCATGGTCGTCTTCCAGAGTTGTTCCGGATTCATTTCACCCAGACCCTTGTATCTTTGAATATCAATATTTTTCCGCCCATCTTCTTTCATGCTTTCAACTATTTCCGCTTTATCTTCTTCCAGATATGCATACTCGACTCTCTTGCCCGATTTTATCTTATACAAGGGTGGTTGAGCTATATAGACAAAACCAGCTTCTATCAACGGTTTAAAGTACCTGTAGAAGAGAGTAAGTAAAAGTGTTCTTATGTGATTACCGTCGAAATCAGCATCACACATAATAATTATCCTTTGATATCTCAAGTTTTCAATATCAAAATCTTCACCGATAGCGGTGCCCAAAGCAACTACCAAATGTTTAATTTCTTTAGAGGATAATATTCTGTCCAATCTGTATCGTTCTACATTTAAAACTTTACCTTTTAGAGGTAAAATAGCTTGAAAACGTCTGTCTCTCGCCCCTTTACAGCTACCACCGGCCGATTCACCCTCAACGATGTATAGTTCGGATTCCTCCGGATCTTTACTTGTACAATCAGCTAATTTTCCGGGGAGAGAAAGTCCGTCCAGCGCCCCTTTACGTAAAACCGTATTTCTAACTTTTTTGGCAGCTTTTCTTGCTTTTGCGGATAAAATACATTTCTCGATTATAGCCTTCGCATCCTTGGGGTTTCTTTCCAAAAAATCCAAGATAGCATCACCGGCAAAGGTTTCGACTGCTGTTCTTGCTTCGGAATTACCTAATTTTGTTTTAGTTTGTCCCTCGAATTGTGGTTCTTTTATCTTTACTGAAACTACGCTTGTCAATCCTTCTCGTATGTCAGCACCTTTCAGATTATCATCTCCTTCCCCCAAAAAATTATTATTTCTGGCATATTTATTTATCGTCTTGGTTAGAGCAGACCTAAAACCGGTCAGATGATATCCACCCTCTTTGGTGTTGATGTTGTTAGCAAAACTCTCTTCGTAAAGCTCATACTCGTCAGTATATCGGAAAGCAACTTCAACAAGTATGTCTTCCGATTTTCCATTACAATAAAAAATATTCGGGTGGGTCGGTTTAGCATCTTTTGTTAGGTGTTTAACATAAGACTTGACTCCGCCTTCAAAGTAAAAGGTATACGGTTTTTTAAACTCACCTCTATCATCGGTAAAGGTTATTTTAATTCCTTTTGTTAAATATGCCTGCTGCCTGAGATGATTTTTAATCTTTTGAGGATCAAACTCAACTTCATCAAAAATTTCCGGATCAGGTCTAAAGGTTATTGTCGTACCCGTTCTATTTGTTTTTCCTTTCTTTTTAAGATCGCTGGTCGGCTTGCCTCTCTCAAATTCCTGAACCCAGACGTAGCCGTCTCTGTAAACCTCTGCCTTGAGATAGCTCGAAAGTGCACAAACAACTGAAATTCCGACACCATGAAGCCCACCGGAAACCTGATAAGCCTTCGATCCGAATTTAGCACCGGCATGTAAGGTGGTTAGAACAGTTTCTAAAGCCGATTTCCCGGTACCTGAATGTTCGTCAACCGGAATACCACGACCGTCATCGGACACCCGAACGGTATCGTCTTTAAGAAGAGTAACAGACCCTTTGCTGCCATAATCCCCCATAAACTCATCAATAAAGTTATCGACTCCCTCCCAGATCATATGATGAAGTCCCTCTTTACCGGTTGAACCGATGTACATTCCCGGCCTTTTTCTTACCGGATCAAGACCTTTCAAAACACTAATATCTTTTGCGTCGTAATTTGATTTTTTAGGCATTTTCTTATTGTTTTACTTTTTTCTAACTTCCCAGCCAGATTTTTCCAAACTGGATATTATTTTTTCTAATAAATTATTTATTTCTTCTCTTGAAAGCGTTCTGTCTTTAGCTTGGAAAGATAATCTAAGCCCCAAGCTTTTTATCCCTTCCGGGACTCCATCTCCTTGATAAAGATCAAAAAGACCCACGTCAGTCAAAAGACTACCGGCAGCTTTTTGAACAATAGAAATTACTTTCTTAAAAGCGACTTCCTCGGGTATTAATATCGAAATATCTTTTACACTTACCGGAAATTTAACAATTTTTTCATATTTATGCTTATCAATTGCTAAACTTGCAAGTTTTTCAAAATCCACCTGAAAAACCAAAGGTTTTGAATTGACCTTTAGCTCTTTCAAGAGGTCAGGCTTTACTTCTCCCAGACACCCCAAAATTTCTCCATTCAGACTAATTTGAGCTGCTTTCTCAGTAGACCATTGCCTTGAATCATTTTCATACTCAGGAACTTTTCCCGTAATCTTTTCTACAATTAAATCAACTACTCCTTTTAACTCTCTAAAGTTTTGGCTTGTTGTAGCGACTCCTATTATTTTTTCCTCTTTGCCGGAAAATACTTTTCCAATTTCAAAAACATCAACATTATTAAATCTTTTTTCGTTATCTTTTATATTTTTTAAAAGTAATGGTAAAAGTTCGGGACGTAAGTATTTATACTCGGAACTAACCGGATTTTTCATTTCAATTAAATCTTCATATCCGAAAATATTCTTAATTTCTTCATTTACAAACGTATAATTGTAGTTTTCTACAAACCCAACCTCTTTTAGAATATCTCTGATCTTGTCTTCCCATATAAGATTACTGTTTGGTTTCGGAGTTGTAACTGCAACCTTGGGTGGGATGGGTTTTATATTTTCATAACCGTAAATTCTACCAATCTCTTCAATTAAATCTTCTTCCAGAGAAACATCTCTTCTTTTAGTCGGTACCACTACCTCCAAAAAGTCTCCGTCTTCTTCAACCTCAAAGCTTAAACTTTCAAGTATTTTAACAACTTTACTTTTGGATATGTCAACACCTAAAAGGCTTTTTGTCTTATCCAATGAAAGCTTAACGTTTTTAGGTTTTACCGGATCGGGATACTTATCGATTCTTGAGCGCATAGGTTTGCCATCCGCATATTTTTGAAGTAAGTGAATTGCTCTTTTCGTGGCTTTTTCTGCTAATTCCGGGTCTAAACCGTGTGCAAATCTGTTGGAAGCATCTGTTCTAAGCTTTAATTTTTTAGAAGATTTTCTTATCGTTTTAGCATCAAAGTTAGCCGCTTCAAGATAAATTACGTTAGTATCTTTATCTATTTCAGGCCCTTGACCGCCTTTTACTCCCGCTATTCCAATCGAATCATTTTTATCGGCAATTACTATCATCGAATCATCCAGCTCTTTTAAGTCACCGTCCAAAGTAGTTATCTTCTCACCACTTTTAGCCTTTCTTACTTTTATAACACTACCAACTTTTTCTCCATCGAAAGCATGGAGCGGCTGGCCGGTTTCAAGCATTACATAATTAGTTATATCAACAATATTATTTATCGACTGCAGGCCGCAAACCTTGAGCCTTTTTTTAATGAAATTAGGGGTTTCACCAACCTTTACCTCTGTTAGGCCGGTCAACATGTATCGTCGGGTGAGGTCAGTCTCCACCTTGACATCAACTTGCTTTTCTAAGTCGGTCTTGCCCTCTTTAAAGCTTGATTTCAACTCATTAATATCAAGATTATAAATAGCAGCTATCTCTTTAGCTACACCAAAATGTGAAAAACAGTCCGAAGCCCTGTTGGGTAAAACATCAATATCAATAAGAAAATCTCCGTCCATGGGTTTTACCTTCTCAACTTCAAAAAATCTCATCATTAACTTTTCGGCGAGCTTATCCGGCTCGGGCAAATCTTTGTCAAAAAATGAATTTAACCAATTATATGAAAACTTCATTCTCTAAAATTGTTTTAAAAATCTGTGATCTCCTCCGTAAAAAAGCCTTACATCATCAATTCCATGTTTTATCATTACCAATCTATCGGTACCCATTCCGAATGCAAACCCTTGCCACTTTTCGGGATCCAGGCCACCGTTTTTCAAAACATTGGGATGAACCATGCCGGCTCCCAAAACCTCAACCCATCCGGTTTTCGAACAAACCGAGCAGCCCTCACCACCACAAACTGTACAACTCATATCAACTTCAAATGAGGGCTCCGTAAAAGGAAAAAACGAAGGTCTCAGCCTTACATCCACATCTCCTTTAAAATAACTGTCTATAAATTGAGTGATTATCGATTTAAAGTTGGCAACCGATATGTCTTTATCAATCATCAACCCTTCCAATTGATAAAAATTTATCTCATGAGTTGCATCGGTAGTTTCATTTCTGTAGACTCTACCGGGAACAACCACCTTAATCGGTGGCTCGTTTTCTTCCATATGTCTAATCTGAACGGGAGAGGTGTGTGTCCTCATAACCAACTTCTCATCCGACCTGACAAATAAAGTATCCTGCATATCTCTGGCCGGGTGATCCTCGGGAAAATTAAGTGCATCAAAATTATACCACTCGGTCTCCACATCCGGCCCCTGTATAACAGAAAAACCCATTCCGGCGAATATCTTAGTCAACCCTTTTCTTGCCTCTGTCAGCGGATGTATGTGCCCCAATTCCGGTTCTATACCCGGAAGGGTGCTGTCAAAATTCTCACTTTTTGCCCCTTTTTCTTTTTTCTCTAAAGACGCCCTCTTTTCTTTAATCTTTTTCTTGAGTAATTTTTTCAGCTCATTAGCCTTTTTTCCTGTTTCAGATCTCTTTTCTTTAGGAATATCACTGAGTAATGTAAAAATATCGGAAACGATTCCATCGCTTCCCAGGTACTTTCTTTCAAGCTCTTTTAGTTTCTTCTGTGAATCCGCTTTTGATAAATCGGACAGAGCTTCTTTTTCTAACTTTTCTATGTCTTTCATACTGTTATTTTACCTTAAATTCCCGAAAAAAGCAAACTAAAATTCCGCTGAACGAACTTAACTATCGGCTTTTTACTTTTTTATTATCAACCTCTACTCGAAAATTATTAAATAATCCACCTTTAGTCAAAATTGAGAGGTCAGACCTCTCAATTCGGACCTCTCAATGTTATTATTGTTGAGGTTGAAAATATTCGGCAATTTAATACAATTTTGATTCGTCGAATAAATCACCAAGCAAAAAGTAATCGAATCTCTGCTGGTATTTCTTATAGCGTGTTTCTTTTAGATTACAACCCAGGCGCAACTAAAAAACCACCTTTCGGTGGTTTTTGGGTGCGGGGACGACCGGACTTGAACCGGCAACCTCATCCGTGACAGGGATGCGATCTAACCAAATTGATCTACGTCCCCAAATCCAGAGTGCCAGGGGTGGGAGTTGAACCCACGACCTACGGCTTATGAGTCCGTCGCTCTAACCGCCTGAGCTACCCTGGCTAAATTAAAAATGTTGCGGGGCCGGGATTCGAACCCGGACCTTGAGGTTATGGGCCTCACATGGTACCGTTCCACCACCCCGCGATTTCACTTTCTTATTGTAATATATCTCAAAAAAAAATCAAGGTCTCAAATAACTTGCAAGTTAACTAAAGTTTCTTTGTAAACTTCACTCAATTCTTTTGCCTCTTCAACGGACAAATTTTTATTCGGATCATAGACCAAATCTCTCCGCTTTCTATGCGCTTTAATTAAATCTTTCTTGTTGGTTAAAATATCATCACCTACATCCCGAAGTCGTACTTCGAGATCATCTCCTTCATACCCCATTTCCATAAGCACCTCAGAAACCAAATCATCCATCTGAATAATAGCCAACTTTCTTTCCGATGAATTCTCATCTTCGATTTTTTCTTTTAATCTCTTCCATTTTTTACTTACTTTCACCTCTTTATAGGGAGAGCTTTTTGTGAACTCCAGAACATCTTTGTAGTACTTTTCCTCCAGAATCCCCGTCCTGAAAACAAAATATATTATCGCTCCCGTCATCAACGTAGAAATAACTACAAAAAAATAGCGGATATAATCGAAGATACGCACCTTTTCGGGTGATAGAAGATGTGGATCAAGAATGTATCGTATTATATCCTCCATAACTAAATCATTGCTTCTATTTTTTTTGCAATTTCCAAAAGGTTTTCATCTTCAAATCTTTTCCCCATCAGTTGAACACCCACTGGCAATCCTTCACACTTGCTGGGAATCGATATTGCCGGAAGTCCGGCTAAATTAGCCGGCGTGGTAAACATATCGGCTAAATACATGGAGAGTGGTGAAGTTTTTTCTCCCAAACCGAAAGGTAAAATTGGGTTGGTTGGAGTTAAAATAACATCAACCTCTTCGAAAACACTTTCAAAATCTCTCCTGATAAGCTCTCTTACTTTTTCTGCTTTCATATAGTAATCATCATAATATCCACTGGAAAGGCTGTATGTTCCCAAAATAATTCTTCTTTTTACTTCATCGCCAAAATTACTTCTATTTTTTAAATAAGCTTGTCGAATGGATTCGGACTTGGGTCTATCCGTCTCCAAACCATATCGAATACCATCATATCGCGCCATATTAGCGGACACTTCGGAAGCCATAACTATCTGATAACAAGCTAATGCATACTCGGTGTGGGGCAAGCTGATATCAGCAACTTGAACATCAAAAGACTCAACCTTCTCAATCACTTTTTTAACTTCCTTCTTTACTTTTTCGTCAACTTGATCTACGAAATACTCTTTCGGCACACCGACGGAAAAATCTTTAACTTCATCATCGGTTTTTTCAATTTTAACGGACGTGGCATCTCCATCATCTCGCCCCTTTATAACATTAAAAACCTTTTTTGCGTCCTCAACAGAGCGGGCAAAAGGACCAATCTGGTCAAGAGAAGAAGCCATTGCCATTAGGCCGTTTCGAGACACCCTACCATAACTCGGCTTGAAACCGACGATTCCACAAAAACTTGCCGGTTGCCTTATTGATCCTCCCGTGTCGGACCCTAAACCGGCTACTGCCATTCCCGATGCAACTGCCGCAGCGGGACCGCCGGATGAACCGCCCGGCACCTTATTTTTATTTACCGGATTTTTAGTGTTGAAAAACGCGGAATTTTCAGTTGATCCACCCATTGCGAACTCATCCATGTTACCTTTACCGATTATTATAGCCCCTTCTCTTTTTATCTTTTCTACAACCGTAGCATCACAAGGAGCAATAAAATGTTCCAAAATTTTTGATCCAGCCGTAGATTTTCTATTTTCGACGAGTATGTTGTCTTTAACAACCATAGGGACTCCGCTTAAATCCTTAACTCGAACTTCATTATCCACCTTTTTAGCCTGCTCCATAGCTAATTCATCGGTAACTTCTAAAAATGCGGAAATCTCTTTATCCTCTTTTTTTATTAATTTTAGATACTGATTGACTATCTCTACAGCGGTAAAATCATCGCCTCTTAATCCCGATTTTATATCCTTAATTCGTAAATTTTTAATAGACATAATCAAATTGACTCAACTTGGAAATAATTATCTTTATTTTTCCCCATGCTTCGCATTACTTCCTTAGTTTTTTCTTTTGAGTCTTTAACCTTATCTTTTCTCAGCTTATTCTTAACCGGAGAAATCGACTTAAAATCAACTTCGGAAGTGTCAACTTTTTTTAATTTATCCACATAGTCCAAAATTTCAATTAAATTTTTACTAATTTCTTCTTTTTCTTTATCACTGAGCTCAATGTGAGCTAAATCAGAAATTTTTTTTATTGTTTTTTTGGTAATCATATCTTAATAAAAGTTGATTATTTAGGCGGTTCAGCCTCCTCAATTTCCAGCAAAACATCGGAAAGATCATTTAAATGCTCCAAGGCGAAACCTGCCCCGCGTGCAACTGCAGTAAGTGGATCATCAGCTATTTTGGTTTTTACTTTGGTTTCTTCCGTTATTAATTCATCCAATCCTCTCAATAATCCTCCCCCACCCAAAAGATAAATGCCTTCACCCATTATATCGGCCAAAAGCTCCGGGGGGGTAGCTTCGACCGTTGCTTTTACCGTATCAACAATCTCTCCAACTGATTTTTCCAGTGCTTTCTTAATATCCTGATCTGTCACGAGAACCTCTTCCGGTAGGCCCGTTACCAAATTCCTTCCTCTCATCGTGGTTTCTATTCGCTGATCCAGAGGATAAGCCGAACCAACATTTATTTTTATATCTTCAGCGGTCCTTTCTCCTATTAAGAGTTTGTACTCTTTTTGCGCAAAATCAATTATATCTTGATTGAGTTTGTCTCCTGCAACCCTTAGACTTTCAGATATTACGATTCCACCGAGCGATATTACAGCCACTTCGGTAGTTCCTCCACCAATATCAATTACGAAATTTCCTCCCGGTTCCTGAATCGGTAATCTCGCTCCTATCGCTGCCGCCATCGGTTCTTCAATCAAAAACACCTCGCCCGCTCCGGCATTTTTTCCTGCATCCCTTACCGCTTTTTTTTCCACTTCGGTGACACCACAGGGAATTCCCACCACAAGACGCGGTCTGGGACGGACCGGAAAGCTTCCTTGTCTTGCTTTTTCAATAAAATATCTCAACATCTGTTCAGTAACATCAAAGTCGGAGACAACCCCTGAAACCAGTGGCCGATTGGCAACTATGTGTGCGGGAGTTTTTCCCACCATTCTTTTTGCCTCTTCTCCGATGGCTAAAATTTTTCCGGTTTTTTTATTTACGGCCACTACGGATGGTTCCGAAATAACTATTCCTCTATCTTTGACATAAACCAACGAATTGGCGGTACCCAAATCAATTCCAATATCGATTGCGAATTTTTCCATTATACTTTTAAACATAACTTTGCAAATTATCAATTTTTACTAATTTTTCCTTTTTAGATCCTCTTCGTTTTATTTCTACCGAATTTTTTTCCAAAGTTTTATCACTTACCACCACCCTGTAAGGCATACCCATCAGATCGGCGTCGGCAAACTTATTTCCCACGCTAACATCCCGATCATCATAAAGAATCTCGAAATCATTTTTCAGTTTTCCATAAAGCTCTTCCGCTTTCTTTTCTCCATATTCACCGATAGGTATGAGGTGGATCTTGAAAGGAGCCAATTTTTCAGGCCAAATCATTCCATCTTCATCAGAATTCACTTCCAGCACTGCTCCCATGAGTCTTCCCACTCCTATTCCATAGCAACCCATATAAACCGGCCTGTCTTCAC
The DNA here is from genome assembly GCA_964507105.1 of uncultured Candidatus Saccharibacteria bacterium. Classification (GTDB taxonomy): domain Bacteria; phylum Patescibacteriota; class Minisyncoccia; order Minisyncoccales; family PWPS01; genus PWPS01. Next base: position 6,508 of record CAZDOR010000010.1, on the reverse strand, counting down.
CATTCTCATCGGTGTATGTTAAATCAAATGCATCACTGAACTTGGTTTTTAGCTTGAATATATTACCGACTTCGATGGCTTTTTCCTTTTTCAAATATTCTTTTTTCTTCTCGCATTCGGGACATGCCTCTTGTTCATCAATAATTTCCTCATTTATTGCAACCTCACAATCTTCACAAAGATAAATCAGATCTTCCCCGGCTTCAGTCACAGTTTGGAATTCATGAGAGTATTTAGAAAAGGTTCCCCCGTCAGCAAAAGTTATACGGGTATAACGCCCTATCCCTGCTTTTTTAAATATATTCTCATACGCTTTTTTGGACTTCTCATAATACTCTTCCAGATCACCCATATCGGTATGAAAAGAGTAAAGGTCCTTCATTAAAAACTCTCTTCCTCTGAGAATTCCCGATTTTGCCCGTAATTCATTCCTGAATTTATTTTGAATTTGATAAACATAAACGGGTAAATCTCTATACGAAAAGATATGATTTTTAACCAAAGGAACTACCACTTCTTCATGAGATTGTCCCAAAACCAAATCACTTCCGGTTGCCAATTTAGTCTTGAACAACACGTCAATATCATCTCGTCCGGTTTTTTGATAATTTTCAACAGGATGGAGTGCAGGCATAAATACTTCAAAAGCTTCCAACGTATTATTCATTTCTTCTCTTATAATCTCTTCTACATTCCTAAGAACTTTAAGCCCCAGAGGTAAAAATGAGTATACCCCTGCCATTTCTTTGTTTATAAACCCCGCCCTCATAAGTAGCTGAGCATTTTTTGCTTCCTCTCCTTTGGGCGTGTCTTTAACTGTTTTTGTGAAAAGTTTTGATTGTCGCATAAATTTTAAAAGATGTTATATATGTCTCTTGCTGTTATCACTATCATTAGAACTATAAGCAGCACAAAAAATGCTGCATTAACGTTTCTCTCCACCCTTTCGGGAATCGGAGACCCCTTCACTTTTTCAATCCCTAAAAACAAAAGCCTACCACCATCCAAAGCGGGAATCGGCAATATGTTCATAAAGGCTAAGATGGTTGCTATTATTCCGACAAAATATAGATAGTCTCCCACTCCTCTATCCAGGGCATCGGTTGCCATATCTCCAATCATTACCGGGCCTCCGATTTGAAACTCGGGTGGCAACTCTTCACCAGTAAGAGTAGATTTAATAGCGACACCTATTCCGTACGCCTGGAGTTTTGTAACATTAATCGTTTGATTTGCTCCAAAACTTAATGCGGAAAGAGGCCTTGATCTTTGCATTACTACCCTGCGAACATCTACAACTTCTAAAAAATTTTCGGTCTCATTATTATCCAAAGCTATCTCTTTCAATTCACCCCCCCGCTCAATAGTTATCGTTTTTGGATTCTCTTTTAATAATTTTTCTAAATCTTCGACCTTATTAATCTTAGTGCTTTCCACTTTTTTTAAGTTATCATTCGGCTGTATCGATTCGGAAAAGTTACCTTCCGGGTTGACCCAATTAACCATCAAAAAAGAACTTTCAACATCCACATCATCAGTAATTTCAGTTGGTATTCCCCAACCGAAAGAAACTACAGCGAAAATAAAAACGGCGATAATCCAAAAACTGGCAACACCGGCAACAAGTATTATGGCTCGTTGCCAAATCGGTTTTTCCGAAAAGCTTCTTTCATCTTCTATCTGCCCATCTTCTCCAAGCATCCTAACAAACCCCCCCAGAGGAAGTGCATTAATCGAATAGATCGTCTCCCCTATTTTTTTTCCTATTATTCTGGGAGGTATTCCTATTCCGAATTCCTTGACTTTTACATCGAATTTTTTAGCAAAGAAAAAATGTCCCAGCTCATGCAAGGTTATAAGCAAAACCAAACTCAATATGAATATTAAAACACTCATGATTCTATCTTCTCTTTCTTTTGTTTAATTAAACGATCAATTTCTTCATTATATTCATTAACCAGTTCCTGAAGTTGATCTTTTCCTCTGAATTTATCATCTTCGGTTATTTCTCCTTCTTTTTCGGCATTTTTAATCTTTTTCCATGCTTCTTCTCTGGATCTCTTAATCGACACTCTTGCTTCTTCTCTGATTTTAGAAAGTTTTTTAACTAATTTCTGTCGATATTCTTTGGTCATCGGCGGAAGATTAACTCTCACAACTCCATTTTGAGGCATTGGATTCAGTTCACTGTTAGCTTTCTGGATAGCGGAAACTATACTTTTAATATAATCATCATTCCAAGGGTCAATAACTATTTGCCTTTTTTCCGGGCAAGAAATGGCTGCCATTTGTTTTAGGGGCATCTTTTGATCAAAAGATTCAACAACAATATCTTCAACTAAAGAAGGAGTTGCTCGATCAGTTCTTATTTTGTCCAATTCCTTCTTCAAATAATCAAGAGCTTTCTCGAATTCGGGCTTCACCCTTTTTATGATTTTTTTATATTGCATAATTTTATAAATTAATTACTATCTCTTCCAATAATAATTTTAAGTTTGCATTGGTTTTCGATGTTAATAATAATGACTTTTGGATTCGACTGAGAGTTTTTCCCAACGATTGAGCTTCCGCTACATCCTCAGCGTTGATCATATCCTCTCTTAAGCTCGAAAGCCAAACTTTCAAGGTTTCGCGAGCTTCCTTTTTGTCTTCCGCTATTTCTTTTACATACTCGAAACGCTTCGAAAAACGAGAATTTTTTATTTTTTTAAGATCATTTTCTTTTTTCATTCTTTTCGTCCTGAATTTCTCGTTTTCCAAAATCCTTATGGCTAACCCCGGCTTAGAAGAACTCACTCGAACTATTTTTTCCGCATCCCTTTTTTTCGCTCCCATCGAAATCAATTTTTCTCTTATAGGTTCCGATTCAACTGATGAAAACCTCATAGTCCACATCCTCGACAAAATTGTTTTTAACAGAATGTTCGGATGTTCTGTAATCAAAATTATAATAGCTTTTCCTTTCGGCTCCTCTAAAGTTTTTAAGAGACACGCTTGAGCCTGCTTATTCATTAAGTGAGCTTTATCTATGATCGCCCCCTTATAAGAATCCTTGTTTCTTCCCGTTAAAGCCATCCTCTTTTGAATTTCCCGCACCTTGTCTATGTTTATTTCCGAATCTTCTTGAATGGTTATCAGATCCGAATACCGATCATTTCGAATTTCTCGACAAACCGCGCAATCATCTTTACCGTCTACCTTGCAATTTAAAACCTTGATAAATTCCTTTGCGGCCTTCCTTTTTCCAATAGATTCTGGCCCTGTAAAAAGCAAATTATGAGGAACTCTTCCCGATTGAGCCATCATCTTTAGCAACCTTTTTTGTTTTTCATGCCCAATTAGGTTCATTTTTTACTCATGATGCTTCTTTTGTAAGCATCCAAATTATCAAGAACGATTCCCGTTCCTTTAGCAACGCAAAGCAGCGGATCCTCGGCAATAAAAGATGAAACCCCCGTTTCTCTGGTAATTAGAGTGTCGATATTGTCTACCATCGCACCACCACCAGAAATAACCATCCCTTTGTCCATGACATCGGCAGCGAGTTCGGGAGGGGTGTCCCTCAAAACTTTCTTGATGACTTTGACTATTTCCTCTAAGGGTTCGGCAATTGAATCAGAAATTTCATTGGAAGAAATTGTTACCATCCTGGGCAGTCCCGAAATTAAGTCTCTTCCCCGTATTTCAATTTCTTTCTCTTCCTTTTTCGCTATGGCGGTTCCTATCTTCACTTTAATCTCTTCCACCGTTTTTTTACCGGCAGCAACATTGTGTTTTTCCTTTATGAAGTCAGCAATGCATTCATCCATCTTATCACCAGCAATTCTAAGGGATTTCGAAGCCACTATTCCTCCCAAAGAAATCACCGCCACTTCAGTGGTTCCTCCTCCTATATCAACAATCATATGACCGGAGCATGAATCTATGGGTATACCGGCACCTATCGCTGCCAAAACGGGCTCTTGAACCGTATAAACTGCTTTTGCTCCAGCGGAAACCCCCGCTTCAATAACAGCTCGCTTTTCAGTAGAGCTGATTCCGGCGGGAACCCCGATCATCAATTCCGGTTTTAAAAACCCGAAACCGGGAGCCTTTTCGATGAAATAGCGCAACATAGCCTCAGTTATCCTGTATTCTGCTATGACTCCGTCTTTCAGCGGCCTGTAAACTCTTATCGTGTCCGGAGTTCGACCGGTCATTTCCTTGGCCTCTTCCCCGACCGCCAAAATTTTATTTTCGGAAACACTTACAGCCACAACGGAAGGTTCGTTCATAATTATATCCTTCCCCGGCATAAAAACCAGTGAATTGCACGTCCCTAAATCTATTCCGATTTTCCTTTTAAACATAGATTTTATTCTTTAATTCTTTTAACATCTACTCCTAGCTTTCGGAGCCTTTTTTCAATTTCCTCATACCCTCTGTCAGCTTGTGATACGTCTTTGATTATTGTTGTACCATCCGCTATTATTCCCGCAATTATGAGAGCTGCTCCCGATCTGAGATCCAGTGGGTCAAGCTTTGTTCCATGAAGATCGGTAGGTCCGTTGATTATCGCTCTATGCGGATCACACATTACAATCTCAGCTCCCATCTTATTCAATTCTTCCAAATACTTCAATCTTCCCTCATACATAGGGTCGTGGATAAGGGTCAATCCTTCAGCTTGAGTAGCTAAAACTCCTAAAGGAGACTGCAAATCAGTAGGTATTCCCGGATAAGGCATTGCCTGAATTTTATTTATCTCCAAATCACTGTCACCAACCCGATAAACGCCTTTACTTACCTCCTCTATATCACCACCGAATTTCTTAAGTCTTGATAAAAACAAATCAAGATGATCAGTCGGCACGTCTTTAACTAAAATTTCACCTTCTGCGGCAAGCCCTAAAATTATAAAGGTTCCCGCTTCCAAATAGTCAGGAATTACTCTATGATCAACTCCTTCCAATTTGTCTTTCCCATTTATCTGATAAATGTTATTTCCATCCACCTCAATATCGGCCCCCATTTTATTCAGAAAGTCAGCTAAATTTTGAACGTGTGGTTCAGCTGCAGCAATCTTTAAAGTGGTTTTACCATCAGCAAGCGCAGCAGCCATAAGCATATTTTCGGTGCCGGTTACAGAAAATTCATCAAGAATAACTTCTTTTCCTTTCAAATTATTTGCTTCCAAATGATACATGTGAGCCTTTTTAGTTTCCGCAACATCGGAAGCCTGAGATGCACCGAACTCTTCAACTTCAACTTCAACTCCCAGGTCTCTAAGTCCATTTAAATGAGTATCAATCGGTCTTGCTCCTATAAGACAGCCTCCGGGATGTCTAATTGATAATTTTCCAAATCGAGCTACAAGAGGTCCCATCACTAAGATCGAAGATCTCATTTGAGCTACCAGTTTTTGATCCATTCTTTCCGGATCAATGTCAGTAGCGTCAACTTCAATTTCTCTTTCTCCTTTCCAGTCAACTTTAGCTCCCATACTTTCAATTAATCTAATCATTTTATGAACATCAGCAATAAGAGGTAAATTAGTAATTTTGCAAACCCCCTCTTCTGCAAGTAGAGTAGCAGCGATCATGGGAGTAGCGGCATTTTTCGATCCTCTGACATCAATTTCTCCCTCTAATTTTTTTCCACCCTTAATTATTAATCTATCAGGCATTTTGGATAGCTCGAAATTTAAAACTCGAACCGGATTATTTTAAACTGAAAAACTGCTTATATTATATTACAGCCCACTTAAAATATCAAACAATCACGGATAAAATCCGTGATTGCCAAATTGAAAATTTAGAAAATATTTTTTATCTTTTTCGCCATTGCGGAGATCTTCGAGCTCCTCGCTTCCCCGGCTTCTTTCTTTCTTTCTTTCTGGAATCACGAGTTAAATACCCTTCCGATTTAAGTCGCTTTCTATAATCTTCATTAAATTCCACAAGAGCTCGCGCCAATCCGTGTCGTACAGCTTCAGCTTGCGAATTCATTCCTCCTCCTTTGACCAGCACGGAAACCTCTATTTCCTCACCTGTAACTTCAAGTGGCTGCTTTGCCTGCTTTCTTTGTTTATCAGTCTGAAAATAGTCGTCAACACTTTCTTCGTTAACTACATAATTTTCTTCGGATCCGGGATAAATACGAACTCGGGCAGTAGAGGTTTTTCGCCCTCCAACGCCTTCATAATATTTTTTATTATTTTCTTTAGCCATACTCTAATTGAACTTTAATCTCTTAATTTGCTTTGCACGTAATTTATTTTTTGGAAGCATGCCGATTACGGCTCGCCGTAAAACCTCCTCCGGTTTATTTTCCGCAATTTCTTCCAAGGATTTTTCCTTTAGTCCGCCCGGATAACCACTGTGCCTATAATATTTCTTTTGCTCTAATTTTTTTCCCGTAAATTTCATACTCTCAGCATTTTCAACTACTACAATATCGCCACAATCCCGATGAGGTTCGAAACTCGGTTTATTTTTGCCTCTAAGGAGGGTCACTATCTCCGATGCTA
>CAZDOR010000009.1:0-25243 GCA_964507105.1 uncultured Candidatus Saccharibacteria bacterium | reverse complement strand
CTTCATCCAGGAACTTAAAGAAGGATTTTTTTTCTTCCAAAATATTCCATGATGAACGATAATCATGTCCGGATTTTCTTCTAAAATTTCTTCGAACACTTCAGCTCCCGCAGTGACACAAAAGGCTACTTTTTTTACCCTTTTTGAACCTTCCACCTGCAAACCGTTCCAACTTTTATCCTCAATTTCTTTTATTTTTAGATAATCATTCAAAAAATTAACTATATTTTGTAATTTTGTCATAATTTTTATGGATTAATTGCTTTTTTTATACCCCACTCACCTACTTCGGTTCTCGTTAGATGAAATAAAAAACTATTTATATTTAGTAGTTGACCTAATTCATTAGCTATTGATCTTATATAACAACCACTCGCACAAGAAATCGTAATACTTACTGTAGAAAACTCATTTTTAATATCTCTTTTAGCTAATAATTTATTCCACTTTTTTAAAATCTCCTCTTGTCGAAAGTCACCAATAACATTTTCTATTTTATGGTTTATCTCTTTTTTTAGATCGTATTTGTTGATTTTAGTTACATTATTCACTACAATATCGTAAACGTCAACCTTCTTTTTTGGTATTTTTATTTGGTCTAAATTACCTTCTCGCGCCCACTTGAATAATGGTTTTCCATCTATTTTATAGCTGGAAAACGGTGGAATTTCAAATTCATAAACTCCTTTGAATTTTTCAAGATTTTCTTCAACTTTTTTTCTTGATGTTTTTGTTAATTTATTATATTCGGGAATTCCAAGCACATCATAACTATCAGTTGAAAAACCAAAAATTATCTCAGCCTTATACTTCTTATCATACTTTAAATGATTGTGAAAATTTTTTAGCTCTTTCCCCTTAATTAACAAGACCACCCCTTCTGCCATTGGGTCCAGCCTGCCGGCATAAGCTATTTTTTTATTGCGAAGTTTTGGGTGTTTGTATTTAAGATTTTTTATTAAATCGTACGGAGAAATTCCCGTCGGTTTATATGCAGCAAATAAATCTTTGTTCATTTTTCGATTATTTGAAATTTAAAATTAGTTCGTTCAAACCGTTTCCTACAATATTTTCCCAATTAATGTTACCCACATTCATCATATAATATTGTTTGTTTTTTCTTTCTTGGAACTTATTAATTGCATCTGAATATATTTTCCCGCTTTCCGGAGAGTACCTAATTTTTTTCTTAGCAAAAAAAGGATCATTCGGTTCTTCGTCTAAAAAATGAGGGGTCATTTCTGTCAGATTACCGGGATATTCATTGTTTTTATCCTTATAAGCTTTTAATCTAAACAATAGTTCGAGAAGATTTATTTGAGTCTTTGTTTTTCTTCGATCAATTTCTCTTCGATAAACGCTTGTTGTGCTTTGTCTGGGTATAATTTTGCTGCTGGTTATTTTACCAATTGCATTATTTTCAATTAGATAAAAATTAATCGCGGAATATGGATCTTCTAAAAATTTATTTGTATTTTTGTAATCGAATATCTTATGTTTCTTTCGTGAACCTTCGGAAAAGTAAGTTTCAATTTCAAAAAAATTATTTTTTTTCATTTCGTTAATTTTATGAGAAATAACCTCTCCTTGCCATTGAAGGGTATTATTTTCTTTGAATAAAAAGGTATTTATTGGTAGAGAGGTTAAGAAATCTCCCAGTCTAAAATGAGCTTTTTCAATTTTATTTATTTCTGAGTAGGCATTAAATCTCTTCAGATATTTTTTATTTGAAGATTCCCTTATAATGTTTCTAAGCAAAGTATAATGTGTTTTATATGCGTTTATTATTGAATCTCTATCTAAGTTCAAACTTGAAATTTTATCCGCATGTTTAAGATACTCTTCCTTGTTCAGATCCATATTTTTTATGTAATACATTGTTGAGTCAGTAATTAATCGGTAAAATCCTTCATAAAATGCATACTTATAACCCATAAATTCATTTTCTGTGCTGTATAAAAGATAGTTTACCCTCAAAGCGTCTTGAAGTAAATTAAGTGCCTCCTTTTCCTTATTTTTTGAGAAAAGATAAGTTATATGGAAAGAGGCTGCCTCATTGAACTCTTTCCACAAATTAATATTTATTGGATCCTTAATATTTTTTACATTTATTTTCTCTGAATTTGAATTTTTAAGTGTATAAAATTTATTATATTCGGCCATTTTCCTAATACACTCAATCACTCCTTTGTTTCCAATTATTATTTTTTCTAAATCTTCTGGATTTTTATGAATATAGTCTTTATAGCTACCATTTTCCTCAACTAACTTATCGGGATTAATTTTTACCGAATTTGCACAACCGTCGGTCGCTTTTCCATTTGGATAAAATCCTTCTTGTTTCAGGAAATCATGCAGATTTTCATTTTTATCGTATTCAATGGGTTCAACCAAGAGATGATTATCTCTGTATTCAAAATCAAAAGAACGATAAAGAAAATTAAAAGTTAACACTATACAGAATAGAAATATTGGTAAGCCTAATAAAAAGAACAAAGGCAAACTTATTTCGGTTAATCCCCTATTCAACTTTTTTATTTTGTTTTTTTCATATATTTTTAAAAAATAAATTAAATAAAGGACTGGTAATAAAAAGACAGCAAGTGCTAGTAAATATATTCCATTACTCTGAAGAATGTTTTTTCCGGGAATAAGAGTATTGGCCAATAAGAAGAAAATGAAGAAAAATATCAAAAACTTTAAATTCAGAAACAAAATTTTTGAATAATTTTGTATAAATATGAAAACACTTTTCCGAAAGGATTTTATAATTGAATCTTCAGAGAGAAGAACCGAAAAGAAGAAAAAAGGGAAAAGTAAGGATAAAAATATTCCGGGAATAAGGAAAAAGGCGTAACCTCCCAATACAATTATCACAAAAAAAAGAAAAGATAATAATAATTTTGGAATTTTTCTAAATGTTTTTTTTATTGAATCTAAAAACTGCCCCCCTTTGCTTCTTTGGTAAAAATAAAGAGAAATTAATATAAAATAAGAAAGCATCCCGAATGTAATTAAAACACGTGAAATTATCCATCGGGTTAAAGAAAAGGCGCTTGCCGGATCAATCTTCAGTCCTGAAACAATAAATAAAATAGGTAAACTAATTAAGGTAAAATTTCTTAATTTTTTAGCAGATATCATTATGGTGGGTTGGTTTTATTCTAACTATAGTAAGTTGATAAAAATTAGAACAGTTTGTTATTCGGTGCTGCAATTATTTTCACTTGAATTTATTTTATTGGTTTTTAAAAATTATTTGATCACTCAGAACAATAAATTGGAATAATTCAGTTCAAACAGTGTTTACAAATACTTTCTAAATCTTTTCCTGCGAGTGTTTTTTTTCTAACTTTTTTTAATTCCGGGCTTTTCCAGATATTCATAAGACTTTCTTTTTTTATGTTTCCATAAGTATAGTCGGAAAAATAATCATCCGGACAAAGTATTACGTCTCCGGAAGAGTCAATTGTTAACTGTAAGGATGGAAATATGCAACTTGATTTCTTTTCTTCCTTTTCAACATCTACGACTCCTCCTCGAGTAGATAATATATAATTACTGATATCTTTTTTTAATATTGTGTTTTTCTTCGAGGTTATTTTTTTTATTCTCTTAAGATTTTTATTCTCCGGATCGTCATGAAGAGAAATTATTAAACGGATCTTTTTTTTCGTTAATTTTTGATACATTTCTTCAGTTAAAAAATCTCCGTTGGTGTAGATAATTATTTTTGAATCGGGTAATTTTTTTCTTGTATAAGAAATAAATTTTACTATATTTTTTGTCATTAGTGGCTCATAATAACCTGTAAAACAAATTTTTTCAGAATAATTTATCTCTTCAAGCTCTTTAATTATTTTCTTAAATAACTTAAAACTAATTTTACTATCCATCACCTTTGCATATTCATTTTTTGGGCAATAATTACATCGTCTATTACAGTTTCTGTTCAGTTCTATATTTACATAATTAAAGATTTCGGGATCTCCGTACTTAATCTGGTTTTTGACTCTTACCAGAAAAAAATAAACTTTCATAAAAAAAGTTCTTATTGGTCCATTGAATTTTTTTGAATGCCAAACTATAAAAGAGTCTATCGGGTTCATTTTAATGAATTTATTGCATCACTAATTTTTTTAATCTCTTCTTTCTTTAGATTTTCATGAAGAGGAAATTGAACAATATTCCGGTAAATTGCAAGAGAGTCTTGTAATTTTTTATTTTTTGAACAAACACCCATTAATTCGTCTTTTACTGATACATCTATTTTTTTAGAAAAAAAATAATTATTCATCCTTTTAGCATTCTTTCCCAAAACAAGTGTTAGGTAGTATTTAGACCATTTTGATTCAAATCCTACCGGTTTTTTATCCCAAAAATCACTATCTATTTTTTCTCTGTATAAAGACAATTTTTCATTTATAATTTTCTGTTTTTTTTCGAATTTTTCAAGCTCTTTTAACCCCACAAAAGATAAAAAAGGAGACAACTTTTCTCTTTTCCAGTTCTTTTTTTTAGAATTATTTATTTTTTTTATTATCTTTTTTAGTTTTTTATTTTTTAAGGATATCTTTAATATATATAGGAGGGGGGTTTTCAAGGTTAAGATTAATAGATAGTAATAAAGAATATGCTTTAAAACTTTTATTTTTTTTAGATCGGTGTAGTTTGAAAAGTAATCAGTCTTAATTTTTCTAATTTGCTCTGTATTATTCACAAGTAGCATTCCGCCTTGTAGCGTGCTCAAGGTTTTGATGTAATTAAAGCTAAAAAGAGCAAAATCACCAAAAGTACCGACTTTTTTTTCATTGTATTCTGAACCGAAAGCATGTGCGCAGTCTTCTATTATTAAAATATTTTCGTTTTTTTTCTTTATACTTTTAACTATTTCTTGAACTTTTCCTGTTAATCCGAACATGTGAGGGAGAACCATAAAACGAGTATCTTCATTAATTTTATCTAATAAATCTTCTAAATCGGGAGAGAGAGTTTTTTTGTTTATATCACAAAAAACCGGAACAAGCCCTTTCGATTTTATGATTGGAATTAAGACGGGCAAGTAATAGTTAGGAACTACCACTTCATCACCCCTTTCAAAACTATTATTATCAAAAATTAAATGAAAAGCTTGCCGCCCTCCTCCGAGAAGGAAAATATTTTCATTTGAGAAATAGTTGGATAGCTCGGCTTTAAATTTCTTTCGGGATTTGTGTTTTTTGTTTTCAAAAAGCCAATTTAAAGCTATAGTAATTAACCCGTTATATAATTTTATATCTCTTCTGGGAATCATTTTTCTACTAAAAAGTTATTTATAGCTAAAAAATCAAGATCTGTGTTCAGAAAACTTTGTATTGCTTCTTTCGGTGTTCGAACTATTGGTTCACCATGAGCATTAAAGCTGGTGTTAATCATTGCCGGAAGGCCGGTTATTTCGTAATATTCCATTAATATTTTGTGAAAGCCGGGATTATCATTTTTAGAAAGAATTTGTGGTCTTGCCGTTTTGTCAACATGAACTGCAGCGGGGCAATTTTTTTCCATGTAATCGGTAACGTCAAAAGAAATATTCATAAACTTGGAAGTCAATTCAGCTCCTTTTAGGTCTTTAATACATCTATCTGCATATTCTTCCAAAATTACGGGCGCAAAAGGCATGAATTCGGTTCTGTCCAGCTTTTTATTTAATGACCGATTTATATCCGGATCAGTGGCTTGAACCATAATCGTTCTATTTCCCAATGCTCGTGGTCCATACTCCATCCTGCCTGAAAACCTGGCTACTATTTTACCCTGAGAGATAATTTTTGCTATCTTATTTTCTATTTTTTGGTATTTTTTGTAGTTTAAGTTGTTCTTTTCCAGTTCGTTTTCAATATCTTGATTTGAGTATTCTGGACCGTAATAGATATTATTTATAACTTCTTTCTTTCTATTTTTAGCCAAGATTGCACCATGTGATAATCCGGCATCACTCATTGCTGGATAAATATAAATATTTTCAACATTATCTAATTCGTGAATTCTCTGATTTAATTTTACATTGGCAGTTACGCCTCCGGCCAGTGCAACATTTTTATGTCCGGTTTCTTTTAAATAATAGTCTATTAATTTACAGACGTATTTTTCAGTATTTTTTTGAACCCAGGCTGAAATATCTTCCTTTGATTTTTCTTTCAGTTCTTTCTTTAAATTTTTAATTCCCTTTTTTCCGTAACTTCCTGTATACTTTAATTCCATTTTTTCATTAAATTCAAAAGGAAATTCAATATTTATTTTAGCTGCATCTCCGAAGGCTGCCAATCCCGTTATTTTTCCTTCATGTCTATGCTGTTTGTAGCCGCAGAGAGCAGTTATTAAGGAGTAAAAAAGCCCGAAGGAGTCCAGCGCGTCAGCAGAAAAGACTTCCTTGAAATTAGAGTTTTTCACTGAATATATTTTTGCAGAAAAACCATCTCCAAAACCATCGAGGGTGACCACAAGGGAGTTTTCAAAGCCAGAACAAAAATAAGTCGCTGCGGCATGATTAAGGTGATGTTCGGATAGCTCTATCGGCTTTGATTCCAGTTCTTTGGGCAGGCTTTTTCTTATTAATTTTTTTGAAATTTTTTTGACTGTGCCTGCAAAATCATCATCAGGTTTTATTCGACTGTTTATTTTAAGTTTATACTCTAAAAAATCAATTAATCTTCCCCTTATTGCTTTTTTTCTTGCCTCTTGCTTGTTTTGCTTTCCTAATTTTGGAAAAGCTCTGGTCAATAAAGTTGGTGTTAGTATCCCCCCCACGACGATTAAATCTACTTTTTTTGGATCATGATTATTTAAAAAATAACTCAGGCACTCATCGGGAAAACCTCCCTGAGTTTTTTTTCTGGTGAATCTTTCTTCATTTACGGCCATTATTAATTTTCCTTTTTCTGAATAAGCTATTCCGGAATCTGTAATTGTATCCGATATTCCCAATATATTCATAAAATTATATTGCTTGTTTATTGAGATAATTCCCGTTAATTATACAAAACTATTTGTAATTTTCAACCAACAAATTGCTATGATTTACCGAATTCTAAATAAAAAAAGGGGTGGTTTTTCCACCCCCGATTTCAAAAACACCCACTAAATTCTTCTTCTCAGCTTCTTTTCATAACTTGAAATTTCTTTTTCTATTTCTTGCAACTGCACTCTTAAGTTTTCATTTTGATTCTTAGGTAGGTTTCTATTTTTCATTCTGTCTTTTATTTCGATCTTCTTCTCAACACTTCTGGCATACTTTCGATTCAATTCCTTAACTACCGGATCAATTCTTGAACCAAACATTTTTTAACCCCCTTATGGTTTAGAGTATTTCTCTGTTCAAGACTTTTTTATTCCTTATAAGTCTGTCCAGGCTTCCCAGCTCTTTCTTTAGCTCTCTTTTTTTTTGTTGTGAAAGTTCGCTCCTCGCTAATTTCTGCTCTATAGCTTCTCGCCGATCATCCATTTTTCTAATTTCCAGATAATTTTCTTCACGGATTCTTTTTCCCGATTTTAGCATTTCAGACCCTCCTTTCTTTTTTGTTGGGTGCCGGTTTTTAACCGGGTCTTACAAATTTAACTTTGCAAAACTCGATTAAAAAAGGCCTCCTTTTCGGGAGGCTTTGATGGCTAATATTTAGTTAATGCTAGAGCCTCCCGAACAATTTATTCGTAATAAGGAAAAACGTAAAATAGACAATTGTCGGGTGGCACATTTTCATAGTTGACTAATTATAATAATATATTTATTTTTGTCAATAGCTCTTACCAATCTTTATGGATGCTTTCTTTATAGATGCTTTCTTTCCAATCAACCTCCTCTTCGCTGACCACCTCTTCTTTAAGCATGCTCTCATCGATTTCATATGAAGTTTCGGTTATTCTTGCTGCAAAAATAATAAAAACGATTACGGGTAAAGCAAGAAAGATAACTATCAAAACGAAAACCCAAAACCACCCCTTTTTATAAGTCGGTTTTTCTGCATCGATTTTGATTTGCTCTTCCGATTTGGGAACTATGAAGATAGCAACCAAATAAACCAAAACGAAGGGAATGAATCCGGAGAAAATAAACAAAAACAACCCAATGAGACGTAATAAAGTTGGATCTATGTCAAAGTATTCTCCGATCCCCCCGAAGATTCCGGCTACAACTTTATTTTTATTGCTTTTTGTCAGTTTTTTCATAGATTTTAATTATTAGCCGAATCATACTTTAATTATACTCTAATTTATAATAAAAAAAAGCACCCTTTCGGGTGCCTCTATTTTAAATTTAAATTTTTAATCTCGCATTCTTTAATCCGTGTATTATTCCCGGTTGACTTCCTCTTCTGTAAAAATAAATTTTATTGGAGGTCAATCTTTTGAGGTCCAGCCGGCTGTCTGTAAATACTTTAATCTTTTTAATATTTAAATTATTTCCGGCGATAAAATTGGTTTCAAAACTGTCAATCGTCAACCGTTCAGCGCAAACTCTTTTTAAATCAACAATCTCGGAATGTCCGTTTAATTCAACTTTAAGGCAATTGAGTTTTACTAAATTGATTTTGCTACTCACCTGAGAACAGATATGAAGTGCATTTATGTCGCTATCCACAAGATCAATTCCAAAACAATTTGAAATTATTGTAATCTCTTTAGCTTTAACAGAATAAATTGAAATTTTTCCTGAAACCTGACAATTAATTATCCGCACGGATCTTATTTTTTGATCTAATCCGTTAATAATCAAGTCACCATCAATAAACCCCCCATCCAAAACAACGTCAATTGATCTGGTCCGCTTATCTTTTCTTATTGATACGTGCAAGTTTTTTGCCCTGAATCGATTCCAGTTTAGAGAGGTATTTCCAATTTTTTCGTTTCTATCAAGAACAGCAAAGCGCTTTTTTGCAAACCGCTTGTCTGCAACCGAATTACTCAATGCGATCCCTCCTTATTTTTTGTTAAAGTTCATTAGTCTATGTTTATACATTATTATTTATCTTTTGTCAATAATAAATTTATGATATAAGTAGATAAGGAGGTGCTGACATGAACGTGGCTATCCAAATTATTAGTCTTGCTGCTGTTTTCACTTTGTCAGCTGCTGGGATCGGAATATTATTTGGAAGATTTTTAAATTAGCCGGCTGAAAAAAGCCGGTTTTTTTATAAAAAAAAGAAGCGCCATTAAGGCGCTTTTTTGAACTCCTCCTCACCAAAAGGAAAGTCGTGAAAATTTTTAACGTTTACATTCTCAATACAGGGTATAACCTCCACTATTCCCGTACCCTCAATCTTTTTCGGATTCAAATCATTCATCTCCCATAGTGAAGAAAAAAGATTTATTTCTTTTTCGGTTGAAAGACCAAAAACTATTACCGGATCAATAGAGTTTAAAAAAGAACTTTCTTGAATGTATTGAAATCCCTTTTCCAGAACTCCCATATCTATCCTTTTATCGGCTTTGTGATATACATTTTGAAACATCCATTCATAAGCTTCCATGAAATTCTTTGCCACATCCGTGTCTTTAAAGGAGAGCACGTCCTTGGATTTACTTTCTAAAAATATAGCCTCAAGCACTCTTTTCACTCTTTCCCGCTGGGATTGCCCTATTTTTTCTATTGGGTTGGGTTTATCTTTATTTTGAATGTATCCCATTCTTTGTGCATCGTTGTAGTCACTGAATATATAAGCAACCTTGTCTGCAATTCTTGCGGCAAAATACTCTTGAGGATAAGAATAATTGAATTTTCTCAGGTTTCCCGAGTGCTTATAGATACCTTGTAAAGTTTCATAGCCCAAATTAAGTCCTCGACCTTCCCGTTCTATAAATTCGGAGACTATCACGGCGAAAGAACTATGTCTAAATTTCTCCCCCAGCTTATCAGTTAAAAAACGTTCTCCCAAATGACCGAAAGGGGTGTGCCCGGCATCATGGCCCAAGGCTATAGCTTCCGCTAAATAATTATTTAGCCCCAATTTTTTAGTTATTATCGATGCTATCGATTTAACTTCGATAGTGTGAGTCATTCGTGTTCTTGCGTGTGGTGTTTTCGGAGAGTAAAATACCTGTGTTCTGCCCTCCATTCTCCTATAGGCTTTCGATAGTGCTATTTTTAGATTTTGATCAATGAAAAAAGGATCATAGTTTCCGAAATAATATTTGTCGTCATCTGAAAATTCATGTCTTCTTCCGATTGATTTTTCAGGATCGAAACCGATTAAAATATTACTTGTCAAAGTGCTCACCTCCCAACTAAATATTAACATAAGTGATAATTTTAACAAAAAAAAGAGCAACTTTTAGTTGCTCTTTATGACTTTAAGCACCATAGCACTCAAAGGAGGTGCTTTCACGTTGTCTGCTTTGAATCGATTGAATATTTCTGTTCCGGCTCTCTTATCATCAGCAAGTATCCCCAATTTCTTTTTTTCACCTATTTCAAAGCGTATCCAGTGATTTTGAAAATTATAAAAAACTAAAAACTCTTGCGAATACAGCTCCGAATCCGTTATCTTGAATCCCACGGTCATTTCGGGAGAAATTATGAATCTCAGACAATCTTTTATTTTTTCCGGTGATTTTAATCTGAAGATCGGATTTTCCTTCCTTAATTTTATTAGTCCTTTGAAGTATCTGAATGTATTTTCGTATTCTATTTTCCTGTTCCATTTTAATTGATTACAATGATCTCCCGAATTATAACTATTATCGTTAAAATATTTTGTTCTTAGAAATTCACATCCTCCATGCAAAAACGGAACTCCTTGCGAAGTTAAAATAACAGCTGCAGCAAGTCTGTGCATCTTTACTTTATTCTTTTCGGAAAGATTAGGGTGAGCCAAAGACAACTTATCCCAAAAAGTCAAATTATCGTGACAACTGACATAGTTTACAGCTTCGATTGGTTGGTATGCAAAGCCATTAACAGCCTCGCTGTAACCTATTGAACCTACGAGGCCCTTTTTGATTTCCCACTTCTTGTCCTCTCTTTCTATTAAAGAGTCTTTAATTGCATCGCGAAAATGATCATTGAAGACCCCGACTCCCATTCCCTTTTGCGTTCCTTTGGTCATTTGATCCTCCCAGTCCAGTTGGGGATCCAGTGCTGACCAGGGTTCACCATAAATAATTATTGAGGAGTCTATTTTATCCAACTCAAGTTTGACTACTTCCATTGTTTTCTTGTCAATAAGCCCCATTAAGTCGAAACGGAATCCATCAACGTGGTATTCTGTAGCCCAGTATTTTACTGTGTCTACTATTAATTTTCTGACCATTGGTCTTTCGGTTGCTATTTCGTTTCCGCAACCGGAACCGTTTGCAAAGTACTCCTCTACAAATCTGTAAAAATAATTCGGAGCGGTTTTCTGAAAAACGGAGTCGGTACTGTGATAGGTATGGTTAAACACCATATCTATTATCACGCCTATACCTTTGTCATGGAGTGACTGAACTAATTTTTTAAACTCCTTTATTCTACTTTCGTTTGTCGGATTTGTGGCATAAGAACCCTCCGGAACCATATAAAGGTAAGGATCGTATCCCCAGTTATAACCTCTGTTTTCGTCGCAGACGCTGGCGAAATCATTGACCGGCAACAGGTGAACGTGAGTAATCCCCAGCTCACACAAGTGATCAATTCCGGTTTTTTGGCCGCCGGAATTTACGGTTCCTTTTTCAGTAAAGGCTAAATAAAAGCCTTTATTTTTAAGACCGGAGTCGGGTGATGATGAAAAGTCTCTGACATGAACTTCGTAAATTATTGCATCCAAAGGTCTTACTCCCACTCGGCTGTCTTGATTCCACTTTTCAGGGTTCGTTTTTTTCAGATCCACGATCAGACCCTTTTTACTGTTTGTGCTTACCGCTTTCGCATACGGATCTACGGTTTTATTAACTTCATTACCATGGTGGATTAGAAAAAGATAATAAAAACCTTCGAAATCACCATCCAAGCCTACCTCCCAAACACCGGAATCATTCTTTTTGAGAATTTTTTGGTCGAAAAAGCTATTGTCTTCGCTGCTTGTAAAAAGCTTTATTTCGACCTTATCGGCTACCGGTGCCCACAACTTCACGATTGTTTTTTCCGAACTGTAAGTTATTCCCAAATCGTTCCCGGAATAGTAAAAATTTTCAAAGTCAATCTTTCTGGCGTCTATATCAGCTGATTTCACCTACAACACCTCCTTTTATTTTTTAAAGTACTTATTTGCTTAACTTTTGCCTCTCTTCAAAACAAAACCCCATTTTATGGGGTTTTTCCAAAATTAACAATTAAATTAACTGAAGCCTTTGGCTGCCTTTCTTTATTATTGGAAATATCCTTTTCTTGTTGCACCTTCATTGAGTTTTAATTTAATACAAATCTAAGTTAACTATTTGTTTTAATGATGCCAGATATTTTAACTATGTCAAAAGCGGTGGATCTATTTCAATGTGTTAGCCGCCCTTTTCAAGCGATTTAAAGTTTCTTTCTTTTTTAGTATGAAAGCTACTTCAAAAGGGCCGGCGGATTGCTTCTCTCCGGTTAGAGCAGCTCGCAATGGCCACAAAAACTCTCCCCGATCATCAAATTCATTAGCTTTTTCCAATAATTTTCCTTTTACTTTTTCCGGGTTCCAGCTTTCAATTTTAGAAATTATGTTAATTGCTTGTTGGAGGGAGTCGGCCACCTGCTGTTTGTTCATGTCCTTCCACTGCAATAACCCAAAATCAGCTTTTATTTCTCGAAAGAAATAATCTGTATATTCAGTAATTTCCGATAAAACATCCACCCTGTCTCGATGTTCTTTTGCGATATGAGTTAGTTGATTAATGCTTATCTTTCTCCCGTCTTTAGTTTTGTAAGCTGATTTTTTTGATTTCTTGTCTACTTTGGTTATTAGATTTTCCTCCAGTAGATACGGAATAATCAATTTTGCTAACCGTTCGGAATCTGCTTTTTTTAGATGTAATGTATTAATGTATTTTAACTTGTCTTCATCAAAAACCGCCCCCGATTTTTTACACCTTTCCAGAGAAAACTCATTCTCCAGATCGTTAAGAGTAAAAAACTCTCTATCATCTCCTGGGCTCCATCCTAAAAGTGCTAAATAGTTGGTGATTGCTTCCGGTAAATATCCTTTTTTTCGATAGTCAGGTATGGAAACCGCCCCGAATCTTTTTGATAGCTTAGATTTGTCAGGGGCTAAAATTAAAGGTATATGGGCAAATTTTGGCAATTCAAAACCCAAAGACTCATAGAGAAGTATTTGTTTTGGAGTGTTTGATATGTGTTCGTCACCTCTAATAACATGAGATATTTTCATTTTATAATCGTCAATCACACAAGCCATGTTGTATAAGGGATCTTTTTCGTCTCTTGCAATAACAAAATCTCCGATATCGTCGGTTTCGAAGCTGACTTGTCCTTGAATTTCATCTTCGAAAGATACAGTTTCTCCTTTCGGAGTCTTGAATCGTATTACATAATCCTCATCGTTTTTTATTTTTTCTTCTCTTTCCTTTTCGGGAATGTTTCGACAGGTTCCCAAATATGTTGGCGCCTCTCCTTTTTTGCGTTGCGTACTTCTTTCTTTCTCCAATTTTTCTTCTTCGCAAAAACAGGGATAAGCCTTATTTTTTTCTATTAATTCTTTGATGTATTTTTGGTAAATATTAATTCGATCACTCTGTCTGTAGGGACCAAAATTTCCACCCTCTTCAACTCCCTCGTCCGGATTTATTTTTAACCAATTAAATCCTTCAAAAATCTCTTTTTCATATTTTTTTTCTGATCTTTCTTGGTCGGTGTCCTCAATTCGGAGTATGAATTTCCCCTTGTTTTTTTTGGCAAAAAGATAGTTAAAAAGTGCACTTCTTACTGATCCGACATGTAAAGATCCGGTCGGTGATGGAGCAAATCTAACTCTTACTTTTTCTTTTTTCGTTTTCATTGTTATTTATTTTAATTTTATTTGTTTTGTATTCCAGAATATATGACAATTGATAAATTATATTATCATTTTTATTTGATTAATTTTAACACAACTTATTGGAAATGAAAAAACCCGGCTTTTGGGCCGGGTTGGCTATTTTATAAGGATTGTAGTTTTGTTTGCAGTTCGTTGGCTTCTCTCTTTTTTTGGTTTAAAAGCTTCTTTTCTTTTTCAGACAGATCTTCTTTGTCTTGTAAGTAACTTATTTCCTTCCATATATTTGCGTACTTCTTTGCCATTTTTTTTATTTTTCCATTATGCATATCCAGCGCCATACCAATCCTCCTTTTTTATTAGTGTTTGGGTATTCAATCATTATACTTAACTTTCTTACTTAGAATCACCCCCTTAATTCAACCGGATTACAATCCTTACTATTTTATAATACAATATTATCTTTTGTTGTCAAGAAACTATATAGTTTCTATAATTTTGGTTATATTGTTATTTTTAACTACGTAAAAACTTTCTCTTCCGATTGTCTGACCTTTTTGTGTTTGGGCTGAGACTCGCCAAAGGCCGGGGTTTACCGTGTAATAGCTATACCACCTGAACCCGATATCTCTACCACCGCTTATATCAAAAGGAATTACAGCCTTAGTTATCCACTTAGACTGATCTTCATTATATTTTTCCCATTTATGAGTTACCGCCATATCCATTCCGGCAGGAGCGTAAATTGCACTATAAAAATAGATTACTCCCCTGTCACCGGATATGGTCCGGGTTTCTCTGGTAAAAAGACATCTGTCCCAATTATTACACTGTTCACTTTCTACTTTATAGCTGTCATTTGTTCTTTCTATGTTGTGATAAACTCCACTGCTTTGCATGGTAAGAGGTATTGGGGGAATTAAATTAGCAAAATATAAAAAATTCATAGCTAAAAAAACTCCGGCTATTGTCCACTTTAATTTCTTAGCTTCTTCTTTTACCTTCTTTGAATAATTTGATAGATGGTGAATAAAAAGAGTTATAATCACTAAAGCTAAGAACCCACTAACTAAAAACACCAATAAATCCAACCTTTTAAAAGTATAGGGAAAAACTAAATTAAGATAAGAAAAAAGAGCAAAAAAGTATGCACCGATTTGAATTGATGGACCCACGTTATATCTTCTGGCGATCTCATTACCTATTAAAAGCCCCGCAACTACCAAAAGAAAGGGCCAGCTGGCAAAAAAAGAACCCGATTGGGAGTAAAATATTAAAAATCCACTAAAGAGATTACCGAAAGAAAATTGAACAAAAAGTGGAGCAAACAAATTCCAAAAGGAGGTGAATTTGCTCTCTGTCCTTTTGTCTTTAAAGTAATTTATTACTGCAATATTAACTCCGGTAAAAAGCAAGTGGCAAAAAAGAATAATCATCGAGGTGGTGAACTCAATAAACCTAAAGGTTAACACATCTGTAGCAAACCCGAAAAACAAAGCTAATGGTATTAAAATACCTTCGTATCTCTTGTATGAAATTTTTAATTTATTTATTTTAACCATATAACCGTTATCTTTCCCGTTATTATAACACAAATATTTTTAATTATATATTTTTCTTGATATTTTTAGATATGGTACTTTGAGCTGAGCGGTTCTAAAGACTAATTCTTTGTAAATTTTATACAAAATTAGTATGAGGTGAGTGATGAGTATAAATAATTAGCCCGATCTTGTTATTGACTTAAATTTTATTAATTCTTAGAATTGAACAAAAACAAGAAGAGAAAATGAAGAAAATTAAAATAGCAATGGGTCAAGTTTTAGTTGAAGGAGGAGAGCCGAACAGAAACCTCGAGCGGGCTGAAAAAATGGTGGTCCGAGCAGCTAAAAGGAATGTCGACTTAATCGTTCTCCCGGAAACAATAGACTTTGCATGGACACACCCGTCTCTTCTTAATGAAGCTAAGGCAATCCCGGGATATTTTAGTGATTTCTTTGAAAGACTGGCAAAAAAACATAAAGTATATATATGTGTGGGTTTAACTGAGAAAGATAAAGGGGGATTCTTTAACTCTGTGTTGCTTATAAATAAATCGGGAAAAACAATCCTAAAACATAGAAAGATAAATCTTCTCGATGTTGAGCAGCCATATTATCAAGTTGGTGGCAAGCTTGAAGTTGTAGAAACTGAACTTGGAAAAATAGGTGTAAATATTTGTGCTGACAATTACAAAAACTCAATCCATATCGGAAAGACTTTAGGGCATATGGGAGCAGACATAATACTGTCTCCGTCTGCGTGGACTGTAGGTCACAACGTAACGGAAGCTGATGATCCGTATAAAGACAAGTGGGAGACTCCGCTTAAATATATAGCATCGATGTTTGAAATTCCTGTAATAGCGGTTACAAGTGTTGGTTATATTGTCGGAGGTCCATATGAAGGTAAAAAACAAATTGGTTGCTCGTTAGCCGTCAATCAAAATGGGATAATAAAAAAGGGAGAATTTAATGAATTTGCCGGCAGTTTATCATTTATTGATGTTTTAATTAAGACAGAGAAGAAAAAGGGAACTGAATTGTTGAAAAAAATAGAAGAAAAAGGATTTAAACCCGAACTTAAATTATGCAAAAAAAAGAAGAAAATAAAAAAGTAAGACACTGCACACGTTGCCCTCAAGACACAACGATTCCGGGTATAAAGTTTGATGACTCCGGAGTTTGTAACTACTGCCATCTTTACGACAAGATGGATGAAGTGTATCCGACTGGCAAAGAAGGGCAAAAAATATTAAAAAATATATTTAAAAAAGCTAAAAAAAGAACAAAAAATGATAAGTATGATTGTGTAATAGGAATTAGTGGTGGTAGAGACAGCACCTATTTACTTTACAAGGCCGTAAAGGAGTGGAAGCTCTCCCCTATTGCTGTTCATTTTAACGATGGATTCGATAACCCGGTAGCGGGTGAAAATATGCTTAAAGCCTGCAAAAAACTGGGGGTAGAGCTCAGAACTATAACCTCCGACTGGCGAGAAGCAAAAGATTTAAAAATAACATTCTTAAAAGCGTCCGTTCCAGAGTTGAATTTGGGAACCGACATCGGAATCGCCTCCTCGCTTTACGGAGTAGCACATAAGGAAGGTGTGAAAACTATACTTATTGGACAGTCATTTCGGACAGAGGGAACAAAACCTCTTTCTTGGTCCTATTTTGATGGAGATTATTTAAGGAATGTTCAAAAAAAACTGGGAGAGGTAGAGCTATCCTCTTGGGATCCGAATAGTCCCGGATTTAATTTGGGAGTCAAGGAGCTTTTCTACTATACCGTAATTAAGAGAATTAAAACCTATACACCCTTCTATTACACGGAATATATTCGTGAAGAAGCAGAAAAAATAATAAAAGAAGAATTGGATTGGGAATATCCGGGTGCTCATTATTTTGATGATCTTTATCATAGCTTGATAAAGTATGTAACAAGAAAAAAATTTAAATTTGATCTCAATCTCAACAGTGATGCTGCACTTGTTAGATCGGGTCAAATGAGCAGAAAAGAAGCCTTAAAGAGAGCTCACTCGGTTTATAAGATAGAAGACCCGAAAATAATAGATCTCTGTATTAAAAGGTTGGGAATTACGAAGGAGGAGTTTGAAGAATATATGGAGATTCCTCCGAAAAGATTTTACGACTACAAGACCAGCTATCCATATTTAAAAAAAATGAAACCCTTCATATGGATAGCCTCTCGCTTAAATTTAATTCCTAAAGTAGCTTATGATAAATACTTTAATTGCGGTGTCTGATTTATGGTAAAATAAGTTTTTATTTTTTTGTACTTTTCCTTCCAAAGCTATATCATCTGTTAAATATACACTATCCACTAAAAACCAATTTATCTTTCTAATTTACTCACAACTTTAAAAGTTTAAAGAAAGAAATTAGTCCATAAATAAGCTCTTTGGGACTACGCACATCTAACAGGCTTTTAATTAAGAATTTCGGATTTAAGTAATGCTTCTTTGAAAATTCAGCTAAAAAGTTATTAAGTTCTTCTTTGCTAAAGTTTTCATCCCACACCGGGACCTCTATATCACCAGTCGGATTTTTAGCAAATTCTAGCCAGATATCTTTTTTTAAAACACCCCTATTCAAAGCCATGGAATAAAGTTTAGTAGCGGGTTCAAGCGTTGTGACGGAAAACCTTACAAAATCAATATCAGCTTCTTTAATAAATTTTCTGGTCTCATTAAGCTCTTTGCTTGTTTCTCCCGGTAACCCTATCATAAAATAGCATAAAACTTGAATTCCCGCTTCTTTTGTCTTTCTTATTGTCTCCTTTGCTTTTTCTAAATCAATACCTTTATTTAGATTGTCAATAATTTTCTGAGAACCGGACTCTATTCCATAATTTATCTGTTTACAGCCGGCCCTATTTAGAAGTTGCAACAATTCCTTATCAACCGTATTCACTCTCGTATTTATGTACCAATTAAAATCAAGTTTTCTTTCTATTATTAATCTGCATATTTTTTTAGCGCGACTCAAATCAAGAGAGAAGGTGTCATCAACAACAAATATTTCTTCAATTCCCAGCTCTAAAGATTGCTCAATATCATTAACTACATATTCGGGGCTGTGTGCCCTAAACTTCTTTTGGAACTTAGCACAAAAAATACAATTATACGGACAACCTCTGGATGTGACTATGCTCGTAATTCTTTTATCACATGAAAAAGATGATTTATATTTCTCCAAGTTTAAAACGCTCCTATCAACAAGAGGTATAGAGTCAAGATCATTAATTTTATTCGATTCTCTATTTAAATAAATTTCCTCTCCATTTTTGAAACCCACTGATTTTATTTTTGGATAAGGGTTCCCCTTCTCAATATTTTTAACTAAATTTGAGAAGGCCCTCTCCCCTTCTCCGAGAATAATATAGTCTACGCAATTTAAAGATATAGTTTCTTTCGGAAAAATCGTTGGATGCGCTCCGCCAACTATGGTCTTTATACTTGAATCCATTTTTTTTATGGATTTTAGAAACTTCACAACATCAGATGCCGTCATAGTAAACATTTGAACTCCGATAATGTCGGGGCTAAAGTTCTTGATTTTTTTTATTGCTTGTTTAAATCCATCTCTATCTCCTCGAATGTCATAGACTGATACATTTTTAATTCCTTTCTTTTTTTTCAAATAAGATGAAATATAAAGTAAACCCATGGGAGGGTGCACTCCTCTTAAGTCATAAAATATCTTCGGCATTCCCGAATGAATCTCGGTTTGAGCCGGTGGAGTTGTTAGCATTATTTTCATTTTAATATAACCTTAATGAGTTTTTGTAAAAAAGGAAGACATGCGATATGCGACAAAACCCAAAATAAACGGATAAACTAAGAATAAAAACATAATTGAAGGCAACCCCATTTCTTCGAGTGTATTTAAAAAACCTTGCTTGTTCATGATCTCAACGAATTCGTACCAAGTAATAACACCCATCCACGTTGCAACCATATTAGACAAAACAGCAGCAAATAAGATAAAAAATCCTCCTGCAAAAACCGTTGATATTTTTCTAAATTGACTCAATTAACTAATTTATAGATTTAAAATAATAAAAAGATTAACTCAAGAACTTTAAAACCTTAAAAGAGCAGCTATCCACAATCGGGACAAACAAATGCAATCTTAAAAGTTTTCTTACCCACTCTCAGTAACCGAAAAAGATCCAATTGTTTACTTGATCCGCATTTAGAGCAAGCAAACTTCTCACCTATATCCTCAGCAATTAATTTAGCCTCTTTTGATGATTCAGAACTTATAGAAATTTTATAACTTTTTTGTTCACCCAAATTAGCCCTGACCTTGGTTACAACATCCCTCGGTGTTTCCTGCAGCCCATTTATAAATCCACTTACTCCCAGTTCCATAGCCTTGTTTCTGTGACTATTATTTCCAGCCGGAGAGTATAACAGTATCGGTATTAGCTTGGTTTCCGGATCTGATTTTAGTTTATTGACAAAATCAAACCCGTTACCTTCTTCGGGAAACACCCCTACCACCATCAAGTCCGGTTTTTTCGTTTTCGCTATTTTCAAACCTTCTTTTGTTTTAGTTGTAGTAATTACATCTAATCCATCTTTCTTTAAATTATTTTCATATGAACTTCGAGTAGTATTATTTCCAATAACTAGTAAAATTGTTTTTTTCATATTATAAAATATATGCGAGAGGAAAAATTAAAGTTAATTTAAAAATAGTTTTTATTTTTGTTAGGTTGATTTATATTTCTTTTTCTATCTTCTTCCAAAAATCTTTCCAGCTTTCAAGTTCTTTTTTTAGCTTTAGCCACTGCTTCTTTTTTGTTAAATCCATCTCCATTTTTCCATGTTCCGGATTGTATCTAACGGCACTTATCGGAGATCCTTCGGGATAATCATTTCTGGCCTCTTTGGTAATTATAAAAGGTATGTCAAAAGCATGAGCCAGTTTTTCGCCATCGGGAAAGAGAACGACCCAAGCAGCCTTGAATCTGGCCGTTCTCTCCTCTTTCGGCACACCTTCCATCCGCTCCATAAGGTAATTTAACCACTTCTCGTCACTAACATCATCATTAAACCGTCCACCCCATCTTCGGGCCTTAATCCCGGGCTCACCACCTAAGGCATCTATCTTCAGGCCGGAATCATCCCCCAAAATTGGCACGTCTTCTATTTTTTTCGCCCAAAAATCGACCTTCAACTCCGCATTTCCTTCAGGAGTTTCTTTGTTTTCTACCGGATTTCCTTCATATGGATAGTCCTTTAAAGTTTCTACTTTTAAATTTAACTCTTCAAACAAATATTTGAATTGCTCTCTTTTATAATTATTGTTTGTTGCTATTAGTATCCTGTTCATGATATTTTTTTACTTATTAATTCTAACAAATTTTTTATTTTAAATAAATTATTGACTTTAAACTTGTTTATCCCCAATATATTTTTTATAATTCAGAAACATGAATTTAGAGGTAATAATTCCTGCCTATAATGAAGAGATGAGGATCGCGGAAGTTATAAGACCTCTTAAGTCCTCAGACTACATAGATAAAATAGTAGTTGTAAACGATGGTTCAACGGACGAAACGGCTCAAATAGCCGCTGATGAAGGGGCTGACTTAATTTTAAATCACACTTCCAATATGGGAAAGGGTGCGGCTTTGGAAACGGGGATAAAAAGAATTAAGGGTAAATTCTTTTTAATTGTTGATGCGGATCTTCGTAACCTGAAAGAAGATCATATCCGTTTAATGGTTTCCAAATTCAATGAAGGTAAAAATACGGTTATGGTTAATGGAATTATAAAAAAAGAAGCCCCAATTCAAAGTGATATTCAAAAATTTATCACCGGAGTAAGACTCATAAGCAAAGACGTCTGGCAGGAGGCAGAAAAGGAAGATATTAAAAAAGGTTATGAGATAGACTTGTTAATTTATGAAAAAGCAAAAAACTTGGGAGAGATAAAAACGGAAGTTTTAGAGGGTTTGGAGCATACAAGCAAGATCGATAAGGAAGGTTTTTTTCGGGGAGTTTTCAGACATATCGGAATGTTTATAGAGATAATCTATAGGACTATAATTAGAAAAGTAAGAAAATAGATAATTTTTAATTTATAATCACCTTCTCGTTTCATCATCCATAAATTAAAAATTTCAGTCTTTGGTTCGATTGTTCTTAGCTTCTTTAAGGGCGGTTTTGCTTGAAGAAAACAACTTTTTATTTTTTGAAAAATAATTTTTTTCACCCAACTTATCCCCCAACCCACACCTTTCAAAGTCCTTTTTCATTTCTTCTGATAGGCCGGCAAAATATACGTCCCCGCCCTTTTTTCGGACTTTGTCGATAAATTCTTCCAACTCACTCAAAGTAGTCAAATCAACATCCTCTACATTTCGCATTCTGATTATAAATGAATCTCCTATCTCTAAAGCTTCTTCCAATTGTTTTTTTATCTTGTCAACAGTATTGAAATGCAAGGTGCCGGACAGGTCAATTATTATCTCCTCCTGGTCTCTCATTTCATCCAAGTCTTTTTGATTTATTTCTTTCTCGTCAATTTTTAAGTAGGTATAATTTAAATTACTGGTATCTCGCAAAACTAAAAGTAAGGAAAACAAAACTCCGATATAGACGGCATGATCCAAACGGGGAAAAAATAAGGTAGCCAAAAAAGTAGCTATGAAAATCCAGGCATCAAACCTCTTGGCTGTTAAAATTTCTTTGATTTCTTTCAGGTTGATCATTCTAACAGCTACAAAAATTAAGACCGCGCCCAAGCTTGCTACGGGGAGAAAAGCGATCAACTCACTAAAAAAGATCAAAAAAAGAAGAACAAAAATGCCGGCAATAAGTTGAGAGAATCTGGATTTAGCCCCACCCTCGTAGTTGGCAAAACTCCTACTGAAGGACCCTCCGCCGGCAAATCCGTTAAAAAACGAACAAGCTACATTGACAAGCCCCATCCCGGCTAATTCTTTATTTGCTTGGTCCGATTCAATTGCCCCTTTTTCATTGAATTCGGTCACTATCAGGACATCCAAAAATCCAAGCATCGCTATAGCAAAAGCATAACTGGAAAGATTCATCATTAATTCGAAATCGACGGTTGGAAGATTAAAGCCGGGAAAAGAAGCTTCTACTGGCTCTACCAGGGCTACTTGACTTTCCAGACCGGCAAAATAAACTATAATTGCGGAAACCACAACTCCTATTAGATAAGAGGGAGCTTTCTGAGAAAAGCTTTTTACAATCAAGATTACGGAAAAAGTTATGAGAGCTACCAGTAAAGTGTGAAAGTTGAATCTTTGCACGTTAGTGAATATGCGCTGTAAGGAGTTGAAAACACTTCCATTTTTAGCTGCCTCCAGGCCCAGTACTCTGACCAACTGTCCGACAGCTATAATGACTCCGATACCCGTCATTAGCCCGGAAATAACTGATCGGGATATGTAATTGGAAACCTCCCCGAAATCCAAAAATGAAAGAACAATCTGTATTACTCCAACCATTAAAGTTAAAAGAAAAACCACCTCCAATTTGGCGGACCCCGTAATGGCCAGTGACCCGAATGTGTTAGCTATCATGAGTGCAATTACATTCGTCGGACCGAGCACCATATATTTTGATATTCCTACGAACGTTCCTACTATTGCAGCAACAATAAAGCTGTAAAGACCGTAAACCGGACTTAGTCCGGCAAGCATAGCGAAAGCCATTAAGGAGGGAAACCCAACTGCTGCTACCAAAAGACCGGCTGAAAAATCGGAACCGAAGGAGTTAAGATTATAATTCTTAAAATCTTTTTTCAAATCATTCCAACCGAATTGACGGACAATTTTCTTTAATTTCTCCATTTTATTTTTGCCTGCTTCTATTATTATCCCTACCCGACAGGAAAGTTAATTGCAGTTATCTATAATTTATTTATTTGTAAATTATTTTTTTAACCTATCTTCGGGTAATCTTTCTATTTTTATTTCTTTTCTTATTTTTTCCGCTTTTTCAAAATCTGATTCTCTGATTAAAAAAGAGACTGTTGAGGAATAAGCATTTCCGGTCGTAGAGGTTCCCACATTGGTGCCGGGATACTGTACTTTTACCGGAATTCCCATTTTTTCCAATTTTTTTCTGAAGTTGTCAGCAGCTTCTTTGCTGTATGTGCCGTAATTTTTAAAATTATTTTTCTTCATTTTGCTTATCTAATTATTGTATTTCTGAAATTATATCACACTATTCTCTTTAACTAAAAAATTAAGTTAAGAAAAACATAGCTAAAGCAATTCCCAAAATAAATAAAATTAAAATAACAATATTACGCTTTGTCTCTCTGCTTTTTTCATCCCCCACACTTTCCGGTAATTCGTTGGTTTCTCCGGTGGCTATTGTTATCACTGAAAATAGCACCAAAGAACTGTAATAAAAAACCAAGTAAAGAGTCTCCATCGGTAGATAATTCATACCTATGGCGTAAACCAAAAACAATAACCCCAAAATTCTTGAATGAGGGCTTCCGATTTCCTTGCGTGAAGATATTTTTATTTTCCCCGTTATAAGGCAATATAGTCCAAAAATTACTAAAAGTCCCTGAATCATAATTTTATTTATTATTTTTATAAATTTCTTTTAAATTTAAATCATCGATTAATTAAAATAATTTATTTTATTAAAAAATCATAATTTCAACCCAAAAACTCCTGTCCATAATCCATCAATAACATCGCTTTCTTCTATCAATTTAAATCCGGCTTCATTAATTTTATTTTTTATTTCTTTGTCGGAATTAAACTCAAAACCCTCCTTGGAATAATATATTGCTATTTGAAGAGCCTCCTTTTCTAATAGTTCCGGAGCCCTCTCCAAAATTGAATTTGTTATTTTTTTAATTTCTTTTCCATTCTTTTTTATTTTTTTTCTTCTTAGCTCTCTATTCTCCTCATCTTCATTTTTGAGTTTTTCTACAATCACCTCCCCAAACAGCACCTTCCCTTTCTTTTTCAAAACGCTTTTAATTCCTTGTAAGTTATCAAAAAGGTCTTCGAAATGCTCCAATGAACAAAAACAAAATATATAGTCGAACTTCTCTCCTAATCCCGGTAGGTCGCAGGCTTTAATCGATAAATAATCAATCTTTGGATGTTTTTTATGCTTCCTAAGATATTGAATAGCAACCCTACTGGGATCTATTGCTACTGCTTTTTTAATGCTATCATTATCCAGGACCTCCATACCTTTGAAAGGGTCAATACCACACCCGATATCTAAAATTTCTCCCTTCATTTCTTTCTTGAATTTTGATAACAGCCCAAATTTAATTTTCTTTTTTTCAAATTCACTTATAACCTCTCGAGAAATATTTCTTAACAAACCTTCATAATTGCCAATTCTTTCAGATATAAAATGCCTCATCTTTTTGGGGTTATTTTTATTTAGTACCTGTTCCAGCAATTCAGAATACTCCTCTTTATTTTCTTCAGAAAGCCTTTTCAGCATTTCTCCTGCAAGCTTCACTGTTATCATTTTTTCGAGTTTTTCAATTATTTCACTTTGTTTTTCTTTCGATAAGTGGCTTATATTTAGTTTGGATGTTATCTCATTTTCCATTTTTAAATATATTAGAACAAAAAATTGATCTTTTCATTAAATTTTCCGCTACTTTTTCTAAGTTTTATAATTGTTTTTTATAAATAATCTCTAAGCTTAAAGCTCTTGATTAATTAATCGGTTTATTTTATCAAAAAAGTCATTATTATTTTGGAATAATATCGATTTTATTCCGA
>CAZDOR010000008.1:0-31746 GCA_964507105.1 uncultured Candidatus Saccharibacteria bacterium | reverse complement strand
CCGGTTTTTGAGAGCTGTAATGAACTATGGGTAGACCGTCCTCCTTTTTCCAGGTTTTAAAAACTTCCGCTAATAATTGGGGCAAATCTTCTCCATTGTTATTTATCTTGTGGTGGAGGTTGTCAAAAGTTACCGGAGCACCCGTTTTATTTGAAATTTTTAAACAATCAGACACAGAATAACTCTTCTCATCATTTTCTATAATTAATCTATCCTTAATCCTTTGACTGAGACCCTTATATCTACTTACAAACCTGTCCATGCTCATCTCTCTATCTCCGTAAACACCTCCAATATGAATATTTACCTTCGCTTTTTTATCCAGCTCTAAAAGATCCAGCACGTCCACATGATAAATTATTTCCTTTACAGCCTTTTTAAAAACCCTTTCTTTATTAGAATTAAGTACGGTGTATTGACCCGGATGCATGGTTATCCTCATATCGGCATCCCTTATCTTTTTTCCAATTTCTGCAAATCTATCCTCAAACTTAGATTGCCAATTAAAATTATTTATCCGATGAGAAGCAAACGGAATTAAGTCGGAAGTTATTCTTAAAAATAACAAATCGTGATTTATGTTGTAATCAATCATCTTTTCCAAACAATCCAAATTTCCCCTCACCGTTTTTACGAGCTTGTCTTTAGAATAAGACTTCAATCTGAAAGTTCTACCGGCCCTACAATCCAAAGATAGATTTATACACGGATATCCTACTCTCATAGATAACTACCCACAACAAGAAGTTTTTTTGGGCATATTTACCGGGAAATCTATTTTATGACTTAAAGCGGCAGCAATCTGTTCTACTAATTGCTGATAATTTTTTTTAGTTTTTAAATACTCTTGAATTTCTTCGTTATTCAAAACCCGGTTTGAAAGCTTATCAACTTTTTTTTGTTGTTCTTCTACACCATCAAAACCTCCATCTTTAAGGATGGCTAACTCGCTTTTCGCTTTTTTGAAATTGTTCAAAAGGTTTCTGGATTCGGGATTTTTCTCAAAATTTTCTTTGGCCCTTTTATAGTTTTTATATTGATTCGTTTCTTTTACCGCTACTGCCAATTCATCTGTTTTTTTTGTTAAATTCATACTTATTCAATTTAATTTTTAATCCCCTCCTGCATTGTCCATCCGGCTTTATCGAAAACTTTTTCGGCTTCCTCTTCCAAAAGCCCCGCCACTATTTTTGGGGGGTCACTAAAAATCGGTTCGAACTTCAGTAAGTCTTTATCTTCCAATATATTCCATCTACTGAATCCTCCCATGTGTGGAGACTTAACTGCAAAAACAACCCTGCTAAATTTTAATTCCCTAATCATAAACGAGCACATTGGACACGGCTCGCAATTGGAATAAATCGTATAACCGGTAAAATCATCGGTTTTTAGCATTTTCTGAGCTTTTCTCATTACCACTATTTCGGCATGGTTTGTAACATCGTTTTCCTTAATTTTGTTTTCCGACTCAACCAAAACTCCATCTTCGTTAGCTATTAAAGCACCAAATGGATTATCATCCCTCTCCAATGCGTTCTTCGAAAGTTGAATACATCTTCGAATATGTTTTTTATCTTTGATGGTTGTATTATTTTTCATAATTATCTACAAAAAACAAATTTTAGTTTACGTTCTGAGTCATCACCTTAACCGCTTTTTCCGTGGTTCTAAGTGCAGTTTCTATAATCGGAAAGTAAAAATAGTCACCGGCGAGATAAATGTTTTTTTTATTCGTTCTTATTTCGGGTGCTCTGACTCCTCCGGCGAAAGTCGGAAAGATATGAGATTTTTCGGATTTGCTTATTATCTCATAGCTCTCATAGAGCCGAGAAAAATCAATATCTTTTTCCTTATTCATAGGGAAGATTTGTTGCCCCTCATTGTAGGTGTCGAAAAAAAACCTGATATTGGAAGGGTTATCATTGGGAGAACCTAAAATTATCCGCTTATCCGTCCTTTTTTCACCTTCTACAAAAAAGTATTCTGTTTTTTCGTAAAATATTCCGACTCCCGCATCCAACTCCGGATCTATTTCATTTACTTTGGTTGCCGGGACGGTGATAAGTACTTTATCAACTTTTTCGGAAAAGTCTTTTTCGTTTTTTTCGAAATGAATAAGTTTTTTTCCATCTTCATCTTCTATTTTTTTAACTTGAGAAGAGGTATTTAATTCCACTTTTTCATCTCGAAGTTTTTTTTCTAAAATACTGGTTATTATCTCAATTCCTTCATCTTTTCCGAATGTTTTGGATTCCGGCCTGGCATACTCCATTGCTATACGTAAATGAAACAGACCATCCAAAGCAGAAATTCGAGAAAGATCTATCGGATGCATAAAAGTAAAATTAAGCAACACATGAACCACCTCTTTGATAAATGCTTCTGAAGCATCTTGTAGATAATTTTCCATTGTCATATCTCTGCACTCTTTTACCTCCGATATCTCAAAGGGATTTATTTTTATTTTCATCGCATCTTTTTTCATTTTACGGAATATTTCCTGATCCCTTTTAGAAAACGAAGCAACCATTTTTTTCAAATTTTCTTCAGTAATTGCCATAATATCTTCAGAGTTCATGATACCGATATTTTTTCCACCCAGGGGGGTTAAAGAAGCTTCTACTCCCAATTCTTTTATAAGTTTATTAAATTCAGGATGAAGAGATGGAGTAATCCCCTTTACTGCAATATCAAACCTCCCCCCCAATCGCCAATCCTCTTCGAATAAAATGCAAGAAATATTTTTTTGTGATAAACGATAAGCCGCTAAAAGCCCACTAAAACCTCCTCCGACTATTCCTACTCTCATATTATTTTTTATTATTTTATTATTAACTCTTTTATAATTGTAGGAAAAATAAGAAATCAATTCAATTAAAAAAAGCCCGGAAACTTCACCGGGCTTTTTCTCATCTCTAATACCTGCTCTCAACTTCATCCCAATCAACTACATTCCAAAAATTCTTTACGTAATCACCTCTTTTGTTTTGGTAATTCAAATAATAAGCATGCTCCCACACATCCAAGTTCAAGATTGGTTGATAACCATCCGTGATCGGACTGTTGTGACCTCTGGTTGAGTAGACTTCTAAACCGTCTCCGGTTTCTACCAACCAAGCCCACCCGGATCCAAAATGAGATCCGGCTACCTCCTCGAACTCACCTTTGAACTCTTCAAAGCTACCGAAGGATTTTCTTATAGCTTCTAAAAGATTACCTTCCGGCTTGTTTTTTCCTTCAGGAGTCATCCCCCTGAAGAAAAGAATGTGATTGGAGTGGCCTCCACCGTTGTTTCTAACGGATGTCTTTATTTCGTCGGGAAGATCCTGCAAACCTTTAAGAAGATCTTCCAGGGACCAGTCTTCAAACTTAGTCTTCCGCAAGGTTTTGTTTAATTTGTCCACATACCCCTGGTGATGTTTAGTGTGATGAATCTTCATCGTCTTTTCATCGATGAAAGATCCCAGTCCATCATAAGAATATGAGAGATCGGGTAATTTGTGTTTCATAAGTTTTTAGTTGATTAATTTTTAATATTTTTTTTGACTTTTTCTTCTGATAATTTTTTCTTGCAGAAAAACCAATCATCACAAGTTATTGAGTCATCGTTCATCCTTTCCTCGGCTTCCTCCGATGTTCCTGCCGGAGGAACGATTACATCATCACCCGGTTGCCAATCGGCAGGCGTAGCTACATCGAACTTATCCGCAGTTTGAAGCCCAACTACTATCCTATAAAGCTCATCGAAGTTTCTTCCCAAACTAAGTGGATAGTAAAGCAGCGTTCTGATTACTCCTTCCGGGTCAATTACGAAAACCGCTCTCACCGCTTCCGTTTTACTTTCTTCGGGTTGAACCATTCCGTACTTTTTAGCTACATCCATACTAACATCATCTATCAAGGGAAAGTTAACTTGAGCGTTCTCAATTCCTTTATGAGTAAGTTTTTCTTTCAAGGTTCTAAGCCAAGCAATATGAGAATGTAGTCCATCAACGGAAAGCCCAACTAATTTAGTGTTGATTTCTTCAAACTTATCCTCCATATTTGCAAATGTCATAAATTCGGTAGAACAAACCGGAGTAAAATCAGCCGGGTGACTAAAAAGGATTACCCAATTTCCTTCAAAATCATCGGGAAAATTTATATCTCCCTGTGTAGTTTTAGCACTAAAAGTAGGTGCTTTTTCACCGATTAAGGGCATTTTAGAATCTTCTTTTTCTTCTTCCGTTTCTTTTGGGGTGTCTTGTTCTTTTTTCATAAATTATTTAATTATTATTAATAATCATTACTATTAAGATAACATATAAAAACAGAAATGTAAACTCCGTTCTCTATTTGCTCTAATCTTTTCAAATAAAAAAAACCCCTGAAAAGAGGTTTTGCCTGTTAAATTATTACTATTTTTCAGATAACCTCCTTACCTCTTTTAGCAACTTTTTAGTTTCATTTAGTCCTCGATTCCAGAAATCCTCACTTTGAATGTTTAAGCCCATTCTTTTAAAAATTTCTTTGGGTGGTTCGGACGTTCCCGCTCTTAAAAAAGTTTTTACCTCTTCTATATAAGTGGGATCTTCCTTTACTTTTTTTTGTAATGATTTGGAGATCAAGAGGCCTCCGGCATAACTATAATTATAGAAAAATTTCCTGATATGAGACCAATAAACCCACCAATTTTCGGACCCTTCCGATTGCTCAACATAATCTCCCATATAGGATTTCATATGTGCCTTAAAAAGCTTTCCTATCTCTTCCTTGGATAGATACCCTCTCGTTCTGAAACCCTTGTGTAGCTCTCTCTCAAAGTTTACAGCGGCAATTTGTCTATAAATAGTGGAGACATCTCTATTTAATTTATTCATTAAAACAGCCAATTTCAAATCAGCGCTCACTTCTTTTTTTATCTCCTCAATTATAAAATCTTCAAAAAATGTACTGGCAACTTCAGCAGTAAAAGTAGAAACTCCGAAATTCAAGGAGTTTTGCTCTTTCCCCATTAATTCATTGTTTATTCCGTGTCCCGTTTCGTGTATCAAAGTTAAAACGTCTTCGAGTTTACCGGTGTAATTCATTAAAATATAAACCGGTTGAGTTATTAGATTATGAGTACAAAAAGCACCACCCTTTTTTCCTTTTTTAGGATGTAAATCAATTCTTCCATCCAAAAATTTATCGAAGAGGGTTAAAAATTCTTTATCCAAACGACCCAAAACTTTACGTATTAATTTTTTGGCATCATTGAAAGGATAGTTGACGCTCAAATTTCCGTAGGGAACATTCCTTTCATGATACTTCAGTTTCTTAACCCCGAAAAGATCTGCTTTTAATCTATAATAATCTTTCGCTACACTAAAATTTTCAGAAACTGCATTAATTAAAATATCTACGGTTTCCTTTTCTATGTCATCACTTATTATTCTGTTCATGTCCGGCCTTTTAAACCCTTTCAGATTATCATCTATCTTTTTATTCTCTAACACCGAATTTAATTCTGCTTCCGCTACTTCAGAGTTTTTTTCCAAAATATCGTTAAAAGCCTTTGCGGCACTATCTCTAATACTTTTATTTTTATTATTCATCAAACTAACTATTTCCGAAAAACTCTTTTCTTTTTCACCCTCGGGCGTTAAGACCTTACGAATTTCTTCAGATAAAAATCTGTTTACCATATCCACCCAATTAGAATAAGCCGGACCTGATTTTAAAAATAAAATCTTTTCTTCTTTTTCAGATAAAGTATATTCTCCTACTCGGAAAAGCTTTTTTATAAAATTTTTATACTTACTCAGTTTTTTTGAATTTAAAAATTTTTTTTGTTTTTTACCATCCGCCTTGGATATGCGATAAGTAAAAAACCTCAATCTGTTCTCTTGGCGTTTGGAAAACTCTTCTATTTTTTTAAGTTTGGCTTGAAGTTCGCTATCACTTTGATTTAAGGATCTTTTCAGAAAGTAAAAATAACCCATTTTTCCGGAAGTTCCCGGATCGGCCATAAGACTTTCATAATCATCAAGCGCTTTTTTAAGAATATTTTCATTAGATAAAAAGTCTTTTTCTTTCCATTTTTCAATAAACTCATCAACCTTTGCACATATTTCTTCCTTTTCTTCTTTAAAATCTTTAGAACCAACCTTCTTGGAAAGTAAAGAAAGATTCCAATTGTAACTATCCATATTAATTAATTTCAAATCAGTTTATAAAGATAACACCTTTAAGAATTATAACCCGATTTAAAGCAAAATAAAAGCCTCGCAATTGCGAGGCTTCGAGCTCAGACTTTAAGTAAAACGATCCTCCTTTTTTTACATAACATTAAACCCTCAAAATGACTCGGAATTGTTTGAAATCTCCTCAATGCGCTCAAATCAATCTTATCAATGTATGCGGAAAGCTTTTCACCTACCTGATGAATCAATTGCTGGTCATCCGGATCAATCTCATAAAATCCGCAATTAGAGCAAACGTGAAGTTCAATATTCATAACCTTTAGTCTTTCTCTTGACCATTGCAATTTGATATCTCCCGTAGTCAACTCCATATCGGTTCCGCAGCCAACACATTTCATTTTGATACCCCCTTTGTTTTGATATGCTCAAGTCTTTTAAATACTATAAAAGAAAACGAATAAATGTCAACTCAGTAATTGTCTACATATCTTTTAAACAAACTCATAATTTTTTTGGTTTCTTTTCTTACTCCACCGTCACCTATCACGGTTTCATCAATTTTAACTACCGGAAGAACCTCTTTAATTGTCGCTGTTAAAAAGGCCTCGTCCGCCTCACTTAATTCGGACACCTCAATATCCCTTTTTATAATTTCAAAATGATTTTCTGCGAGTTCAATAACCAAATCGCGAGTTATTCCCTTTAAAACCCCCTCTTCGGGAGTGATTAGTTTTTTTTCTTTTATCAGAAAAAAATTACTGGTTACACTTTCCAAAACTTTTCCGTTATCAACATATAAAAAATCAAACTTATCTTTTTCTTCCAGCTCTTCTTTTTTGGAAATCGGTAGTATGTAATTGGTGTACTTTGCTTCCGGAAGTATTCTTTGATGTCTCAAAGTTAACAGCTCCACCCCTCGGCCGTAATACTTTTCAGGCAATGACTTGGGGGGTTCACACAAAACCATAAAGGTGGGAGTCTTTGGGTTGTAGCCCGTATGCGAAATTACTCTACCTCCGGTTATGACTACCCTTATTGAATAATTATCCATTCCGTTTCTCTCTTTTAGTTTTTCGGTAATTTCTCTTATTCGATTTCTACCATAAGGGATCTCCATGTTCATCATGCGTGCAGAGCTAAAAAGTCTATCCATGTGCTCGTCAAACCTGAAAAGTTTTCCGTTGTAGGTTCTCATAAACTCAAAAATTCCGTACCCTCTGAGCAGGCCGATGTTATCGGGGGTAATTTGCGGATCGTCCACCTCTTTATATTCACCGTTTATGAAATAAGTGTCTTCCATATTTATTTCAATTATAAAATTTCTTCCAAAAGTTCCAGCGCTATTTTGGACCACTCTTCCACATCTTCACTTTCATCATCAATAATCTGTTTCAGTTCCGAAACGCTTCTCAATCCTTCATTGGTTATTTCATTGTCATTGGCTTCAACCGAGCCGTTAATCTTTACCATATAGAGAATTCCGAAGTGGACCCTGCCGACACTATCGGAATCATCGTTTATGTATCCCAAAACTCCCATCTTTTTTATTTTTCCATCAACATTTACCTCTTCCCTTAACTCTCTCATCGTACTCGCCTTTATGGGGTTTTTCCCTTCATCATCCTGCTTGTCTATGTGCCCTCCAACCCCCCAAGACCATTTTCCCTGGAGTCTTTTCTCCGTATAATTATCATTATTTTTTGCTCGTTGATAAGCAAAAACACCTCCTTCTCGGTTAACCAACACAGAGTATCCTATGGGTTGTTTTAATTCTTCACAATTTTCCGCCTCTCCCCTTTTTACATAATTGTAATTGTTCAAAATCCTTTCTTGAAAGTTGATACCTTCAGCACCTTTAAAGCCCTGAAAATCATCTCCTCTAAACAAATTATTCCTTTTTATTACCATTATTAGCTCGTTATATTTTTCTTTTTTCATCTTTTATTAATTAATTTTTTTATTTTTGTAAAGTTTTTTATCCGCTACGCAAATCAAATAATTTATAGTTATTATTTCAGTATATCAGACAGCGTATAGTGAACAAAAATCCACCGACTGATTAATATAACCTACTTCTTTTTGCAGTAAATTTTATTTAATAGAAAAAACCGGCCCTTTTGGGGGCCGGGATTTGCTTTGCTACCACGTGAAAGTTGAGCTTATTTTTTCTCCTGTCTCTTTAATTTCAATAAACACGGTATATTCTCCCGATTCCAGCTCCCGGTATTCAGGCCAAGCAATAAGAGCTTCCTTATAAACATCACCGGGCTCCAACTCAAGCGGCTCCATCTCGAGAACATATAGGCTTTCTTCCAGGCCGATATCAACTTTTTCTCCGTCTTCGTCTTCCAGCCAGAATAATCTTGTTCCTCCCTCTTCTTTCTCATCGCCTACATTGGCTATTTGATGGTAAACCATATAATACTCTCCATAATCATCATCCTCGCCCCATTCGGTATGCGGGGGTTCTCGAGGGCCGGCAAACCTATAATAGGCACCGTCCTCTACATTTATTTCTAAATCCATATCAAATAAAACCTGACCGTCTCTTTTTAATTCTATCGGATAGGTTCCGGGGAGATCTTCGTCTTCAAGAAGATCCGAGCTGTGATTATAGAAAGCAATTTCTTTTATCTCTCCCGCTTCCAAATCAATTGATAATTCATCAACCTTTCTATTATTGAAGTGGAGAGTAAAAACCTCCGAAACCTCTTCGTCAGTAAGGTTCTGAACCTCAAAGAAATAATTCCAGTAAAGACCATGGTAAGTTTCAGATCGTCCTGCAAGATAATCAACATTGATATTGCCTTCAAAAACTACTTCAACTTCTTCATCACTTTCCATACTTATTGAGGTTTCTTTGTCATCGGCTTCCTGCACATTCCCCAGCCATTCAGAAAAAGTCCAACCCTCAGCGGGTTTCGCCTTCAATTCAACTACAGCACCTTGCTCAACTTGATTTTCTCCCTCCGTTAGTCCGTCAACTTCACCTTCACCGGTTATCGACAAATCAAGAACAGCCATTTCAACGGGGTCTTCAGCACCGTTTCCATCACAAGCACCAATAAAAAATGGAATTATTAAAAAGGTCAAAAGCAAAGCCAAAACTTTAATTTTCATTCCAATCACTCCTTTCCAATATTTTTTGTTAATGAACTTATTAACTTATAACATAAGGGTAATGTAATGTCAAATAAGGATTTTAATTTATTGTTTCTCCGCAATTCGGACATTTATCAAAGTTGTCTTCTATTCTTGTGTTACAGTTTCCGCAATAGGTTATTATATCGGAATCAATAAAATTACCATGCTTTTTCGAGCCCTTATCTTCTTTGATTTTATTCGCTAAGATTCTGGTTCCGAAAGTAAAAATAATTAAATAGATTATCACTCCCAAAATAGACCACTCCAAGCTGATCAAAGCGGCTAAAACAGCAAGTGGTCCAACTCCCACTCCAAAAATCACCAGCCCGATAAACAAACCTAAAAAACCCCAAAGAATGTAAGTAGTTAGTGCACAATAAATCCAAAGTGTAATTCCAAAAAAGACGGAGGATTTTTCAAGAGCTGACACGGAACGCTTTCGAGTGCTTTCAAAAAGTGCCATCGGAAGAATAACGACAACGATGAGAATGGATAAAAACCAACTAAAATGCACAAGGAGAGGTAGGACTGATTCCATAATCCAAAATGCTCCTCTAAAAATTGCAAATAGTAAAATTGCAAATGCCAAAATAAAAAGTAGTCCCGGCAACCCCCAGAAAAAGTTTTTAGTTCTATTTATAAAAATTCTTTGCACAATTTATTATTAACTTTTAATTATTCGTTGAGCTGCAATTTCATACGATGAATTTCTAAGATTAGACTTATTATCGCTCCGCTTCCAAACTTCATCAAAGGCCGTTTTCATCTTTTTATTTAATTTTTTCATCACCTTTTTTCGAGACCATTCTTCTTTTCTTCGATTTTGCAACCATTCGAAGTAAGAAACCGTAACTCCCCCCGAATTAGCAAGTATGTCCGGCACTAAAATAACTCCTTTTCGTTTTAAAATTTTATCAGCTTCAACCGTAGTCGGTCCATTGGCCATTTCGATAATTATATCCGCTTTGATGTAGTTAGCATTTTCAGATGTAATCACATTCTCCAGCGCTGCCGGAGCCAGAACATCCACATTCAACTCCAAAATTTCCTTGTTGCTTATCTCTTTTCCTCTCGGATGGACCTTTTTACCACACTCAACAACTGACTCGCCTTTCTTTTTACATTCTTTTAATTTTACTATATCGATTCCTTTCTCAAAAAAATATCCACCTCGAGAATCGGAAACGGCAACCACATCAAATTTTCCCACGGAACTCGCAAACTCCGAACCTACATTGCCAAATCCCTGAACAGCAACGGTACCCCCTCTCTTTTCCATTTTTTCTGAGAGAAATTTTAAAATATATGTTCCACCGCGACCGGTCGCTTCTTCTCTTCCATGAGAACCACCGGCAGAAACATCTTTTCCGGTAAAGCAGGCAAGAGCGGATTCTTTTTCTCCGGACAATCTGGCATATTCATTTACCATCCAATTCAATACCTTAGAATTGGTTCCTACATCGGGAGCGGGGATATCCTTTTCCGGACCAATATGATCAAAAGTATTCCTCACAAAATCTTCGGAAACTTCTTTTAATTCCGCATCCGACAACCGGCGGGGATCAACTTTAACTCCTCCCTTCCCTCCGCCAAAGGGAACATCAACAAGAGCGGTTTTTATAACCATCCAAGCGGAAAGAGCCTTGATTTCATCCAAATTAATGTCGGGATGAAATCTGATCCCCCCTTTATATGGTCCCCGGGAATTGTCAAACTGAACTCTAAAACCATGATATTTTTTATTTTTCGCACTGACTTCAAAATTCAAAATTCTATCAGGCTCCATCAAGCTTTCTTTTTCACTTTCCGAAAGATTTAAACGTTTTGCAATCTCGTTAATTTTTATTGTGTAATTTTTCCAAGAATCAGACATGGTTAACCTTTTATTTCTTTATAAACACTATTTGCAGCCACCGCCCCCTCACCGCTGGAAACGACAGCTTGTTTAAAATAATTAGAGTTTGTTGTAACATCTCCCGCGGCCCATACGGACTCAACAGATGTTTTCTGTTCATTATCAACCTTGATGTAACCTTTGTCATCCTTAGTCAATTCCAGTTGATTAAAAATGTCGACATTCGGAACCGATCCTATCTCTATAAAAAGTCCTTCCAAATCAAGTTTTTTGCTTCCATTGTAACTTTGAGAAAGATTAACCGATTCTAAGTGATTATTTCCGTTTAGCCTTTCAACCTCGGTCCCGTAAATAACTTCCAAATTATCTTGCTTCACAATTTTATTTTGCCAGGATTTTACCGCCTTCAACTTGTTACCCCTGTAAATAAGATAAACTTTTTCAGCTAATTCGGACAAATATAGTGCTGCAGTAGTAGCGGCATTTCCCCCGCCTATCACACCAACTTTCTGATTTTCAAAAAATTTTCCGTCACAGGTAGCGCAATAAGAAACCCCACTTCCCAAAAAATCATTCTCTCTATTTAATCCCAACTTTCTCCTTTTTGTTCCGGTCGCTACAATTAAATTTTTAGTTGAATATTTTCCTCCCAAATTAGTCTCCAATAAAAAATTTTGCTCTTTTTTCTTAAGTCGGTCAACTTTTTCCATCTTTAAATCCACCCCTTCTTTTATGGCATGTTTTTTAATCTTCAAACCTAACTTGGGCCCGGGAATTTCCGGATACCCCGGGAAGTTGCATACTTTATGTGCATCAGTAATCGTCCCGCCGTGATTAGCGCCTAAAACCAAAACATTCAATCCGTACCTGGAAGCATATATTGAAGCGGTGAGACCACTCG
Organism: uncultured Candidatus Saccharibacteria bacterium; assembly: GCA_964507105.1. Lineage (GTDB taxonomy): Bacteria > Patescibacteriota > Minisyncoccia > Minisyncoccales > PWPS01 > PWPS01. Next base: position 19,682 of record CAZDOR010000008.1, on the reverse strand, counting down.
GCCCCGCACCTATTATAATCAACTCACGCTTATCAAACATAGTGCTGCTCCTTCATAAATAGTCATTTATTAAACCTTTCAATTCGTCCAACGACTTTGCTCCTACTGTTTTTTCTACCGGCTCTCCATCCTTGAAGAAAATAAGGGTGGGAATGCCGCTTACGTCGTAATTCGAAGCCGTCTCCTTATTTTTATCAACATTTAATTTTCCTATTTTCACGGCTCTATCATCGTAAATTTCAGACAATTTATCAATTACAGGTGAAAGCATCTTACACGGCCCACACCATGGTGCCCAAAAATCAACAAGAACCGGATCTTCGTTATTTAAAACCTCTTCTTCAAAATTTTGGTCGGTTAGTTTTATAGCCATAAATTTAATTTAAATTAATAATATTTTTTAATATTGCATCAAGCTTTTCTTTTTCCTCTCCCCGGTAACAAGAATCCAGCTCCTTTTTCAGTATGATTACCGCCACCTTATTTAGTGCTGATCTCGAAGCAGTGAGTTGTTGAATTATATCCAAACAATCTTTATCATCCTCATACATCTTTCGAACTGCTTTCACTTGACCCTCGGCTCTTTTTAGACGATTTATAATTTTACCATTATTCATTTTTTATATTTTATTATACATTACTGATGTATAGTATAAAGCATTTGACAAACCTGTCAAATGCTTAAAAGTATTTAAACAAGAGTAAGTTTATTTTTTTATACAGCGAACTGAAGCACCAAATTTAGGTTCGTGATGAAATCGTAAAATTCCAAAATTATCTTTTCGAATCCCACGAGCAATCACATTTGAATTATATTCTGTGGAAGTCCAAAAATTAACAGCTTTGCCAAAATTATCAAAAGATCCATCTAAGTGCCGGACGCCCGAAAACCTAACATTAAAACCGGACTCTCCAAATCTTCTGCTATCTGCAATCTTAATTTCAGGATAACTGCGATTCACCAAAGCTGAACTAACCTGATCGAATCGACCTCTGAAACTCATCATTTTATCAATTTCTTTTTCCCGCACTCCTAAGCTCATTTCCAATCTTTTATAATCTTTATCAGAGGGTAGCTTCCACCCCTCGGGACAAGCCCCCGTAGCTGCCTCCCATTGATATAAATAATGAGCACCAGCGCCGGTGTCATTATCATAAAAACCACACCAATCCCCTTGCTCAAACTCATTCTCAGTACATTGATTATTGTCATGCTCTAAATTTGATGACATCCAGCACTGATCACCTATTTCAGTCGTAGAATACATTGTTCCGTCTCTATTATCAACAAGCTGGTCTCCACATTCCCAATCCTCCCCAACTAACGACTCAGACAAATAATCTAAATTAAAAATAAAAACAATCGCGATTATGAAAATAGTTATTAGAGCAATTATCAATTTTTTATTCATATATATTTATTAAATAAAATAGATTTTTTTAATTATAATCAAAAGAATAAAAAACTTCAATCAAAAAAAATAAAACAAAATTAGTTTGCCAATTGGCCACAAGCTCCATTTATGTCCCGTCCAAAGCTTTTTCTCTCACTCACTTCTATTCCTTCTTTTTTTAATATCTTTTTAAATTTATCCCTCCTCTTTTCCGACGATTTTTTGAAATCGCCCGTCGGATTGTAAGAAATCAAATTAACAACAGAAAGACGACCTCCTATTAATTTTGCCAACTGACGAGCTTGATCAGTCCCATCATTTACTTTATGTAACAAAAGATACTCGAACATTATTTTTCGATTTGTTTTATTTAGATAATGATCAACTGCTTCAAAGACATTCTCCAAGGGATATTTATCATTTACGGGCACGAGACGGGATCGAAGTTCGTTGTCGGGAGCATGCAAGGAAATCGCTAAATTTACTTGAATATTTTCATCTGTAAATTTTTTTATTTTGGAGGGTATTCCCACCGTTGATATTGATAAATTCCTGGCCCCCATGTTAAAACAATCTTCGCTGTTAAATATTCCGATCGCCTTCATAACGGCTTCATAATTCAAAAAAGGTTCCCCCATGCCCATAAAAACAATATTGTCTATTCTCTCCCCTTCCGGTAGTTTGCTTAAAAAATAATAAGCTTGCATTATAATTTCATCCCATCTCAAGTTGCGTTTGAATCCCATTTTTCCGGTAGCACAAAATTTACAACCCAACCTACAACCAGCTTGCGAAGAAACACAAACCGTATTTCTTTTTTCATGCTTCATCAAAACCGACTCCACCTCAAAACCGTCATCCAGAACAATGGATATTTTTGAAGTTTTTCCATTTTTTGACTGGGTCCGGTCACCATTAATTCTAAGAGGCACCTCTTTTTTTAATTTTTTTCTGAGAGGTTTCGGTAACGTGCTAACTTCTTCCCAACTGCTAACCCCCTTTTGGAATAAAGCCCTTCTAACTTGTTTCAGCCGGTAACTCGGATAGCTTTTTAATTCTTCTTTTATTTTTCTTATATTCATATTTTAAGTCTAACAATTTGACTGACAAAATAAAACGCCACCTTTTAGTGGCGTTTTTTAGGTTCCCAAAAAATAATTTTTGAAAGCCTTGAAAAGCTACAATTCATCCTGTAATAAGAGCAGCAAACAGCGGTTATAAACTTCGCATCAAATTCTCGCTTTTCATAAATAATCATTTGTTCCCAAAAGAGGCCTCCGGTCATGAAAGACATCCTTCTCAATATTTCTTTAAGCATGACTGAAGACATCTTTGATTCCGGTCTGAAAAGGTCAATTCCGCCCTGTTGAGCCCTGTGTCTCATTTCGTGAAAAATAATACTTAATAGTTTCTCTTTCCTGGACAAGGGACGTGAAGAGTAAAAATCAAAAAAAGGAAACTCGACAACTGACACCTTGTCATTCAAGCCAGCTAAAAATATGTTATAACTTTGTGTATCAAGATTGAACTTCAAACTATTTCGATCCTTTTCATTTATAAACCGAATAACACAATCGTTCTCATAAGTAGCCCGGTGAATTTCTATCAACTGATCGGCGAGCTCCTTCGCAGTCCGGGCATCAGTTTCGGCCACCCCTATTTCGGATATCTTGTTAATGATCTCTTTCATTATTTTCACCCCCTTTTTTTCTTACTATTGGGTATTTATACAATAAATATTCATTTTTGTAAATATTTTAGTTATGAGATACAAAAATACCGATAATAAAATAATATAAACTTTTTCCCGTAGAAATAATAACGACAAATTTATCAATCCAAATTTAAAATAAAAACCGGCCCGAAGGCCGGTCTGATCCCAAAAAAAATCAGTTTATATCTTCTGAATCGCTTTGATAAATAAGTCGATCAATTTCGCATCCGATAGAATTCCTTCTTTGAGGTTTTTATCTTCACGAAAATCATTCATTGCTTTTTTTACTTTCTCCCTATTTGCCAAAGCTTTGTGATAACTTATCAATTCCTGATAAATATCAACCGAAGAATCTATTTTTTCTTCTATTGTTCCATTTGTTATATTTAGATTAAAATATTCACTCACGGCAGAATTGTACAAAGGAAAATCAGCATCAACAGTATGAATAAGCTTGCTTGCAAAAGCCAGCTGTACCGTCCTCTTGCCATTTTTATTTTTAATGCCGGAAAGAACTTTCAATATCTTTCTTAAATCCGTCTCCCCTATTTCTAAAAAATTAAAATATTTTTTTAAAAATTTTTCACTGAAATTAAAGACTTTCATATTGTAAAAATTCATATATCTTTCCTTGAATTTTTTACTGCTCACATTCCCTTTCTCAAATTCAATTTTTAGAAAAAAATACTCATCAAGATCGCTGTTTTTCTCAATTTTCTCAAAAACTACCTTTTTACTTTTTGTAATATCGGTCGCTACTCGATCGACACGATTCAATTTTTCCATACTTTTCTTATTATTGTTTCCTTCTTCAACTTCCTTTGAGTCAAAAGCGGAAGAATAAGCATAGACCAGAAGCAAAGATATAGAAAAGAAAACCAGATCTATGGGAATAACCTCAACCTGAACACCGGTAAGAAGAAAGCCGATAATTATTCCGGAAAACATGGTGGCTAAAATAGTTTTTTCCGGAGATAAATTTTCAAAAAACAATTTGAAAAAGAGATACAACAACAGAACTGCTGAAAATATTGTAATAAATGATATAAAAGTAGTCATAATTTAATACTAAAAAAAGCGGGGAAAACCCACTCTTTAAAAAAATTACTATTTATATTTACTATTTTCATGCTGATTTATTATAACATAGTTTGAAAATAAACAAAATTATTTGCCAAATCTCCGACTTCTGTTCTCATAATTATTTATAATTTTTTTAAATTCATTTTCAGAAAAATCAGGCCAAAAAGATTCGGAAAAATAAAGTTCCGAATAGGCAGATTGCCATAAAAGAAAGTTAGAAAGTCTTTTTTCCTTTCCCGTCCTAATGATTAGGTCCGGGTAATTTTTTACGTAGAGGTTCTTTCTAATATTTTCTTCAGTTATTCTACAATCTTTATCATTTATTTTTTGAACAGCTCGTACGATTTCCCTCCTTCCACCATAATTGAAAGCTATATTCAAAATAAAATCGGAAAGATTTTCGGTTTCTCTTTCCAGCTTATCAAAACTCTTTTTTGTTTTTTCAGGTATTTTTTTACTTTCTTCTCCTACAACTCTAACTTTCACCCCTTCTTCTTTCAGCTTTTTTAAATATCGATCCGAACCGAGCTCAAAAAAAATATCCATTAAATAGTTGATTTCCTCAGCTGATCTTTTCCAATTTTCAGTTGAGAATCCATAAATGGTGAGTTTCTGAATATCCAATTTCCGACACCAACTAACAGTTTCCTTAATTTTTTTCGCTCCCTTTTTGTGGCCGGAAAGTGTGGGAAGTCCTCTTTTTCTGGACCATCGCCTATTTCCATCCGGAATTATTCCTAAGTTTTTCAATTTTTTTTTATCGGACATAACTAAAATTTATGCAAAAAAACATCATACAAGATGCTGTAAAAATTATTTGCCAAATTTCCGGGACTTTTTGTTCTTTCTAATATTTTAAGTATACAATTAAACTGAAAATAGAATTTTCTATATGTTCGAGAAACTTTTTTACGAAGTTTATTTTTAGAAATCCCTTTCGGATGGTTTAAAGCACCTTCCTCCCCTTCTTTATCATTTTTTTCAGGAAAAGTATTGCCCGGTAAATTTCTATAGATACTGAAATCTATAAAATCAATATCATTTTTTAATGCAAATTCGAAAGTTTTTTCAAGAGATTCTTTCGTTTCACCCGGAGAACCGACTATGAATGACCCCCTGACCTCCATGTCGACTTTTTTAGTTGTTTCTATCACTTTTTTATTTTGCTTTACTGTAGTCTGTTTGTTAAAACTGCTTAGAACTTTATCCGATCCGGATCCGAAGCTAAAGAATAATTGATAGCAACCACCTTCCTTCATTCTTTTAAGCATTTTTTCATCAACCTGATCAGCCCTGGAGGAACAAGACCAACTTAAATCCTTATAACTCAAAAAATCTGAAATTTGAAAAACTAAATCCCTATTTTCCATAAACATATCGTCGAAAAACACGAGCTCTTTAATATTGTGTTTTTTTATCAAAAAATTAATTTCTTTTTTGATATTCTCGATATCTCTATAGATAACCTTTCTCTCGAAAATTGATTTATTACAATGCGTACAGTCAAAAGGACAACCACGGGAAACTATTATCGGAACACAAGGATTTTTTTTAGAGAAACTAACCGGCTTATATCGCTTTAATTCTATATCAGAATAATCCGGCATATCAACAAAATCAATTGAATCGTTTCTGTTAACTTTATTGATGCAGAGAGATTCATTTTTTTCTTTATACAGCAAACTACTTACATTTGTAATCTCTCGATTACCTTTAATATGTTCAACTAACTCACTAAGAGCGTATTCCCCCTCACCTACAACACCATAATCAAAATTGGACTCCAACAAAAATTCAGGTAAGGCAGTTATATGCGCCCCTCCCAAAACGGATATAAACTTATGTCGCTTACGAAGATAGTCATGTATTTTCTGAGTATTTTTAATTGCTGGACTGGTTGAAGAAAATCCTATAACATCCGGAGAAAAATCAGTGACCAGATTGTTTAGCTTGTCAATATTCGGTTCCAAGTAATAGTCATATATCTTAACTAAATTCCCTTGTTTTCTGAGATGAGCCTGAATATACATTAAACCGATTGGAGGTATTGTATTTACGGCCTCTTTAAAGATCTTCCTCTTAAAAAATCCTAACTCATTAATGAAGGAGGATGGATTAATCAATAATATTTTCATTATTGCTGATAAAATAATAACTTATTTCTTATAATTCTAATAAAAGCATAGGTTGAAAGCAAATTAATATAATTATAAAAATTAAAAGAGCCCGCTTTGCGGGCTCAATAAATTATTACCTCCGTTTTTAAATCCGTTTTTTCGTGTAAAAAATTCATGTGTCGTGGGTGAACTCGAACACATCCGAGGCTGGCAGGGTATGAAGGAACATAATCGGATCCGTGAATGTAATACAAGCCGTAAAACTTAATCGGTTTGTACATTCTACCCTGAACACTCCCATCACGCCCAATCGCATCCACCCAACCTTCGGTAACCTTATCGTATATCTGAAAAGTTCCTCTCGGCGTTCTATCGTCTTTACCGGTTGAAGTGTTTAATATATTCCGAATAGATCCATTTTCAACAAGATACAGCAGTTGTCGATCAATATCCACTTCGATGTGAATTCCGGATCTTTTCTTCTTGGGTTCAAGTTCAATTGCATTCCTGAGTGCTATTTTCGTCTCCTCATCAATATAGCCGGTTTTCTCCGGTAATCCGTGTGCTTTTTGAAATGCAAGTATCGAATCCCGGGTTTTTTCTCCGAGTAAACCATCAATGGGTCCCGGCCGATACCCATGCCTATCTAAAATTAGTTGAGCATCTTCAACACTTATGCTTGCCGCAGAAGCCGAAACCGTAGTAAAAATAAATATGAATATCAACCAAAAAATTACTATTCTTACAGCTCTTGTCGGCAATTGGGCAACCCCCTTCCTTAAAAATGATCCAATCACGAATCAAAAAAGCAAAGCAAGCATTTCAAAAGAAAAATTGACCCCACTTTTACGCGAGGTCTTCAAATAGACTCAATTGTTTGTCCTCCTTTTTCTTTTTTTTCTTAACATTTTTCGGACTATCCACTTTTTGAATTTCGGAATCACCTAAATAAACTTTTCTTCCGAATTCTTCTTCCAACTTTATCGCAAACATTTTCACAGCTTGAGCGCGAGAATAAGCATGAAGATACCTCTTTTCCTTGGGTAGATGTTCTTCAATTCTCATTTCCACATCTCCGTACCAAAAAGAAAAAATTCCCGAAATTCGGTATTTATCTTTTTTATTCAATTAAATCACCTCCTCTAATATTTGTTTCAATACTTTTCTCGATTCGTTAGCTTGTGAAAATTGCATCCGCAATAATTCCGCTTACAATTCTTTCCGGAGATTTAAAAATTAAAAGAAGATATCAATTGTCAAAGTTCAGCTTTTCTCCTGTTTTTATTTAAACATTTTTATACTATTTTGTCAAACTATTCTTTTTGCTTTAGTGGTAATTCTATAAAAAAGGATGCTCCTTGACCTTTTCCGTCCGATTTTATCCAAATTGATCCATTGTGCATATCAATAAACTTGGAGGCAATATAAAGACCGAGGCCGGCCCCTTCCGTATTCATTAAATTTCCCGCACTTCCCCTTGAAAAACTTTCAAATATACTCTCAATATCTTCCGAAGTCATGCCTTTTCCGGTATCACTGACTTCTATTAAGGCACTGTCGGTTTTCTTTTTTAATCGAACTGTAATACCACCTTTTTCGGTATATTTAACAGCGTTGTCTATGATGTTTAAAATAGCTTGTCTTATTTTATCCTTATCCATACTTACCAGAAAACTCTCCCCAAGATCTAAATTTAAATATAAATCATTCCTGTCTGCAACTACTCTCATTTCCTCTATTGTTCTTTTTAGAAATTCAGAAACATCAACACGCTCAAAGGAAATATTTATTTCTCCACTTTCAATTTTAGAAACATTGAGAAGATTATTAACTAAATCAACTAACCTTTCCGTGGACTTCAGCACTTCATCTATTTTATTTTTTGCCATCGAAGTAATTTCGCCATATGTTCCAGAACGAATCATGGATAGATAACCCTTTATTGCAGTAAGAGGCGTCCTGAGCTGATGAGAAGCAATTGAGATGAATTCTGATTTCGCCTTATCTAACTCTTTTAATTTTTTATTCGCTTCCTTTAACTCCGTATTGGCTCTTACAAGCTCATTACTCAATCTCTCCAATTCTTCTCTTCTTTGTATCTCTTTCGAAACACTATTTATCAGATATTTTCCAAAAATTAAAAAGAGTAAAATTATTCCCGCTTTAATTACACGAACCCAAAACAATTGAGTAAACATTACCAAATCGAGAATTAAAAGTGCAGTAATTATAAAAACCAATAAACTTGTCAATAAAACTTTAATGTCGAACAAATTATGCCTTACAATCGCATATGCTGTAAATCCAAGTAAAAATATAGCGGAAAAGTCTCCGAAGTGTTGATATCTTACCGTGTTTCCAACCAAAGGAACAATTATATTGAAAATAACATTAAAAATAATAAAAATGGCAATACCCAACAAAAAATATTCAATCTTCCTTCTTTTTTGTTCCGGAGCCTTCAGATAATATTCAATTAATTTATACGAGATCATCGCTACAACGAAAAAAGAAAACATCTTATACCAGAAACCCAATGGTCCATACACAGCTTCCATTCCCCACTCCCGAAAAATGACATCACTAATGATATGGTTAGTGAAAATTGAAAGAATAAAAAATGAAATTGAAGGAATAAAAACAATTCCGCTAAAAATTTTAGTTTCGAATTCCGCAAAAGAAGAGGTTAATTTATAAAAAGCGAATAGAAACAAAGAAACCACGGCTGCGTTAAGGCGATAAAAAGCAAGAGAAGCTTCTTTTTCACCCGACATCGCCCCGAAATAAGCAAAAAATACCCATAAAAAAATTAAAAAAGAAACTGTGGCGAACCACTTATTGGGTTCTTTTTTTGATTTATTGGAATATATTTTCAGCCCTAAAAACAAAGCTGTTATACCAATGAAAGTAGCGAGACCGAGTGTTAAAAACTCTAAAAACATTTTATTGAATTAAGAATTTACTTATTATTATTATCATCGGCCATAAAAGATACTCTCCGTCAGCCACCAGATAAGATAAAGTTTTGATTTTTCCATCCTCTTTCTTGCTCTTTTTTAAATAATAAAAGGAGTATAAAAATAAAAGCGATAAAGGCAAGGAGTAGACCGGCAATTCGTTGGAAAAAACTCCGAAGAAAATAATCAATGAAGATATGACGTTCAGCAAATGAAGAATATTTATTGTTCTTTTGTGCCCGTAGATTACCGGAACCGTTTTCAAACCCATCTTTTTATCACTGGCCACGTCCTTAATGTCAAAATAAATGGTGTTCAGTAAAACCCTGGTAAAAACAAATAATAGAATTAAAATTAAAGGGATTATTTCGATTCTCTCGTAGGAGAAAATGATTGAAAGTGGAAGGATGGCAAAAAACAAAGAAACATAAAAATTTTTAAAAAAGGGTATTCTTTTCGTAACCCTTTTAAATTTTTCAGTGTATAAAGCCCCCCCAAAAACAAAAAGGATAAAGAATAAAAAAGTATTAAAGCTCACAGTTAAAGAAATAAAAGCCAAAAGGACGATATAAAAAATAAGTAAAAATAAAGGATCCCTCTTTCTTTTCAAATAATTGTTCCGCTCCCCATTGGTGTCATCTTCATTTTGAAGATCGGAAAAATGGTCATAATTATATATTACTTGTAAAGCTAAATAAACGGAAATTAAAAGTAATCCATTTATTTCTTGACCCAATACCAACAAAACGGATAGTAAAATCCCCGATCCGGCTCCGATTGAAGATAAATGAGAACCGAAAACAAGCTCTTTAAAAAATAAATTTGAGCTTTTAACCAAGTTCATGTTGTTTTTCAGTATAATAAATATAAACTTAATTAGCAAAACTTGCGCTTTAAAAACAAAACAATTAAAATTAAAATAGAACACTCACAAGGGAGGTGTCTCCAATTAACAAGAATAATTTTTCCGATACTCAAGAGGTTCATAAAATGAAAAAAAAGATGGACAAGATAGCGTCAAAAAGTAAAAATTTAACTGAAAAAGAAAAAATTACCTTAAACTATGCGGCAGATTTTATAGACTTCAGAATATCAATGCTAAAAGACGGAATAGATTCTGAAAAAAGTTTTGAAAAATTAGTTGAAGCAGAAAAAGAAGCTCGTAAAAAGTTATCTGCAAAAGAAATAAAGCTGATTAACACAGCAATCACCTACGAAGATTTGAAAAGAAAAAAAATAAAGAGAGTCGAGAACTTGAAAAGAGAAAAGAAGAAATTTGAAGTCGGTTAAAGTTAAAATTGAGAGAGATAAAACTCTCTCTTTTTTTTATAAAAAACGCCGCTTTTTAAGCGGCGTTAAATTATTTTTAGACTTGAACTAAAACATCCGAAGCAACGTTTTTCCAAACAAAGATAGGTATGTCCTCGATCCTAAAGGTATTGACCGGCAAAGTTCCCAGCCGGGATAACACGTAATGTTGAGTAATTAGAGCATCTATTTCGTTATGATAGATTTTTTCCGGACCATCAAGAATAGAACAGCTGCAAAGCTTCTTGTCTTCGGTCTGCCCAACTGTTTTCATGATATCGTCAAGTAACGGGTCTCCGGTTTTTTCTTTTGGAGAAAATAGCTCAATCCCAAATTCTTTCTGTGCTCGGTGGCGAACCTTATGAGAGCTCCACAGTATTAACTTTTCATTTCTTCCTTTCAAAACTCCTTTCTCCGGAAAAATTATGGAAATGTTTCTGAACCTTTTTTTAAGTTCGGGGAGGTAAATATCATACTCACCATCTTCCGGATAAAAATTAACTCCGACTCCCCAACTATTAGCCTCTTCCACAAAATTAATCTTGGCAACCTCGCCGAATATAAATGTTTCTATTTTCCTTAAACACTTGACCAGAGCATTAGCAATTTCATAGTCTTCTCTACCAATCTTTTTTTTAACAGCTCCGTCTGCTTTTTTAATTACTTCCGTTCTTTTTTGTAAAAGAGCTTCTTCCATCTTTTATCCCTCCTAATTTTTTGGTTTTTAATTATACAATATTTATTCTATAAATCAAATATTGACAACTCGAAAAATTAATAATAAAATTATTATCAATAATAGTTATTAAAATGGTTAAATCAGAAAGACAAACAAGACAAAAAAAATTAGTTGAAAAATATCTCTCCTCAGTCTGCTGCCACCCTTCTGCAGAGAAGGTTTATGAAAATGTAAAAAAAGAGCTCCCGAATATATCAAAAGCAACAGTATATAGAATATTAAGAAATTTCAAAAAGAAGGGAAAAATACAAGAAATACCTACGAATATATCCAGGTGGGATTATAACGAGAATCCACATCCTCACTTTATTTGCAATACGTGTAATAAAATAATAGATATTGAAATGGATTGCAAGCTGCCTTCAGCTGATGAGCTGAGTGTGGGTGAGGTAGATACTTGTCGAATTGTTTTTTGTGGAACATGCAAAAATTGTAAAAGTTAAAAGGTCCTCATTAAGTTATAAACTTTAATTTTTATCATTATGGATCAAACATTAAAAAACTTAGCAAAAGCCTTCATCGGAGAAAGTCAGGCCAGAAACAGGTACAACATGTACGCTTCCTTGGCAAAAAAAGAAGGTTACGTGCAAATTTATCAAATTTTCAACGAAACTGCTGAACATGAAAAACAACATGCAAAGTGGATGATGAGAATGTTTAATCAAATAAAAGAGGATAAGGATTTGGATATTACAGATATTGAAGTGAAAGCCAGTTTTGATTCTACTCTCGGTGATACTGCTGAAAACCTGCAAGGAGCAATAAATGGAGAAAACTATGAAAATACTGAGATGTATCCGAAATTTGCAAAAACGGCTGAAGAAGAAGGTTATCCGAAAGTAGCAGCCAGATTAAGAGCTGTTGCCGAATCAGAAGAGTATCACGAAGAAAGATACAGAAAGCTTTTAGAGCAAGTTGAAAACGGAACATTTTTTCAAAAGGAAAAAGAGGTTGAATGGGTATGTTTGGAATGCGGAAGAATTCATGAAGGAGCTACTCCTCCGAATGTTTGCCCTTCCTGCGATCATCCGAAAAGCTATTACAAATTAAAATGTGAAGAATACTAATATAGAATATCTTTTTAAGCCGAGTCGAATTTTTGGTTCGGCTTTTTTATTTAAAATGAGACTTTCTTGATTTTTAAAAATATAATTGTATAATTTGCACGGAGGTGATCTCATGGAATTGGATGGGTTTAGAATAATGGAATTGAGAAACAAGGGAGAAATCAGCCCGGAATTGGAGGAGCTGAGAGAAAAATACTACGATGCAATTGAAGAATGGAAAAAATACAAAGATGAGCTGGAATCGGAAACAGCTTCTATTCAAGAGACGGAAAAAACCATGAGGAAAATGATGCAGGCGAATAAAAAAATCGTCTCCATTAAGAAGGATATTATCGAATTTTGCAACAGCTCCTAAATGGGAGCTGTTTTTTTAGATTAATCTACATCAACTGTGAAAAAAATTTTCTCCTTTCAGTTTATCAGGTAGTAAGCTCTTTTTGGAATACATTTCATAATCCTTGCCATACCCTTTCTCTTTCATTAAGTCGGTAGGGGCATTCCTCGCCTTTAGTGGTATTTCTAAATTACCGTGCTCTTCAACTGCTTTGAGAGCCCGCTTGTATCCGCGATAGGCGCTCCTGTCTTTTTTACATTCGGATAGATAAACTGCACCATGTGCCAGGTTAATTCCCGCCTCCGGCAATCCTACTCGTTCAACAGCGTCAAAAACTTCATTCGCAACAACCAAAGCGGTCGGTTTAGCTATACCGATATCCTCGGAAGCGAATATTACCATTCTTCTCGCAATGAATTTCGGATCCTCGCCGGCCTTTATCATTCTGGCTAAATAATATAAAGCGGCATCGGGTTGGCTTGCTCGCATGGATTTTATAAATGCCGATATTGTATCATAATGTCCACTCCCCTGCTTATCGTACCTGACATATTTTTCTTGTAAACTTGACTTTAAATTTTTCAGATTTATCTTTCCATAGAGTTTTTGCGTGTTCTCTAAAACGGTCAATGCTCTCCTTCCATCACCGTTTGCTATTGAAGCTATCCAAGATTTTTGTTTTTCAGTAAGATTAAAATCAGTTCTATCGATTATTTTTTTAATCTCCTTTTTGCTTAACGCCTGAAATTGAAAAACTCTACACCGAGAAAGTAGTGGCGATATAACTTCGAAGCTGGGATTTTCAGTAGTTGCCCCAATTAAAGAAATTTCTCCGGATTCCACATAGGGTAAAAGGAAGTCCTGCTGAGCTTTATTTAGTCTATGTATCTCATCCAAAAATATTATTTTCGGTCGATTTCCGAAATCGAGTTGTACTATTTCCTTCATTTCATCCTTTTTGGCGGAAACCCCGGAAAGCTTGAAAATCTCCCCCTCTAAACTTTGAGCATAAATATGAGCATAAGTTGTTTTTCCGGTTCCCGGCGGACCCCAGAGAATAAAAGAAAAAAGATGCTTTTTTTTCACGGCCTCTCTCAACGGCTTACCTTCCCCTACCAAATGATTCTGACCTATGAACTCATCGAGATTCTCGGGCCTTATTTTGTATGCTAAAGGTTTCATTCTATTTTTTTTAAAAATTTGTTCACTCTCGAATCAACTATAATATCATTGAACCTCATTGGCCTTTTTAAGCTCAGTCCTCTCAGTCCGGTGCATCTGCTTAACGCAACATAAGCTTGACCGTGAGAAAAGGTTCCGTTCTGAAAATCGATCATCGCTTTTTTGAATGTCTTGCCTTGTGATTTGTGTATGGTAACTGCCCAGGAGAGCCTCAAAGGCAATTGATGAAATGATCCGACCTCCTCGGATTTTATCTCATTAGTATTTTCATCATAATTAAACTTGATTCTCTCCCATTTATTTTCGGCAACTTTCACTACCCTGCCTTCGTCAAGCTTTACTCTAACCACCGGTTCACCCGACTTCTCGATTTCCACAATCTCTCCCACATCACCGTTTATCCATCTGTCTTCCGGATCATTATTTAAAAGCATAACTCTGGCTCCTTCTTTTAATGTCAACTTTTCGGCTGTCGGTAAGTGAGACTCAGGAAAACTTCCATCTATACAACCCTCAAAATGAAAGCTTTTCCCATTTAATTTCTCTAATTGAGTTGAGTTTATTTTATCCGCTTTCTTATTTGTTGTTGTTAAGAAAACTCCGTCCGAGTCAAAATCAAATTTTTGCTGAACATTTTGATTTAACACATTTAAGTCTTTTCGAGTTATTTTTCCACTTCTTACTCTATTTAATATGGATATAAAATCAGAATCGGTTTGCCTATGAACCCTTCTCAACTTTATAAATGTAGGATCTGTTTTCTGAAATTGCTTAGAAGAAAAGAAATATGGACTATCATATCTCATTTTAAAGAAGTCTTTTTCGTGATTCGGCAAAACCGGCGGCAGCTGGTAGAGATCTCCGACCATTATTATTTGAACTCCCCCAAAAAGCCCATCACCGGGTCCATTAATTTGTAAAAATCTTCCTATACAATCCAAAAGATCAGCTCTGACCATAGAAATTTCATCTATGATTAATGTGTCCAATTTTTTGTATAATTTTTTCCTCCTGTAAGTTCTTCCGATATTGTCGGGATTAACCCCCGGTTTAAAACCGAAAAAGGAGTGAATTGTCTGCCCCCCGATGTTTACGGCTGCCACACCGGTTGGTGCCAAAACCGCTATATTTTTAGTAGTTTTTCTTTTAAATTGCCTAACCAGCGTGGATTTTCCCGTTCCCGCTTTTCCGGTAATGAAAAAATGAGCATTTGATTTTTCAATTAAATCGAGAATCTCTTTTATTTCCGCACTTAAGTTCATATTTATTTGTAATAAATTCTACTTCCGTATCGGAGTTCTATATATTCTATTTCTTCCGGGTGATCTATCTTTTCTTCAATTAAAATTTCCAATTTATCAAGCTGTGAAGATAGATCGCTCTCCATGTCAAAACGAAGTTCAAACTCTTGGTCCGTATTGACGAATAGATATCGACTTGTCGGAATGTGTGCTGATCGCATTTCATAATTAAAATCATTTCTCAATTTATTTTTCGATTCAAAAATAAAATTTACCTTATTTTCGGATAAAATCCTTTTTCCAAACTGAGCTTCAATAGCTTCCGGTTGGTGAATGAAGAACTCATCTTCATTAAAGTTCTCTCCTTTGAAAACAATTCCTTGAGAATCAACTGCGACACAGCTAAACGGTTCACCTTCAGAACTGAAGCACCAATTAGCTTTTTTTTCTCTTTCGAAAACACGAATTAATAATTGATTCGGAAAATTTTTGTTTATTTCTACTTTTTCTATATGAGGATAGTTGGATAAGATTTCTTTTTCCAGCCTCTTTATTGAAACCGGAATTATGCTATTTGATTCTATAAAAAGTTCGGTTGCAACTTCTCTTTTTACAAGCTCACTTAGTGAAGCCCGAGGGGTTAGATTAGTGCCCTCTACAGTAATTTTATCCAACTGATAAAAAGAATCGAATAAAAATTGGTACAGAAGAAAGAGGGTGAAAAAAAATACTAAAACAAAAATTAATAAAAACTTATTTTTAAAAAAACTTTTTCGGGACTTTTTTCCGTATTTTTTTTTAATTCTTCCCATTATTCTTCCATGGATAATATTGTCTTACCAGCTCCTCTTCCGGATCACCGACCATTAACTCCTCAATTATTTTTTCCGTCCTTATCGATTGAGATCCCTTAACTAAAATTAAGTCATCTTTTCTAATTATTTTCTTTAATTTTTCAACCGCATCTTCCGAATTTTTAAAATGAAATATATCACCGGTAAACCCATTTTCCTTCGCTGCTCGACCTATTAATTCAGAATCTTTACCGACGGTTACGATCACCGATAAAAAGTTTACAATTTTTCCTATTTTCCTGTGAGCCTTTTCCGATTGATTACCAAGCTCCAGCATGTCTCCCAATACGGCTAATTTTCTGTTTGCAGGTAATTTTTCCAATGTTTTTACAGCTAACTCGGTAGATTCCGGAGCAGCATTGTAGCTACTATCTATCATTTTGAAATTATCACCTTCGATAATTCTCATTCTCCCTCTTGGTGGTTTTATCTTTTTAGCCGACTCGACCAATCTATAGATCGGAATTCCCACCGATAATCCGACTCCTATGGATGCCAATACTGAATAAACAGTACCCTTATCAAAAACATTGGGTAATTTAACCATATGCTCTTCCGTGTCGTGAACAATTAAAACCTCGACACCTTCCGGATTCTGCTCTTTTCCGATGTAATTCAAATTTTTAGCCCTTACCTCCGCTCTATCCGAAAATCCAAATGTTTTCGTTTTTGTATTGGCTCTTCCTTTCATCTGAAAAACTCTTCCGTCATCCGCATTCAAAAGAACGGTACCACCTTTTTTAGTGTGTTTTGCAAGTAGTGATTTTTCTTTTACTACTTCATTTACATCTTTGAAAAACTCCAAATGGACCGGTGTCTCCCCTATAGCGGTAACCACCCCTATGTGAGGTTTTATAAAGTCGGTTAAATATTTTATATCACCGGGTTTGTCGGCGGCCATCTCCATAACAATTATTTCTGGATAATTCTTTTTTCTTTTGAAAATTAACCCCAACCCTCTGAGAATGATAAAAAACCACTCTTTAAAATTACGACCCGGATCTTCAGCCCCCAAAAAAACTAAAGGAGCTCCGATTTCAGTATTCAGGTTTTTGCTGCTTTTTCTCGTATTTTTATACCTGCTCAGGGTTGTATAAATTGCATCTTTGGTTGAAGTTTTTCCAACACTTCCGGTAACGGCGACAATAAGCGGGTTATACTTTTTAATAATTCGTTTCGTAATTTTCTGCAATATTCTTTTCAATATTTCTGATTTCATTTTTAATATTACTATTTTATAATTTTAGAAGCTGCCTTGTAAGTTTTGTATTTTATAAACTTCAAAGGTGTATCTTTTCCCTCCGGATAAACTACCTCTTCACCTCCGAAGCCCTTTTTAAACTTAGTGACTCCCGGCATTTTTTCTTCGTCTATTCCCCAGGCGTCAAACTTTTCGCATCCTTGTCGCCTTGCTTCCTTTATGGCTTCGAACCTGATTAAAGAAGTTGCTCTCAATTTCCTTTTCTCATAATCAAAGGCGGAATGAAGTGAAGTAGCTGTATTTCCAAAATAAGAAAATATAGTACTGGCCACTACCTCGCCTTCTTCTGACAGGGCTAAAAAAAGATCTGCATTTATTGACTCCAATAAATTCTTGAAGTAGTTCTTTGAAAAACTGCTGAAATCCTGCCTTTCTTCGGTCTTTTTCAAGAGATCAAAAAAGTTCTCCAGATTTTTCTTTTCCTGTCCTTTCTTTATTTTTACACCTTTTCTTTTCGAATACCTCACACTGTATCTCGTATTTTCTTTGAAGCTTTTCAATATCTTTTCCGGCTTTTCACTTATATCTCTAATAAGTGTTTTTTTAGGCTGTATTCGGTGTTCAGTTTTTTCTCCAATAGAAATTTCCTCTCTTGGTTCCGACTTAATAAAAGTTTTGCCTTCTTTTTTTCCGATCTCAGCTACTTTTTTCAAAAGTTTATTTCGCACCTCGATCGAGTCTCCTACGGGACCGTAGGGTATATAAAAATATTCTCCAAAGAAATTCTTCTCCTCCAGAAATTGACAAACTCCGACTATTTTTTTATTATCTCTCACCTCAAGTCTTCCGACTTTTTGGGTTTTTTTCTTTAAATCGCCCCACTCGAAAGATTGAGTAAAGGAGGCTTCTTTTCGGATCAAGTACTCATTCCAATCTTTTTTATTTTTCGGCTTTGTGGTTTCCATGAGTTTAATCTAAATTTATTTTTCCTCGATTGACGTATCCATCTCACCACTGAATAAACATTACTGAAACTTTCTTTTGGGGTAACTCAAACAGCCTTAGTTTTTACTTCCTATCTTCTTGAACGGCAAATACTTGTGAAGAATCTCCGGAATATCAATTGTTCCATCCTCATTTTGGTTGTTTTCCAAAATGGCAATCAAAATCCTTCCTATCGCAAAAAGAGTCCCGTTTACCATATGAACATACTCCAAGTCACCATTATCTTTTCTGTAACGGATATTTAATCTTCTGGCTTGAAAATCAGTACAGTTAGAGGTAGAGTGGGTCTCTCTGTATTTCTGCTGACCGGGCATCCAGGCTTCTATATCGTATTTTTTAGCTGCCGGGTCGCCCAAGTCAGCAGTGCAAATATCAATTAACTGATGTGGAATTTCCAATTTTTCCATCATTTCTCTCTCTATCTCAAAAAATAATTCATGTTGTTCACGAGAGTTATCAGGAGTGGTAAAAGAAAACATTTCTACTTTATCAAACTGATGCAACCTTAAGATACCCCTGGTGTCCTTACCGTAAGAACCCGCTTCACGCCTGAAACAAGATGAATATCCTACATATTTTTTTGGAAGATCCTTCTTGTCTAATATTTCATCGGTATGCATTGGGCCGATAACTTGCTCCGATGTTCCGGCCATAAAAAGGTTGTCTTTTTCGATGTAGAAAATTTCATCTCTGCCCCTTTCCGTGTATCCCATCCCCTCCATCATCTCCGGTCTTATCATTTCGGGAGCAACTATCGGATAAAAACCTCTTTTGGTTAAATTTTCTAACGCCAAATTAACCAATGCAAATTGAATTTGAACCGCTTCACCTTTTAAAAATCCGAATCGTGCTCCCGAAGTCTTGCTTGCTCTTTTGGTATCGATTATGTCATGCATTTCTCCCAACTCCAAATGATCTTTGGGTTCGAAATTAAAATCGGGCTTCTCTCCTATTTGCTCTATAACTTTGTTGTCTTCATCGGTTTCCCCGTAAGGGACATCATCCAAAGGTGGATTCGGTATTTTTTTCATTAGGCTTTCAAATTCTTCCTCCACTTTCTTGAGTTTTTCTTCTTTACCTTCATTTTCTTTATCCAGCTTCTGCATTTCATTTATAATCTCTTTTTTTTCATCTTCGTCAGCGGCAGCTATCTTTTTGCTGGCCTTGTTCTTTTTTGCTCTTATATCTTCTACTTCTTGGATGAGTTTTCTTCTTTTTTCATCCACTTTTAAAAGCTTGTCGATATCGACATCAACTTGCTTTTTATCCGCCCCTTCTTGTACTTTTTTTGGATTTTCCCTTATGTATTGTATATCTAACATGATTTTAACTATTAACTATTAACTTTTCACTTCTAATAAATAACATCTTCAACTATTTCGGGATGAAAATCCATCAAAAAGAAGGGCGGTTACTTTTCTAATTTTTCCGATAGTAGTTGTTCTTTTTGTAATTTTCATGTAGTAGTTATTTTATCACTGATAAG
>CAZDOR010000007.1:0-36046 GCA_964507105.1 uncultured Candidatus Saccharibacteria bacterium | reverse complement strand
AACCTGGACTACTTGGACCAAAACCAAGCGTGCTACCATTACACCATCCCGCAATCTACTTTGGTATTATATCTTTATTCTCAAAAAAATCAAGATTTATAATCTAAACTTTTTTTGGTAAACTTAAAGCAAATCATAAAATTTAAATGAAACATTTAGAAAAAAAATATTTAATTATCTTTGTTATATTATTAGTGATCTTGGCGATTAATCTTTACCTTCAACTTTCGGAAAGCAACGAGGTAGAGTTGAAATTACTTTACGTAGTATTGCATAATGAAAATAATATAGAAGAAATGGATAAATCGCCATTTAAGGAAAAAGTGGATTACTTTGATGAAACGGTAGAAAGGGAATCTTTTGAAAATATTCAATCCGAGTCAAAAGTAAAATTTTTGAATGTTAAAAATTTAGGTGATAGTGAACTTCGATATAATAAAAGAAGCATTTATGAATGGCGGGAAAAATTAAATGAAAAACTAACTTCTGAACATGATTACAACATTCTTACCTTTTCCCCTTTTAGAGATGCTCCGAAATGGTGTGATGACGGTGGAAGCTTTGGATGGAATCGAGACGGACTAATTTATTTTTGTATGGAGCCCGGAACTTACTTTTATTACAATCCCGAAATACAAGAAATGGAAAAACCGCAAGGAGAGCCCGTGCAACATATGATTCATAAGACTTTCCACGGATTTGGATTTCATCATGCCAATTGGAATTATAAACAATTAACTCTCCGAGACGGGAGACACGGTGGGTTTCCCGACCGGGGTGAGGGTCAATACAGTCAATTTAGTAATTATGTTTTGAGAGCTTTGAGAGAATTACCAAAGGAGAATTTTAATGAAAAGTGTCAATGGGACGACTGGTTCGAATGTGAACAAGAAAGATTCCAAAAAGACACTTGCCAACTGGCCTACGGCTCCCATTGTTTCGATGCCGATAATGACGGAGTGGTGGATTTGAAAGACCCCTATCCTTTCAGCAGTCCCGTGGAAGGAAAAGATAGCACCGGCGATGGAATAGTGGATGAATTAGATTTATGTCCTTGGAATGAAATAAATGTAGAAGGATCAAAAAACCCTTATGACAAACTGAAGTTAGTAGTAGAAAATATTGAACAAGCCGCGTTATCTTTCTCTTCTCCAAACCGAATTAACAAAATAAAAATAATGGACGGTGAGAGGCTTCCCAGAGGAACAACTTTTGAATTCATAAACGAACGAACAATTGAAAGTACAACAATTCAGGGTCAAGATTTAAACCCCACTGACAAAAACCTGAGAGCTCCGATCTGGAGGGTGGAGGTTTATTATGAATATGAGGAAAAAGATTATTATCGACCTTTCTTTTTATACAAAGCCCCTTTCCATGAAGAATTTGAATACCTATATGAAAAAGAGTGGATTTATTTTTCTCGATTCGGTTGTGATATTCCTACAGAAATCGATTTGCTTGACAAAGATACTTATGATCAAAACAGGGATGGGCTGCCCGACCAAGATAAATTCAGTTTTGCTCAAAAAATAGATGAAAATTATGACTGGTCGGATGACGGCCTTCCTGACATTCGGGATCCTCTCCCAACAATTAAAGATGGATGTAAAAAAACTCCTGAAGGATATCAGTGTATTCGATCACCATTCAAAAGTAATAGAACCCATCATCTCCATGATCATTTTCGTGATCCTTATGAAATAGAGAAGAAGTTTTTTATGCCGGAAAATTCAATCAATTCCTTAGATTCGGTTCCTATTAACTATACATTTTGAGTTTCAACAATCGCCAGCTCCAAAGGAAGTTGGGGGATGGGCGAATAATCCATTCTTTTTCCCGCTTTAATAAATATTTCCAGCATTTTTTTAATTTCTTCCGAATTGGTCTTTTTTGTCTGTTTTTTTAATTTATCAAGATCCTCTTCCGTAAAATTAACTCGCAAACTGTTCACTATACAGCTTTCGTCATCACCCAAATCCGCATCGGAAATGCTAAGAATTAACAACTGTCGAAGATATTCCAAAATTGAACTATGAAACTCTTCTAAATTAATGCCCTTCTGATAAAGATCTTTAAGATAATTTATCGCTTTCATTCTTTCCTTCTCAATAAGAAGATCAACAAAATTAAAAAGATGTTGTGATTCTACCAGGCCCAAAAGGTCACGTATATCCTTTTCCTTGAGCTCATCTTCCGTAAAGGTTAAAATCTGATCAAGTAGGCTTTCCGCATCTCGAAAAGACCCTCCGGCAAACGTCGCTATCATTTCCAAGGTTCGTTTATCCGATTTTATTTTTTCGGATTTCAATATCTTTTCCAGTTTTTTCACTATTTCCGACTTCTTCAACTTCCGAAAATCAAATCTTTGGCATCTGGAAATTATTGTCGGAAGCATTTTTTGGGGTTCGGTAGTGGCCAATATAAAAATTGCATGTTTCGGCGCTTCTTCCAGAATTTTTAAAAGCGCATTGGCCCCTCCTCTGGTTAATTGATGGCTCTCATCAATTATATATACTCTGTACTTTAAATTATTCGGCGTAAACTTTATTCCCTCTCTTAAATTTCTTATCTCGTCTATTCCTCTGTGGGAAGCAGCATCTATTTCTACCAAATCAACTGCACCACCTTCCATAATTTCAACACAAGACGCACATTTATTGCACGGTTCCGTATCACCATCATCCTCACAGTTCACCGCTTTGGCAAGCAACCTGGCCATGGTAGTCTTTCCCGTTCCTCTCGGACCGGCAAAAAGATAAGCGTGAGCCACGCTGTCATTTTTTATGGCATTTTTCAACGTCGTAACAACATGGCTTTGTCCTATTATGTCAGAAAATTTTTTTGGCCTATATTTTCTGTATAAAACCAATTTACTCATTATTTTTTTTATTTAAAAAAGTATAATAATAAAATATCACAATTAGAAAGAATAAACCAACTAATCTTAATCCTCCTACACCATCCAAACTTTCTCCGGTTTTTGTGATTGTAGTTACCAAAGCCGCCGAGACTAAAGCACCTATCATTATGGATAAAAACGCTTTTTTGTAATTCAGTCCAAAAAGATAAGTAACTAAAGAAGCCGTCCAAACACCACTGAAAGGAAGAGGAACCGCGGTAAAGCCGGCCAAAGCGATATAACCATGCTTGTCCACATGCTTTTTTTTATCCCGTTTCGTTTTCTCAAAAACATAATTAATTATCTTGCGCATAATTTTGAAATGTTTGATCATAAATTCGGTAACAGGGTCCAAGAAAGAAAAAATCATCAATGTGGCGAATGCTCCCCCCACAATCGAAATAAAAAAGGACATTTGCCAACTTAAGCTCATAACTGAAATACCATACGGAATCGAAGCTCTGACTCCCGCTATCGGTAAAATTGACATCAAAAAAGTCTGAAATTCCGGGGTTAATTCTATGATCATAGCTTATTAATTGTACAATAGATTAACGTGGATTCAAAATTAGTTTTATGTTGAGATTATTACTGCCACTCCCATAGAAGACTTCTTTATGGCTTGTCTAAGCTAACTACAAATGATAAAATTAAGAGTAAACTAACTATGAAAATGTGAAAATTAAAAAAAGTTGGGGGTTTATAATAATAGCCATAATATTGATATTATTCCTATATTTAACTCTTGAACAAAAAAACAACGAAGTGAATGTAGAATTACTGCATGTAGTATTGTACGAAGATAAAAATTTAAATGATTATCATTATTCAGCTTTTGAAGAAAAACTAAATAAATTTAATACAAGAATTGAAAAGGGGACACACAACAACATCACATCAGAAGCAAAATTAAAATTCCTCGACATAAATAAACTGGGAGATGAAGATTTAAAATATGAAAATAGATCAATTCATCAATGGAAATCAAAAATAAACGAAAAACTAAAACCGGACTATAGTTATAATATACTTAGCTTTTCTCCCTTAGAAAATATTTCGTGGTGTACAGATGCACATAGTTATGGTCATAACAAAGATGGTTTGATATATTTTTGTCTAGAACAATTTTTATATCTAGAAGGCAACAATGTACAAAGTACTAATTCACTATCATCCATGACAAAATTAATGATTCACAAAACTTTTCACGGATTTGGCTTTCATCATGCTACCCAGCATTATAAACAATTAACTTTAAGAGACGGAAGGCAGCACGGACTTCCGAATAGAGGAGAAGGTCAATATAGTGAATTCAGTAATTACACCTTAAAAGCTTTAGGAAAAATACCCGAAAATAATTTTAATGAAAATTGTCATTGGGATGATTGGTTTGAATGCAAACAGGATCCAAAAAGAATAAATACATGCAAACCCGCATACGGATCATATTGTTTTGACGCGGACAATGATGGTGTTTTAGATTTAAAAGACCCCTACCCCCTCAGTAGTCCAATTGAAGGAAGAGACACTACAAATGATGGTATAGTGGATCATCTTGACTTATGCCCGTGGAACAAAATAAATGTTGAGGGTTCTAAAAATCCTTATGACATACTTAAACTTGTCGTTGAAGATATTAATGAGGTTAGATTATCATTCTCATCACCCAATAACATAAAAAAAATAGAAATCATTGAAAATAGATATAAACCCGGACAACCCTTTAGGTTTCCAAAAGAAAATAAAGAAACCATAAGGGAGAGAAACACTCTCAAGGAGAGTGATTTTCCTTCGATAGAAGAAGGATGGCGAATTTGGAGGATAAAAGTCTATTATGAATATAACAACGAAAAATATTATCGACCCTTCTTTCTCTATGAGTCTCCTGTGCATGAAGAAGTTGAATATCTATATGAAAAAGAATGGATGTATTTTTCTAGATTTGGATGTGACATTCCGGCTGAAATAAACTTGCTTGATAAGGATACCTATGATGAAAACAGAGACGGTTTACCGGACAAAGATAAATTTGATTTTGCTCAAATGATTGATAAAGATTACGACTGGTCTGATGACGGAATTCCAGATATAAAAGACCCCTTACCAACAATAGAAAATGGATGTAAAAAAACTTCAGAAGGATATGATTGTATTCACTCGCCTTTTAAAGATTGGCGTAATCCAAATGATCCTTATGAAATTAGCTTAGAGTTTCTCTACTGATTTTTGAAAATTAATCTGTTGTTTCAGCTTCAATAGCTTAAAATTCATTTCTCCTTGAAAATAAAAAAGAATAGTAGTTATTACGAACGAATTAGTTTTTATGCTATTATAAGAATGTCATGCTTAAGCTATATAATAGTAAAACAAAAAATAAAGAGAAGTTCGAACCGCTAACGGAAACGGTTAGGTTGTATACTTGTGGACCTACCGTATACGATTATGCTCATATAGGGAATTTGAGGTCCTATCTTTTTGAAGATCTGCTAAAGAGAGTGCTTTTGTACAATGATTATGACGTAAAGCACGTAATGAACATAACTGACGTTGGTCATCTGGTCTCCGACGATGATACTGGAGAAGATAAAGTTGAAAAAAAGGCTCGTGAAGAGTCTCGAGATGCTTGGGAATTAACTAATTTTTATACAAAGCAATTCAAGAAAGATATAGAAAAATTAAATATTAAAGAACCCGACGTCTACGTTAAAGCAACCGAAACCATAAATGATCAAATAAATCTGATAAAAAAATTAGAAGAGAAAGGTTATACTTACGAAATCGAAGATGGAATTTATTTTGATACCTCTCAACTCAAAGATTACGGGAAGATGTCAAACTTAGATGAAATAGAGGCCGGGAAAAGAATAGAGATGAAGGGTAAAAAGAATCCGACCGATTTTGCATTGTGGAAGTTTTCAAAACCGGATGAAAATAGGCAAATGGAGTGGAACTCCCCGTGGGGAATCGGGTTTCCCGGATGGCATACCGAGTGTGTAGTTATGGCTAAAAAAAATCTTGGAATCCCTTTTGACATACACTGTGGAGGAATAGACCACATAGAAATTCATCACCCTAATGAAATCGCTCAATCAAAAGCCGCTTTCGGAAAAAACCCGGCCAATTTTTGGATGCATAATGAATTCCTAACAGTGGAAGGAGAGAAAATGTCAAAATCAAAAGGAAACTTTCATACCTTGGGCGATATCACAAAAGATTATCCTCCTCTATCCTATAGATACCTGAGCTTAACTTCTCATTATCGATCTAAAATGAATTTTTCTGAGGAAGCTTTAAATGGTGCAAACAACTCATTGAAAAAAATGAAAGAAAGAGTAACTGATCTACCTGAGAAATCAAAAGTATCCAAGAAATATAAAAAGAAGTTCCTTGCTGCAATAAACGATGATCTCAACACTCCACAAGCTTTAAAAGTTGCTTGGAACATGCTTAAAGATGGCGATCTGGATCCAAAAATTAAAAAAGCAACTATCATTGACTTCGATAAAGTCTTGGGACTATCTTTGACTGAGAAGGAAGAGATTCCCGATGATATAGTAAAATTAGCAGAAAAAAGACTGAAAGCTAAGAAGAAAGAAAACTACGAAAGAGCCGACGAAATAAGAGAAAAAATAAACAATAAAGGATATAAAATAGAAGATATAAAAGATGGATATAAACTAAAAAAGAAATAGAATGACTCAAAACAAAGAAGATTTGCCGAGCAAACTACCACCTAAAAATATAGAAGCTGAAAAATCATTATTGGGGGGGATGATGATGGATAAAGACGCAATTTATAAAGTTGTTGATTTTCTTCAAATTAAAGACTTTTACAAAAAAGACCACCAAAAAATTTATAGATCGATGGTAGAAATTATAGATAAATCTGGATCAATAGATCTTCTTTCCGTTGCCAACCGACTTGAAGAAAAAGAGTTATTAGAAAAAGTGGGAGGAAACAGTTACTTAACCGAACTGGTTAATCAAGTTCCAACTGCGAGCCATGTCGAAGAATACGGAAAAATTGTTCAAAAGAAGAGAATCCTTCGTGAGTTAATTAGAACGGGACAAGAAATAAGCCAAACCGGATACAAGGAAGACGAAGACGTAGAAGAGATTTTGGATCAAGCTGAACAGAAAATATTCGACATAAGCCAAAATTCACTACGAAATCAATTTCTAAAAGTCGGGGATGCTCTGGAGGAGGCTTTCGAAAGGATCGATGAGCTGACCCGCCAAGACAAAGATACTCGAGGTGTTCCCAGCGGGTTTCCGGAACTGGATGAAAGATTGTCCGGATTTCAAAAATCCGACCTGATACTATTAGCCGCAAGGCCGAGCATGGGTAAATCATCATTGGCTTTTAATATCGCTCAAAATGTGGCAATCAACGAAAATATTCCCGTCGGTATATTCAGTCTGGAAATGTCAAATGATCAAATTATCGATAAATTACTATCAAGCCAATCCGGTGTTAATCTTTGGAAGATAAGAAATGGTAAACTCTCAACCAAAGATAGTTCCAATGATTACACCAAGATTCAAGAAGCTATGAGCCAGCTTTCCGATGCTCCAATCTATATTGAAGATAAAAGCTCATTTAATATAATGCAAATGAAGGCAATGGCTCGAAGATTGCAAGCTGAAAACGGGTTGGGGCTCATCATTATCGACTATTTACAGTTAATTCAACCACGATCAAGTTCGGAATCCATGGTTCAACAAATGACGGAAATATCAAGATCTTTAAAAGGATTAGCTAAAGAGCTTAAAGTTCCGGTGATCGCACTTTCCCAATTATCCAGAGCGGTAGAAAAGCGAACTCCAAAAATCCCTCGTCTTTCCGATTTGCGAGAAACGGGAGCGCTGGAACAAGATGCAGACGTGGTTCTGCTTATGTATCGGGAAGACTACTATCGTGACGATACGGAAAGAAAAAATATAACCGATTTAATAATTGCAAAACATCGAAACGGACCGACCGGAAAAGTAGAACTTTATTTTGATAGGGACACTACATCTTTCCAAACACTTGATAAAAAATATTCTTCAACATAATGTATCCCGAACCGATTGAAAGCTTAATAAAACTTTTTGCTTCTTTTCCCACCGTGGGAAAAAGAACCGCTACACGGTTCGCCCTTTATTTATTAAACAGCAGCAACGAAGAAATAAATAAGTTGATAAAGCAACTCGAAAATTTAAAAAAGTCCGTCCACAATTGCAACTTTTGTTATCGAAGCCTAAAAAAAGAGAGGGAGTTTTGTTCAATCTGTAGTAATAAATCCAGAAAACCGATTTTGGCAGTCGTGGAAAAGGAGCCGGATTTAATCTCTCTAGAAAAAACTAAAAAATACGAAGGTTATTACTTTATCTTGGGTAATAATATAAGCCCCTTGAAAAAGGAGAATCTGAAAAAAGTAAGAGCGAAGGAGTTGAAGGACAGAATCGAAGCTTCGGAAAGCTTCGGAATAAAGAAGATTGAAGAAGTAATTATAGCTACCAACCCGACAACCGAAGGTGAGGCAACCGGCCTTTTTATAGAAAGAATTCTGAAAGACTTGAACGTAGAAGTCACTAAATTAGCCAAAGGGCTTCCCGTCGGTGGAGAATTAAAATATGCTGATGAAGACACGCTTTCATCTTCTCTTGAGGGAAGAAAATAAAATTTACCAATAAAAAAACCCCTTGTACACTATAAAGGGGCTGATTTTTTATCTAAACCGCAATTTTCTTAATTCTAATCCTGCTGAAGGGTTGTCTGTGTCCCTTTTTCTTTCTCTGCCTCTTTTTCGGTTTGTACTTATACACAATCTTTTTATCCTCCTTGCCTTGTTTTACCATCTCTGCTTTCACCGTAGCTCCTTCGACTGTGGGCTTTCCTATTTTTAATTCATCATTTTTCAAAAGTAAAACCTGATCGAAAATCACTTCTTCGCCTTCTTCTTTTTCCAGCTTCTCAATTTCCAAAACATCTCCCTCGGAAACCTTGTATTGTTTTCCGCCTGTTTTTATTACTGCAAACATATTTTTTATTAATTACCGTCCTGATTATTGTAACAGAAAATCATGTTTTCCGCAAACTAATCACGCTTCTCCAATTGATCCGGGCTGCTCTCGGTAAGCTTTTCAACTTTTTCACTAAACTTATCCAAACTTTTGTCCGATCGTTCATAAGCCGAGCTTGCATTGGATAAATGTTTACCTAATTTTCTAAAATCATCCTTTAATTTGTCCGCATCCTTTTCCATTCTGGATATGCTTTCTATTATTTCCTGTGTTTTTCTGGAAATTTGAGTATCCTTAAACCAGTGTTCTATAGCTTTGAGGGTTAAAAATATAGTGTTCGGCGAAGCTAAAATAACCTTTTTCTGCCTGGCATACTCAACTACATGAATTTCTCTATTCATATTTATCTCATAATAAACAGCCTCCGCCGGAATATACATGATAGCAAATTCAACCGTTCCTTCCGATGGCAATATATACTTATTAGCAATACTCGTAATCTTCTTTTTCGCATCTTTGAGAAACTTCTTTTTGTACTTCTCTCGCCTATCTTCATCCGACTCTTCTATCATTTTCCTGTAATTGTCAAAGGGAAATTTGGAGTCGATTGGTAAAATCTTATCATTGGGAAGCTTTAAAGCGGCGTCAACTTGCTCACCCGATTCAAACATGTATTGAGAATCATAAAAATCAGCCGGAAAATGCTCTTTCAAGATATGCTCCAAACTGGCCTCTCCCCATTCACCTCTCGCCTTCGGAGAAGTGAAAAACTCTTGAAAAGAACTGACATTCTCCATCGCTTTTTGAATATCATTAATTTCGCTTCTAAGTTTTTCAGTTTCCTTTGTAAATGATTTTATTTGGCTATGCATC
This sequence comes from uncultured Candidatus Saccharibacteria bacterium, assembly GCA_964507105.1. Taxonomy (GTDB): domain Bacteria; phylum Patescibacteriota; class Minisyncoccia; order Minisyncoccales; family PWPS01; genus PWPS01. The sequence continues at coordinate 26,262 of CAZDOR010000007.1, read as the reverse complement.
GTTTTAGTGGTTCCATCAACCGTTCCCCTCATCTCTTTTAGCTGACCGGTTATTAGTTCACTTAAGTGCTCTTCCATCTTTTTAATTCTTCTCTCTTGCTCCGCTTCATGCTTCATTCTTTTAATCCAAAAGAACCCAAGCGCTCCTCCGACTATAATGATTGTTATTAAAATTGTTTCTAAGTTCATAAAAATAGTTCACCGAAATAAAGTTCGGAGATTAAAAATGTAAAGTAAATTATAAATAGATAGATCGCCTCTTTCCTGGTAAGTCTATTATTCGTTCTGACAAAAAACCATAACACTATTCCGCTGAAAATCAAAAAAAACATACTTATCGAATATGGACTTTCCATCATAAAAGGTGGATGACTAACCTTAATTGGATGAACCAAGGCTACCGCACCCAAAACCAGAGTCGAGGACATAGCCACCGCTCCGGTTAGCCCGCCCAAAATCATCCACGATCTCCCCTTGACAGCTAATTTAAGAGAAAAATATATTTCCGGCAGGGCAACCCCCGCACCAACAAGAAGAATTCCAATAAGCCCTTCAGGAACATCCAAAATAAGAGCAAACTCTTTTGCCGAATAAACTATACCTTCTGCAGACAAAATAACCAACAAAAAACTACCCAGGAAAATTAAGAAATTCTTAAAATATCCCTTCTTTTCTTTTACATCTTTTCCTTTCGCTTGATAATCTTTCACAAATCTATCTTCTTTTCCAAAGAGCCAATAAACATAGAAAAAGAATGATGCAATTAAAATCAGTCCGTCCACTCGGGAAAGGGTTCCGTTGCTCAGCAGTATGAAAGGCAATACAACTGAAAAAGCAGCAAAGGTAGCTCCCGCTCTGACCGTTCTGGACTGAACCACTATCCCTTTAACAACCAACGCGCAAGTTGCCACTGCAAAAGTAAGAAGTATTATATTTTGACCTATTACATTTCCGAGAGAAAGTTCGGGCACTCCTCCGATAGCGGATCTCATCCCTATTGTAAATTCAGGCAAAACGGCTCCCAGAGAAACGGTAAAAAAAGCTACCACGTATTCCTTCCAACCCAAAGATCTTGCTAATTTGGATAACGAATCAATCACCCACCTACTGGAAACAATAATTGCCAAACAGGAAAGGACGAAAATTGCAATTTCAAAAAACGGCATATTAATCAATTAAAGAAAGGATTATGTCTTTATTATAAACAATGTTATAAGCAATGCCCAAAACGAAAACTACTATCATCGGATATGTCAAAAACTTATACTTAGCCGGCTTGTATTTTTGATACATTATAGTAATGAGCGTTGCATCTATTGCAAGAAGCATGGTTCCAACAAAAGTTATAACCTGTATGTAATTATCAATCCCAATCAAGAATGCACTTATCGGACCGAAAGTAACTATAGCCCAAGAAACCTTTTCCGGAAGATCCAAGTCAAACCATAATATCTTTTTTAGCGTCAATCCCAAAGTTACAAATGATGTGAAGGTAGCTAAAAGACCAAACACGAGCGCTAATCCTATAACTCCATTATCCAATTGTCCCATAAGTCCCAAAATAGCCTCTTCAGAAGTGTTCGCACCAGTTATACCCACTATTATAAATATAAAAAACAGATAGATAAGTATAGCCAATCCGACACCTACGGGTGCAACCCATTTGAGTTTATGTTTTTCACCCGTTAAAACCTCCTCAACTTCGGGAATAAGAGCCGCACCCCAAAGAGAAAATAAAATTGCACCATACGGTAAAAACAAGTCTCCTTGAAATCCATCTCCGATTTCCAAAACAATTCCCGGATCTATATCACCCCAACCTCTTATCAAAATTAGAAAAAGAGTAAGTATAAACCCTGCGATACCCACAAACTCCAATTTCTCAATCGCTTTGATTCCAAAATATATAAAAGCCGCTCCCACAGCCCAATAAAGTAAAGAGTATTCAAAAGGACCACCACCTAAACTTTTACCGAAAAGACCGGACAAAAACTCTCCACCCAAAATAATATAAGCCAATATTGAACCGGAAAGTCCAATTATTCCGGTACAAGTAGTCAGCTTTTTTGCCCAAGATCCCAAATGAATATCCGCAAAGGTTGGAAGTCTGACATCATCCTTGGTTTTCAAAGCTAAATCTCCAAAAAAGTGATGTATTGCTATAGAAATAAGTCCTAATACTAAAAAGTAAGCTAAGATTACACCTATTCCCACTTCAGTCGTAATATGAGGTAAAGCAAAAAGACCGGCTCCGATCATTGTTCCGGCCAACACTGAAACTGCATAAAAAAACTTCATACCCTCTCCGAAATATTATTTAGTAACTTATATAAGATTACTATAAAAAAAGAAACTTGAAAAGATTGTAAGTGTAGCGTTGTTAGCCTGGAAAATACCTTTATTGCGAAATTTTTTATTTTTTATCTTTAGAACGAAAACACCCCTTTGAAGAAGTTTACGGAGGCGATTTGGCACGGTTTCGCTTTAACGAATAAACTTCCGAGTTATTTGTTTTTAACCTTCAGAACGCAAATACCTCTTCACGGAAGCCCTCGGAGAGGATTTTGCGTGGTCTTTTCGCTAAAAAAGAAAATTCTCGAGAGAGCAGATCCCGAATTCCCGCCGGGAATTATTGAGGATCGGTTTTTGTGAGGGGGGTATTGAATGATTTGACCCCGAGGGGAATTGAACGTCGTCCGTTTTTTAACCTCCAGAATAAAAATGTCCTCACTGAGAGGATTCTCGCAGAAATTTTAGCACGGTTTTCCGACCTTGTCGGAAATAAAATTCCGAGAGCGTAAAGCCCGAATCACCGCTGGGTGATTCGAGGTGTGGTCTCTCAAGTGAGGTTATTGAATAATGTGACCCCGAGGGGATTTGAACCCCTGTTACCAGGATGAGAACCTGGCGTCCTGGGCCAAGCTAGACGACGGGGCCATTTGTAAATAAGTTTATTAAAAAAGAAAAAATTGTAAACTAAATGCTTAAACTGCGAGTCAAGTCAACAAAATTTATTCCCAGCATCGCTCCAACCCCCAAAGCGGCAGCATTTAAAATAATTTTATCTTCTTTACCTTCTATCCAAACGGGAACGGTGCTTCCCTTGTAATTTATTTTAAAATTTATTTTTTCTGAAATATTCAAATCGCTAATGCTCAAATCAGCTTCAGAATCTGTTCCATAGCTCAACCTCTGCTTTACCTTTTTTCCGGGTATTTTTTTTAAAGATTCATGGTCAACCAATAACTGACCTTTCTCATCCAAAAAGCCGGTTAATTTTTTTTCACGAGTCAAGTTTTTAGAATTTACTATTAAAAAAGTTTCTTCCATTGAAGAAAAAAGAGTTTCGAGTTCTTTTAAAGAGAAATCGTCATCGGATAAGACTACAACATCACTTTTCAAAAAACTGATCTTTTGAAAGCCGGTTAAAATCTCATCTATGAGAGCAACTTTGTAAAAAGGATTAATCAAATTAAAAACCAAGTGAGAAATCTCTTCACTTTTCTTTCCGGTTACAAAAACCAACTTGACCTTTTTTAATTTTAAAAATTTATCTATTAATTTCATTCTCTGACATAATCAGGAGGTATTTGTTTATAATCTATTATATATTTTGCAAGATCTCGAAAAACCGGAACGACGGATGATCCCGCTGTTCGAGAATTCGGTCTGTCCATTGAAACCAAAATGATAAATTCCGAATTAAGAGGTCCGTACCCTATAAATGTTTGCACTGTTTCCCCTGAATAGCCCCTTCTATTTTCACCCAGTGAAGACCAAGGTATTTGCGCCGTTCCCGTTTTTCCAGCTATGTAATATCCGGGAATTTTGGCTCTTTGAGCTGTTCCATCTTCAACTACATTTATTAGCATTGATGTTATCTCCGAAGTGGTTTCGGAAGAAATAACCTCTCTTTTTGTCTCTGGTTCGGAATTAAAATTTTCGGCTAAATGAGGCTTCACCAATTCTCCTCCGTTTGCTAAAACTAAAAAGGAATTAAAAAGCTGTATCGGAGTAACTTTAATTCCTTGTCCGAAAGAGGCATTTGCAAAATTAACATCATAACCCTCTTTAAAGGTTAAGTTTTCGGAATATACCTCTCCTTGCAAATCGATATCGGTCCTTTCAAAAAACCCGAATTTCTTCAAATAATCCAGAAAAACTTCGTTGTTTAACCTCTGTTGGACATGAACCATTCCCGTATTTATGGATTCCTTCATTATCTTGGCCATATCCACTTCTCCCCACTCTCTTTGCCCATAATTATGTAACCTATGCCCACTAACCTCCACATATCCTTCATCATAATAAGTATCTCCCACCTCAACTACACCTTCTTCCAGCCCCATAGCCATAACAATCGGCTTAAAAACGGAGCCGGGTTCGAAAAGTGATTGTGTTGCATTGTTTTTAAAAGTCTCGATGCTTTGAACTTCATTATAGCTATTCGGATTAAAATCGGGGTAATTAGCAAGGGCTAAAATTTTTCCCGTATCAGGATCACCAACTATTACGGTTCCGGAAACAGCTTCTAATTCTTCGGCGGACTCACTTAATAATTTTTCCGCCATAAATTGAATGTTGTAATCTATAGTCAAATCAATGCTGGCTCCCGTTCGAGCAGAATCTTCAGTAATTAAGCTTCCCGCTGGATTCCTCCGCACCCCTTCTCGTACCCCTCTGGAGCCACTCAGTATATTATTATAATAGCCCTCAACTCCGTATTGTCCTTGATCAAGGCCCCCAACGAACCCGATTATATGTGAAGCGAAATCCCCTTGAGGATAATACCGAACTTCCTCCTCTCTGAGATTAACTCCCTCATAATCCAAATCTTGAACCGCATTAACCTCTTCATCTGTCAACCTTCTTTTTAAAACTTGAAAAGAACTATCGCGATTGATTCCTTCTTCAATACTTTTTAAGTCAATATCGAGTATATCGGATAATTGAAGTGCTATCTCATTCTTATTCTCGTTTTTTTCTTCTATTTTCCGAGGAGACAAATAAGCTTTTTGCCAGGTTCTGTTTACCGCCAAAGGAATCGCCTCTCCTTCGGTGTTTTGAACAAAAACACTCCCTCTGCTTCCCTCTGCTTCCTGATTTATCTGGTGTTGTCTTTCCGCTCGCCCACTCCAATAATTTGCCTCAGTAACCTGTAGTTGATAAAGTCGAAAACCCAAAACACCACTGAAAATCAGCACGATAACAAGGAGAATATTTAATCTGATTTTTTTCATGGCTATTTGACTACCACTTCACTGCCCGAAACTTCTATATAACTTACCTTATCGGTCTCTTCAAAATTCAATTTTTGTGCTAAAGATTCGACCTGAGAGAAAGAGTTATCTTGAAGAACTTGATGCTCTAAGCTTCTACTTTCCTGAGAGTAATAATCAATTTCCCTTTGATATTTCTCAATTAAATAATTTTCTTCCGTCAGCTGGCTGACTTGATTTACATATGAGAAAATAACAGCAACCAGCAAAAATATAAGTATTAGATATTTAGACTTTATTTTATCCATTTTGTTTTTCAACTACTCGTAAAATTGCCGACCTTGAAGAGGGGTTGGTTGTCACCTCTTGATTCGAGGGAGTGATTTTTTCAATCTGCTTCAACCCCTCTTTATTGTTAAAAAAACTCTCTACCTCCTCATCTTCCAGGTAATGGAAGGATATGACCACGATTCTTCCTCCGGGCTCTAAAACGTCGAAAGCTTGCGGGAGCGCTTCCCGTAAGTTATTCAATTCCGCATTAACTACAATGCGAATGGCTTGAAAAGTTCTCGTTGCCGGATGTATTCTTCCCCTTTCGTAATCGCCGGGGACCGCCCGCTTTACGGCCGCAACCAAATCCTTGGTTGTTTTCAGCGGCCTTGACCTTACGATCTCCTCGACAATTTCTTTTGCGTATCGCTCGTCACTGTAGTCCGTGATGATTTTTTCTAAATTATCCTCCTTCCAATGATTTACCACTTCCTCGGCCGTAAGAAGTGACTCCGTATTATAACGCATGTCCAATGGCTCATCATCTTGAAAGGTAAAACCCTTTCCGGACTCTTTGATATGCCAGGTGGACATGCCCAGGTCGAACAAAACTCCGGAGACGGGCCCGAAATCCATCTCCTCTACGACCTCTCTTAAAAAAACATACGATTTATTTATTAGATTCAATCTGTCTGTCTTTTCCCTCTTTAATCTTTCGTACATTTTTCGATCCCATTCGAAAGCTAAAACTTCACCTTCGGGACCATTTCTTTTTAGAATTTCTCTACTGTGACCACCTTCACCGGCAGTACAATCAATAAAATTTTGATTAGAATCGACATTTAAAAGATCAACGACTTCATTTTTTAAAACCGTTTTGTGGGTTTTTTTCATGACTTATGAATTAGACCCCCAACTCCTTTAACCCTTCAGCCACATCCCCTACTTCGTTTTCCGCTTCATTCTTGTACCCTTCCCACTTGTCCTTGTCCCAAATTTCCATTCGATTATAAACACCGGCAAAAATAACTTCCTTTTCCAAGTCGGCATATTCTTTCAAGTAGTCCGGTAAAAGTATTCTACCCGAATTGTCTAACTCGAGCTCCATTGCTCCGGCCAGCATCACCCTGGCAAAACTTCTTGCATCGGATTGTGAAAGTGGCAAGCTGCTAATTTTTTCCGCTAATTTCTCCCATTCTTCTAAAGTGTATAAAAACAAACATCCGTCCAAACCCCTGGTAACTACAACTTTCCCTCCCAAATCATCACGAAACTTGGCCGGTACAGCTAACCTTTTTTTTGCATCTATTTTATAATTAAATTCTCCTATAAACATTTAGTTTTCCACAATATTTAGCGGTTTTCCCCACTTTTTTCCACAACTTTCCACATCACCTTCATTCTATCCCACAATATTTTTCATGTCAAGACTTAAATGTTTATCGAATACTAAAAAACCCCTCCTTTCTCGGAAGGGTTTCAGAAAAATATCTACTAAATGATTCAAATATCCATGTATTCTTCGGGAAGTTGAATCTCTTTCTCTTCATTAAACCCACTGAACTCAATTTGGAAATCCAAGGTGGGAGACGATCCCGTCGAAAAATTCATAGCAGAGTGAAAAAAATCAACATCCTTCGAAAAATTGATTTCTTGTTTCGTCGATATACGATAAATATTTAAATCCTCTTTACCCGTAAACAGATCCACTTCAAAATCTTCCTCTAAAAAATTAAAACCGGAAAGTTCAGTCCGGTAGTGGTAAACTTCCGTATCATTTATCTTTTCATCTTCTGAAATTGTAATTGTGGAATCAGGATAAATTTTGATATCTTCGGTTGGATTATCCAAATCGTACTTCATCCATGAATTTAATTCTCTTTCCGTAAAATCAGAATATCCCAGCTCTTCGATTACTGAGATTGATTCCGGATCAGGAAGAATAAAAAAAGACTCCTCCGTAGTAATAAGTTCACCTTCAATTTTTTCGGAAGAGTTTTCATTAGGAATTTTTAATGAAAATTCACCTTTTGACTTCAAACCACTGTCAGTTCTGTTAAAATAACTATTCATCTTAGCTTCGTAAACACGAGTATCAGTTTCTTCGATATATCCTTCAAAATTAACTTGAAAAGAGTTTAGAGACTGAAAATTATCAATCGCAGCCGTTGCCCTTCTTTCCTCGACCGGCGTCAAATTTTGAGATTGATAAAAACCGAAGACTAAAATACCTACGATCATTAACTTGATTAAAGTCTTTATACTTTTTTTGCTCATAACAAAACTATTGAGTTATCTTTTCTAATTTAAATTCGTCAGGATCAACTATAACTTCATCCCCAGCATTGATTCTATCAGAAAGTATGGCTGAGGCAAAATTATCCCCTATTTCATTTTGAATAACTCGCTGCATTTCCCTCGCTCCGAAAACGGGCTCGTAGCTTATATCAACAATTTTCTCTTTTAATTCTTCCGTTATTTTAAATTCAATATGTTTTTCTTTCAAGCTCTCTTTCAATCCCTGAAGTTGTAATTCTGCTATCTGCATCAAACTTTCTTTTGATAAGGGCTCAAAAATAACCGTTCCATCAAACCTGTTAACCAATTCCGGCCTGAAGATCTCTTTCTGAAAAAGATGATCCAAAATGTCTTCTCGAACTTCTCCAAGTGTAGTCTCTTCCTTAATTGAGTTTAAAATTATCTTATAACCAGCATTACTCGTCGCTATTATCATGCAATTTTTAAAATTAACCTTACGACCGACCCCGTCCGTTACATGACCCTCATCCAGTATTTGCAAAAAAACATTCAATATATCTCTGTGTGCTTTTTCCAATTCATCAAGAAGAATTAAAGAAAACGGATCTTCAACCACTTGTTCGGTCAAAACTCCCTCCCTGTCTTCGGATCCTATGAGGCGAGAAAGATCGGAAATGTTTTGATATTCGGACATGTCAATTCTTATCATCTTATCCTCCGAACCGAAATAAACATCGGCAATGGCTTTCGCCGTCTCAGTCTTACCCACTCCCGTAGGTCCTAAAAACAAAAAGGATCCTATTAATCCCTTTCTCGTATCCAATTCCGCCCTTGACCGTCTCAGGCTTTTCGATATCTGACTTACGGCCTCCTCTTGATTTATTATCCTTTCGTGAATCTTCTCTTCCAAGTTTAATAAAATACTTTTTTCCTCCCCTAAAACTTTTCCTACCGGTACTTCCGCTTTTTCGGAAAGAATATCGGTAATATGTTCTTTTCTAAGTATTTCTACACCTTTCTGTGATGCATGAAGTATCGCCTCCTCTAAAATATCTATCGCCTTTTTCGGAAAAGAGGCGGAGGGTAAATATTTTTCAGTAAGCTCCACAGAAGATTTTAAAGCTCGGTAAGAAACGAAGATATTATGCTTTTCTTCCAAGCTCGGAGTCACACGCTCTGATAACCTGAGAGCCTCTTCGGGAGAAACTTCACTGAGCTCAATTTTCTTAAGTTCGGAATCAACAGCTCTATTTCTTTCAACAGTTCGACGGTAATCCCGAAAATTAGTGATGCTGATAAATTTAAATCGGGAATCTTTTAGATAGGTTTCCAAAACTCCCGAGATATCAACAATACCAACTTTTCCATCACCAGCTATGAATTCATGAATATTCTCCAAAACTAAAATTATATTTCCAGCAGAAATAACTTCTGAAAAAATTCGGTTTAGGATTTTTTCCGTTCTTTCTTTTCCTTCAACATTAGCTATTAATGAACTTAATTGTAATTTATAAATTCGCTTATGACTTATTTCCGAAGGAGTTAAGCCTAAAAAACTTTTCCGAGTCAGCTCATTTATAACTGCCGACCTTCCACTTCCCGGCTTTCCAACCAGGACCACATTGCTTTGTTCAGAGGATAAGCTTCTCTCGACAGACTCAACTACTTTTTCGTGACCAATTATTCTTCTGAACCCACGCCCGGTAACTACCTCGGTCCAGTTTACGGCAAATTTATTTAAAAAATAAGCACCACCTGCTGCCCAATGCTTTCCTATTGTTCCCAACTTCACCAAATTTTCATATCGCCAAAACTTTTTTCGTTGGTTAATCTCGGAATTAATTTCTATGTACCAGGATGTCAGGGATTTTAATTCTCGTTTTTTAATATCATGCCTAATTAAAAATTGCTTAAAGGGCTTATTGGAAGTAGCTAAAGCCACCAATAAATCTTCCGGCCTTATTCTTTTATGATTTCTTCCGGCAGCAACAGATAAAGACACCACTATTGTTTCCTTCAAGGAATCGGTAATTTCATCATTCCAATCTCGCCCTTTGTGTGCCTGTAACTCTCGAAGAAAATCAGCCTTATCAATCAATAACCTCGTAAAGACGAAATGAGTGAATTCGCAACTTTTGACGATATAAAAAAGTAGATCCGTAGAATCCTTTTCTTTACTTCTGAAAGCTTTTCTCAATAATCGAGCTGCATCATAATTCAAAAATTCAGCAAAATTTATCTCCTCTATTCTTGCATTGGCGTCCTCTAACTTCATCGGAGGTTCGTTTTTTTTCAGCCCGACTTCAAAAAAAATATTCAAGTGCAAAAATAAGAGATAGAAAAAAAACAAAAATCCCGTAACTCCCAAAATACGTCCGGTCTCAATAAATCGCAATGAGGGTTGAATCGTAGCGGAAACCAAGAAAAGGAATGATAAAACGGATAATATTGAAAATGTTTTTCTGAACAAATCAGATCTCCTAATGAAAATCGGGGCCTTAACAGCTTTAAATATTTCAGCGTTTTTGAGATCAAATTTGAACATCTTAAATTATTAACATTATACTTAAGATTAAACCGAAAAAGATTATAGCGGGAAGAAGAATCCAAATTAAAATCAATAAAAATCCAAGGATAAAAATCAGAAAAGTCACCGAAAGACCCACCATTAAGAATATTAATCTCATCAAGAAGCCGAAAAGCCGGGAAAAAGAATTAAGAACAAAAATTTGAAAATTTTCAAAAAAATCAGCTAAACCCATGTAAGACTGAGAGATCCTCTTCCACGGCTGAAAGGCTGTTTTGATCAACAAGGAAACGGAAAAAAAATTAAGAGAGAATTTTAAAAAATTACCCCATATTCTGAGTAAATTTTTCGTTGCTCCGAAAAAGTGCCAGTAAATCCAGTCGATTATCAAATTTTGGATAATTATGACCTTCATTTTTAGAATTATATATTAAATAAAAACAAATTGAAAATAAATTGACAAAAAAAATACTAAAATTATAATGCCATTAGAGAAGAAAACTAATAATTAACTAAAAATATGAAAAAACAAAAAAATAAATCAGTAGAAGAAAAAGAGGAAGAAGAGGAAGAAGAGGAAGAAGAGGAAGAAGAGGAAGAAGATTTGCTTGATGACTTTCTCGATGATGATCTTTTGGACGAAGATCTTTAAAAGGCTCTTCTAAAGATGATTCAGCAGGAACACCCCCTCATAGGGGGTGTTTTTAACCTACAAGTCCTAATTCCAGAGCAAAATAGTAAATCAACATCAAAGTTATGATTAATATTATTATATCAGTGATATAAAAATTAAACAGTCTCATTTAAAAAATACCGAATATTTTAATTATAAACAAGATATACAACAGAAGGTAAAAGGCTCCCTCGTAAGCATGTACTCTTTTTGAAATTCCCGATATTATGAATAGTATAGTTGAAAATACCAAAAAAGGGACTCCTACTCTGTAGGTTTCGGTATCGAGAGGTAAGTCAACAATCAATCCTGGAATTCCGATGACAATAAAAGAATTGAATATATTGGAGCCGAATATATTTCCCAAGGCCAATTCCGAATTCCCTCCCCGGGCCGCTTTTACACAAACAAAAAGCTCCGGTAATGTCGTTCCGAGAGCAACAGCGATTATGGCAATTGCTCCGACTGCTATGTTGTGAATTTCGGAAAGTAAAACCACGGAATTTATCAAGTAGTTGGCTCCGAACGTAAGTAAAACTATTCCAACAAAAAGCAAAATAAGATCGGAAATATTCAAGCTGGGACCAACCTCCTCTTTTTTCGAAACATGATCCCTTCTTTCTTCTCTTGAAGGTAAGGTTTCCAAATGGTCTTTCGGATCGTCAAAATCATGTAATAACGTGTATATGAAATAGATAATGAAACCCAAGATCAGTATAATACTTTCCGGTCTGGTTACAGATGTCTCTCCACCCCCCAGAAATGGATATATTACCCCGAGTAAAATTACCGTTCCAACCCCCAACAAAGGAAGGTCCAAATCTATTAAATTTTTCGTAACTACCAAATTCCCCCCCACCAAGGCTGAAAAACCGACAACCAGTAAGATGTTGGCAATATTGGAACCTATGGCGTTCGCGGGAACAATAGTCGGCACCCCTTGAAAAACAGTGATCAAAGCAGTAAAAAGCTCGGGAAATGAAGTTCCTAATGAGACAATGGTCACCCCGACTATAAAAGGTGAAAGTCCCAGGACTAAACCTATTTTTTCAGCTGACTCCAAAAACCAGTCGGCCCCCTTAACTAAGCCGACCGTGGATACAACGAATATAAATATTAATATTGCAGTATTCATTTAAAATAAAAAACCTCCCGGAAAGGGAGGTTTAAGATGAATTACTCAATTTCAATCTCTTTACCTCTTTCGACCTCATCAACTTTGGGTATTTCAACTTTCAATATTCCATTTTCATAGTTCGCTTTTACACTTTCCGTATCTATATTAGACGGAAGTCTTACCATTCTTTCAAAAGACCCTTTTCTTATTTCCTTTCTGTAATATCCTTTCTCTTCTACCTCTTCTTCTTTTTCCTCTTTCTTATCGCCTCTTACACATAAAACACCTTCATCAATACTTACACTTAAATCATCCTTATCCATTCCGGGAATGCTGACCTCCGCAATTATATCGCTTTCAGTCTCATAAACATCCATTTCCGGAGCATTATCTTTGCGAGTTACCGGCAAAAACCACTCATCGTCATCTTCAAAAAATCTTTCTATATTTTTGAAAGGTTCATATGGAATTAATGCCATAAGCCTTTTAATTGGTTGGTTTTCTTCCGACCTTTCTACTAATAATTATAATTATTTTTTTATAAAAATCAAGCCTAAAATCGTAATTTTTAATTTGCCTTGAAATAAAAAACTCTTTATAATAAAGACGATTATGAAAATATTCGAACTACAATTCAATCCGAAAAACAAAGAAGGAAGGCTAATTGACACTTTCAGTTATCATCCCAAAGACGTATATGAAAAGAGGTTGGGAACCTTGGTTATAGGCGGTGATTTTAAAAAAGAAAACCCAAAGGATAAAACTTTTCTAAATAATTTAGCGCATAAGGTGAAAGGGGTATACCACTCTCTCCCCACCCGCAATCAAGAAGAAGCATTTAAAGCAGCTCTTGAAAAAGCAAACGAATTTCTCGATGAAAAAAATAAAGGCAAAATGCACATAACGATAGCTTCCATAAAAGAAAGAGAGCTTTATTTCAGTTCCATAGGAAATTTAAAGGTTCTCCTTCTTCGAAACAACAAAATAACCGAAATTGGAGAAAAGGATAGAAACGAATCCGCTTTTTTCAACAGCGTGGTTACGGGAAAAACAAAAAAGGGAGATATTCTCTTGGTCACAAGCAAAAATATTCACACTGAATTCGGCAATCACGGAATATTAAAGCTTCTTTTTGAGTCAGAATCCATAACTGAAAATCAGCTGGAAAAAATATCTCGAATTCAAAAGGAAAAGTTTCCGAGTGAACCCGGAATCTCCATTTTAATCGACTTTTCTTCGAAAACTTCTTCCGAACCGAAAAAAATAGTCAAGAAAAAATCTTTTTCATTTAAAAAAACTTTTTTGAAATTTGTTAATGAATTGAAACAAGTAGCAATTTTAATTTTAAAAAAATTGAAAGAAGTTACCATTTCCGGACTCCGGGCTTTGATTGAAAATACAATACCCTTAATAAAAACCATAAAAATAAAAACGGGAGAGGCTTTCTTGTTTTTGAAAGATAAAATAAAGGAAATCACCTTCCTTTTCAATAAAAATATAGAGAAGGCAAGAAAGAAAATCGTCAAAAAAATAAAAACAAAATTAAATAATGTAAAGAAGGATTATAAAATCGATGACGAATCGGAAAAACGAATCAAAGAAAAAGACAAAAAAACAAAACCGATAAAATTAAAAAACAAAACGGAAAGTAAAAAAATATTAAATAATTTAAATGAAAAAAAAGAAAGCATCGGAAGAAAAATAACAGCTTTTTGGAAAAGGATAAAAGAGCTACTTCCCGAAAATAAAACCCCTTTCCCTCCGAAAACTAAGACGGGAAAGCAAAAATTGCACCTAATTGCCTTACTTTTGATCATTATAGTATTGGGTTCTTACACTGCCCATAGACAAAAAATAAGGAAAATGGAACACGGAACCGCTCTATTATCGGAAATAAAAGGATCGATAGAGCCAACAAACGAAACGACTTTTCATAATCTTAAAGAAAATTATAGAAAACTGGAAGACTTAGAGGGTTTGGATCCATCTTTAAAAAGCGAAATAGAAGAAGTTAAAACCGAAATTTCCGAAATACTACTGGAAAAAAGTAAAACGGTAATCATTAATGATCCGAAATTAATTTTCGAACCGAGTGAAATCACTCCGGCAAAAATTGAAGTTGTAAATAACGAGATAATGGTCTACAATCCACTGCTTCCGGATGTCGAAAGATACAACCCAAAAACAAATGAAAGCTTGATCATGCAAACTGATTTGGATCAAGGCGGAATCAATTCGATTACAGCCAAGAATGAAAATCCTGTATTTTTTAGTAGGCCCGATAAATTATTAACGAGAGAAAATGGGTTGAGAGCCGAATCATTAGAAAAGCCCGGAGAAAATTATACATATAACAAAATTGATTCTTACGGAAAAAATATATATTTCTTAGACAAAGAAAAAAATAGAATAATAGAGTACAACCGGGAAGCTCTCAACAATCCGAGCAACTGGCTAATTGATAGAAAACCGGGGAAAATTATTTCTTTTTGCACCGATCATAACTCATTGTGGTTACTCAAGGAAGATAATATAATTTGGCAATACAAAGAAAGCGGGCCTGTTTCAGATAGTTTAATAGAAAAGCCGGACATATACCCCTTCGATCTGAATTTCAATCAAATAAAAACGGAATCGGGGATGCCACTGTACCTTCTCGACAAGAAAAATAGCAGAATCATATTATTTTCAAAAGAGGGAGAATTGATTAAACAATTACTTTTTCCCGACTTGGAAAACTTGAAGGACTTTGCAATATCTCAAAATAAAAAAATATACCTTCTGAATAATCAGAAGGTATATTCAGTGGATATCGATTTGAACTGAATATTTATTTCAATTCGACTTCGGCACCCGCTTCCTCTAACTTCTCTTTCATTTCTTCCGCTTTTTCCTTCGGAACTTCTTCCTTGATAGTTTGTGGAGAATCAGCAGCTTCATCAACCAATCCCTTGGCGTCCTTAAGCCCTTTTCCGGTAATGTCTCTGACTGCTTTGATAACTTCTATCTTCTTTTGACCGATTCCTTGAAGTTCCACATCATAATTACTCTTCTCTTCTTCTTCATCTTCTCCGTTTCCGCCCGAGGCGGGAGCGGCAGCTACAGCCGGAGCGGCGGCGGATACTCCAAATTTGTCTTCTAAAATGGAAACTAACTCGGAAAGCTCCATCACGGAAAGATTTTCAATTTCTTCAACAAGATCCTCAAATTTTTCGGGAACTTCGACCTCTTCGGTTTTCTCCTCTTTCTTTTTCTCTTTTTTTTCTTCGCCTTTTTTAGCCATCTTTTTTGTTTAAGCTTCTTACCTCCTGAAGAGTTCAAAGCTTACTTACTTAATTAATTAATTAATTATTTTTTTCCGACTCTTTTTTAAGCACGGTTAAAAGACCTTTGATGTTGCCTTCCAATACTCCAACGAAACCTGTAAGTGGGGCTGCAATTGTGGAAACAAGCTGTGCTCTTAATTGCTCTTTTCCGGGTAAATCAGCCATTTTCTGTACTTTTTCTGCTTTCAAAATATCTTCATTGAGAAGAGCCCCTAAAATTTCTATCTTATAATTCTTGGAAAAATTGCTGATCACCTTGGCTGGAGCGATAATATTCCCGAAACCAAATACAAAAGCCAATTCACCATCAAGATCTTGTGGATCAAATTCGATTCCTTCTTTTTCAAATGCTATTTTAGCCAAGGTTTTTTTGACGACCATAACGTTCGCATCGTTTTCTTTAAGTTCGTTTCGAAGTTCATCAATCTGTCTGGCCTTCATTCCTTTGTAATTTACAAAATAAACCACCGTCTTTTCCGAAACTTTTTGGCGAATGTCATCTACTATTTCTTCTTTTTTTTCTCTGGTTAAAGCCATAATTAAAAAATCTGCATTAACGCAGACCGGTAGACTAACACTCCTCGGTAGGAAATTAAGTCCGGAGGACGCCTACTGTCTGCGGATTTAATATTTAATTGACTGAAATTATTATAGTCTTTTCATGTCTTATGTCAAGACTTCAGGTGACCGACTATCTCTACACCAAACTTTTTAGCCGCTTCCGGTCCATTAGCAGTAATTATTCGCCCATCAGAAACCACGGGCTCATCCATATACTGAACATCTTCCCTTTTTAGTGTACGTATGGATGACTTGTCCATTCCTGAAGACCATACTGTAGCTTTCTTGCCTTTGAGAAGTCCCGCCTTAGCCAAAATAATCGGACTAATGCAAATTGCCGACACAAGCTTTCCCCTTTGATTGAATTCATTAATTAAACTATAAATTTCATCATTATCAAGGTATTTTACAGCACCCCGTCCACCGGCTAAAACCGCTCCCTCGTAATCATCAACATCTATATTCTCGATGCTTCTCACCTCTACGTTACCGCCTTCAGAACCCATAGCCACTCCTTCCTTATTCGAAAAAGCTTTAACTTCTATTCCCACTTCCTCCAAAATTTCTTTGGGAATAAAATATTCCTCATCACGAAAATTTTTATAAGCTATTATATAAGCTAACTTCATATACTATCTTAAATATTTGTTTTTCGCCTGAACATGCTCTAAATGATTTTTACTAAATATAGTATCTCCTGTTTTCGGATTAGATAAATAATACCAATACTCGTTGGGCTTGGGATTTAAGACCGCTTCCAAACTGTTTGTTGACGGACTGGCAATCGGTCCCTTTGGAAGGCCTAAATTTTGATAAGTGTTGAAAGGAGAATCAATATTAGTTTCATTAATAGTTACATCAATTCCTCGCCTACCGGTTATATAATTTACCGTAGCATCAACTTGCAGGGGTATGCCGGCCTCTATCCTTCTCCGGAGTATATCCGAAACCATTCTCATTTCATCCGGATCCGGAACTTCCTTTTCTATTAAAGAGGCCATTGTGATGATTTCATGCATAGTTAACTCACTTTTCTTAATTTTTTCAAAAAGATTTGCTCTTTTGAGCCTGAGTTCAAAATTTCGAATCATGGTTTCGACTATCTCCTCCTCTGATTCGGAAGTGAATCTGTATGTGTCCGGAAATAAATACCCTTCCAATGAATCACTTTCCAAATCATTCAAAATATCGAAGTCGAATTTTTCTTTTTCAGGTTGATCTATTTCTTCCAACACAGCTTGGGGTTTGGAAAGGCCGGTTACCTCGAAAAAATCATTACGATCAATTAACCCTTCTGCCTCTAAAACGTTGGCAATCTCTCTTAAATTCCAGCCCTCCACTATTGTAATTGCATTTGTAGAGACATTTCCACTTTCAAACTCATGAACTATATCCACAACCGACATATCGGAATCCAGACTGTAATTTCCCGCCTGAATATTCCCCGTTTTACCCGACAAAACTAAAAACCCCAGAAAAGAATACCGGGAACCGATTACTCCCTCTTTTTCCAAACTTTCCGCTATTTCTATTACTGATTTTCCTTTTTCGATCTCAAATACCGTGTTACTTCCATCAATCCTCCACGTTGGCCTTATGACTGACGCTGTAAAAGAAAAAAGAACTCCCGCAATAATACTTAGAAAAAAGATTGTAAATATTTTTTTACTTCTCATTGTCTTCTTTTACCAAAGGAACAAATCTAAATCCGGGAAACTCTTCCTTTGTTAAGCTATTACCCTTTTTTACATACTTGCAAATAGAGTTTTTGACTGGTACAACCATAATGCCGCCCTCCTTCAATTGATTAATCCAGCTTTTTGGAATTGGTTCTGAATCCAGGGCTGCCGACACTAATATCTTGTCGAAAGGAGATCTTTCAGGTAGACCTTTAAATCCGTCTTTTAAAATCATACTAACCCGTCCACCGCTTACAAACCCAAACTTCTCAACATTTTCTTTTCCAAACTCATAAAGATCTTTAATTCTTTCAATTGCAAAAATTCTTCCGTTCTTTCCCACAATATCTGCAAGAAGCGCAGTCGTCCATCCGGATCCGAAGCCAATATCCAAAACGACATCATCTTTTTCAGGGCCCAGCTTTTCAAGCATAAACGCAACTACCGAAGGCTGGGATATGGTTTGTTTGTTCCCTATCGGAAGCGGCCTATCCTCTTTGGCTAAATCTTTCAAATCTTCGGGTAAAAAGTCTTTTCTTTTTATTTTTAAAAAAGCCCTTTCAAGGCTCTTTTTATTCAAAGCTCCTTTTTTCTTCAGTTTTTCGACGAGGTCACTCATTTTGCTTTATACCTTATTTCGTTTTTTATCCTCTCGAACCCGCTTAATTTATCTATCAGAAGATTTCCGTAAAGATGATCAATTTCATGCTGAAAAACCACGGCTCCGGTTCCTTCCGCTTCTAAAACCATTCTTTCTCCGGTTTCCATTAAGGCTTCCACTTTTATCTTTTTGGGTCGTTCAACATCGATCCACATTTCAGGAAAACTCAAGCACCCTTCCTTGGTAGTTATCGTTTCCTTTGATTTTTCTATTATTTTCGGATTCATGAAACCGTAATAGCCGTGTCCGTCCTTAACCACAAAAACCTGCTTGGAAATTCCCACTTGAGGCGCAGCCAGACCTACTCCGTCCACTTCCTTTAGCGTTTTCTTCATCTGCTCGATTAATTCGCCAACCTCATCCACGCCTCTAACTTCTGAGGCTCTTTTTTTTAGTCGTTCGTCGGGATAAGTTAAAATTTTCTTGCTCATATATTGCAGGGGCGGAGGGATTCGAACCCCCAAGACGGGATTTGGAATCCCGCGGTTTGCCAATTAAGCCTACGCCCCCTCACTTTATTTTAACTTCGCCTCATGTTTGGTATGCCCACCACAAGGTTTACAGAACTTACTGGGTTTCAAATCATCGATCTCAACCGCTTTTCCTTTCGGTTTTTGTATATAATAGTTGACTTCTCGGCACTCCCCGCACTCGAGTTTAATAAATGGTCTTTTGGTTCTTTTTGACATTTTTACTAATTTATTAACTTGAGCCACCCGCGGGACTTGAACCCGCGACCCCGTCCTTACCATGGACGTGCTCTACCTCTGAGCTAGGGTGGCAAACATAATGTGGGCCGGGCAGGATTCGAACCTGCGAAGGCATGAAGCCAGCAGATTTACAGTCTGCTCCATTTGGCCACTTTGGTACCGACCCCTATAACTAAGCGTCATTATATCATAAATAATGATCTTGACAACAACGATTCCTCCGGTTATTCATAGATAAATATAAAATAGTTAAGATGAAAAATAACTTTTTTGTGGATAATTATTTTATGTGATAAATTAAAAGTAAAGATATGTCCTACGAATTAAATGAAAAAACGGTTAAAAAATTAATCAATAAGCCCGGTGAGGTTCGGGGAGTGGTTTTTATAACGGACAAAGAATTCATAAAAAGTGAAGATGAAAAAGCGATAGAAAGAATAGAGAAAAAAATAAATTCTTTCAATATAGATTTTAACTACTCCGAGTTCAAAAATATGGAATATTACCCCCTTGGTCTAAGGGCTATTTCCTTGCTTGCAATCGCTGAAGAATTTGAAATGAATAAGAAAGGTGTGGAAAATTTGGGAAGGTTTTCCCCTCGAGTATCCTTCGTAATTAAATTTTTTATGAAGCACCTCATTTCAATGAAAAAAACTTTTGATCAAGCAAGCAAACTCTGGAAAAAACATTATACCGTCGGGTCCTTAAAAGCGCGTGATTACGATAGTGAGAAGGGAGAGCTTTTCTTGGATTTGGTTAATTTTAAAATACATCCCGTTTTTTGTGATTATTTAAAAGGATATTTTGCACAGATAGGAGAAATAACTACCAACAGTTCAACTCAAGCTTCTCAAATAAACTGCGTTTTTTCAGATCAAGAAGGCGATAAATGTACGTTTAAAATAGTATGGAACAACAGCAAGAAAGGAAAATAAAAACACTACAAAAAGATCTGGAGTTGCTCGAAAACTATGCGGAGGAGCTTTTCGCTTTTATTCCCATCCCCATAGTTTTTACCAACCCGAACGGGGCAATAATAGAAGCAAACTCAGCCTTTACGGAATTTATTAAAAAAGAAAAGTACCGAATAGTAGGATCTTCGATAGTAAAAATCACAAATCAAGAAGTTTTTAAATTAACCCAAGAGGCGTTAGAAACAAAAAAAACACTGGAGAAAGAAGTTCTGATAAAGACGGAGAAAGAGAAAGTACCGACAAGAATTTCGGTGCGAAGTAGAACATCAACGGAAGGAAATAAAATCGGTTGTTTTTTAGGTTTCTTCAATATGGAAAAAATCAAGAAAAAGGAAAAAGAACTAAAAAAACGAAACAAAAAACTAAAAAAAATGAACAAGATAATGGTCGGTCGAGAAAATCGAATGATAGAGCTGAAGGAGAAAATAAAAATGCTGAAAAATAAATTAGAGGAAAGTGGTGATTAGTCAAGAAATTTTTCTTTCCTCATTTTCCTATGATACTTTTGGGCAAACCTGTGGGCTTCATCTCTGACTTTTATTAGTGTTTTCTTTTTCACGTCGACTTCATCTCCCACCAATTCGTTTTTTGACCTCCTTTCTCCTTTTGCTATTCCCACGACAGGAATATCCAATCCGTTCTCTTCCAAAACTTCTCTGCCTACATTAACTTGCCCCACCCCCCCATCAATCACAATCAAATCGGGTAATTTCCAAGAATTATTGAATCTTCTTATAAGCACCTCTTTTATCATACCGATATCATCAATTTTTTTTATAGTTTTTATTTTAAATTTTCTATAACCAGACTTTTGTGGTTTATTCCCTCTAAAAACTACCATGCTGCCGGCAGATAGTTTTCCTCCGATATTGGATATGTCATACCCTTCTATCCGCATATTTTCTTCTTCAAGCTCCGGAGGTGTTATAAGGGCAGTATCGTGAATATGATTTATGGAATTAATTTGTTTTTTTAGTTTTTGTGCCTTTTCATAATTTCGTTTATCACTCGCCTCTTTCATTTTTTCTTTTAATGAAATTAAAACCTGTTCTTTTCTACCCTCAAAAAAGAGTTCTATATTTTTAATATCCTCCATGTATTCTTCTTTGTCCAAATCATCAGCACAGGCCCCCGGACAAAGTCCTATTTGATAATAAAAACAGGGCCGCTTCACTTTCTTTAGTTCTTTTTCCGTATGGGTATTATAAGGGAATATTTTTCTTAGAATTCTCAATCCCTGCCTTATTGCGGAGGAAGAAACAAAAGGGCCGAATACCGCACGCCCTTCTTTTTTTTGCTTTCCTCTTTTTAAAATTACTCTCGGGTACTTTTCATCCGTAATCACAACATAAAGAAAGCTTTTATCGTCTTTCTGTTTTATATTGTAGTACGGCTCATGTTTCTTTATTAGCTTAGCCTCTAAAATCAAAGCCTCGATTACCGTCTCCGTAGTTTTGTATTCCAAATCATAAAAATCCCGGATCATCCTCTTGGATCGTGGGTCAGCGGATTTTAAAAAATAACTATTAACTCTTTTGGAGAGATTTCCCGCCTTTCCAATATAAACTACTTCTCCCTCCTTATTTTTAAAAATATAAACTCCGGAATTGTCAGGAAGTTTTTTAATTTTATCTTTTATTTTCTTTTTCATCGCATAATATAGAAAGCTTACAAAATTTTCCTTAAAAACTTAGCTGTTTTGCTCCTTTTTTTGCTCTTTATCTCTTCCGGCGTTCCGGTAACTACTATTTCTCCTCCATTTTCTCCACCTCCGGGACCCAAATCAATTATGTAGTCCGATGATTTAATTATTTCTAAATTATGCTCGATTATAACTACCGAATTACCTCTGGAAACCAAATCTTGTAAAACATTTATCAATTTACGAACATCCTCGTAATGCAAACCCACGGTCGGTTCATCCAAGAGATAAAGTGTATTTCTTGTATCTTTTCTGGACAACTCGGAAGAAAGCTTAACTCTTTGCGCCTCCCCGCCGGAAAGAGTCGGAGAGGGTTGGCCCAACTTCAGATATCCCAACCCGACATCATAAAGAGTTTTTAATTTTCTGTGTATCCAGGGTGTGTCTTTAAAAAAGTCTAATGCTTCTTCTATTGTCATATCCAAAACTTCGTATATATTTTCACCTCTGTACTCCACTTCGAGTGTCTCATGATTAAACCTTCTTCCTTTACACTCATCACAAGTCACTTGAACTGTTGGTAAAAAATGCATCTCTACCGAAATATGGCCGTATCCGTTACAATTTTCACACCTCCCCCCTTTGGTGTTAAAACTAAATCTTCCTTTGTCCCAACCACGCATCTTAGCCTCTTCAGTGGTGGCAAATAATTTCCTAATATCCGTCCAAGCACTCACATAAGTTCCGGGAGTTGATCTGGGAGTTCTTCCGATTGGAGACTGATCGATGTTAATTACTTTATCAACATACTTCAATCCTCTTATTTCCCTAAACTTGCCGGGTTTTTTATCAGCATGATGAAGCTCGTTGGTTAGATGCTTATAAAGCGTTTCATAGACTAAAGTGGATTTCCCACTTCCCGAAACACCGGTTATCGTTACAAATCTTCTGAGAGGAATATTAACATCAAGATCTTTTAGATTGTTTTTGGAAGCTCCTTTTATCTCAAGTTTGGAGGTTCCCGACTTCACCTTTCTTCTCTTTTTCGGAACCGGAATTTCTTTTTCTCGACGTAAATACTTGAGAGTTAAAGAATCTTGACTATCATCCTCTAAAACATTCGGCATGTTGCCTTGAGCGACTATATTACCGCCGTGAACTCCCGCTCCGGGCCCGAAGTCAACCAAATGATCAGAAGCCATTATGGTCTCTTCATCGTGCTCTACAACCACAATAGTATTACCTTTTTCTTTTAACTCTTTTAAAGTTTTTATCAGTCTCGCATTGTCATATTGATGAAGTCCGATAGTCGGTTCATCCAATATATAAAGGGTTCCCACTAAACCGGATCCAACCTGAGAAGCTAATCTTATTCTTTGAGATTCACCACCGGAAAGAGTGCCCGCCTCCCTATCAAGAGTTAAATAATCCAACCCTATATCGAGAAGAAAACCGAGTCTTTGGTTTATTTCTCTAAGCGGAGCCTTGGCAATTTTCATTTGGTCCTCGGTTAAGTATTTATCCAGTTCACTGAAAAAAAGAGCTGCTCGATCTATTTTCATTCCGGCAACTTGGGTTATGTTTTTCTCTCCCAAAAGAATGCTTAGCGCCTCCGGCCTGAGACGTTTTCCCCTACATTCGGGGCAAGGTTTATCCGATTTTTTATGTTGCTTACCTATACCCTTGCACTCCGGACAAGCACCATAAGGACTGTTGAAAGAGAACATTCTGGGCTCAATAGTCGGATAGGCGAAATTACAAACCGGACAAGACAGATCTTCCGAAAATATATATTCACTTTTGGTCGGTTCTATGTAAATCTGCAAGGATCCACTCCCTTTTTTAAGGGCGGTTTCAACGGCTTCCACTACTCTTCTTCTCTTTTCCTTTTTGCTAAAGTCCAACTCAGCGGGAATTCTGTCTATTACTATCGAAATTTCATGTTTTTTATTTTTGTCCAATTCAATTCGTTCCCTGAGAGACTTAAACTCTTCATCTATTCTTGCTTCTGCAAACCCTTGATTAAGATAATCATAAAGCAATTGGTAATACTCACCTTTTCGCCCTCTCACAACCTCGGCCATAACTACTAACTCCTCCCCTTCCTCGGATATTTTTATTATTGAATCAACCATTTCCGTCACTCCCATGGTTTGAATCTTTCTACCACATTTCGGGCAGTGGGGCGTTCCCAGTCTGGCAAAAATTACTCGCATAAAATCATAAACTTCGGTAATGGTCGCTACCGTTGAACGCGGATTTTTCGAGTGTGCCTTTTGATCAATGGAAATAGCCGGAGAAAGACCGGTGATCTCATCAACTTCCGGCTTATTCATTCTGTTTAAAAACTGTCTGGCGTAAGCGGAAAGTGACTCTACATACCTTCTTTGACCTTCGGCAAATATCGTATCGAAAGCCAAGGAAGTTTTTCCACTTCCGGAAACTCCGGTAAAGACGGTCATTTTATTTCTGGGTATCTCCAGATCAACGTCTTTTAGATTATGCTGTTTGGCACCTTCAATTTTTATCTTCTTTTTCATTTTTCTTTTGTTCTAAAGCTTTTACTTCGTCTCTTAACACCGCCGCCGTTTCAAAATCAAGATCTTTAGCCGCCTTTTTCATTTCTTTCTTCTTCATCTTAATCAACTTATTGAAATCTTTTTCGTCTTCCGGTAGAGCTGAAGTTTCAAGTTCCAAAACTTGCTCGGCAGGGGTGATATCGCTAATTTTTTTCTTAATTGTTTGCGGCGTAATGTCATGTTTTTTATTGTATTCAATCTGCTTTTTACGCCTCTTTCTGGTGGTCTCAACCGCCCTCTTTACCGACCCGGTCATCTTATCGGCATAAATCAAAACTTCTCCGTTAACGTTTCTTGCTGCCCTACCCATCGTCTGGATAAGGGTCGTTTCACTTCTCAAGAAGCCTTCTTGATCAGCATCAAGTATCGCCACCAGAGAAACTTCCGGCAAATCCAGCCCTTCTCTAAGCAGGTTGACTCCCACGATTACGTCTATCTCTCCCTTTCTAAGATTGGTTAAAATTTTAACCCGATCAAAAGAATCTATATCACTGTGGAGATAAGAGACTTCAATTTCTTTCTCTTCTTCCAGATATTCGGTAAGATCTTCTGCCATCTTTTTGGTTAAGGTGGTAACCAGCGCTCGCTCCCCTTTTTCTGCCGTTTCTTTCAGTCTGGGAATCAAGTCTTTTATCTGTGTCTTGGCCGGCTCTATGGTTACCTTTGGATCAACCAATCCGGTCGGTCTGATGATTTGTTTTACAACTTGATCGGATCTGTCCAGTTCATAATCAGCCGGGGTAGCTGAAGTGTAGATTGCTTGATTAACCTTTTTTTCAAATTCATCCAACTTTAATGGTCTATTCTCCATCGCTGAAGGAAGTCTGAAACCCCCCTCTATAAGATGCTTTTTTCTGGATTTGTTTCCGGCATACATCCCTCTTATTTGTGGAATGGTTATATGCGACTCATCAACTACGGTTAAAAAGTCATCGGGGAAATAATCCAGAAGTGAGGCCGGCGTATCTCCCGGCTTTCTACCGGAAAGATGCATGGTGTAGTTTTCAATTCCATGACAAAATCCCTGCTCTCTTATCTTGGCCATGTCCTCTCTTGTTCTCTGCTCAATCCTTTCCGCCTCCAAATACTTATCCTTTTGTTCAAAAAATTTGATTCTCTCTTCAAGCTCTTTTTCTATTGATTTTAAGGCTCTTTCTATCCCCTCCTCACTTGATACGTAGTGTCTAACCGGAGATATGACCGCATGCTCCACTTTGGGCGTCTCTCCGGGAATGAATCCTTCCACCGGATCAACTCTGTATATGCTCTTAATTTCTCCGTTTTTAGTTTCTATATCGTATATAACGTCTTCATTGGTCGGCATTATCTGAAAGTTTTCTCCTCTTACTCTGAACTTACCCTTATCCAAAACGGACGGAGTTCTCTCCAACTGCATATCAAGAAGAGTTTTAATAAGGTCGTCCTTTTCTATCTTTTGGCCTTCTTCCAGCTTTAAAATGTTATCCAAATATTCTTTAGGTAACCCCAAGTCATATATACAAGAAACGGAAGCAACTACTATTACATCGTTCCTGGTTAAAAGGTCGGTTGTCGCCTTGTGGCGAAGACGGTCAATTTCTTCATTAATCATCGCCTCTTTTCTTATATACGTATCGCTGGATTGAATATAGGCTTCCGGCTGGTAGTAGTCATAATAAGAAACAAAATAATGCACCGCATTATCGGGAAAGGCTTCCCTGAATTCATTACAAAGTTGAGCGGCAAGAGTCTTGTTGTGGGAGACTACCAAAGTAGGTTTTTGAGTATTTTCTATTACATTGGAAACCGTAAAGGTTTTCCCCGAACCGGTAATTCCAAGTAAGGTTTGATCTTCAAACCCCTTCTCTACTCCCTCGGTGAGTTTTTCTATCGCCTCCGGCTGATCACCGGCGGGATCAAACTCCGAATGTAATTTTAATTTCTTTCCCATTTTTTTATTTAACACCCAAAATGCCCCCTTATATTGGTCTTATAGGGGGCCCATGTCCGGATTATAAGTCTTCCCCATTAAAAATCAACGGAAGACGATTTATTAATAATCGGTATTAGTTAGTTTAGTGGAGTTT
>CAZDOR010000006.1:0-37923 GCA_964507105.1 uncultured Candidatus Saccharibacteria bacterium | reverse complement strand
GGTTCGAAACTCGGTTTATTTTTGCCTCTAAGGAGGGTCACTATCTCCGATGCTAATCTTCCCGGAGAGCGTCCTGATGCATCTATTTTATGTTTTTCTCGTTTTGTGGTCATACTAATTCTATAAATACTTCTCTCGCTCCATCTGAATCGCGAGAACCTATTTTTATTATCCGAGTGTAACCGCCCGGCCTTTCAACGTATTTCGGACCTATTTCATCAACCATTTTATCTACAATCTCACCATCAAAATAAGCAGAAAGGAGTTTTTTAGCTTCTCTTTTTTCTTTTTTTCCTGCTTTTGTGATAAGCGGCTCAACAAAGGTTCTTAACTCCTTGGCTTTGGCTTCGGTAGTTTTTATTCTGCTATTTAAGATGAGATTTCTCGACAGGGAAATCATCAACGCTTTTTTTTGACTTTTATTTCTACGAAAACGTCGTTTTTTCTTTATTTTTCCCATGGCTAATCTATTTAATCGCTTCTAAAATTTTATCGGCACTCTTGTCACCTATTCCGTCGATCTCCAAAAGATCATCTTTGCTCATTTCTTTTAACTTCTTAAGCGTGAACTTTTCGTCGGTTAAAATATTTTTAATTCTTGAACTCAGATCCAACTCATCTAAGCTTATTTCCGAATCTATACCGGAATCTTTTTCTTTTTTTTCTTCACCCGCTTCTTCTATTTTTTCACTTTTCTTATCAACCAAAGAATCTCTTACTATTTCAAAATGTTTAATGAGAATATCACAGGCGCGAGTAATCGCTTTTTCCGGCGCTACACTACCATCGGTTTCAACTTCTACCGTCAATCTGTCAAAGTCGGTTCTTTCACCAACTCTCATGTTTTCTACATCAAAATTAGCTGATTTTACCGGAGTAAAAATCGCGTCCACCGTAATTTGCCCAACCTCTTCTTTTCCTTCTTTTCTCTCTTCCGAAGAAACAAAGCCCACACCTTTCTCAATGGTTATTTCCATCTCCAACTCGACACCTTCTTGAGTAATTGTTGCAACTGGAGAATCCGGATTAACAACTTCAACCTGTGTCGGAAAATCAAAATCACCGGCAACCACCTCTTTTTCTCCCTTCACACTTAAGGTTGCTTTCTGAGCTTCTTCCGAAAACAATTTGAAATTTAATTGCTTTAAATTTAATATTATGTTTATTACATCCTCTTTAACACCTTCAATAGTAGAAAATTCATGCTGAACCCCTTCAATTTTAACCCGAGTAACCGCTGTTCCTTCCAAAGAGGAAAGAAGAACTCTTCTCAAACTATTACCGACAGTAACCCCGTAACCGGGATAAAGCGATTCAACTTCAAAAATCGCTTCGTTGTCGCTAATTCTTTCTTTTATTTTCGGATTAGAGGGTAGTGGAATCATAATTAATATTTTATCTCGAATAAAACTCGAAAATAGAAGTCATTTTTACCGGTGGCTCAACTTCTTCAGCAATCGGTTCGCCAGTAATTTTTCCTTCTAATTTATTTCGATCGATAAATATCCAGCTCGGTGTCTCGTAATTTTTTAATTTTTCGGACAAATTATCAAATATGTTTTTATCCCGCTTATTGGGGTTTACTGTAATTTCATCTCCTTCTTCCGTTGAATAAGAAGGAATATCAACTTTGCGATCATTTACAAAGATAAGACCGTGATTAACCATCTGCCTCGCTTTTGGTCTCGATTCGGCAAAACCCATTCTGTAAACCGTATTATCAAGTCTGCTTTCCAGAGATTTTATTAAAACATCACCCGAATCCTCATCCCCTCCCTGCTTTTTCATAGCTTTGCTGACATAATTTTTAAACTGCCTTTCTCTTAGGTTATACCAGTGCCTCAATTTTTGTTTTTCCTTGAGTTCTTCTCCGTACTCGGAACTTCTGCTTCTTCTTTTTCCTCTCTCCCCGGGAGGATAATTCTTCTTGACCATAGCACACTTCGGACCCGTACATCTGGTTCCTTTTAAAAAAAGCTTGACTCCTGCTCTTCTGCATTTTTTGCACCTTGGTTCTTTTAACATTAGACTCTTCTTGGTTTAGGTGGCCTACATCCATTATGCGGAATAGGCGTCACATCATTAATACTTTTGATTCTAATTTTTCTATTCGAAAGTGATTTTAAAGCGGAGTTTCGTCCTGACCCGACTCCCTTTACATAAATATTTATTTCCTGAATTCCTATTTTTTCCGCCTTATTGCCAATAACCGTCGCAACACGCGAAGCAGCATATGGTGTAGCTTTTTTCGTTCCTTTAAAGCCCAGACTGCCAGCTGACACCCATGAGAGAGTGTCACCATTCGAATCGGTTAAAGTTATAACTGTATTATTATATGTAGCATTTATATAAACTCTGCCCTGCTTCACTCTGGACTTACGTATCGCTTTCTTTTCTTTTTCACGGATTGCCTTCTCTCGCTCCTCTTTTTCTGCAAGGAGCTCTTCTTCTGATTTTTTTGCCACTCTTTTTTTACCCATGTTTTTATTATTTAGCTTGCGGAGCTGCCTTCCTTCCCGATCCGGCAGTCCTTCTTACATTTCCACGCACGGTTCTGCTGTTAGTTCTTGTTCTTTGCCCTCTCACCGGAAGCCCTTTTTTATGACGCCTTCCTCTATAGCAGTCGATTCTCTTTAATCGATCGATGTTCTCTCTTCTTTCTCGTTTTAATTCACCTTCAACCTTATAGTCCTTCTCTATAATTTTTCTTATTTTTCCCAATTCTTTTTTGGAAACTTCATTAACTTTGATATTTTTCTGCACCTCCGCTTTATCCAAAATCTCACAAGCAAGTGATCTACCTATTCCGTAGATGTATGTCAATGAAACGTCTATTTGTTTGTCATCCGGTATATTTACACCTGCTACTCTTGGCATGTTTGTTTTAAATTAAAATTAAGCAAATTTATCTTTGTCGTTGCTTGTGTTTTTTGTTTTTACAAAGCACGTAAACCTTGCCGTTTCTTCTAACGACTTTACAGTCTTTGCAAATTTTTTTAACTGAGGATCGTACTTTCATTGTATTAAGATTCTCTGTAAACTATTCTCCCTTTTTCTTTATCGTAAGGGGTCATCTCAACAGTAACGGTGTCGCCGGGCAAAACCTTGATTCGATGAATGCGCATTTTCCCCGCTAAATGAGCATTAACCTCCCTGCCGTCTTCAAGCTCAACCTTAAAGTGAGCGTTCGGCAACGCCTCCAAAACAGTTCCTTTTATTTTTTCTTTTTTTTGTGAACCCATTACAGTCTAAAAGAGTAACAAAATAATTATCTTCTGTCAACTCGTGTAGTGGATATTATAAAGGAAATTTAGATTTTATCAAGTATTAAAACTCAGTAACTATGACTATTCTATCCGGATCATTCGGGATATTTCCTATACCGAACGGCTTAAAAAATACGGAAGAATCCCTTATAAACTCCCGTCTGTTCAAAAAATTTTGAAGCTCATTTCTTGAAGATCCTCGTGCTCTATCGACAAGCCGGGATTCATTCACCGGAAAATAAACCTCTCCGGCCATCTCTAAATTAATTTTTCCCACTCCCTCTTCCCAGTCCATTTCCTCAAGGATATAACTGTAACTTAGACTTTCTTGGTATACGGCCCTGTCTTCTTTTAAGTTGTCTTCTTGGTTGTTTTCAGCCGATTCAAGAATTCGGTCTACCAAAAAATCTTTGAAGTTGTTTTTCTCAAATGTTATTGCTTTGACTCGAGCCCTAATTTCCACTTCGAACTCTTCTCCCGCTTCTCCCGGATTCTTGCTTATTCTTTTATTTTCTATTTGATAGCTGAACTGAGAATTATCTTCAAAAATAAATTCTTCATCTCTATTTTTCAAAATTTGCCTCCCCTCTTCTAAAATATCTTCCAACACTCGCTGACGAGCTTCCTCTATATCTTTTTCTGAAACTACGGTTCGTTCACCTACGGCACCTCCGGTCATCACTTCTTCAGAATAAGCGGACACATTTTCATATGATGGGGATCCCTCCAATCCCGGGAGCCTGAAATCAGTGGGCTCCACGTTGAACTCTTCGCCCGGCTCATCAGCTATCACCTCCACCTCCGCAATTCCGGGTTCCTCCTCTTGCCGGCCGGGAAGAACCAACCCATCTTCAGCCCTGAAAATCTTTCCCTCTTCCGTTTGAAAGCGAGTTCCCTCCATGAGGGGTTGATCATTATCCCAGTGCCTGTTTTCAACTAAAATAGTTCCCGTTGCTCTGGTTTCTTCATCTTTAAATCCGGTGGCATCCAACACCCTATACTCTTCCAAAAAATCAGTTTCAATTACTTTTCCCGGAAGTGAGTCTTCGATATCGCTTCCGGTTTCGACAGATAAATCAGTACTCAACTCAACTCCTTCGGTTCGAGGCCGAACAATTATTTCCGCCCGGAAAGAAAAAAAGTAAATTACCGCCGAAACGACTGTCAATGTAACAAACAAGCTGGCAATGAATCTCGGACTTATCCTTTTTTCGTCCACATTTCTTTTTTGTTTTTGTTTACCGGGGGGTTTTATGTCGTATATTTTTTGTCCCATTTTTTTATTTTAAAGTAGCTTTTATTCTTCTTACTCCCTTACTCGAAGATTTTTCTTTTAGAATTTCGAACTCTCCCAACTGTAAAGTATTTTTGACATGAGGCCCACCACAAAGCTCTTTTGAAAAGGCTTCTCCCTCGTCATCAATAAAGCTATAAACTTTTACCGTTTCCGGATATCGATCTTTTTTAAAAAATGACAGTGCTCCTTTTTCAATTGCCTCATCGTAACTCATCTCTTCTATTTTTCTTTTTAATCCTTTTTTAATCTTTTCATTGATTAAGTCCTCAACTTTTTCTATCTCTTTATTCGTCATTTTTTCCGGATGAGAAAAATCGAACCTGAGCCGCTCCGAGTTTATATCAGACCCTTGTTGTTTTACATGCTTGCCCAAAACTCTTCGTAAAGCTTCATGAAGCAAATGGGTGGCAGTATGCAGCTCCAATTCTTTTTCCTCCGGATTTTTACTAACTCCCCCGAATTTTTCTTTCGATCCTTTTTTAGAAGCTTCAATATGTTTCTTTTTGGCTTTATTAAAGCCTTCCTTCGTAAAATTAATCCCTTTTTCTTCACAAAGCTCCTTTATCATTTCCAGCGGAAATCCGAATGTGCTATATAAATGAAAAGCCTTTTCTCCCGTCAGCTTTCCGTCCTTCGTTTCTTTTTTAAAATTTTTGAGCCCTTTATCCAAAGCTTTTTCAAATTTTTCTCTTTCTTCTTCCAATACTTCAAAAACAGTCGCCTTATCGACATCTTTAAGATAAATTCCTTCATATATATCAAAAACCACTCTCGCAACTTCATTCAAGGAGTTTTCCGGCAAATCAAGTAACTTTCTATACCTCATCGATCTTCTGAGGAGTCTCCTGAGCACATAACCCCTTTCAGTATTAGAGGGACTTACTCCTTCGGAAATTAAAAATACCGATCCCTTAACATGATCAGCAATAATTCTTTTGGCTCTATCGTTTAGATTCTTTTTAGACAACTCATCAATCTTTTCTTTTAAAGGATTGAAAAGGTCGGTCTTAAACACGTGTGGTCTGCCTTGAGTTATCATAGCTAATCTTTCAAGTCCCATTCCGGTATCTATGCCCTGATACTTCAGAGAATTCAAATCTCCTCTCTTATTCATATAAAATTCATTAAAAACTAAATTCCAGATTTCAATGAACTTATCACAATCACAGCTCGGATCACAGTTCGGGCCACATTCTTCTTCCTTCAGGATATAATGAATTTCCACTGTTGGCCCACATGGACCCTCTTCTCCCGTGGGTCCCCAGAAATTTTCATCTCGACCTAAAGGATATATTTTATCCTCTGAAACTTCGGAATCTAATAGTATCTCTTTTGCTTCTTCATCCTCTGAAATGTCCTCATCACCCTCAAAATAAGTGTAAACTAATTTTTCCTCATCAAAGCCGAGCTCGTCGATTAAAAACTCCTTAGCCCAAAGTATTGACTCTTTTTTGAAATAATCTCCAAAACTGAAATTTCCGAGCATTTCAAAAAAAGTGAGATGATCTTGATCTCCGACTTCTTCTATATCCGAAGTTCTGAAAGATTTCTGAGCAGAACAAACTCTTTTCCCGTAAGGAGAGTCTCCCTTAACATAAAAAGGTTTGAATTGTTGCATTCCGGCGGTTGTAAAAAGGACGGATTCGTCATCCGGAATTAACGAACTGGAATTAACCACCTCGTGCCCTTTTTCTTTAAAAAAATTTAAAAATTTTTTCCTAATTTTATCTGAATTCATTTTTTATTTATTATTACCTCTCGATTAAGTATATCTGTCCGCAACTATTGAAGCTGCAAAGGCTTCTGGTTTTACCTTAGGCTTGAAACCGTTCCCTCTTATTAGTGCGGTTACTTCCTTTATCATCGACTTAGTGATTCCATTTTTCCCTATATCGGCATGAATATATTCGAATTGATATTCTGGACAATTTTCATCATTAATTAAGAAGGTTAATTCTTCTTTAAGAGTGACGGCCAGCTGACAAGACAGGAAAACTTCTTCCAGTATTCTCTCCTTCCAACTTCCGAATTCTTTTCTTGATAAAATCGAATAATCCGTTTTTTTTAAAAAGAAACGACCACCTTTTCCTTTCCGCAAAACAACAATTGCTATCGGAAAATCAGGTCTTTTTTCAGACGGCGAATCACAGCCTACAATGACCTCATAATTATCATTGGTCGATTCAAACATATAACTTTGTATTTCACGTAAAACTTGATCAAAATTAATTGACCCTTTTGTCGGATTGAAAAATTTTCCCTCCATTATTCCATTCATAAAATTAAATTTTCTTTATTATCCCGGAAAACTCTTCCGGCTTTAGGGAGGCGCCACCGACCAAAAGTCCATCGAATTTAGCATCTTCAACATACCTCATGCAGTTATTCGAATCAACGCTCCCACCGTAAACTATCCGAACCTCCTCGGCCACATCCCTGGAAAAAAGACGAGAAATAATCTTTTTTATTAATAGCCTCATTTTGAATGCAGTTTCCGAATCACACGGATTTCCCGATCCGATCGCCCAAACCGGTTCATAACCAATTATCAGCTTTTCATTTTTAAATTTCAAATCGGAAAGCGCTGCTTCCAACTGTCTCTTAATCGTTTCGGCCGTCATCCCATCCTTTTTTTCTTTTTTCGACTCACCAACACAAAGAATGGCTTTTAGTTCGGTTTCAAATATTTTTTTCAGCTTTTTATTCACTACCTGATTACTTTCTCCGAATACCCTCCTTCTCTCCGAGTGCCCCACAATAATGTACTTACACCCACTTTCTGCAGCCATTTCCGGTGAAATCTCACCAGTAAATGATCCTCTTTTTTTATGGTGAGCATTTTGAACTCCTATTTGAATCCCTCTATCGCGCAAAAGCGGCACAAAAATGGAGGGCGGCGTGATTACGACTTCAACACCGGGTTTACTGGAATATTTTTTTATTTTGGAAAATATTCTTTCCACTTCATCCGGAGAAGTTGGGTTCATTTTCCAATTTCCGACAATTATCTTTTTCATATTTTTTTTAAATATTTAGCGGCAACTTCCGGCTTTACCGTTGAAATTTCCATTTTGGCTCCGAATTCAAAACCGGCAAAACTGGAAGTTCTGGGTAGTATGGTCCAATACCAGTGATAATAATCATGGCTTCTTCCGTCACAGGGGGCGGTATGTAAATAAAAATTATAATCTGGATCACCAACTCCTTTGTTAATTTTAGCTAAAGCTTGCTGAAATGAATCGGCTAAAAATTCTAAATGGGTTTCGGGAATTTCTTCAAATTTCGCCATGTGTTTTTTCGGTACAATCATTAACTGAAAGGCTGTTTTTGATGCATAAGGGCAAAAAACTAAAAATTCCGGATTTTCATAAACGACCCTGCTTCCTTCATTTTTTTCCAAATCCCGGATATCACAAAGAAGGCAAGAAGATTTTTTTTCTTCATATTCTTTAGCTATTCTTAGATTATTCTTTAAATCGATGTCAATAAGTGGAGTAGTGATCAACTGTGAATGCGGGTGATTAATAGATGCCCCTGCACCTTTTCCGTGATTATGAAATATTGAAATATAATTAACGTTTTTTTTCTTTTTTAAAACTGAAAATCTATTCCGAAACATTTGAAAAACAGCTTTGACGCATTCAATCGACATCATGCCCATCGCTTTTTTGTGGCCTCTGGTAACTATCACTTCATGAAAACCGACTGCATTCATTTTTTTATAGGGACCCTTTGTCTTTTGGTTTAAATCATCTTCTGGAAGGAAAGCGGGAAACTTGTTGGGTATCGAAACAACCTTCCAATCCGACGGGAGATCATCATCCGGGGCAACCTGATGGTTGTTAGTAATCACTTCCGTTTTATATTTGAGGTTCTCCGGATTACAGAAAGGACAATTGTCAATTTCTTTCTTTCTCTTTTTTTTGTTTGATTGAAAAGTTTCCGGTCTCTTAGCGCGCCCCGAGGCAATGACCGTCCAATCACCGGTTAGGGGGTCATACCGAAACTCAGAAGGAAATTTATTTCCGTCAATCCCTTTTGCCGCTTTAATGTGTTTCATTTAATTAACTTATTACTTTCAAAATTATACGAAAAAAAACACTTGAAAACAAGGGGAGTTAATAAAAATAAATTGACGAATAGTTGTAAAAATTTTTAGTAGACTGAATACAATTATTTTGTTAAAATTAAAAAATGAAATACCAATTACGAATAATCATAAAATAATATGAATTCAGAAGATTGCGAATCAGAAGCAAAAATTGCTTATTTCAGCATGGAAATAGCAGTTAAAAACAGCATTAAAAGTTTTAGCGGCGGTTTGGGGGTCTTAGCCGGAGATACTTTAAAATCAGCTGCCGACTTGGAAATACCGATGATCGGAATAACTCTTCTTAACGATAAAGGATACTTCAAGCAAGTAATTAACGAAGACGGTTGGCAAGAGGAATTACCCGACGAATATAATACGAATGAACTCGAAAAAACAGCAAAAACAGAAACTTACATAGGAAAAGAAAAGGTAGGGATCTTGGCCTGGAAATACGAAATAAAGGGTCAAAGCGGTCATGTGGTTCCCGTCTACTTTTTAGACACTAATCTCGAGGAGAATAAAAAACGGCACCGCTCTTTAACCGGTCAACTCTACGGTGGTGATAACCGCTACCGACTGATGCAGGAAATAATTTTGGGAAGAGGTGGGGTTAAATTGTTATCCGAATTAAAATGTGCGAAAATAGAAAGATATCATCTTAATGAAGGTCATGCAGCTTTGGCAACAATAGAACTTTTATCTCAATTAAAACCGAAGCCATTCATTTTAAGCACTAAAAGCATTGAAGATCGAGCTAATGAAATTCGTGAAAAATGTGTATTCACTACTCACACACCCGTAGAAGCCGGCCATGATTCTTTTTCCTTGGAGATGGTTAAAAATTTACAACCCAATTTCCCGTACCGTCTCTCAAAACTGATAACTAAAAACAAACTGAACATGAGCCATCTTGCTGCTTATTTCAGTTCGCACATAAACGGTGTTTCTAAAAAACACGGAGAAATCTCCAAAGAAATGTTTTCCGAATACGAAGTCGATTCGATAACCAACGGAGTGCATTCGCGAACTTGGACCTGTCCCGAATTCAAAACTTTATTCGATCAATATATTCCCGACTGGAAAAAAAGAAACGGTGACTTGAGAAATGTCTTGAATATACCGACTGACCGGATATGGGAGGCTCATCAGAAAGCTAAAAATAAACTAATGAAATACATAGAGAATAAAACCGGAAAAAAATTAGACCTCGAAACTTTTACAATTGGTTTCGCAAGACGGTTTGCCACCTACAAACGACCCACGCTTTTATTTCAAAATATAGAGAGATTTTTGAGAATAAACAAAGAAGTGGGTAATATACAAATAGTTTATGCTGGTAAAGCGCACCCTGATGACACCGCCGGAAAGGAAAAAATTCAAAAAATACATCATCTAATGAAAAAGTATAAAGATGAAATAGAAATAGTTTTTCTTGAAAATTATGACATGGAACTGGCTAAAATGATTACTTCCGGAGTTGATCTTTGGCTGAATAACCCGATTCCACCGAAAGAAGGTTCCGGAACCAGTGGAATGAAGGCAGCCCATAACGGGATACCGCAATTAAGTACGAAGGATGGCTGGTGGTTGGAAGGATTAATTCCCGGAAAGACCGGTTGGGCTATAGGAGAAGGACAAACTGATGAAGACTCTGCTAAAGTTCGATCAAGAGACGCAAAAGAAATTTATCAAAAACTGGAAAATGAAATACTTCCACTATATTACGAAAATCAAGAAAAGTGGAGAAAAATAATGCGTCAAACGATATCCGTAAACGCTTCCTTTTTCAACTCAAACAGAATGCTGATGGAGTATGTGCGAAAAACTTATTTTTGCAAATAAGCTCTTATGAGGTTTTAGTTATAATTTCGGGTTTACCGTTAACGATAGCGACGGTGTGTTCAAAATGAGCGGAAATATTTTTAGTTTTGATCCCTTCTTTCGTTCGCTTTATTTTCGGATCACCAACGGTAACCATCGGTTCTATACAAAAAACGAGCCCCTCTTTGATCTTTACTCCTCTTCCCGGTCTTCCGGAATTGAATACTTGAGGACTTTCATGAACTTCTTTTCCTATACCATGACCACAAAGACCTTCCACAACTACAAACCCAGACTTTTCAACATATTCTTCGACTGCATAACCCACATCACCCAACCTGGCCCCACCTTTGGAATTTTTGATAGCTAAATTTAAAGATTCCTCAGTAACTCTAATTAGTTTTTCAGTTTCTGAATCGACTTCTCCGATAGGTAAGGTAAAGGCCATATCAGTATGATAACCTTTCCACTTAAATCCAATATCAATTGAAAGAATGTCTCCTTCTTTTAACTCTTGACTTGAAGGAACTCCATGAACGACAGTTTTATTTATAGAAGTGCAAATTGCTGCTGGAAATCCTTTATAGCCCAGAAAAGAAGGTTTTCCACCTTCCTTTTTTATTAATTTTTTAGCTAACTTATTCAGGCTTCCAGTCGTAACTCCGGCAACTGCACCCCTTTTAATTTTCTCAGAAATCAAAGCGAGCTTGGATCCCCCCTCCCGCATAAGTTCGATTTCTTTCTGGCTCTTCAACTTAATCATTTATTTCTAAAATTTGAATAATACTCCTTTGGACTTCCTCAATTGACTGCTCTCCATCTACAATCTCTAAGATTTCTCTCTCTTCATAGTAGTCAAGTACGGGACGGACATCGCTCTCAAACCAGCTAAGTCTCCTCATAATTTCCTCTTCGTGATCATCATCCCTTCCTCGCTTCAAAAGTCTCTCTCTCGATTCCTCTCGACTTATATCGATGTGAATAGGAGTAAAATCATTCCACTCAAACATTTCAAAAACCTCGTCAAGCATTTTTGCTTCATAAAGTTTTCGCGGATTGCCATCGAACAAAACTCCATCTACATTACCCGACTGCCTGAATTCAATCAATCTCGGCATCCAGATATTGAAAACAACGGGGGTGGGAATCAGCCTTCCTTCGGATAAAGCTTTTTCAATCTTATTACCCATAAAATCGTCTTTTTTCGCTCTTTTTCTTAAAAGTTTACCGGTGTAAATAGGTTTCCAATTTGTTTTTTCTATTATCCGTTCCGCCTGAGTTCCCTTTCCACATCCGGGTCTTCCTATAAATGATACTAATTTCATATTTTTATTTTTTAACTAAAAAAAGCAACCTTTCGAAGGATTGCGTTTGCTTTGTCGATCTCAAATACATTAACTTTAATTATTGAAGCTCAAATGTTGCCAACTGATTACTCTTAATAACATACGGTATGCAAAATTATATTTCTTCATATTCTCTCATTTGAAGCTGAGCGTTAATTTGCTTGGTGGTATCCAA
The DNA here is from genome assembly GCA_964507105.1 of uncultured Candidatus Saccharibacteria bacterium. Taxonomy (GTDB): domain Bacteria; phylum Patescibacteriota; class Minisyncoccia; order Minisyncoccales; family PWPS01; genus PWPS01. The sequence continues at coordinate 25,925 of CAZDOR010000006.1, read as the reverse complement.
AACTACCGACACAATAATCAAAACTGATGCTCCTCCGATAAGAAATTGAAAAGTCCCTACTCCGGTCATTCCGGCAATTATTTGAGGCATCACAGCTATGGTGGCTAAATAAAAGGCTCCGACGGTAAGTACTCGATTAAGAATATATCGAATATGTTTTTCAGTCGGTTTTCCGGGTCTTATCCCTTGTACGAATCCTCCCATTTTTTTCAAATTGTCAGCAACATTTTCAGGATCAAAAGTTACAGCCGTATAAAAGAACGTAAAAAGAAACACTAACACAAAATAAGCCGTACCCTGTACCCATGGATTTTCAAAAAACAAAGTAGCTGACTGAGCTATTGAACCGACCATTCCTTCAATTTCAGCCAAAAATTGTGCTATCATCGGAGGCATGGCCATTAAAGACAATGCAAATATTATTGGTATAACTCCGGCGGGATTAATATTCAGAGGAATATAAGTCGATGATCCCCCGTAAACCTTTCTTCCTTTTACTCTTTTTGCGTAAGAAACCGGTATATTTCTTCTGGCCTCGTTTACTAAGACCACTGCCGCAATTATAAATGCTGCCAAGAGGACAAAGAGGATATAGGAAGGAAGCTCAGCCGGATCCCATCCGGTAACCGCCTGCATAACTTGTGCGGGAAAATTGGCTATAATACCTGCAAAAATAAGAAGAGAAACCCCGTTCCCGATTCCTTTTTCACTTATTAACTCACCAAGCCACATAAGAAAAACTGTTCCGGCAGTGACCGTAGCAATCGTAGCAATCGTATCCAAAATTCCGAGAGGCTGAATTACTTGCTGATTTTGAAAAAGAGTCAACATTCCAAAAGTCTGTAAAATAGCAAAAGGAACGGTCAGCATTCTTCCATATTGATTTATTTTTTGTTTTCCCTGTTCTCCTTCCTCCTTATACAATTTTTCGAGTTTGGGAAAAACCATGGTCAGTAACTGAATTATAATCACTGCAGTAATATAGGGACCCAAACCCAGCATAGCGATTGAAAATCTATCCATCGTTCCTCCGGTAAATACATTTGCAAATTGAAACATTTCAAATTGAGCAAAAAACTCTTCAAGTTGTTCCGGATCCATTCCCGGCATGGGAATGTTGGCCATAACCCTAAAAATAGCAAGCATTCCCAGCACAAACAGTATTCTGTTCTTTAAATCTTCTATCTTGAAAATTTGTTTTACTTTTTGAAGCATGTATTAAATCTTACCGCCTGCTTTTTTTATTTTCTTCTTTGCAGTCTTCGACGCTTTGCAGTTTTTTATTTCTAATGATTTCTCAATCTTTCCTCTTCCCAAAATCTTAACGGGGGGAATTTTTCCATCTCGCCTCCTTATCAATCCTTTTTCAGCCAATACTTCCGGATTAACCTCGGATCCGTCTTCAAAAGAATGCTCTAAATTTTCTACATTGACCACCGCCTTTTTTTTGCCGTCAGCTGTTTTATAGCCTCTTAATTTTGGGTATCTTTTTATTATCCTTCTAATTAAAGGCTGACCCCCCGATCCCGCTCTTGCCTTTTGCCCTTTAACTCCCCTTCCACAATAAGTTCCTCGAGCTCCTCCTCGACCCACTCTCTTTTTTTCTTTTTCTTTTTTCGGTTTTAAATCGTGAAGTTGCATTATTCTTGCAATTTATTTAAGGCTTCTATTGTAGCTTTCGCATTATTTAACTTATTTCTTGTATTACCCAAAATTTTAGAAGATATATCTTGAACACCGGCCATTGAACAAATCGATCTTACTGCTCCTCCGGCAACCAAACCTCTTCCCTTGGATTGAGGTTTTAGAAGAACTTCAGCTGCACCGTGCTTACCTTTTACTTCGTGAGCAATCGTTCCTTCCTTCAGGTTAACTTCTATTGTATTTTTTTTAGCTTTTCGGGTCGCTTTCTCAATGGCTTTACCGACATCATTTCCTTTTGCCAGACCTACCCCTACTTTCCCATCGTAATTTCCTACTACAACCAATGCTCTGAATCGTAAACGTCTCCCGCCAGCAGTCATTCTTTCAACTCTGTCTATATCCAGAACATCCGATTTGTAATCACTTTCTTTTTTTGTTTTTTTCTTAGCCATAAATAATTTACTTTAAAACTTAAGACCCTCCTTTCGCGCACCTTCGGCCAATGCTTTTATTCTGCCGTGGTATTTATAACCGCTTCGATCAAAAACAACTTCTCGGATGCCTTCTTTTTTCGCTTTTTGAGCTAAAAGTTTTCCGGTCTCATAAGCCAACTCCGTTTTTGTTCCATCTTCATCCAAATCCGCATCTTTAGCAGAAACCAAAATATTGCCGGTCGTATCGTCAATTAGTTGACCGTAAATATGTTTTATGGATCGATACACACTTAAACGTGGCTTTTTTTTCGTTCCGCTTATTTCAGTACGAATTTTTCTATGTCTTTTTTTTCTTCTTTTTTCTAACATGTTATTATTCGGATCCTACTGCTTTTTTACCCTCTTTTCTGGCTATCTCCTCACCCTTATATCGTATTCCCTTTCCTTTATAGGGTTCAGGAGGTCTTATATTTCTAATTTTAGCGGCAACTTGTCCCACTCGCTCCTTTTTTATTCCCGAAACTTTTATCTTTCCTTCCTCAACCCCTATATTAACATCTTCGGGTGGGTTCATTCGTACCGGATGGGAAAATCCAACCTCGACCACTAAAGTTTCTCCTTCCATTCTTGCTCTATAACCGACTCCCTTCAATTCTAAAAACTTTTCGAACCCGTCAGTAACACCCTTGATCATATTTTCAATCAAACTTCTTTCCAAACCCAAAAAAGCATTGGATTTTTTGCTGTTTTTTTCCACCTTGAACCTCAATTCACCCTCGCTCTTTTCGACGCCTATCTCGGGTCTTATTGTCCGACTTAAGGTTCCTTTCGGCCCCTCGACCTCAATCTTCTTTTTTTCAATTCGAACTTTTACCTTTTCCGGTATGGATATTGGTTTTTTTCCTATTCTGGACATATATCTATATTAATATACTTTACATAAAATCTCTCCCCCGACACCGGCTTTTCCAGCCTCCTTATTTGACATTATACCTTTGGAAGTTGAAATCACCGCTATTCCGTACCCTCCCCGAACAGGCTTGATATCCTTGACTGAAGAATAAACTCTTCTTCCGGGCTTGGAAATCCGCTCCGTTTTATTTATTGCCGGCTTTTCGTCTTGATACTTCAAAGTTACCCTTATTATCTTTTTTGGATTTCTGCCTTTTTTGGTAGCGGACTCTACAAAGCCTTCGGCCTCTAAAACTTTTGCTATTCTGTATTTTATTTTGGAAAAAGGAACATCAACCGTTTTCTTATTTACGGCCTGACCGTTCTCCAGTCTGTTTAACATGTCTGTTATTGGATCTGTCATAAATTTTACCAACTTGATTTTCTTACTCCGGGAATTTCTCCTTTGTTTGCCTTTTCACGAAAACAAATTCTGCAAAGCCCGAAATCCCGCATATATCCTCTGGTTCTTCCGCAACTGAAACAACGCCTGGTTTTACGAGTGCTGTACTTTGGTTCTTTTTTTGCTTTTTCTTTTTGTGCTTTTGTTGCCATTTTTTTAATTATTCTTCTTAAAAGGAAAACCTATTTTTCTTAATAACTCCAAACCCACTTCCTGCGACTCAGCCGTATTGGTGACTGTGACTTGTAATCCGAAAATTCTGTCTCTATCGTCAGCGGGAATCTCCGGAAAAGATATTTGTTCTTCTATACCTATGGTTAAATTACCCGACTGGTCAACAGAACTGGGCTCTATACCCTTGAAATCTCGAAGTCCGGGAAGAACTATATTAATAAATTTTTTCAAAAAATTATTCATTTTATCACCACGAATTGTAACTTTAACCCCGACGGGGTCGCCTTTTCTGATATCGAATCCCGATATCGATTTCTTAGCTTTACTAACTACCGGTTTCTGACCCGCTATCAGCCCGACATCTCGAACTACATAGTCTATTATTTCCTTCTTCTTATCGGAAGATTTATCTTTAATTTCTTCTCCGATTCCTACATTCAAGGAAACTTTTTTAAGTCTCGGAACGGCCATCGGACTATCATAATCGAATTCATTCATCATTTCTTTTATAACTTCCTTATTGAATTTTTCTTTCAGGTTTTCCATGATTTAAGAAAAACTTTTACTGCATTTTTTACAAAATCTTTTTTTTCCTTCTTTACTTCTCTCGATTCCGACTCGAGTGGCTTCGTCACATTTCGGGCAAATCAATTTCACATTGGATACATCTATCGGAGCAGGAAACTCTATAATTTGTCCAGATTCTCCTTGTTTTTTAGGGCGGACATGCTTTTTCATCAAATTCAATCCTTCAACTATAACTTGGTTTTCATCCGGAAAGGCATGCATCACCTCGCCCGTTTTTCCGCGATCCTTTCCAGCTATAATTGCAACTTTGTCACCTTTCTTGATTTTCATACGATTTCTTTTGCTAAGGTAGTAATTTTTTTGAATCCAATATCAGCCAATTCTCGAGGAATGGGACCAAATATTCGCCCTCCTTTCGGCTCATTTGAATCTCCTTCCAAAACAACTGCGGCATTTTCATCAAAACGAATGTAGGAACCGTCATTGCGTCTGTATTCTTTTTTTTGCCTGACTATTACGGCTCTTACCACATCATGCTTTTTTACTTCTTTTCTCGGTTCAGATTTTTTGACTGCAGCTACTACCACATCTCCTATTCGAGCATATCTCTTCTTGGATCCTCCCAGAACTTTAAAACATTTTATTTCTTTCGCTCCCGAATTGTCCGCTACTTTTAATTTTGTTTCCGGTTGAATCATGCTACTGTCTCTTAATTTTTTTTATTACTTTCCATCTTTTATCCTTGGAAACTGGCCTTACTTCCTCGATTTCAACCAGATTCCCTTCAATAAACTTATTTTCTTCATCATGCGCCTTGTATCGTTTGTGGGTTTCATACCTTTTTCCGTACCTGGGATGCTCTTTAACGCGAGACACTTCCACGACAACGGTTTTGTCCTGCTTGTCCGATATAACTTTTCCTTTTAATCTATTTTTCATGGGACTCTTCATTTAATATGGTTAAAATTCGAGCAATGTCTTTTTTTATATTTTGTGCTTTTTTTGTATTCTTAACTCTTCCCGATGCAAGATTAAATTCTACTTCCTGAAGCTTTTTTCTCTTCTTTTTAAGAAGCTCCTTTAATTCCTTTTCCGTCTTTTCTCTTATCTCGTTCGGATTCATATTTTATCTTTTTTTTATGAATTTTGTCTTCACGGGTAATTTATCGGTAGCCTTCTTAAAGGCGGCTCTCGCGGTATCTTCATCAACTCCGTCGAGTTCAAAAATTATTCTGCCCGGCCTGACGGGAGCTACGTACCGATCAACACTACCCTTTCCACCCCCCATCGGCACTTCCAATCCTTTTTTCGTCACTGGTTTATCCGGAAAAACTCTGGTCCACATTTTACCACCCTTTCTAAGGTGTCTGATAATTGCTCTTCTTGCAGCTTCAAGCTGTCTGGATGTTAACCATTTGGGATCAAGGGTTTTAAGACCATAAGTCCCGAACTCAACTTTTGTTCCGGAGCTGGCGACTCCCTTGAGTCGCTTCATTTCTTTATGTCTTTTTCTATGTTTTACTTTTTTCGGTACTAACATGTTACTCAAATTTTTCTCCTTTGTAAATCGATACTTTTATGCCAATCGTTCCAAATTTACAGTAAGCCTCCTCAAAAGCATAATCTAAATCCGCTCTAAGAGTTTCACGGGGGAGGTTTCCTTCAGAAATATGCTCCGTTCTCGCAATTTCACTTCCGTTGAGTCTTCCGGCCACTTCGATTCGAACACCCTCGACTTCTCGATTCGCTGTTATTTTTCCCATGGCATGCTTTATTACTCGTCGATAATGCATCCTTTTTTCCAATTGTTTAGCTATTTCTTTGGCTGCTATGGAGGCTGAAGACCATGGATCCTTAACTTCTTTAACTTCTATACGTATTTTTCTGTCAGAACCGAGGCCTTCCTTGTCAAGAATTTTATCAAGTCCTCGTTTTAATTTTTTAACGCCTTCACCTCCTCTACCGATAACTATTCCCGGCCTCGAAGAATGAATAACTACATTCAATTCGGATGGAGACCGGCGAACTTCAATCTCCGAAACACCCATGTCCTCTAAATTCTCATTCATGAAATTTCTTATCAAGTGATCTTCTTTCAGATATTCGGGATATTGATCACTATAAAAACCTTTCGATTTCCAGTCGGTTGTAGTGGTTATTCTTTTGATTCTGGGATGAGATCTTTGGGACATGTTTTATATTGATTTACGCCTAAAAATTTCTTCTCCCTTTCCTTTTTGCTTTCTTTGTTCTTTCTTTTTGTCTTTGGAAGATACTTTCTTTTCTTTTTTCTTTAAGTCTGAATCTTCTTTCGGTTTTTCCTTCTTTTTTACCTTTTTTATTTTTCCTTTTTTGCCCGTTCTAATTTCTTTCCCGGGCTCCAGCTCATCCAAAACAATGGTTAGATGAGAAGTTTTTTTCTGAATCTCATTCGTTGCTCCTCTTGCTCGTGGGCGCCACCTCTTCAAAGTAGGTCCTTCATCCACTCTTATTTCCGAAATATACAGATTATTTTTATTCAAGTCAAAATTATGTTCAGCATTGGCAATTGCTGACTTCAATAGTTTTCCAACCGGTTTCGTAGCTTTTTTGGTGGTGAATTTCAGTCTATTTTCAGCTTCATTCACTTTTCGACCACGCACCAAATCGGCTACTAAACGAACCTTACGGGGAGATATTCTTAAGTAATTCAACTTTGCATCAACTTTCATGGTTTTTGTTTATTCTTCTTTTTCCAATTCTCTTTGCATTCGACCGCCGTGCTTAATGAATTTTTTTGTTGGTGAAAACTCACCCAATTTATGCCCCACCATATCCTCAGTAACCGAAACTTCGATGTGTTGTTTTCCATTGTACACTCCGAACGTAAAACCTATCATTTCCGGAGTTATCACCGCGTCTCGTGCCCAAGTCTTGATAACTCCCTCCTCGGGTTTTTGGTTCTTGACTTTCTTTAAAAGTCTTTCATTTATATTCGGTCCTTTTTTCAAACTTCTCGCCATATTTTTTAAATTTATTTTTTCTTTTTCTTGTCTCCTCTGCGTTTAATGATGTATTTGTCGGTGTGTGTTCGCTTTCTAGTTTTTACACCTTTGGCTGGCTTTCCAGTCGGAGTCTTCGGATGTTTGAGCCCTATGGTTGACCCTCCTTCTCCACCACCGTGGGGATGATCAACGGCATTTTTAGCCTTGCCTCGCACTTTCGGTCTTCTTCCTTTTCTCCTATTCGTTCCGGCCTTCCTTTTGTCTTCATATTGATGTTCGGGATTGGAAAGTTCACCGATAGAAGCAAAGCACTCCCTGTTCACTTTCCTGATCTCCTTGGATGGCATCTTCAAGTGAGTGTAATTCCCTTCTTGAGCTAAAACAACTGCCGAAGCTCCCGCCGCCCTAACCATCTTACCTTCTCCGTTCGGATTTAATGCTATATTATGTACTTGAGTACCTATGGGGATGTTTTTTAATTTCATTCGATTACCCGGTCCGAGAGGGGTTCGATCATCAGTCAAAACGGAATCTCCGGGTTTTAATCCTTGGGCAGCCAAAATGTAGCCCGGCTCTTCATCTTCATATTCAATTAGTGCCAAATAGGCAGTTCTATTCGGATCATAATCAATTCTCTTTACTTCTCCTCTTATTCCCATTTTTTCTTGACCAAAATTCACTTTTCTCCAAAGCTTTCGTTTTCCGCCACCACGAGTCCTGACGGTCATCTTCCCCATATTATTCCTACCTCCCGTCTTTTTTAAACTGACGGTTAGTGACTTTGGTGGTTTACTATTTTTGTCTGGTTCTTGCATAATACATCTATCATTAAAACATTAATTTATTCTAAAGTCAAGAAGAAAGTATCTCGATTGTCTGCCCTTCTTCAACCCACACAATAGCTTTTTTATACCCTTTTTTAAATCCCTCTATCCGGCCCAAACGTCTTTTTTTGGAAGGAATCTTAACCATTCGAACCTTTTCAACATTAACATCATACATATCTTCGACCGCTTCTTTCGTTTCTATTTTATTGGCATTTTCATTAACTATAAAAACATATGCGTTCTGCTCCTTTGTTAACCGTGTTGTTTTTTCACTTATGTGGGGTTTTTTTATTATACGCTTCATAGAAATGTTTCTTTGATTTTTTTCAATCCCTTTTCATCCGTTACCAAATACTTAAAAGACAAAATATCCAACGCATTTATATTTCTGGCTTCAGCAACCTCCAAATCGGAAAGATTTCGAGCAGCAAGCATTAAGTCATCATCAATTCCGGCCGTAATCAATAAAGTTGACTTTCCTGAACAGGGTAGATCACTAAGAAAATCAAGCTCTTTCGTTTTCGGTTTTTCAACCGATAGATTTTTGACTAAAATAAGAAAGTTATTTTGGGCTTTTCCCGTAAGCGACATAAAAAGTGCCTTTCTTTTCTCTTTTTTATTTATTTTTTTCTTGTAATTCCTTTCATTTCTCGGACCGAAAGTAACGCCCCCGTTTCGCCAAATCGGAGATCTGATTGATCCGTGTCGAGCTCTACCGGTTCCTTTCTGTCGCCAGGGTTTTCTGCCACCCCCTCTTTTTTCCGACCTGTCCTTACTGTGCGCACTATTTTGCCTTCTGTTGGACTGTTGGCTGGTTATAACTTGATGAAGTAAATCATGATTTATTTTTACATCAAAAAGACTTTCGGGCAATTTAACCTTGTCTTCTGTTTTCCCTTTTTTGTTGTAAACCGGAATTTTCATATACTTTTAATTTCTAAAATATTATCCTTTCCTCCCGGAAGTGAACCTTTGATAGCCAGCGTGTTATTCTCCTCGTCTATTTTAATAACTTCCAAGTTCTTTATCGTTGTTCGGTCGGAGCCCATTCTTCCCGGCATCTTTCTGCCCGGAAATACCCGTTGCGGATATGCAGAACCAATCGATCCCGTTTTTCTTTCATCGTGCTTAGTGCCGTGAGTTCTGGATTGTCCCGCAAAACCATGTCGCTTCACAACACCCTGAAACCCTTTTCCTTTTGATTTTCCGGAAATCTTAACCTTGTCTCCTTCCTTAAAAACCGAAACATCTATTTTTTGATCTTCTTCAAAATCATTAATGTCAGCTTTAAATTCACAAATAAACCGAAACGGTTTATCTTTCTGGGGTTTTTTCACTTTATTCTCATCGAGCTTTTCAAATCCAACCTGAACTGCTTCATATCCGTCTTCCTCTTTACTTTTTAATTGAGTGACAACACATGGTCCCGCTTCAACAAGAGTAACCGGGATAACATTCCCATCATCGTCAAAAACTTGAGTCATTCCTAATTTTTTTCCTAAAATAAATTTCATAGTTTTCAATCAAAGAATCTTGCTACTATCGATTTTTGTTAAACGTTTTTCAAGAAAAATACCGGGCTTTCCCCCGATTCGGGTCAAAAAGCCTATTTGAACAATTGCCTTAAAAATTATTCACTTGAAACATTTATTTTTAAAAAAAGAAGTAAAGCTGAACACTTTACATTTTAACCTCAATATTAACTCCGTTGGGGAGGGTAAGGTTTCTTAAAGCGTCTAATACTTTTGGATTCGCATCCATAACATCTATAAGTCTCTTATGTACTCTGACCTCGTACTGCTCCTTGGATTTGTTGTTGACAAATGTGGATCTATTTACCGTGTATTTCTTTATTTCGGTGGGCAAGGGAGTGGGACCTGAAATCTCACTCCCGTACCTTGTTGCCGTCTCCACAATCTGTTCAGCACTGCTATCTATAACCTTGTGGTCATATCCTTTAAGCTTAATCCTGATCTTATTGAGATTTTCTTCCTTTTTAGCCATTGTCAATAATTTCCTTATTTAATGATTTTCGTCACAACACCGGCTCCGACAGTCTTTCCTCCTTCTCTAATCGCAAATCTTTGTCCGTCTTCCAACGCAATCGGTGCAATCAACTTAATTTTCAATTCCGCAGTATCACCGGGCATGACCATCTCCGTTCCTTCTTGAAGCTCAACCTCTCCCGTTACATCAGTAGTTCGAAAATAAAATTGTGGTTTATAACCGTTAAAAAACGGAGTATGTCTTCCACCTTCGTCCTTGTCAAGAATATAAACTTCTGCTTCGAATTCCGTATGAGGCTCTACTGTTCCCGGCTCAGCCAAAACTTGACCACGTTCAATTTCATCTTTCTTGGTTCCACGAAGAAGAAGTCCCGCATTATCACCGGCCTCTCCCCTGTCAAGACTTTTGTTAAACATCTCAATACTCACGACCGTGGTCTGATCAATTTCATCTTTGAGTCCGATTATATCAACATCATCCTTGGCATTTATAACTCCCCTCTCAATTCTCCCGGTTGCAACGGTTCCACGGCCTTCAATTGAAAAGATATCTTCAATAGCCATAAGAAAAGGCTTTTCGACATCTCTTTCCGGTTCGGGAATGTATTCATCCATTGCTTCCATCAACTCCAGAATGGGTTGTGCATCTTCATCATCCGGGTCATCGGCCTCAAAAGCCTTTAAGGCGGATCCTTTTATCACCGGAACATTATCTCCGTCATAATCGTATTTATTCAAAAGCTCTCGCACTTCGGATTCGACTAATTCAATCATTTCGGGATCATCAACCATATCCGTTTTATTCAGAAACACAACTAAAGAAGGGAGCCCAACTTGTCTTGCCAGTAAAATGTGCTCTCTCGTTTGGGGCATCGGTCCATCCGCAGCAGAAACAACCAGGATGGCACCATCCATTTGTGCAGCACCGGTAATCATATTTTTTACATAATCAGCATGTCCCGGACAATCAATATGAGCATAGTGTCGATTTTCGGTTTCATATTCTTGGTGAGATACAGCAATAGTGATTCCTCTTGCTTTTTCTTCCGGAGCGGAATCGATATCTTCGATGCTCGCATCCATGTCCGATCCTTCTTGCATGCTTAAAGTATTCAATATCGCAGCGGTAAGGGTAGTCTTACCGTGGTCCACATGACCTATGGTCCCGATATTGAGATGTGGTTTTGATCTTTCAAATTTGTCAGCCATATTTTTTTTAGTTAATTAAACAAGAAATTCTTGTTTAATACTTTTAATTATTAATTTTAATGCGCTTTTATATTACAATAATTTTATCAAAAAGTCCAGCCTTACCTGTTGCTCTTTATTTCTTCGGCTATATTAGCCGGAACTTTCTTGTACTCCTCAAACTCCATCGTAAAGTTTCCTCTACCTTCTGTCAAGGATCGCAGCGTTGTCACGTATCCGAACATTTCAGCAAGTGGAACTCTCGCTCTTATAATTTTCATATCCATCTTCCCCTTGGTATTTTCGGTATTTTTAATTTCCCCTCTCCTGGAAGATAAATCACCGACAATATCGCCCAAAAACTCCGAAGGTATAATTACTTCGACTTTCATAAAGGGCTCCAAAATAACCGGTTTTGCCTTTTTACATGCCTCCTTGAAAGCCATTGATCCGGCAATTTTAAAAGCCATCTTTGAAGAATCGACTTCATGGTAGGATCCGTCAAAGAGCGTTGCTTTTACTCCCACCATTGGATATCCGGCTACTACACCTTCATCCATTACTTCGGCAATTCCTTTTTCTACAGCCGGAATATACTCCTGCGGAATAACCCCTCCGGTAATTTCATCCACAAATTCCAATCGATCTTCTCTGTCGGTGCTATCATAATCATTAGGCTCAATTTTAAGCTCCACATGCCCATACTGCCCACGACCACCCGATTGCTTAACGTACTCTGTTTCAGCTTCAGCGGGTTTTCGAATGGTTTCTCTATAGGCAACTTGCGGCTTACCAACTTCAGCTTCAACTCCGAATTCTTTTTTTAATCTGTTAATAATTATATCTAAATGAAGTTCACCCATCCCGGATATAATGGTTTCTCCCGTTTCTATATCACCCTTAACTTTGAAGGTCGGATCCTCTTGCCCCAACTTTCTGAGTGCTAACCCCATTTTCTCTTGATCTTCTCTACTCTTCGGTTCAACTTTAATTGAGACCACAGGATCGGGAAAAGTAATGTTTTCCAGAACGATAGGTTCTTTGGGGCTACAAAGTGTGTCACCCGTTGCCGTTTCGTCCAATCCGACCAAAGCAACAATATCTCCGGCATATATCTTATCCATTTCCTCTCTTTCATTAGCATGCATTCTCAAAATTCTATTTATTCTTTCTTTTTTTCCGGTAGTTGAATTAACTACATTCGATCCACCGGAAAGAGTTCCCGAATAAACTCGCACAAAGGTAAGATTTCCCACATAGGGATCAGTAGCCAATTTAAAAGCCAATGCGGCAAAAGGTTCGTCATCTTCCGCTTTCCTTACCATCTTCGCTTCTTCGTCTTCCGGATCTACTCCCTCAATCGGAGGCAAGTCCGTGGGAGCGGGAAATAGATCACAAACCGCATCGATCACCGGCTGAACACCTTTGTTTTTAAGTGCAGTTCCACAATATACCGGAACTAATTCATAGTTTATAACTGCTTGCCTCAAAGCTCTCTTCAACTCGTCGACGGAGATTTCTTCACCGTTCATATATTTTTCAAAAAGATCTTCGTCTTCAGTTACAATTTTCTCAATCATTTCCTCTCGTTTCTTTTCAGCTTCTTCTTTCAAACCTTCAGGGACTTCCTCTTTTTTAATCTTTTCTCCCATTTCCCCTCCAAACTTCCAAGCTTTCATTTCCAACAAATCAACAACACCTTCAAAATCTTTCTCTGAACCGATGGGAACCTGCATCGGCACCACATCCGGAGTGAGTTTTTCAATTATGGTCTCAATGGCACCCTCATAAGTCGCTCCGACTCGGTCCATTTTATTTATAAAACAAATCCTGGGAACATCGTATTTGTTAGCTTGCCGCCAAACAGTTTCCGATTGAGATTCAACACCGGAAACACCGTCAAAAACAACAACCGCCCCGTCCAAAACTCTGAGAGATCTTTGAACTTCGGCAGTAAAATCTATATGCCCGGGAGTATCGATTATATTTATTCTGTACTTATTTTCTTTCTTTTTTTTCTTATAAGTCGGTGTCCAAAAACAAGTTGTAGCAGCAGATGTGATCGTTATTCCTCTCTCCTTTTCTTGATCCATCCAATCCATAACGGAATCACCATCATGTGTTTCTCCAATTTTATGAGAGATGCCGGTATAAAAAAGAATCCTCTCCGTCATAGTAGTTTTTCCCGCATCTATATGGGCAATAATTCCAATATTTCTATATTTTTCTAATGGATATTTTCTGGACATATTTTTTACAAATAAAAAATGCTTTCTCAAGCACTTAAACTAAAACTTTTGCTACTTGGCTAAAAATGCAAAGGCCCTGTTCGCTTCGGCCATTCTTTCCATGTTCTTTTTCTTTTTCACTGCAGAACCTTGTTTTTGAGAAGCTTCTAAGATTTCATTGGCAAGTCTTTCTTCCATTGCCGATCCGGACTTATTTCTCGCTGCATCCAAAATCCATCTCATTGCCAAGCTCATTCCTCTTTTTTTATCTACATCATACGGAACCTGATAAGTGGCTCCCCCCACTCTTTTTGACCTGACTTCCTTGTCCGGAATTACATTGTTTAATGCCTGCTCGAAAGTTTCCACCGGATCTCCTTTTGTTTCTTTTTTGATGATATCAAAAGAGTTATAAAGGATTTTTCTTGCTAAGGACTTCTTCCCGTCTTTCATTATGTGATTGATGAACTTGGCAATGACAACATTCTCATATTTCGGATCCGGATCTACCGGTTGTGTTTTATATTTTTTTCCTTTTCCTTGAAACATTTTAATTGGGTTTTTTGGTTCCGTATTTACTTCTGGATTGTTTTTTGCCTTCTACTCCTTCACTGTCCAACGCCCCTCTTACTACAGTATAACGAACACCGGGTAAATCTTTAACTCTCCCCCCTCGAACAAGCACAACGGAGTGTTCTTGCAGGCTGTGACCTTCGCCCGGAATGTAGGCGGTTGCCTCCATTCCGTTAGAAAGCCGAACACGGGCAACTTTTCTCAGTGCTGAATTCGGTTTTTTGGGAGTGACAGTTGAGACTTTTAAACATACTCCCTTTTTTTGAGGAGATGGATAATAAGATCTCTCATTTTTTAAATTATTAAACCCATGAGCCAATGCAGGTGATTTCTGCTTTTTTTTCGGCTGTTTTCTTCCTTTTCGTACTAATTGATTTATTGTTGGCATATCTATTTTTAATCAGTCGTAAGATTATACTACAAAAAAGCAAGTCGTTTGTCAAGAATAACTATATCGGTATGCCGGCGGTACCGGTAAAAAATTGAAAAATAAAACTCGCTAAAGACGGTAAGAAAGTAAATGCAATCATTAATGCAATTATCGTACCGATAAAACTTCCACCAAAGGATAAATCAAAAGAAGTAAACGCCTTTAAGAGCTTTGAGCCATCCAGAGGAGGAATCGGAATTAAATTAAATAAGGCTAAAATAATATTTATATAAACTGCAAAAGAAAGAGCTAATTGAACAAAACTGGAAAAAGTGAATTGGCGTAGAAATAATGACAAAATCAGAGCAATTAATAGATTAGAGGCGGGACCGGCAACTGCTACCTTGGCAGGGCCGTACTTTTGATCCCGTAGATTGTATGGATTGATCGGTACCGGTTTAGCGTAACCTATAAAAATACCGCTCGTAATCATCAAAAGCAAAGGTAGAACAATAGTTCCGAACGGGTCAATATGTGCCAACGGATTGAGAGTTAACCTGCCAGCTTTTTTAGCCGTGGGATCACCCAGATAAAGCGCCATCCAGGCATGAGCATACTCATGAAATATAGCCGAAATAATTATCAGACTATAAATAAATATTGATATTTCAGGACTTAAGTTTCCCATATATTTAGTTTAGCAAAAATAAATCGCACTTTAAAGATTTTGACTTTAATATTTTTTAATGTATAATAGACTCCAGTGTTAATTAACCAGAAGCAAAGGATCATGGCTAAATGTCGTATATGCAACAAAAAATCACAGCTGGCTGGAAACTACGCCAAGACAAGAGGGCAATATAATCCTACCGGAAAAAAGCGAAGAAAACCCAATATACAAAAAGTTCTAATTCCCGAAAATATAGAAAAGAAAGCCTATAAGGATTTTTCCGGAGAAAAAATAAAAGCTTGCACCAAATGCATAAAAGCAATCTCGAAATAATACAGCGGGCTGTGGCCTAGTGGTCCAGGGCGTGCCGCTGGGGGCGGTGAGATCCCCGGTTCAAATCCGGGCAGCCCGACCAAATAAAAACCCTCGGTATTCGAGGGTTTTTAAGTTGTCAATTTATTTTTTCTTTTTAAACAAATAACCAGCTTCGGAATTATAGGCGACTAATTCCCATCCGTCTTCTCCAATTTTATCCAAAATTTCTACCAATATACTACCTTTTATTCTTTTTGATCCGTTTTCGGAAGTCAAAAAAATCCACCCTTTCTGGTTACTATAAATTAAGTTTCCGTATTTATACATTCTTTAATAAATTAAAATTGGCTCTGGGACAAACTACAACCCGCCCATGTCCATGTCCTGCATCTTTTTTGCCGCTTTTTTTTGCATCGACTTGAGAGCTTTATTGGTGCAATTCCTTATCAACTTTTCAGCTTTTTTAATGCTTACATCTTCATCAATATCCACATTTTCAATCTTCATCTGTCCATTAACCGTAACCTCTACTCCGCCCTTTTCACACTTTTCTTTTTCCTTGGATAAGCTACTTTGCAAATCTTTTAATTTTTTGGCTTTTTTAAATTTATCGAACATATTGGTTCTATTATGTTTTTAATTAATTCTAACTATATCAAAAATTAGAGCAAAAACAAGAAAAAACCGTCAATAAGTAACGGTCTTTTTTGAAATTTATTTTTACTTTTAACTATCTCCTCAATCTCAGGGAGTTAAACACTACCGAAACTGACGAAACAGTCATCGCTCCGGCAGCAATAGCCGGTCCTATCGCAGTAGCTAAAACTCCAAAAGCCGCAACGGGCAAAGCTAATGAGTTGTAAAGATAAGCCCAAAACAAATTTTGCTTGATAACCCTGAAAGTTCTATTGGAGAGATCTATAGCTTCTATCAACTTTTCCAATTCACCTTTGATAAGAGTTATATCTCCCGATTCTATGGCGATATCCGTTCCCGTCCCTATTGCTATCGATACATTAGCTTTAGTTAGAGCGGGAGCATCATTAATGCCATCTCCTACCATGGCTACTGATTTTCCTTTAGCCTGCAGATCTTCTATAACTTCTGTCTTCTCATCAGGATAAACTTCAGCTATTACTTTTTGAACCCCCAATACGTTAGCTAAAGCCTTGGCCGTTTTTTCATTATCTCCGGTAAGCATAACTAAGTCGTAACCTCTCTCATGCAAGTCCTCTATCGCTTTCTGGCTGGTATCCTTTATTGTATCTGCAAGAGCAATAAGCCCGATTAAATCCTCGCTTCCCACGATAACTACTGTTTTTCCATCAGACTCCAATTCTTCCTTTCTATTTAAAAGATCTTGGCTTAACTCAAAGTTCTTCTTTTTAATTAAATTCTTCCTACCTACCACTACCTCTTTTCCTTGTAAATTACCAACAACACCTTCACCGAATAGAGCTTCAAAATCAGACGCCTCTTCCAATTCAATATCTTCCTCCTTAGCCTTCTTTACTATTGCCTTACCCAAGGGGTGCTCTGAACCCTTTTCCAAAGAACCTGCAATCCTCAAGATTTCTTCCTCATCACCTTTAAACGGATAAACGTCGGTTACACTGGGAGCGCCTTCGGTTATCGTTCCGGTTTTGTCAAAGACAACCGTATCCACTTTGGATATTTTTTCTATCGCCGCTCCTTTTCTAAAAAGGATTCCTCTCTTTGCTCCGTTACCGACCGCTACCGTAAGAGCAGTAGGAGTTGCAAGGCCCAAAGCGCACGGACAAGCAATAACCAAAACGGTCATAGCTGCAAAAATACCCAAAAGAAGCTCACCTACAACAAGCCACCACACTAAAAAGGTTATTAAGGACAGAGTCAAAACAACGGGAACAAAATAAGATGTAACTTTGTCCGCTAAATTTTGAATGGGAACTTCCGATCCTTGCGCCTTTTTAACCAATTCAATAACCTGCGAAAGAAATGTATCTTTTCCGACTTTGGTCGCTTTAACCTTTAAAGTTCCTTCAATGTTTATCGTTGCCCCGATAACTTCATCACCTTTCTTTTTAGTCACGGGAACCGATTCTCCGGTTGCCATCGATTCATCAATACTCGTCTTACCCTCCAAAACTTCTCCATCCGTCGGAATCTTTTCTCCCGGCCTAACAATCATTACGTCTCCCTTTTTAAGCTCATCTACTCTTACTTGTTTTTCCTCTCCGTCAACCAAAATATTTGCGGTTTTAGCTTCTAACTCCAATAAAGACTTTAAAGCCTCGGATGTTTTTCCTTTCGCTTTGGATTCCAGATACCTTCCTAAAAGATGAAAAGCCATGATAAAGGAAGCCACCGCGAAGAAAGCGGGTAGTTCCGGGTTTAAAAAGGCTGCCAAACCGAAAAGATAAGCGGCATTATCACCTATCGAGATAAGTACGTCCATATTGGCATAACCCTTTTTGATCGACTTTAAAGCGGATAGATGAGTTTCTTTTCCAAAGTAGTAAACCGGAATAAAGGCTAAAATAGCTTCAAATGTCAACTGCGCATAGCGATTTACTTCGAGGTCAAAGAAGTTTCTGAAGATCATCAAACCCATTAAAAAAAGAGCTATACCCAAGGAGATAAAGGTACTTTTTTTCATCTCCTTAATCTCCTTATCCTCATCTTTTTCACCTACCGAGTACCCCAAATCACTAATTATCTTTTCTACCTCTTTTTCGAATATTTCATCTCCTTCCACCTTCAGTTTTTCATTCGTAAAATCAACCTCAGCTGAAGACACTCCATCTAATTTGACTACCTCTTTTTCAATGGATTTTGCGCAACTGATGCAGCTCATTCCCGATATATCGAATTCTTTTTTCATATGTTTCATTAATTATTTTTTAATCGTAGCTTCATATTTTTCAAAAATTTCCAACGAAGCTATTTCCTCAATGTTTGTATCTTCGTTATCGTAAAAAACTTCGAAATAATTCGGTCCGGAAAATTCAATACCTTCGACACCCTCCAATTCATCCAGTTCATTATTAATTAAGAATGAATGCCCTTCACACGGAATATCAACTTGCAGGGTTTTTCTGGAAGTGTCAGCTGATAAGTTACCGACGTCGAATCCGGAATCAAGCTCGGCAACGGCAGGAAAAATAACAACAAAAAACAAAAGATTTACAGCTAAGGTGGTTCCGTAAAGAACGGTGGTATACCCCTTTTTCTCGACCAACCCGGAAAAAGAAAACTTGTCGATTCTTTTCAGATAAATTATCAGTGAAAAGGTGGCAAAAACAAGCGAAAGCCCAATTAAAATATGAAGTAAAAACGGCGTCATTAAGATGGACCGGAAAACCGTTGTCGCCGCAGTGACTCCGAGAATAGAAAATATTATAAAACCCAAACATCCCAGGTGAGGAATGAGTCCGTACAAAACACCTTTTCCAACCCCTTTACCGTCTTTCTTTTTGTCACTATTACAACAATCCATGTTGTTATATTTATTTATTTAAAAATCTCATAACCTTCACTATCTCTTCAATCATTTCTTGTTTTTTCTCTTCATTATCAGTTTCCATGGCATGTTTAAAACAGGTATTTAAATGAGTCCTCATCAATTTTTCATGCGACGATTTAAGCATACCCATAACCGCTAAGTTTTGCTGCATTATATCAATGCAATATTCATCTTTTTCAATCATTTCAATCTGTTTTTTAAGTAAACTGCTCGCTTTTTTAAGATTAATTATTACTTTTTCTTTATTATTTTTCATGATTTAATTTGCAATTATTTTTATCAATTAACTGACTTAAAATTAATATTAAAGAAACCACCAAAAGAATAATACCGGCAATTTCAAACTCAACACCGCCCAAAGGCAATACGGCAACTATAGATCCTATCCCGAAAAAGGACAGGAAAGATGCAGCCAAGATTCCACACGCTCCACACCCGGCTCCCAAAATTCCGAGCAAGACACCGTCGGTAGTTGCAGCTTTTGTTTTTCTATTCGTTTCTACGTCTCTGGACCTAAGCTCTTTAAATGCAACTAAATTCAGCCCAAAAAGAATAGATATTGATACAGTGCTAACCTGAGAAAATGTTGTAAATCCTAAAAATAAATCAGACAAATTTCCTACAAGCTCAACACTATCCAAAGACAAACTTCTAATATTTGGGAACTATTACTAAAACCAAAAAAAATAGAAGGCTAAATAAAAAAATATACCTACATTTTTTAAAGATCTAAAAATTTCTAAAAATTTTCCGATACCGCACCTAACACTTTTCATTAGTAAGATTAATTTTTGTTGGTTTTATTAATTATATAAAAAACCAACATGAAATCCAATTATTCTCGACAGCAGTCAACTAAAGCGGAAACTTTTTCTTTCAATTTAAAAAGAAAAGTGCCTTCCGCATCATTCTTAAAATACTCTTTTTCGTCTCTCTCTTTTTCACCGTCTTTTTTTTGATCCTTCTCAACTTTTTGATCCAACTCTTTTGAATTAAAAGAGCCATCATTTACCGCCCAAAACAAAGAATATAGGCTGTAAGAATGATTAAACATCTCATTAGCCTTTTCTTTGTTTCCTTGATCGAGCTGCTTTGTCCCGACCTCCATAAGTCTCATCGATCCGGATAGTAAATGTTTGGATATACACCAGATCTCTCCTTCATAATCGGTAACTATCTCCTTCAAAAGCTCCTTCCTAATTCCTCTCACCTCATTTGCCAAATCATAATACTTACTCTTTCTGGTTTTGGATCCGGTAAAGATAAAATGCTCCTCTATGCTTATCAAATTCATAAGCGCTAATGACAAGTCCTGGTCGGAAGAGAGATCCATCTTTTTCTCATCACTAATTTTGTCCAACTTCTCTTTTACTTTTTTTGCTTTTTCAGAATTGTTCATAGGTTAAAATATAAAGATTTCCGCAATAATGGAAGTTAAAATAAGCAAACCAAAGGTTATCAACATTGTCTGAAACTGAAACGTCTTTCCTCTTATTTTCTTTACTTTTTCACTTATGAGGGGGCTAAAAATCAGAATCAAAGCACCCACAACAGAGCCCAATAGAAATTGGTTTGCAGTTATAATCTCCCCATAATTTCCCAGGAAGGGAATAAATATTCCCTGAACATCTCTAAAGAGAGCAGCGACGGGTAAAACGGTTAATACGAATGTTAAAAGACCCAATATGTGTGCCGGGGTTCTTTTAATTTTTTTCGCCATAACCAAACCCATTGCAAAACCGAAAGCTCCAATAAATATTCCAACGACTCCTTGAGAAACTCCTAACCAAACTGCGAAACCGCCCGCTGCTCCGGCTCCAACCGTACAAAGTGGACAATGAGCAAAGCTAAGTTTTGGGATGAGTAAAAATGATAATACTGCAATTAATGTTTTTTTCATATTTCCATAAATAAGTCACCTTTTTCATTTTTTTCCGGAATTTCATAAACTCTAAAATCCTCCGTTTTAGCTCCCCCCATTCCGGGTGAGCCAGCCGGCATCCCCGACATTCCTATGCCTTCGATATCTCCACCCTTCTCTCTGAGCTCTTCTATTGCTTCCATCGGAACGTGTCCTTCAACTAAATAGTCGTCGATTACCGATGTGTGACAACTAGCTAAATCTTGAGGAATTCCCCAATCCATTTTAAGTTCACCATATTCAATATTGCTCAAAACTTCTTTCTCTACATCATAATCTCTACTCATTATATTTGCATAGACGTCACAACACTGACAATCTTCTGCCATATAAACCGTCATTTCTCCCTTCACTTCTCGAGGTGTTTGAAAAAACACAACCCCGACGATTAAAGCTATTACACCTCCCGCTATAATTATTTTTTTCTCCATTTTATTTCCAATTAAATTTTTTATTTTCTCCACCTATTGTCATATGAAGAATAAATTCGCTAAATTCTTCCCCAAAAACTATTCTTCCGGATCTGTGATGACCCCCGGGCGGATCTCCAACCCACTCAACAGGCTCATACTTATTTCCATCAACTTCTATGTAGACGGTCTCTTTTAAGTCTTCTTCTAAATCTACCGTATGCGTATCCATAGAAGTAAAAATATCCATTCCGGAATCAGTTATCACCGGTTGAGCGGTAACGGTAACTTCTCCTTCTACCGTCTTCTCTAAAAAGTCGTTATCAACCGAATTACCTCCCATTATCTCAAAAATTAGAAGACCGGCAAAAACAACTGTGAGAAAGATTAATGACAATTTAAATGTTTTATCCATTTTCAATTTTACTAATCAAGTACAAAATTCCTAAAAAGTTCATAAAGATACCCGCCAAAAATATTTCCGTCTGATATGCAGAAACTATTCCCGAAATTCCGGTTAAACCCAAAACAGGCAAGAAGCTAACCAGGTAATGACTACAGCAAGATATCATCGCCAACCCGGAAGTCGATCCGGTAGCTGCTAGAGCTTTTCCTGATTTCTTAATATGGGTATAAATTCCAACCTGAACCCCAAAACCAATCGCCAAAATAAATATATAGATCCCATAATTCGACAATTGTCTAGAAACTTCATCAACCCCCCCTAAAACGGTCACTATGGTTGCAAAAAAACCGAAGAGCAGTAAGAATCCTAAAAACCCATAGAGTAAACTTTTTTTCATATTAGCACCCACCGACCATTCCTCCTTGAGACCCTTCTTCTATCCCTCGATAAGTATTAGTCGTCAAGGTTACGTAATCAGTGGAAAGACCCTCTTCTTCCAACGCGTCAGCCTTCTGTTGGTGAATTTCCGGGAAAAATAACACCTTCCACTTACCGACTTCTTCCAGAATCTCTTCATCGCTCAAATCTTCTCCATGTTCCGTAATCAAATATTTAGCGATTCCTCTCATAGCAAAACTGTGCGCACATCCGCAAGCCGGCTCCCCATCTTCAAAGATGATTGACTGAGCACCACAACAGTATTCACAAGAAATACCACCTTCTTTTTCATATAAAATACTAATATATCTTTCTAAATTATCTTCTTCCAAATCTATTTCCATATCTAACATTGCCATTTCCTCAATAGCTCTATCGGCACCGACAGGATCATCCATAGAAACGTCTCCATACTCCAATCCTAATTCAGCCCCATAAACATCCGGAGTCCCCGTAGGTAAGATATCTAAGGACGTTTCAGAAGAGGTAGGTTCCGATTCTGATTGACTAACTTCTTGATTTTGCCCTCCTGTTTCTTGAAAATAAGAGAAATTTACATCAACTTCGAAAAGAACAAAAAATCCAATAATCAGAAAGAATAAACCCGCCGTTTTTAATAGTGTTTTTATGTTATCGTTCATTAATTTATTAGTGATTTAATTTATTAACATCCACCGACCATTCCTCCTTGGGATTGAGGAGCCTGTTGAGTTTGGCTTGTTCCCGTGGTCTCAGTAGTTTCATTTCTGTGACCAGAACTCATAAACCTAGGGGTGACAGAAACATCAGCTATGGCTAAAAATAAAACCAGAGCAACTAAAATTAGACTAAGACCTTTCCAAAAACTTGTAGATCCGTTGTTCATAATTGTTTATAGTTATTTTTTAATACCTACACCTATGGTGGGGGTGTTTCTATTCATAAGATTATAAGAGATGCTCTCTTTTGTCAAATAAAAACCATCCCCCTCTCGGGAGATGGTCTTTATGCACCCCGCTGCTCATAAAAAATCTGAGAATGCTCCAAGTGGGTGCCTCAGCTTTAGCCCACGGGCTAAAGATCATGTGCGGCTCCCTTAAATGTTGATGTGTCAGACTTTATGTCAACGAGGTGCACCTACAGTATAACTTTTTTCAAAGATTGATGTCAAGAATTTCTGAGTATGTCTGCAAGCTGTCCTAAAAATGAAACTACGGCAGGCGGAGCTAACAAAGAATAACTTTCAACCCCCTCATCATCTTTTACCGTCCAAGGAACTTCTTTGATTTCCACCTTGTCCTTTTTTTCATTATATTCATATTTGTACTCGGGAGTAATTTCATAGTCAGCGACATATTCATCAGCCTTTTCTACCGGAATGGAGTTTCTGACCAAAACCTTGGGAATTCCGTGAAGCTGAAAAGCTTGTTTTATGAGTTTTTCATCAAGGTCCAGCCTGTCTCTGAGTGGTTCAATTCCCTTTTCATCACCTTCTTTTCTAACCATTCTTACATCATCACAATCGGAATTATCACAAATAAGATAAAATTCTTTCTCTTTCTTATCATATCCAACTTTCGAAGTGGGAAAAAGCTTAAGGTTTCTGGACGTATTGCATTCGGGGCAAATCTTTCTATACTTAATTCTTTCATCAATTACATTTTCCGGTACATCCAAAAGTGCAAAGATATCAACATCTTCCCTGTAACCGATCAAATCTCTGAAAAACAAGGAATAACTGATCTGATCCATGTTTCTCGGAAATCCATCGATAAAAAGAACCTTTCTGCCCCTTTTTTCAATCTCTCTTTTAATTAAGGTTAGAATCAGGGGAGTAGGAAGAAGTGATTCGGTACTTCTACCCTCTAATCTCGCAATTATTTCATCGATTTCAATCCATCCCCTGTAATTTTCCTCCAAAAACTCAATAAGCTCTTTCCTTTTTTTATCATCTTTCAGCTCTTCATCAACCCCTCTTATCATATCACCGACCGAGAAGTGCTCTACATTATCCTTACCCAAAACATCAGCGATCATTTTGGAGTAAGTTCCCTTGCCGGCACTCTTCTTACCCAGTAAATAAACTACGAAAGTGTTGTTCTTAAGAAACTCCTTAATATCTTCAATATCCTTTCCGGCTTTGAATTCAAAATATTCAAGCCTTTTATCCGGATCAGAAAGATCAAATCCGGGATCATTCTTTATTTTAGTTTTATATATGGGAAATTCTATTCCTTTCATATTTTTTTGCTTATTTTATCTTCTTAAAGGTTCGCCTTCTTTTATTACTTCCAAGGCTTCTTTTGGTGTTTCCACTACTTTGATTAAATTCAAATCTTCTTGACTGATTGTCTTATATTCCGTAAGCAGCTTTTCCTCAAACCAATTGATAAGCGGAATCCAATAATCTTTTCCTATCGCTACCACAGTAACGGGTTGAGGCAACTTCTTGGTTTGTATAAGAGTCAACATCTCAAAAAATTCATCCAAGGTGCCAAAGCCACCGGGGAAAAATACATATCCGTAAGAAGAAAAAGAAAGCATCACTTTCCTGGTAAAAAAATAATGAAAACCAATTGATTTTTTTAAATAGTCGTTAGCCTTTTCTCCCTCATTTCGTAATTGTATATTAATTCCGATAGACTCTCCTCCATTCTCAAAAGCGCCACGATTTGCAGCCTCCATAATTCCCGGGCCGCCTCCGGTAACTACTGAAAAGTCTTCCTGAACTAAAAGTTCAGCCAATTCTTTAGCCTCTTCGTAATGAGGATTATCATCATCAAATCTGCTTGACCCGAAAAAAGAAACCGCCTTTCCAAAATCGGCTACAAATTGGAATCCCTCTACGAATTCAGCCATTATCCTGAAAATCCTCCACTGGAAAGTTTCGCGAAAATCTTTTTCAGGAAACGGAAAATATTGGTCTTCAAAATTTTCTTTATCTCTCATGCGTATATTTTTTTAAGTTTTTTCATTCTACCATTTTTTAGCTCTTTTTCAACTTTAAGATATTTATTCAACCTTAACTTTGAAATTACCATCTTCAAAAGTTTTATGCATCTCGATATCCAAGCTATTAAAAGTTTCCAGAACTTTCTCGTGAGGGTGGCCGTAACGATTATTTTTGCCGGCACTGATAATGGACACTTCCGGATTTACTCTCTCTACAAACTCATAATCGGAAGAGGTCGAGGAACCGTGATGTCCCACTTTTAATACCTGCGAAGGAATATCCATCACTCTACACCAGTCAAAATTTTGGTCAATACACTTTTTTTCCCACTCCAACAATTTTCTTTCCTGTTTTTTATATGCATCTCCGGTAAAAAGAATCTCTCCTTTATCGTGAACAAACCTTTTTATAACGGAATTTTCATTCAAGTCTTCTGAAAAATCAATATCCTTGGATGGATACAATATATCCAAATAAGCTCCATTCAAATCAATTCGTTGACCTTTATAAGCTCGCCTTGAATCAATATCTTCCAACAGCAGTTCCCACTGCCTGTAAAGCAAGCTGTCATGAGATTGTTTATTCCAAAGAACTTTTTTCACATTGAACCTCTCCAAAACCTCTACAAGGCCGGATAAGTGATCAGCATGAGCGTGAGTAAGGATCATCAAATCGATATTTCTGTCCCAAAAAGGAAGTTTTTCTGATAAATGAGCTAATATTTTATCTCCTGGCCCACCATCGATTAATATATTTTTCCGATCCGGAGTTCTTATTAGAGCGGCATCACCTTGTCCAACATCAAAAAAAATAATTTTAAAATTTCTATCAACCCTTAAATCCAAAAAGGCGGAAAAAGCTATTATATTACAAAGTAAAAGGAAAGATATTATTAATCCTTTTTTCTCTTTCTCCATAATTCAACCCAAAAACCACCGTGGTCGGGTGGTTCTTGGAGATAGAGAGTTTATCAAAAAGATTACGCTTTTCCGAGAATCCTGAACATTTTAGTTCCACA
>CAZDOR010000005.1:0-37965 GCA_964507105.1 uncultured Candidatus Saccharibacteria bacterium | reverse complement strand
AAATTCCCGCTTGAATTATCCCTAAAATAGATTCGACCATTTCGATCATCGCTTCGCTGGTCATCACCGAATAACTCGGTGAATCATCACCTCTTCTTCTTACCATGGTTTCGTCCAAAGCTCTTTCTATATTAGAGACCGCCAAATCAATATCGTAATCATCAAGAACCCTAACCAAAGCTATCGGAGTTCCTTCAGTGGTGTCGGTAACCGCCCTGTAATCCGGTAAATCAAAAATTATGGAAGTATCATCCTCTCTGTTTCCCAATGATCTGAGAATTCCGGAGACGGTAAACTTTCTTCCCGAAACCGTTATCTCGTCACCGACTTCCAATCCCGGAAATATATTCCTGGGCACCAAATGGCCAACCATCACCTCTCTTCTTCCCGATCTGGCAAACTCCCCCTCACGGACATCCCAGCCCATATCGGTACGAGCTACGTCGGTACCGGTCTGAAAATCCAAAGCCCATAAAAGAACCGATTCCGAGGATTGCCTCCAGCGAACAGTCTCTATCTGCCAGGGCATCTCCAAGGCAACGTCGACTCCCCTGGCTCTCCTTATCGCTTCCATTTCGGCATTTTTCAATTCTTGACCACCTATGAGCGCGGTCATATCATAACCTCCTTCACCGGGCATAACCATCACTATATTACTGCCCACCGCTTGAAGCTCTCCCATAACCGCTTTATTTAATCCTTCGGAAAGAGAAAGCAAAGAAACAACCAAAAAGACACCTATTACTATTCCCAAAATAGTAAGCCAACTGCGCAGGGCTCTTTTTTTGATGTTTCTGTAAGCTAATTTAAAATATTCAATCATCTTTTTCCGGCTCCAAACGGCCGTCCCTTATTCTTATTACCCTGGTAGCATAATCGACAAGCTCCAAATCGTGAGTAACCACTATAACGGTCCTCCCTTCCTTATGAAGATCAGTAAATATTTTCATAATTTTTTGCCCGGTATCGGTATCAACTTCGCCGGTCGGTTCATCGGCAACAATTATCTCCGGATTGTTTATTAAACTTCTGGATATTGCAACTCTTTGTTTTTCACCGCCGGAAAGCTTGGCCGGAACATGCGTCATTCTCTCACCCAAGCCGACTGAAGATAAAATTTTTTCAGCCTCGGATCTGCGCTTGTCTTCGGGAGTATTTTGGAAAGTAGCCGGCAGGGCCACGTTTTCTACGGCCGTCAAATGAGGAAGTAGATTGAATTGCTGAAAAACGAAACCTATCTTTTTCCCTCTAACTTCGGCGAGTTGATCTTCTTTAAGTAAAGAAACATCTTCACCGTCAAGATAAACATGTCCGTCGGTAGGCACATCAAGGCAACTCATAATATTAAGCAAAGTCGACTTACCGGATCCACTGGGACCCAAGAGAACCACGAACTCACCTTCTTCAATCTCCAAATCAACCCCCTTCAAAACTTCCAGTTCGATTTCACCGACCTGATAAGTCTTCCAGACGTTATCCAGCTTTATCTGAGATTTGTTCATATTAGTCGATTATAACTTTATCGCCCTCGGAGACTCCACTTATTATTTCGGTGTATCCATAAGCATCGGTAATTCCCGTTTCAATATCAACCTCTTTTCTTTCATCATCCTCTAAAACCTCTACATATCTCCTAACTCCGTCTCTTCTTATTGCTTCTCTCGGGAGTGAGATAGTTGTTTTCCTGCTTGTTTCGATCGTAGTGTCGGCAGTCATCTCGGCCATAATCCCTTCCGGTATCTTATCGAGGCTTATATCCACCTCATAATAAACCACCCCATCCACTATTTTGCCCGTTTGATTTATTGAAGACACTTTCCCTGAAAATTCTTTTCCGGGAAAAGCAACAAACTCAACTTCCGCGGGGTCATCGATATTTACCGATTCTATATCCCCTTCGTATATATCCACTTGAACATAAAAATCATCATCGGTAAGAACGGTTACTACCGGAGAGCCGGGAGAAATCTCTTCCGCTTCCCTGTGATGAATTTTTGAAACTTTCCCGCTTCGCGGGGAATAAATAGTAGCTTTTTCTATTTCTCTTCGTGCCAATTGTAAATCGTAAATCGCACCTCTCAAAGAAGCTTCCATCGCTTCTATCTCTTCGTCTCTGCCACCTCTTTTTGCGGACTCCAAACTGTCTCTAACTTCGTTTCTTCTTGATCTTGCAGAAGAAAGATTCGATTCGGCCGACGTTATCGAAGAATCCGTTTCATCCCTGACCGCCTTAATTTCTCCCTTTCTTCCCGTAACGGTTGAAAGCATATCCGAAACTTCGTCTTTTGTATCCCATAACAATTTTTCACTCTCCGGAGAGAATCTTCTTTCGTAAAAATCGGTTTCGGAGATATCTATCAGGGTTTCGGTATGTTTTTCAAAAAGACTGAAAGTTTCTTCGGCCTGAGAGAGCGCTTCATCCATCTCATCGAAGCTCGAATCTTTATCAACGGTTCTGGATAATTCTCTTAAATCGTCATAAGCATTTTCGATATCCCTAATCAGTCTTCTGGCCAGATAAGTGTCTTGCACGTAAAAACCGGTAAAGTATCTGTCTCTTAAATCCTTATATTCATCTTTAATATTTTTAGCTAAAAGTTCGGATTTATTTATAAGCGAAGGAACTCCCGTATATGCGTTTTCCAAACTTGTCTCTTTGCTACGTTCGGCTTGCTCCAAAGAACGTTCGGCAATTTCTACCGATTCTTCAGCTTCCTTTAGTCTTCTTTCCAAATCCTCCACCTCTTCTTCTCTCGCCCCCTGCTTCAAGAGCTCCAATTCCGCTGTTTGAGATTCGACTCTGGACTGAGCTTGATTTTTTTTGATTTCCAAATCGGTAGTATCCAAGTTTCCTATAAGATCTCCTGCAGAAACCGATTGACCTTCGGTGACCGTCAATTCATTCAAAGTTCCACCGGTTCTGAAAGATAAATTTACGCTATCACCCGACTTTGCAATGCCGCTCTCAAAAACCTCTTCCACGAGCTCTCTCTCTTCAACCGTTTCAAATTCATACTCATCTTCATCACCGGTGAAAATAAAAAACGAGGCAACGGCAGCAATTATTATTAATCCGATTACAATCTTTTTTTTCATGTTTTCTGTATTTATAACGCTTAAGAAATTTGGTTAATTATTGCATAAAACCAATTAATTTCAAATAAAAAACCCGCTCATAGAGCGGGCTTTGTTTGATTTCAGTTTTTATCACTTTACCAGAGCTTCTTTTTCGGCTTCGGCGGGTATTTTGTTTCGAATGTCTTCGGGAGTTCTAAAGTCTATCTCTCCCTCTCTTATGCGGACCGTTATCTTTTCTCCGGAAGAAACGTTCTTGGAGATCAACTTCACGGCCAACGGATTGAGAATTTCTTTTTGAATAACCCTTTTCAAGGGGCGAGCACCCATATCCCTGTCGAATCCTTCTTCGGCAAGATGTTTTTTGACCGATCTCTTGAATTCCAGCTTAACACCGTTGTTTTTCATTACTCTTTCGGATACCTTATCCAATTCGAGGCCGACGATTTCTTTTACTTGATCCATTTCCAGGTGATTGAAGATAACCACCTCGTCTATTCTGTTTAAAAATTCGGGTCGGAATTGCTTTTTTAGTTCACTGTTAACATTTTCTTCAATCAGCTCTTTTCTTTCTTCTCTTTTGTCCTTGGTAGAAAATCCCAGTCCGGACATCTCCGTTATATAATCGGAACCGACATTGGAAGTCATTATGATTATCGCATTTTTGAAAGAAACTTCCCTCCCCTTGTTGTCGGTCAATCTTCCGTCTTCGAAAACCTGAAGAAGTATATTGAAAACTTCTTTGTGAGCCTTCTCTACCTCGTCGATAAGAACCACGCTGTAAGGTTTTCTTCTTATTTGTTCGGTCAACTGCCCGGCATCGTCATGACCGACGTATCCGGGTGGTGACCCGATCATTTTGGAAACGGAATGCTTTTCCATGTATTCGGACATATCCAACCTTATCATCGAATCCTCGTCGTCAAAAAGAAATTCAGCCAAAGCTCTCGCCGTTTCGGTTTTACCGACACCGGTCGGCCCCAAAAAGAGGAACGAACCGAGCGGCTTACCTTCCTCGGCAACACCGGCTCGAGACCTTCTTATCGCATTGGATATTGCGGAGATGGCCCGACTCTGCCCGATGACCCGTTTGGATATTATGCCTTCCATTCTTTTTAACTTTTTGGCCTCTTCTTCGAGTAGCTTGTTGGTCGGTATTCCGGTCCATCTGGATATGACGTCGGCTATATCTTCTTCGGAAACCGTTTCTTTGAGAATCGGTCTTTCCTTTTGAATGTTGCCGAGCTTTTTTTCTTCTTTTTGAAGTTTCTTTTTCAGTTCGGGAATTTTACCGTATTTTATCTTTGCTACCTTTTCCAAATCCGCTTCTTGTCCGGCTTTTTCCGCCTCGTATTCAAGTCGATCTATCTTTTCTTTAAGCTCTTTTATCTTGTCTATCGTTTCTCTTTCGGTTTGCCAACGAGCGGAAAGGTCCTGAGCTTTTTCCTTGAGATCGGCGAGCTCTCTCTCGATAGCTTTTTTTCTTTGTTCGTCATCCCCTTCCTTGATGGCTTGCTTTTCAATTTCCAGGGTTTGAATCTCTTTTCGAAGGTCTTCCAATTCCTTCGGTTGGCTTTCAACCTCCAACCTCAATGAACTCATCGCCTCGTCCATTAAATCTATGGCTTTGTCCGGAAGCTGTCTGTCATTTATGTGCTTATTAGCCAACTTGGCCGCGGAACGCAAAGCGGTATCTTCTATTTTCACCCCGTGGTGAAGTTCGTACTTCTCCTTTATTCCTCTGAGAATGAAAACCGTCTCCTCTTCCGAAGGTTCATCGACTTGAATCGGTTGAAATCTTCTTTCCAGGGCGGAGTCTTTTTCAATGTATTTCTGATACTCTTTTTGAGTGGTCGCCCCGATGGCACGAAGCTTTCCACGAGCCAGGTCCGGTTTGAGTAAGTTGGAAGCATCTATGGATCCCTCGGCAGCACCGGCTCCGACAAGAGTGTGAAGTTCATCGATAAACAAAATATACTTGTCCTTTTTCTTCTTTATCTCTTTCATTAACGCCTTCATCCTGTTTTCGAATTCACCCCTGTAGCGAGTTCCGGCAACCAGAGAACCGAGATCGAGAGAAACGACTTGCTTGTTTTTGAGCGACTCGGGAACTTGCTTTTTGGCTATCCGTTGAGCCAACCCTTCCACTATTGCCGTCTTTCCGACTCCCGCTTCTCCGATAAGAACCGGGTTATTCTTGGTTCTTCTGGAAAGAACCTGCATTAATCTTCTGGTCTCTTCATCTCTTCCGATTACCGGATCGGTTTCTCCCTTTTCGGCCATCTCGGTCAAGTTTATGGTGTATTTTTGTATAGTCTGCATCTTCGATTCCGGTTGAGGATCGGTAATTTTCTCTCCACCTCTCAACTCTTCGAGAGACTCTTTCAGTTTTTCATAATCGAGTGGTTCTTTTTCTTCCGGACCTCCCTTGGAAACGGGAAGAAAGTCGGCGTTTTTTATCAGATCGCCGGCTCCGGAATCGGCTTTAAGTAAAGCTAAAAAAAGATGTTCCACCGAGATATATCTGTCACCCATGTCCTTGGCTTCCTGTCCGGCCATCTTCAATACCTTGGCCATATTTTGAGAAAGATAAAATTGCCCTCTACCGGGAGTGCTTTCTTCTCTCGGAGATATAATATCATCGACATTGGTCATTTTGTCTTCAACTTTCTTTTTCAGTTTGTCGGTGTCAACTCCTTCCGCCTCCAAAAGAGTGGAAACGGCACTGTCTTGCTGACTCAACAGGGAATGCAACAGATGGAGAGGGGCAATCTTTTTCCTGCCCTTTTCTCCGGCCAATTTCTGTGAATAAAGTATCGCTTGTTGCGCCTTGCGCGTGAAGTTCGCGCCGGGCATTTGTGGCATATTCATCTTATTTCGGGGTCGATGTTTATCTTGCACCGACCGTTTACTTTAATTTTGAATCAATCAGTCCATTCGGTTCTTAAGAATATCATAAACCGAAAAAATTATCAATCAAGCGCTCGCTCTGCTAATTCCAGTTCAACCGTATAAGTTTCCTCTCCTCTTATATATTCTATTTCTACCGAATCTCCCGGCTCATAGTCCAAAACGGCATTGAAAAGAGGATTTTCGGAATCCAGTTTTTCGCCTTCCAGTTTAGTAATTATGTCTCCTTCTCGAAGGTCAACTTCGCTGGCCGGCGAACCGGGTTCTACGGCCGGTTCCTCAAACCCTCCTCGAATAATGAGGGCGCCGTAATCCACGGGCAATCCTCTCATTGTTTGCTCGTATTCATCCACCATCCTATACCGAATACCTATAAACGGATAGATTATCTCTCCGGTTTCCAAAACGGAATCTATAATCCTTTCCGCCTGATTTATCGGGATGGCGAAGCCGACATTGTCAGCTCCCATCTCTTTTGCAGTGCTTATTCCTATTACCTCTCCCTTCAAATTCAGTAGCGGTCCTCCCGAATTACCGAGGTTTATGGCCGCATCGGTTTGAATTACATCTTCCAAATACTCGGAGTGTCTGCCGTCGCTGGCCCAGATGTCTCGACCCAGACCGGAGACGACTCCGACCGAAACCGAGTTTTCAAACTCACCCAGGGTGTAGCCTATTGCTATGGCCGTCTGCCCCAAACGAAGTCCGTCCGAATCTCCACGGGGATTAACCTTGAAGTCGTTACCGTCAACTTCAAGGAACGCCAAATCCCTGGCCGTGTCACGAACTACGACCTCGGCATCCAATTTTTCTCCCTCGTGAGTTATTACGTAATAATTTCCGTCTTGAGCAACCACGTGTCGGTTGGTCAAAATCAAGCCGTCGGAAGAAACGAAAAATCCGGATCCACCGATCGTCCTTCCTTCCATCTTTACCGAAACCACTCCCTCGGTGGCTCTTTCGACGGTTTCGATCACTCTCTCTTCATGGGAGATATCCGGTTCGTAAACGACGGTTTCTTCATCTTCTTTTTCTTCCGTTTCCATAATCTCAGTCTCTTCGCGGATAGCTCTTTCCGGATAATCGAATTCAAGAATGACACCCAAAATAAGACCGGCCAACAAAGCGATTACGGTCATTACGATGGTCGTTTTTCTATTTATGTATTCTTCAGGCATATTTTTAATTTAAAATTTCCAACAAATAAGGAATAAATATTTTAAGACCCAAAACAGCGGAAGTCAAGGAGGCGACCAAGACCGCCCCGGCGGAAATATCTTTAATATTTTTAACTCTTCGATCATAGGTCGGGTTCACCAAATCAAGAATTCTTTCCAGTTTAGAGTTTATCATTTCAACGGAAACAACGAAACCGATCAGAAAAAGGACGGTAATCACCTCCCATCTTCGAAGGGGTAATATCACAGCAAAGAGCAAAGCAACAAGACCAACGAGGAGGATTATTTTGAAATTTCTCTCTTCGGTAACTATCGCCAGCCCTCTAATTCCATTTTTAAAATTATGAATTATCTTTTTTAACTTCATTTCGGAAAATAGAAGATGATAATGTATATTGAATTTTAACACAGAAAACAAATCCGATAAAGAATTTCAACCAAGAAAAGAAGTAAGGAAATCAGAATATCGGCGGGAAGAAAGGAGATTACCGGAGAAAGAAATAAAGACGCAAAAAGAGAAGTCAATCCGACAATCATCACTACGGGAAAAAGAGGAGCTGCAAGTAGATTGGAAATCGGTGCAAAAAGAGGGATGTTCCCGAAGTGGAAAAAAGCGAGAGGCAAGACAAAAACCTGAGCGGAAAGAGTGACGGACAAAGTCCGAACAACGAAAACGGGAAGTCGAAAGATCAGTTCGGAGATACAATTGCGAAATCGGTCAAAGAAAGAAAAAGGAATATCAACGGGAGTCAAAAAATCGATGAATTTTCCGGAAAAAAGGATGATTCCCGCCGTGGCGGAAAAGGAAAGCTGAAACCCGATATCGTTCCATAAAAGCCGCGGATTAAAAACGAGCATCGCTGTTCCGACATAAAGGAGAGAGCGGGTAGAATTGACTTCCCGATCGAATTTTCCGGCGATTATGAAAAGCGATCCCATTATTCCGGCTCGAATCGCCGAGGGTGGCGCTCCGACCATAAGAATGAAAAGGGACAAAAACAACAAAGAAAAGAATCTTTTTCGTTTTACTTTCAGAAAAGAGAAAAGAGAAACGGAGATTCCGGCCATAACCACTATGTGAGTTCCGGAAACGGCCAGCAAGTGAGCAATACCGAGACCGGAAAACTTATCTTGCAACCGATCGGAAATCCCGCTACGGTCACCGAGAAGGACTGCTTTAAGAACGGCGGATTGCGGGCGGGGCAGTCCTCTCTTTATCCGAGAAATTAATCTTCTGCGAGAAGAATACAAAAAACCGAGCGGTCCACGGGGCTCTTCGATCACTTCTATTTCCGGTTCAGCCAAATTAACGCTTATCCGATCCTTGGCCATATAATCAACGAACCGATCATCGGGGGTGAGTACTCGACCGACAACTTTTATTTTTTGTCCGTAGTGAAGCTCTCCCTCGGGATGAACCAGAACTTTCTCACTCAAATTTTCTCCTTGAAAACGATCAACGGAAACCACATCCCTGTCCTCCTCGACAACTCGACCCCGCAAAGCAACCTCTTCTCCTTCATAAAGAGGAAGAACGAATTGATCGAAGGTCATCAAGTGATGATGGAAAAGACCGAAAAGAAAGAATGCAACCAATAAAAAGAATCTTCTGTCGAAAAAAATAAGAAACAGGAGGGGCGGAAGAAAATAAAGACCCGGAAAGAAAGGATAAATCGCCAACCCGGAAAGAAAGGATAAAACGGAATAGAAAACGAACCCGGAAAGGGGCGAATTTTCAATTTTACGACCGATTTTCAATTGAGTTTTCGACTTCTCGTTTTAATTCTTTTAAAAATGATTTCACTCTGCGAAGATGTTCTTCTTCCGGATTGCCATCGGAATCGAAAACGGATCCGATTTCTTTAAAAACTACTTCGGAACTTATCGGTTTGAGTCCCAGATTGAAAAGAATCGGTTTTAATTTTTCGATCATTCTTATTCCTCCGAACGTCCCGGCGGAAACTCCGATTATTCCGACCGGTTTTCCTTCATACTCATCCAAAAAGGTATCGAGTAAAATTTTCAACTCTCCGGGATAACCACTGTTGTATTCCGGAGAAACTATTATGAAGCCGTCGGCTTTTTCTATTTTTTTTCTGAGTTTTTCTTGGTTTTTTGGATATCTTTGAGTAGCCGTTTTCGCCCAATCTCTAACATCGATAATTTCGGTCGGAAAATCGGCTTCTCGTAACACGAAATCAGCAACCCTTTTCGATTGCCTACCTTTTCTGCCCGTCGCCAAAATAATAGGAATACTAATCATCTTATTTTGCAACTTTGAACGTATTTTTGGGCCAAAGACTTAAATTTCTCCATTCGTTCCGGAGAAAATCCTTCTTTGTCTTGAAAGCTTTTATCAACGGTAATCTTGCCTCGAAAATTTTGTAAAAAATATTTTTTAGCTCCTTTGATTTCTTCGAGTATTTTTAATAATTTTTTTTGATCGTGGATTCCGGGAACCACGGTCGTTCTGAACTCGTAATTATTCATTCCCTTCACCAAAAAAATTGACTCGCGCAAAACGGCCGGATCAACATCGACACCGGTAACTCCTTTATAATTGCCGGGCGGTGCTTTCAAATCCATGGCTACGTAATCGAGAAGTTCTCTTTTAATCAATCTTTCGAGAGTTTTCGGATCGGTTCCGTTGGTGTCGAGCTTTACTTCATAATCCAAATCTTTTATTTTTTCAATAAAATCGTCCAAACCCCGATTAACCGTCGGTTCTCCTCCACAGATGACCACACCTTCCAAAACTTTTTTTCTTTTTTTTAAAAATCCAAAAAAATCCTCTTCTATTTCCGGAACTTCTTCAGCGGCTTCGGGAATAACCAGATCCGGACTATGACACCATGGACACCTCAGGTTGCAGCCGGCTAAAAAAACGGTACAGGCCGGCTTTCCGGGATAATCTATGAGAGTCAGTTTCTGCAAACCGGCTATCTTCATCGAACGAAGGTTTTTCTCTCGGAGTATTCTTGA
This sequence comes from uncultured Candidatus Saccharibacteria bacterium, assembly GCA_964507105.1. GTDB lineage: Bacteria > Patescibacteriota > Minisyncoccia > Minisyncoccales > PWPS01 > PWPS01. The sequence continues at coordinate 27,820 of CAZDOR010000005.1, read as the reverse complement.
CTTTTTCCTTCGTTCCAATCTCGAACCGGTCTCAAATAACCGACAATCCTGGAATAAACTTCACACTTTTTATAATTTTTCAAGGAGGGATCTTTCTCGTAGCATTCGTCGCACTTTAAAATGGAAGCTTTTTCTTCGCCGTCTTCATAAATTAGAAGTGCCCCGTTTTCTATCTCTCCGTCGTTTATGTCCAGCTCCTTGCCGCAATCGTAACATGTGGAATATTTGAGAGCCTCTTTTTCTTTTTTGAATATTTTTGATTTGTAACCCATAAGCTTTATTAATTTAATTTTTTTAAGACCTTTTTCGGCTTTTTAATTTTACAATTGGGGCAAGTGAATTTTTCACCATGCAGATAGCCACAGCTCGGACACACTGAAAAAGTCGGAGTTAGAGACACGTAGGGAAGTTCGTAATTTTTGAAAACATTCTTAATTAATCGCTTGGCCGAGTCGTGATCGGATATCTTTTCACCCAAAAAGAGATGGATTACGGTTCCGCCGGTAAATTTGGTCTGCAAGCTGTCTTGGTGATCCAGAATTTCAATCGGATCATCGGTATGATCAACGGGTAAGTGAACAGAATTGGTGTAATAAGGGAGTTCTTCGGTTCCGGCGGTGATTATATCCGGGTATTTTTCCTTGTCAATTTTAGCCTGCTTGTAGGCGGTTCCTTCACCGGGAGTGGCCTCCAGATTATAAAGATTACCCGTTTCTTCCTGGTATTCGATGAGCTTATCGTTCATGTAGTCGAGAACATTTTCGGCAAACTCTTTTCCTTCTTCCGAACCGATTCCCTTATCGAGAAAGTTGAGACAGGCCTCGTTCATTCCAATGAGCCCGATTGTCGAAAAATGGTTTCCGTAATAGCTGCCGCGCATCTCCTTTACACCTTGCAAATAATGTCTGCTGTAAGGGTAAAGACCTTTTTCCATGAAATCATTTATCACTTTCCGTTTTATCTCCAAAGATTCCTTGGCCAAGTCCATCTGCTTTTCGAGGCGATTATAAAACTCTTTTTTCGTTTTGGACAGATACCCCAGCCGAGGCATATTGACGGTTACCACTCCGACCGAACCGGTCAAGGGCTGACTTCCGAAAAGTCCTCCTCCTCTTTTTATCAGTTCGTTATTGTCAAGACGGAGCCGGCAACACATCGAACGAAAGTCCTCGGGGTCCATGTCCGAATTCATGAAGTTGGAAAAATAATTTATTCCGTATTTAGTGGTGGCTTCCCACATCGGATCGAGAGTTTCATTATCCCAGTCGAAATCATCCGTAATTGATATGGTCGGAATCGGAAATGTAAAAACTCTTCCTTTGTCATCTCCTTCCATGAGCACCTCGTAAAAAGCCCTGTTGAACATATCCATCTCTTTTTGAAACTCTCCGTAGGTCGCATCCTGTGGTTCGCCTCCGATTATTACCGCCTGATTTTTCAAATGTTCGGGAACTTTTATGTCCAGAGACACATTGATAAACGGAGTTTGAAAACCGACCCTGGTCGGCACCATGCAGTTGAAAAGGAACTCCTGCATCGATTGCTTCACCTGTTTGTAATCCAAATCGTCGTAAGCGATGAAGGGAGCTAAAAAAGTATCGAAATTACTCATCGCCTGCGCTCCGGCCGACTCTCCCTGAAGAGTAAAAAAGAAGTTGACCACCTGGCCCAGAGCGGGACGCAGATGTTTCGGAGGAGCCGATTGAATTTTTGAAGGAACTCCGCCGAACCCTTTCAAGAGTAAATCCTGCAGATCCCACCCACAGCAATAAGTGGCAAGCAAGTTTAAATCATGAATATGAATATCTTCGTTTTTTGCCGCCTTTCTTATTTTTTCCGGATATATTTTATTAAGCCAATACTCCTTAGAAACATGAGAAGTTACGTATTGATTGAGCCCCTGGAGGGAATAAGTCATGTTCGCATTTTCTTTGACCTCCCAGTCCATTTCGTCTATGTAGTCCTCTATCATATTGTAGGAGTCATCCAGCTCTCCCTTCATTTCCCTGATTTCTCGCCGTTTTTCCCTGTATAATATATAATCTTTGGCCGCCTTGTCGTATTCCCGGGTGATTAAAACCTCCTCCACTATGTCTTGAATTTGCTCAACGTGAGGAGTTTCGTCTCGGCTGAACCTCCTGAGAAGAAGTTCAAAAACCCGATCGGCCACCTTTCCGGCTTCCTTTTCACCTCCTTGTCCGCTGGAAGTCAGTGCCTTAAAGACAGCTTTTTTTATCTTGGATTTGTCAAAGTCCACCTTCTCCCCGTTCCTTTTTTCAACTTTAGAAATCATGTCTAACTGAAAATTAAAATTAGTTTTCAAAAGAGCCCCCGAGAGGCTGTTTCCAATTAAGAACTATTACTATTAATAGTCTATTATTTTGAGCCGTTGTTGTCAACGACTAAAATCCGGTCGCTATAACGGTCACTTTTATTTCTCCTTTATTCAAGCTGTCATCTTCAACGGCTCCGAATATAACTTGCGCATCGGGAGAAACCCGTTTTTTAATCACTTCCGCAATGTCGTTTATTTCGGCCAAAGAAAGATCCTTGCCGCCACCGACATTGAAAAGAACTCCCTTGGCATTTTCACAAGAAAGATCCACCAAGGGTAAATCGAGCGCCCTGTTGGCCGCTTCTTCACCTCGTCTTTTTCCTTTGGCGATTCCTTTTCCGAAAAGCGCCGAACCGGAATTTTTCATAACCGCTTTCACGTCGGCGAAATCGATGCCGATTATTCCGGGTAAAACGATTAAGTCGGAAATTCCTTGAACCGCCTGGCGTAAAATTTCATCACAATGCCAAAAAGCGTCTTTCAGGGTAACGTTAGAGTCCAGGGTGGTAAGCAGTTTATCGTTGGCAATCGGAATCAAGGTATCGACTTTACCCCGAACTTCTTCCAGGGCTTCTTCAGCCACCTTCTGTCTTTCCCTGCCCTCGAAAGAAAAGGGCATGGTAACTACGGCTATGGTCAAAGCTCCCGTTTCTTTGGCTATTTCGGAAATTATCGGCAAAGCTCCGGACCCGGTTCCGCCTCCGAGACCGCAAGTTAAAAATATCATGTCGGAACCCTCAAGATTATTCTTGATTACCTTCCGACTTTCCCGGGCCGCTTTTTTTCCTATTTCCGGATTCATACCCGTTCCCAGGCCTTCGGTCAATTCTTTCCCTATCCTTATCTTTTTGTCCGCCTCGGCCTTTTCGAGGTCTTGATAGTCGGCATTTATGGCGATGAGTTCTATCCCTTTTATATCGCAACTCATCATCCTGGTGACGGCATTCCCTCCCGAACCTCCTATGCCGACCACTTTTATTTTCGGTAATTGTTTTTTCATATTATTAGTGGTTTACGGCATGAATATTCTTAGTATTTTTTTAATTTTTTTTCCCAAATTACGATCAAAAACGAAATCGAAACTTCCGCTTCCCTCTTCCATCATTATTCCTATCTCAACCAATCCACAAACGGTGGAAAGGGAAGGATCCTTTTGAGAAGGATAGAAGTCGTCGGGGGCACCGATTCTTACCGGTAAACCGGTCTTGTCTTTTACGAACTCGATCAGGTTGTCCAGCTTAGCTCCCCCTCCGGTGATAACTATTCCCGCCGGAAGAAGACCGGCTCTTTCTATTTCTTCCAGTTCTTCGTTTATCAAGTCGAATATCTCTTCGACCCGGGCCCGGGCAATCCGTTTCAAGTCTTTTTCCCGGAAGGAAATTTCGTCACCATCAGGTAAGTTAACTACCTTTCGTCTGCCGGAAACTTCTCCGAGGATGAAATGACCCATTTCTTCCAAAATCTTGTCCGCCGCGGAAATGCTTATCTTCAATCCGATAGCTATATCATTTCTCACATTGGCCACTCCCATCGGCAAAACAGAGGTGTGGATTACCTCTCCATCCTCGTAAACGGTCAGAGAGGTGGTTTCCGAACCCAAATCGACAACGGCAACACCGAGCTCTTTTTCTTGATCGTCGAGAACCGCTTCCGAGCCGGCAATCGGACCTAAAATTATATCATTGACAGCGAGCCCGGACTCGAGAACCGTCTCCGAAGTTTTTTCCATATAAGGAGTAAACCCGCCGACAGCCAATATTTTGGCTTCCAATCTTATGCCGGTAAGGCCCAGGGGGTCCTTTATTCCTCCCTGATCATCGACGACGTATTCCTGGGGAATAACTTCTATTATTTCTTTATTCGAGGGTGTTGAAAAAGTCTTGGCCGCGTCTATAACCCTTTTTAAATCCTGGTCGGAAATTTTCTGATCCGCTCTGGAAACGGAAACCAGACCCTCCGAAGATATTGAAAATATATGGCTCCCGTTGACATTAACGAAAACCCCGTCGACTTCCCTTCCGGCCTCTTGTTCCGCTTGTCGCAGAGCTTCTTCTATTCCTCGACGGACCTTTTTCTTGTCCTTAATTACTCCTTTTCTAACTCCTTCGGAAAGAGTGATGCTTCTCCCCAAAACTTCAAAACCCCTCCCGTCGGGTCTCTTTTTAGCTATCAAAATTTTCGTTGCATAAGATCCTATATCAAGACCGGCTATAATGGGGTTTTTGGTCATTATATTATCTATTTAAATATGGATACAATGTAATTCTAACTTTTTTAGTTTTTCTTTTCAACAGGAAAGATAATCCTCTTCCATCTTTCTCATTTTCTTTTTTTCTTCCTCTTTTTTGTGATCGTAACCGAGAAGATGAAGTATTCCGTGAATAAGAACTCTTCTTATCTCTCTATCGAAAGAAAGATCGAATCTTTCCGCCTGAGAAAGAACTATCTCCGGACAGATCAATATCTCTCCCAAAACGGGATCTTCAACTTTGAAAGAAAGCACATCGGTAGCTCCGGTTTTGTTTCTGTATCGTTCGTTGAAGGAGGCGATTTCACGGGCCGGTAAAAAAGCGACGGAAAGGGATTGATTCGAACCTCTTTCCGTCAAAATATTTTCCGCCAAATTCTTCAATTCGGATACGGGCAAGTCAAAATCCGTTTGATTGTTTATTTCAACCATTAAAGTTCACCGAGTTTTTTCTTTTTTTCATACTCTTCTTTTAGCTCTTTTTTTCTAAGTGCTTTTCTTTTTTTGGCATTATCATTCAAGGTTTTTTCATAAAACCTCCTGCTTCTGGCTTCGTTTATTATTCCCGATTTACGGATTTCTCTATTAAACCGATGAACAACTCGGGAATTGTTTTCGTTGGATCTTCTTTTTATTACTAAAGGCATATTTTTACTTTATGACTATTTAACAATTTGTAATCTCTATTCAGGGCATTCCCGGCTTTTTCATTTCATCTTTTGACTCCCATCCACCCAGCAAATGATAGTGAAGATGATATATTTCTTGACCCCCTCCCTCACCCACGTTTACCGCTACCTTATAACCGGATTTCTTGACTTTCTTTTTTTCGGCCACCCTTTTCATCACTTTCCAGAGATGCCCCAAAAGGTCTTCATTTTCTTCTTTTATATCATTGACGGTAGCTATATGTTTCTTGGGAACGACCAAAACGTGAACCGGAGCGAGTGGTCTTATGTTTTCAAAAGCCAAAACCCATTGATCCTCGTAAACGATTTCGGCATCTTCCTCTTTTTTTATTATTTTGCAAAACAAACAGTCTTTCATTTTATTCTCTTTTTTACTTCTTCAACTATACTGTCCAGAGGGACCGTTTCTTGCTTTCCGCTTTCCATTTCCCTAATTATTATCTGATTCTTGATGCATTCCTGACGCCCCAAAATTAAAGTGTAGTCGGCACCCAGCTTGTCCGCTCGAGCCATTTGTGACTTGAGAGAGTCCCTGCCCATAGATTCGTAAACCGGAACTCCTTCCTTTCTGAATTCTTCGAAGAGACGGAAAGCTTCCTTCTTGGCGGAAATTCCCAACTGGGCGAGAAAAATTTTTTTCTTATTTTCTTCCGTTTTCGTTCCGGACTGCTTCATCGCTCGGACCATTCTCTCGATCCCCATCGCTCCTCCGCAAGCCGGCGTCTCCCGACCACCGAGAATTTCCACCAACTTATCATATCTTCCACCTCCTCCGAGAGCCAAATCTCCGAGTTCTTCCGAAAAAATTTCGAAAACCGTGTTGGTGTAATAATCCAATCCTCGGACGAGAAAAGGATCCATATCATACGGAATTTTCATTTCATCCAGAAACTCCAAAACCGATTTGAATTTATTTTTGCACGACTTACACAAATGGTCAACAATTTGGGGAGCATTTTGGGCTATTTCACTGCACTCTTCATTTTTACAGTCTAAAATTCTGAGCGGATTGGATTCATATCTCTTTTGACAATTATCACACAAATTCTCCAAATCGGGCTCCAAAGCTTTCTTCAACTCCTCTTTATATTCCGGTCTGCAATTTTCATCACCCAAACTGTTAATTCTGAAAATGACATCGAGATCAAGTTCTCGAAAGATTTGATGAAAGGATTGAATAAGTTGAGCATCCAAAGCCGGCGATCCTTTTCCTAAAATTTCCATTCCGAATTGGTGAAATTGCCTGTAACGACCCTTCTGAGGTCTTTCATAGCGGAAAAAGGGCCCACAATAATAAAGCTTGACCGGCTGAGATTTTTTATAAAAATCATTCTCTATATAACTGCGAACTATGGAAGCGGTTCCTTCCGGTCGTAGTGCCAGCCGATCCTCACCCTGTGTTTCGAAAGTAAACATCTCTTTCTGAACTATGTCCGTAGTCTGACCGACACTTTCCTCAAAAAGAGATTCTTCTTCAATTATCGGGGTTTCTATGGTTTTAAAATTATATTCACGGGCAATCCTCTCGGAAACATTGCGAATTTGACTGAAGTAGCGCTGATTTTCATCGAATATATCTTGAGTACCGGTGGGTTTTTGAAATTTTTTATCAGTCATATTTTAATCTTTAAAATAAATTGTCGTCGGAAAAAATCGAAGACGGGGATAGTTGTAGGCCGACTTTCCCCACTATGTTTTCGCGCGGCACGGCACCCCAATTTCTGGAATCGGAAGAGGAGTCTCTGTTATCGCCGAGAACAAAATATTCGTTATCGGAAAGTTGTTTATTGACTTCTCCGGGAGTTTTCGCTTCCGAATAGGAATCTTCTTCGAGAGGTTTTTCTTCTCCATTTTCAACTAAAAAAACGGAACCGTCCCTGATTAAAATCTCTTCTCCGGGAAGGCCGACTATCCTCTTTATGAATCTGCTTCGGGAAGCTTCCGGAGAATCCAAAACGATAACATCACCCCTTTTCGGATCATTGAATCGGTAAGAAAGCTGATCGACTATCAGGTAATCTCCATGATAATAATTCGGCTCCATGGAGGCTCCCCTTACCAGAAAGGGTTGAAATATGAAAACCCTGATAGGAACCACGATAAGAAGTGCCATCAAGATTGTTTTTGCTGTCTCTGAGAAAAAAGATTTTGCCTTCATCGTTTGTATATTGTAGCAAATTAAAGAGGTTTTGGCAAGAAAAAAAGCCAACTTTTAAGTTGGCCGATTAGTGTCTTTTTTTATATCGTATCCGTTGTCTTTTAATTTTTTTACTATTATTTTTGCCTTTTCTCGACCCACTTCTTTCGAAATAATCTCTTCTACTTTTTTGTCCGTAATCTCTTGTTTCGAAGAGTATTCATTGCTGTTTTTATCTTCATACATTTTAAAATCAGCAATCGATATCGCCTTGAATATATTATCACCTATCTCGGCTATTCCGCCACTCACTCCCAAAGAAGAAACGATTTCATTATTTCGGAAAGAGGAAGAATCTTCTTCTTTTAGTTTTTCTTTTAAACGAAGATAGTCCGCTCTCCTGGTTACATCCAACAACTTGGTTTTAAGTTTTATTCTGTGTAAAAAATTCTCCGCTTCCTCTTTATTGACATCGAAAAGACAAACTACGAACTCGTCTCCACCCCAACGTAATGCAAAATCCCTGTCTCTAACTTCTTTTTTTAATAAATCAGCGAACCCTTTCAAGTATATATCTCCTATTTGATGCCCCAGACAATCATTTATTTCCTTAAAATTATCCAAATCAAGGAAAATCAAGGAAATTTTTTCTTCAAAGAGTTTTCTTTCGTGTATCTTCTTTAACACGGACCTGTCCGGCAAACCGGTAAGCGGATCCCTTCTTTTCAGTATGAAAATCAGGAATCCTTCAGCGTATCGCCAAATCCTTTTTATGAACAAACGAAGCACCTCCTTTTAATGGCTTATTATACCAGAAAAAATTGAGTTTGTCGCCTTCTTTTTTTTGTACTATCATAAGTGTAATGACTTTGATAGTCGGACTCGGAAATCCGGGTAAAAAATACGCGGGTACTCGTCATAATATAGGATTCAACGTAGTCGAAGCATTGAAGGAAAAAAGTAATTTCCCCGATTTTAAATTTGATAAAAAATTCAACGGTTCAATATCCGAAAAAGAAGGTGTTACCCTACTTAAGCCGGAAACCTACATGAATAAATCGGGAATTTCAATAGCTTCTTTCTCCCGCTACTACAAAATAAGCCCCGAAAATATTGTCGTAATTCACGACGACGTTGATTTTTTATTGGGAAAATTAAAAGTGGATAAAGGCAGAAGTTCCGGTGGTCACAAGGGAGTTCAATCGATAATCAACCATTTGTCAACCAAAAATTTTTGGCGGCTCAGATTCGGCGTAGGTAGAAAAAATAGAAAAGCCGGAGAAATAGCTCTTCAAAAATTCAGCCGAGAAGAAGAGGTGGCGGTTAAAGAAATGATAGATAAATCAGTTTCGGAAATCATAAGCGGACTGGAAGAAGGGTTTCAAAAGAAATCGATAAAAAAAGACTGAGCTTTTCAGCTCAGCAATTGGTGTTTAAATGCTCAATGGCCTTACGAGCTATTTTATGTGCCGGATTCCGGGATTTTCCGAAAATTTGAATTAACTCTTCCGATTCTTTTTTTATCTTTAGCAGAAAAAAGAAATCTTCATTTTCACGAACCACGTATCCTTCGGGTAGATCGACTTCCAAATTCGTTTTCCACATTTGATTCACCTCCCTCTTTCCTTGAGTTTATCTACGAAGCTCCGTCCGAAAGGCCGAAAACGGACTCCGAACAAAGTATCCGTTGAAACGGACAGGTTCCGGAACGAAAAAAAATGAAAGGAGGGATATAAAAGGAGGAATTTTCGTTCCTTTTTCTTTTTCCCCTCTTCAAAGAAGAGTGGAGAAAGTGAACCCTTCGTAGATAAACTCAAAGATCAAGGTGTCTCTATTATATTACATATTTTTTGTTTGTCAAGTATTAACCGCCTACCGGTAGAGTTTAGAGAGGTCAGACCTCTCAACAACACCTCTCAACAAGAGGACTTTCAACAATAGGAAATTTAGTTTATTAGAGGGTCTTTAGAGAGGTCAGACCTCTCAACAAATTGAGGAGGTTTAGAGAAATTGAGAAGATTTAGAGAGGTCAGACCTCTCAACAAGAGGGCTTTCAACAAAGGATTTTAATAATTTTTAAATTTTTAGCCCATTTAGTAGCTTATTTTACAAGTAGCCCATTTAGTAGCTTATTTTACAAGAAAGGCTTTAAATGATAGCATTTTTAAGTCAAATTAAATTTATTTATCGAAGCATATGAAATTAATCTTAGTCGAGTCACCCACCAAATCGAAAACCCTCAGCAAATTCCTGGATGATGACTACAAGATACTTTCTACCAAAGGGCATATTCGAGATCTTCCCCAGAAAAAACTGGGAGTTGATGTAGATAACGACTTCGAGCCGAAATACGTAATACCCGGTCGCCAAAAGAAAACAATAAAAAAACTAAAAAAAGAAACAAAAAACGCTGACGAAATAATATTAAGTACAGATCCGGACAGAGAAGGTGAAGCAATCTCTTGGCACCTTAAAGACGCATTGGATTTAAAAGATTATCATAGAGTAACTTTTCATGAGATTACCAAAGACGCAATACTGAGCGCTTTAGAGTCTCCCGGAAAAATAGATGAAAACCTGGTTAATGCTCAACAAGCAAGAAGGGTTTTGGACAGGCTCGTGGGATACAAGCTTTCTCCCCTTTTATGGAAAAAGATTTACAGGGATTTCTCACTATCAGCGGGAAGAGTTCAATCGGTAGCACTCAGACTGGTGGCGGAAAGAGAAAAGGAAATCAAAGACTTCGACCCGGTAACTTATTTTTTAATTTACGCTCATCTTGAAAACGGTAAAGAATTCAGATCAAGACTTATAAAGATAGATGGAGAAAAAATCGAAAAACCGGGAATCACCGAAAGTGAACTTTTCGAGAAGATTAAGAATGAGCTGGAATCAGAAGTCAATTACACGGTAAACGACGTTAGAAAATCAGAAAAGAAAAGAAGTCCCTACCCACCCTATACGACCAGTTTACTCCAGCAAGATGCCTCGATAAGATTGAATTATTCTTCAAAATACACAATGAGATTGGCCCAATCTCTTTATGAAAAAGGTTTTATCACCTACCACAGAACCGATTCATTCAATCTTTCCAAATCATCAAAAAAGAAGGCAAAAAAGATAATAATCGACAAATACGGAAAAAAATACTACAAAAAAAGAAACTTCAAAAAGAAAGGGAGATCTCAGGAAGCTCATGAAGCTATAAGACCAACCAATCCGAACCGAGAAAAAGTAAAAACAAAAAAGCAAGAAGGAAAACTTTACGATCTGATAAGGAGAAGATTTTTGGCCTCCCAAATGAGCTCGGCAATAATCGAGAGAAAGAAAATCGATGTCAAGGCGAATAAATATCTACTGAGAGCATCGGGACAAAAGATTCTTTTCGACGGCTTCATGAAAGTCTATCCGATAAAAATGAAGGAGCAAGAGCTTCCCGAAGTAAGTGAAGGTGATAAGTTAAAACTGAAAGATTTGGAAACTCAAGAAAAAGAAACCAAACCGCCCGCCAGATACAGTGAGGCTTCCCTGATTAAAGAGTTGGAAAAAAACGACATCGGAAGGCCGTCAACTTATGCCCCCACTTTGGCGACTATTCAATCCAGAAATTACGTTAAAAAGATAAAGAAAAAGTTGCATGCTACCGATGTGGGTATAGTGGTTAGTAATATGCTCGTAAATCACTTTCCGGATATAGTTGATTTGGAGTTCACCGCCAAAATGGAAGAGAAGTTGGACAAAGTAGCCGAAGGAGAAGAAGACTGGAGAGAGATGCTTAAGGAGTTTTATCAGCCTTTTATTAAAACAGTCAAGGAAAAAGAAGAATCCCTGGATAAGCAAAACATATTAGAAGAGACGGATGAGGACTGCCCCGAATGTGACGGAGGAAAAGTCGTTATCAAGTTGGGTAAAAACGGGAAATTTAAAGCTTGTAGCAGATTTCCCGACTGTGAATACACCGAACCGATGGAAGAGGAAAAAGAGAAAATAGAAAAAATGAAAGAAGAATTCGGTCCAAAAAAATGCAGTAAGTGCGGATCGGAAATGAAGCTTAAGCAGGGTAGATACGGTATGTTCTGGGGGTGCACCAACTATCCGGAATGTAAAAACACGGAAAAACTAATCAAAAAGACGGGTATAGACTGTCCAAAGTGTGATGAAGGAGAGATAGTAAAAAGAATGAATAGAAAAGGCAAACTTTTTTGGGGCTGTGACAATTATCCAAAATGTAAATTCGGAACCAACTATCGTCCCACCGGCGAAAAATGCCCCGAATGTGACTCCATAGTTGTTGAAAAGAAGGGCAAGAAAGTTTGCCTGGACAAGAAATGTAACTACCGGGGTTAACCGCAAGTCATTGCCTGTTGACCAAAGCCGCCTTCGGGCGGTTTTTTAAATAAAAAAGAGCCGCATTTTGCGGCTCATCGAGATTTTAGTCTTTATCATCTTCCAGAAGCAGTTTGTATACTGCCACTACCAACAAAGTGACGACTACTATGGTTATAAAATAGAATATGTAGTCAACCACTTGTTGGTTTTTAGCCAAAGACTGAGAAAAGCCTATCAAGCTCCAACCGGGAACGGTTGCCACCACTGCAAGAAAGACAACTATTCCCAATCCTATCAATTTTCTCATTTGAATCCCTCCTTTTGTTGCTTTACTATATAATAATTATTTATTTATGTCAAGTATGTGCTATTTTAAGGTTATTAGAAAGATGGAAATAAAAAGAAATATTAGCCAGATAAATATGGCCAACCCGGTTAAAAATTTAGCCTTGAGATTTTGCCACTTAGTTCTGGGTGATATCTTTTGAAGAAGAAAAGTTACCACTCCGGCTAAATTGACAGCTACAAGATTGATTATAAAGAGAAGGAATGCTCCTTGAGCAAGTTCGAAAAATCCGGCCCCCAAAAGCATTCCCGTAGCTACAAGCGGCGGTAAAAGTGAAATAGCCACCATAACCCCGGCCAAAGCTGTAAGTGTTCCGGTAGTAAAAGATAAAGCCCCGACTACTCCGGAAGATAAAGAAACAATAATATCTCCAAAATCGGCCATCGTTCTCATTGCAATCTCAGGAGTTTGCGGATCAACATTGAAAATAATACCTATTAAAATTGAGAAAACCAAACTGGCTAAAACTCCCACTGTCAAGGTTTTTACCGACTCAAAAGTAAGCTTAAAGTCACCTAAAATAGTCCCCAACGAAAGCCCTGCGGAAGGTCCTAAAAGAGGTGCGATAATCATTGCACCTACAATCATTGGAATATTGCTCTTAACTAATCCTATGGCACCAACTATTGAAGCTAAAATTATTAAAACTATATATGTCCAACTAAATTCTGCATTTGCAGAAATATGATAAAAAAGTTCTTCCCTATTTATTCTTTCCGGGCTTTTTTCTCCATTTTTCTTCTCTTTTTCTTTTTCCTCTTCTTGGAATCTGGGAATTGATGCTTCTACCGGAAGTATTACCGTTCTGAAACCCTCTACTTCTGAAAATTCACCTTCAAGTTCGTCTAAAAAGCCCTCTATTTCTTCAGCAATCACTAAAGCTCTAATCAGAGTCTTTTTATCCGATATTCGATCATGCCAAAACTCATCTATTGATGACTTTCTCAATATCTCATCCGCCTTAGTTTTCCTATCCAATGGCAAAAATATCTTAACTAACCTTAAATTCATCTTTTTATTTTTAATTTAGTTAATAATATCAAAATTAAGAAAAAAATGCTAACCGTTTGATAGTTAAATAAATACAATATATAATTACTTAATAATACAAAAAAATATGAAAAATGTAGATAATTACATACTCGAAAAAGTGGAGGAAATTTTAAACTCTCCTTCCTACGCCTCACTATCCGATGAAGAAAAAGAGCAGATGAGATTAAAAATAGAAAGTCATTTGGAAAAATTGGTTTTGGAAACTTTCGTAAACCGGCTCTCCGAATACGAGGCGAAAAAATTAAACAATTTACTGAAAGAATCTCCGGAAGAGGCCTATCAAAAGTTGGGAGAATTCACCACTTCCGATCCGGAGTTGGCCGACGACCTGGAAAAAAGATTAACTCGAGAAGTGGACCGCTTCAAATCCCTGGGAACCAATTAAAAACTAATAATCATGGAAACAAACCCAATGGAAAAAGATAAAAATAATTCCGACGAAAAAGAAATAAAAAAATCCCGGGAAAAATTTTCAAAAGAGCTTCGAAAAGACGGAGCCAGAAATCGAGATGAAGAAATGAAATTTTCAAAAGAAGGAAGGTTGCATGTAACCAACGAACAGCTGCAAGAATTAAAAAAGGAAAATGAAAAATACAAAAAGGAAGTGGAACAAAAAATAGCTCCCTTAAAAAAGGAGATGGAAGAGATAAAGGAAGAAATCGAAGAGATAAAACAAGGATGGAGCGAAGAAACGGAGAAAGAAGAGAGGGGCGAAACTGAAAGAAAAAAAGAAAATAACGAAGATCCGGAAAAGGAAACAAGGAAAGAAAAAGTGGAAGTAAAAAAAACGAAAAAGGAAATAGCCAAAAAGAAAGAGGAGCTGGAAAAACTGTTTTCGGAATACGAAGGCGGAAAAGACAGAGAAAAGATAAAGAAAAAAAAGAAAGAGTTGGAGGAGTTGAAAGAAAAACTAACAAAGGAGGAAATTGAAGAAAAAGCAACGGAAGAAGAAGTCTCGAAAGAGGAGGAAGAGCGAAAAACCGAAGAAGAATTACGGCAAGAACTTCTCGATCACTTGGAATCGGAAACCTTGGGAACGAAAAACAGAAAAATACTGGAAGAAAGCAGGTTGTGGGGAAAAATAAAACATTTGGGAGCCGGCATCGGTGGTGCCGTAACTTTAAAACAGATAATAAAAAGGTTTCCGGACACGGTTCCTTTCGCCGACGTGTTAAAAACCGCCGGTGGAGGTGTCGTAGGCGGAGCGATTGCGGGAGTAGGGCTGAAAGCCGGATCTTACGCCTACGAAGCATACAACGAATCAAAACAGTTCACCTCTTTTAAGGAGGAGCTGGACGAAAAAATAGAAGAAGAAGAGAAAAGCCCGGAGGAGATTATAAAAGAGAAGATGGAAAATATGGATTCGGAAATATCGATAATCAAGGCCCGCATAGCCGAATTGAATAAGCAAAAGAGCGAATTGAAGAAAGAAGGAGTTTGGTTTTTTCAAAAGGAAAGAAGAGAAGTTTCCGCAAAGATAAAAGAACAAAAAAAGATGAAAGAGATGGCCGAAGATCAATTCAGATATTCATCAGTGGAGCTGAAAAAAAGATCATCGGAGGTAAGCGTTAAAGATTTGGCGGAAGAGCTGATGGAAAAGAAAGACGAACAATTAAGAGAAATAAAAAGTATTCCGGGCGAAGAAATTAACGATGAATTACTTTCCAATCTATTGAAAACAGTGGAAGAAGAAAGTTCGGAAACCCTGGAGAAAAAAATAACGGAAGCGGAATCCGGACTTTCGGGCAAACTAAAACAAAGAAACGAAAGCTGGGCGAAAGAAGTGATGAAATCAGCCGCCTTGTGCGGAGCAATCGGTGGAGTCGCCGATTACGTTTGGCAGACGGAAATAATCCAAGACGGATTCGAGTCATTGCGGGAGACAATAGAAGGGTTTGTGGATTCTTCGACGGAAGCATCCAATTTGGGAGTAGAATTATCCGCCTTGACTGCGGCTGCTGAAGAAACAACGGTGGAGACACTTTCCGAAATATCAGCAGTGGAAACGGAATATGTCGTGGAACAAGGAGATAGCGCATGGTCGCTGACCGAAGAATTTTTATATGAGAACTGGGGAGAAGAAATGAAAGAAATAAACTTGAGCGAAGCTCAAAAAACATACATTATAGATTACATCACCACCTTGATGGAGGCCGATGCGGAATCATTCGGGCTGGATTTGGCAGAAGGAGAAACTATAGATCATCTTTTTGCGGAAAGTGAGCATAAAATAAACTTTGAAATACTCTTCGAAAATGGTGAATTGGAAAAAATATTGGCGGAAGCTACCGACCTTTCATCGGAAGAGGTGGCCGAGATACTGGAAAATAATGAAAAAATAAAAGAATTCGCTCAAAATAATCCGGAAACAAAATTGACACCGGAATTAATAGACAAGATCACAGTTGAAGAGGCGGGCTTGACCGAGGAGATGATTGCCGAGCAAGTATCAGTAACGGAAACCCAACTGGAAGGAATGGAAACTTGGCTCGAGGATCTCAAAGAGGGTAATCTGAACGAAGCCCATTTCGATTTCATGGCCGGAAATGAAAAAGAGATATGGATTGAAAACCTGGCAGAGGTGGAAGGAGTTAGCCCCGAAGAAATGGAAGAGATGATAATAGAAGGCTACGAAGAAACAATAAGCTCCGAAGCCGGCGAGGCATCTCAAGAATTATCGGCGGAACAAGAGAGAATAGTTCAGGATTGGGTGGAAAGAATGGAGTCCGAAGATCTCAATCTCGGTCAATACGAAGCTCTTTTGGACTCCGAAAACGAGGTTCTTCTGGAAGAAATAGCGGAAAGAAAGAATATGAGCACCGAAGAGATAAAAGAAATAATAAAGGAAAGAGCCGAAGTTTTGGAGGAAGAAGCCGGTGAAGTAATTGAGCCCGTTCTGGGCACAGAGCCGGAAGCGGCAGCCGAAGCTTCGGGAGAAACGGCAGCCGAGTCCACCGGAGAGGCGGAAGAAACGATATCCGAATCGGAAACATCATCCAGAGAAATTTATCAATCGGAAGGAACGCTTACCCGACAAGATCGCTGGGCATTTTTCGAAGCCTTCGAAGATCGATTCCAAAATCAATTCGGTAAAGAAGTTAACGGAATCCTAATAGAGTCGGATATAATCAGCGTTTTGGAATCCGGCGATGTGACTCCGGAAGAACTCGTCGACTGGGCGGAAACGGAAGCTTTTGAAGAACCGATCGATTTCGGCGGAGAACATCCACCAAAACAAGATGTAATCAGGATTATGGAAAATCTAACGGAAGAAGTCAGAAATGCTTCCGATAGCACTCGCTACAATGCAAGAAGAAACGCTTTGAAAGATCAAATAAGGAACTTGATTTTGTACGGCAAATAAAAAATCCCCGATCCGGGGAAAGTTGGAAATTAAAAACGGGAAACAACTTTAATTTAAAAAATCTTTCAATTTCATTAGAACGGTTCGCTCGAACCGTTCTTTTTCTTCCAATTTTTGAGTGATATATTTTTGAGCTTCTTCTATTTCGGGAATATAAACGTGCTCCAAAGAATTGACTCTTCTTCTGGTAGCTTCAATCTCTTTCGCCAAAAGCTTGATTTTTTGTTCCAAAGTGGCATATTCGATAATCGAATCCAAAACCTCAAAGGCCTTTTTTTGCGCCTTCTCCAAATTATAGTCACCCGCCTTTTTGCTGAACGGAGTTTCACTTATCTCCTCCTTGTTCAAGAATCGGTACTCCTCTACTCTGACTCCCATTATGTTTTTTTCTTGTTTTTCGAGCTCGGCATCCGGAATATGAGCAGCCAAGGCATCAATTTCATTTCTTCCCAGATTATTCTCGGCTTTCAGATAGTCCATGAGCATATCCGGAGTATTCTCTTCGATATCACTTCTTATCTCTTGCAATTCTTTAACATGAGAAAGAAATTCCTGAATCAAGCTGTCCAGCTTATTTTTCAAGAGTCTGTGCCCGGACTCAGCAACTTCCCTTTTCTTTTTAAGCTTTAAAAGCTCTTGCCTTGTCGGATTAATTTTCTTTTTCATCTAAATATTTTTCTATTTTATCGTCTTTTATTCTTTTAAGCTCTTCCCTGGGCAATACACGCAAAACTTCCCATCCGATATCCAAAGTTTCTTCTATTTCTCTGTTTTCCGTCTCATCTTGCGATAAAAATTTCTCCTCAAAGAGGTCATTGAACTCCAAGTAGGATTTATCAGTGTCGGATAGGGCCGACTCACCCAAAATTGTGGCGAGTTCTTTAACTTCTTGCCCTTTGGCGTAAGCGGCAAAAAGTTGATTTGAAAGACCGTCATGATCATCTCTGGTTTTTTCTTCCCCCACCCCTTCGTCCTTTAATCTGGAAAGACTCGGAAGCACATTTATCGGGGGATAAATTCCCGATTGATGAAGACTTCTATCAACCATGATCTGTCCTTCGGTAATATATCCGGTTAAATCCGGAATCGGGTGAGTCTTGTCGTCTTCCGGCATAGTTAAAATCGGAATTTGAGTAACCGATCCGGGTTTATCTTTAATCATTCCCGCCCTTTCATAAATACTTGCCAAATCGGTATAGAGGTAACCGGGATATCCTCTTCTTCCGGGGACCTCCTTCCTTGCTGCGGAAATTTCACGAAGCGCCTCACAATAATTAGTCATGTCGGTAAGAATAACGAGAACGTCTCTTCCTTTTTCAAAAGCCAAATACTCGGCAGCGGTAAGTGCCATTCGTGGTAGAGTTATTCTTTCAATAACCGGGTCATCGGCCGTATTGAGGAATAAAATAGCTCTATCCAAAGCTCCGGTTTTCTCCAGTTCATTTACAAAAAATTGTGATTCTTCAAAAGTAATTCCCATCGCTCCGAAAACAACCGAAAAATCTCCCTCCATTTTTGCCTGTCTGGCAATTTGGGTAGCAATCTTGGAGTGTGGCAATCCGGCTCCGGAAAAAATCGGGAGCTTTTGACCACGAACCAAAGTATTGAGTCCGTCGATAGCTGAAATTCCGGTCTGCAAAAAATCATCGGGAAATTCTCTGGAAAACGGATTCATCGGCGAACCGTTAATGTCAACTGATTTATCGGCAATTGGTTTCGGGTGCCCATCGAGAGGATTGGCCGCCCCGTCAAAAACTCTTCCCATCATATCCATGCTTACGTCGAGCTTCATGGTTTCTCCCAGAAAGACGGCCTCCGCCTCTTCGAGTTCCATTCCTCTGGTTTCTTCAAACATTTGAACCAGGGCCTTGCCCTCGGAAGCTTCCAAAACTCTCCCCAGTCTCTCTTCTCCCTCAACAGTATTAATCTTAACCATTTCTTCATAGCTGACCTTCTTAACATCGTCAACCAGAACAAGGGAACCGACAATTTCTTTTAATCCTTTGTATTTTACCGGCATAGTATTTTTGTTTTATTTCTAATTTTCTTCTTTAAATTTTATCTCGGAAACTTTTTTTCTTTCATCCATATTCAAAACCTTTTTTACATCTTCACCGTCTTCGATCATTTTCCTCCCTTTTGCATGAAAGTCCATAATCGCACCGAGCATATCGGATTGCTTTTCAAGAGATGAATAGGTATCTATATCATCAAAAGCATTTTGCATTAAAAAATCCTCTCTTAAAAGTTTGGCGGTTTCCATGACAAGCTTATCTTTTCCGGAAAGAGCTTCGAATCCCACCAGTCTGACAATTTCCTCCAACTCTTCTTCCTTGGATAAAATTTTCATCGCCTCTTTTCTGTTTTTTATAAAGTTCTTACCGACCTCTTTATTTAAATAATCAGATAAATCTTCGGTGTAAAGTGAGTAACTGCTGAGCCAATCGATTGCAGGAAAGTGTCTTGCGTTGGCCAGCTCATCATCGAGACTCCAAAAAACTTTTGTTGTTCTTAACGTATTCTGAGTAACCGGCTCGGAAAGATCACCTCCGGGAGGAGAAACCGCTCCGATTACGGTGAGCGAACCCTCTTCGTTCTTGCCTAAGCACTTAACTTGTCCGGCTCTTTCATAAAAGGCGGCAATTCTGGATCCCAAGTATGCGGGGTAACCTTCTTCACCCGGCATTTCCTCCAATCTTGCCGACATTTCTCTTAAAGCTTCGGCCCATCTACTCGTAGAATCGGCCATGAGTGCAACATCAAGCCCCATGTCTCTGAAGTATTCGGCAATTGTAATTCCAGTATAGACACTGGCTTCTCTGGCGGCTACCGGCATGTTGGAAGTATTAGCAATAAGAACGGTTCTTTCCATTAACGGATTACCCGTTTTGGGGTCTTCGAGTTCGGGAAACTCTTGAAGTACTTCGGTCATTTCATTACCACGCTCACCACATCCTATGAAGATAATCACATCCGCATCCGACCATTTGGCAAGTTGGTGCTGAATAACGGTTTTTCCGGATCCGAACGGCCCCGGGACACTTGCCGCACCACCTTTTGCAACCGGAAAAAATGTATCAATCACTCTTTGCCCGGTAACAAGTGGAGTCGATGGAAGTAATTTTTTATCGGTCGGTCTGGGGCTTCTAATCGGCCAGTCGTGAGCCATTTTAATCTCTTTTTTGCCATTTTCCGTTTTAATTTCAGCAACAGTTTCGGTTACGTTAAAAGATCCCTTTTCAATGGAGACCAATTCTCCCTCCAGGCCGGGAGGAACCATTACCTTGTGAGTAATGGTTTTGGTTTCTTCCACGATGCCTAAAACCCGTCCGGCTGTCACTTTCTCGCCCTTCTTCACTTTCGGTTCAAAATCCCATTTTTTAGATTCATCAAGAGCCGGAACCTCGACTCCTCTGGGAATGAAATCACCCTCCTTATCAGCAATAGCATCGAGAGGCCGTTGAATTCCATCATAAATTGAAGTCAAAAGACCCGGACCAAGCTTCACGGAAAGTTGTTTTCCGGTTCGTTCTACAATTTCTCCCGGTCCGACCCCGGAAGTCTCTTCATAAACCTGAATTGAAGCTTCGCCTTCTCTCATCTCTATAATCTCCCCGGCCAATCCTTCCTTACCTACTTTTACCACCTCGTAAATAGAAGCTCCTTCCATGCCTTTGGCCACAACCAGTGGTCCCGAAACTTTTGTTATTGTGCCTGTATTACTTTTGCTCATAATATTTATTATTTATCCTTAGTTATTCTGAATCCAAAAATGAACCGGAAACCGCACCACCCAAAGCTTTTTCAACCTGTTTTTTAAGAGCGGTTTTTTCTTTGGCTTCTTTCAGCCCGGGCAAAACTACGACACCCAAACCACTCGCAGATATCAAGTCTTCAGTAGTAAAAATAAGATCATAACTCTTTTTGAGCTCTTCTATGAGCTCTTCGGTTTCCTTTTTATTTTTGGATTCGAAACAATCGAACCCCAAGAGTTTAAAAACTCTGTAATAATTTGTCGGTCCTATGAAAGCTATATTACTCATATACTTCTAAGATCTTCAACTAAATTCTTAATTTTTTTAGGGCTGAACTCAATCTCTTTACCGGTTATAATCGTTCTCACTTTCTTTTCAGCTCTCCACTTTTTCATGAAGAATGCAAATACGGGAGCTAAACCTACATTCTTTTTAGTATTTTCAGAAATAAACTCATCTTCAAGACTTTTTATCTTTTTATCTCTAATCTCTCCTTGATAATTGGTCAATATCTCTTGATAATTATCAATAAACTCTTCAACCACCCTTTCTCCAGCAGAAAACTTTTTGAGTTTTTCAAGATAAACCTCAGTTAAGTAATCATCCAGTTTCGCCGGGCTGTCAATTTCTTTAGCTTTTTCAATCTCTTCTCCAAATTCTTTCACCAGCTCCTTTTTATTTTTCCCCCACTCAACCAACGAACCGGATTCCAAATTAAATAACTTACTCTTGAGGAATACTCTCAAATTAACAATATCGGCTCTCAAAGAAAATAAATCCCTGAGCTTACCGGCTCCCATTCGAGAAAGATCATCAACAAAAAAAGATTTCTCCTTTTCGAAAATCTCCTCCAAGCTATCGGACTCCAAAGACCACCTGCCGTAGTCGGTGTCCTGAAGAACTTCCATCGCTTTCTCTTTACTTTCGGCATTGATCATCCGATCGAAATCAATTTGATCCGCAATATGCTTCTCAATAGCATTCAAATAAGAATTTAAAAACAGATGCTTCATAAATCTCCGAAAAGAAGATTAATAAACTCTTTTTTGTCTCTTTCCACTTGCTTTTCCAAAATCTCTTCCAAAGTGATCTCGAGCTTCCATCTCCCCCCCTTGACTAAAAATCCTTCATTGAAGTCCAAATCTCTTTCAACCGGATCCTTGCCGATTCCCGCCTCTTTCAAAATTGGAGTCAGCTTTTTCCTTTTCCCTTCGGGAACGGCTATCTCGGATGCCTCTTCCAAAAGCTCTTTTTCTTCTTTCAGATAATTAAGGTAGATCTTTTTCTTTTTTTCGACCGATAAATCCTCCAGATCTTTCAGGGCTTGAGATTTAGCCTCTTCCAAAAGCTCTTTTTTAAGTTCTAATCTCTTCATTTTTAAATTGAAGAACGTTTGCCTTTCCTTTTTTCCAAGCAGGTCTTTCTTTTTTTCTTCCAATTCTCTTTCCAGTTTTTTCTTCAGGCTTTCCAACTCTTCTTTTTTTCGGTTATCCAAATCTTCCAAAGCAGCCCTATGCTCTTTTTTCAGAGACTTTTCTTCCTGACGCTTTTCATCTTTTACTTTGGCCAATAAATCTTCGAGTGGCATAAGTTTAAACGGTTATTCCGTTGAGAATAAGAATAGTTAAAAGAAGTGCAATAACAGCATAAGTCTCGACCATTGCGGAAAGAATTATAGCCTTACCGGCTTCTTCCGGTTTTTTAGCTAAAGTGGAAATACCGGAAACGGATACCTTTCCCTGAAATATCCCCGAAATAATTCCTGCAAAAGTTATCGGAATGCAAGCTAAAAGAATTTGCCATCCGGCACTCGTGGAGACCTCTACAACTTCATCTCCAAAAAGGCCTATTTCCTGCAGCACCAAAACCGCTGCCAAGAAACCGTAAATACCCTGCGTACCGGGTAAAACCTGAAGTAAAAGCGCTTTACCGAATTTTTCCGGTTCTTCGGAAATAAGTCCGGCTGCGGATCTACCTACTTCGGAAAGTGCGACTGCCGAACCGATCGAGGGCAGAGTTACCGCCAAACCGGCTCCAAGTATGCCAAGAATAAGTCCTAATTCCATAATATTAATTGGTTATTTTTTAATAATTTTAATAAATCGACCTTGCTTCGCGAATGGCTTAAATCTCCTTCCTCCACCCTCCATGAAGTTACCGAAGAATTCAACAAATTGAAGTCTTGCGGCATGAATAAAGCTACTAAGGGCGTTGATTAGAAGATTGGCTATATGGCCAAAAACCAATACGAACCCGGCAACGGCAACATTCAGTCCCGCGACCGGAATCATTTCCATGAAAATACCCGCAATCATATTGATTGTCATGGCAATAATTCCCGTAGCAAGACCCAAGGCCAAAAGTCTGGAATAGGATAAGACATCTGAAAAGTATCCGATAAGATCATAAAGCGAACCGAACCCGGAAAACACTCTCTTAAAGATTGATTCATTCTCGGAAAATACAATATTGAGTCCCATCATCGCTAAAACAGCACCGACTAAAACCATAAATTCTCGGGTGAGAGCAAAAAGCCCGATTCCCAAAAAGAAAACGACCGATCCGCCTTTTTCTCCAAAAGCAACCGCCGTTTTCCCTTGCTTATAGTTCCAAAAAAGTCCAACCAAAATCCCAACAAAAAGCTGAATTACTCCGAAAACCGAAACCAAAAAAAGCACCTCGATCGGATCATCAACGGCATCGACAAACCTTAAACCTTCAAATAGGTCCGTTCCAAAAAACGTGCCCGTAAAAAGACCGGCTAATACGGTGAAAAGACCGGAAATAATGAATAGATTGAAGAAGTCTTTGGAGTCCTTGAGTTTTTTGCTCATAACGAAAGAAAGAGCCATAAGCAAGAGCCCATAACCCGCATCCGAAAGTGCCAAACCGAATGCAACCGCAAAAAATGGAGCTAAAAAGGGAGTCGGATCGGGCTCATCTTCTTGAGGCATCCCATAAACACCGGTTACGGTTTCAAAACTTTTCATCACGCTACTATTGGAAATAACTACCGGAGGTTTGTCCTCTTCTTCAGTTTCAAGCTCTCTTATTATGTAATAGGGAGTAATTCGGCTAATTTTTTCCTTTAATTTTTCTTTCTTTCCGGCTATAACCCACGCTTTCAAATAAAAATAAGTATCGGTTTTTTTAGCCTTTTCAAAGGTTTTATACTTCTCAAGCTCCCAATCGTACCAGTCTATCAAGGCCTTCAACTTCGGAATTTGCTCGGTAAGTTCTTTAGCTTTTTTTCTTTTTTTAACTCTTTTCTTCTTAAGCTCCTCTATTTCCGCTCTTTTTTCAGAAAGAAGATCAGCCGGCGGTCTGGTCCAAAAGCAAGACTCTTCTTTAGCTCCAACATCTTTTGCCAAATCAACCAGTTCGGGTTTATCTTTGGGGTAGACCATATAAAACCCTCTTCTTTTTGACTCATTTTCTCCACCCCATTTAATATGAAAAAAGATGCTTTCATCTTTTAAAGCATCTATAAGTTCTTCTTTTTTATCTTTTACGATGGATCCAAAGAATACGGAAAAATTTTTAAAATTCTCAATACAACTAATTGAAATTCCGGAAAATTTTTTCAACTCTTCCACTTCTCTTTCAAGGTTATCAATCTGGGAGTCGGTTTTATTCAATCCTTTTTCAAGTCTGTTACAGGATTCAATAAGTTCGGTCGTAGTCTCCGAGTTCGCTAAGTTTTGAAGTTCTTCCAGGGAATATTTCTTCTTTTCAGGAAAAAAACTGTCAATCAAATTAGCAACGAACCCATCTTCCTCGGCAAATCTGGACAAGAAATTTTTGGCAAACTTCATTTCAGCCAACCTGAGTTCGGCTTGGCTCTTTTCTTTTTCGAGATCGGAATCCGGCGACCTCTCATCCTCATTCATTTTTAAAGAGATAATTTCTGCGACTCCGGCAGTTTGCATCTCTTCGAGGATTTCTTCGCACTTGCTCTTGAGTGCTATTATTTCAAACTTTTTCGCGGAAAGATTCATGACAGATTATTCAAAATTTCTTCAGAAAAAGAGTTTAAATTATTTTTAAATCTTTCTTTTATTCGTTTTACCTTTTCTCTATGCTCTTCTTTTAAGATGTCTTGTTTCTTTTTAAAGTCGTCCTCGATTTCACTCTCTAAACTTATCATCCTTTGAGAGTATTCGGATTTAAGATTTTCCATCTTTTCATTCCACTCATTTTCTCGCTCTCTTTTTTCTTTTTTCAGTTTGTTTTTAAGTTGCTCCAATTCATCTTGAGCTTTTTCTTCAACAATTTTAATTTGCGTCAGAGAATCTTGCATAATCTATTAATTTAAAATCAATTTGAACCTCTTAATCATAACACTTGAATGCTAAAAAATCAAATTTCAAACAATCCTAAAATCGATTAATTTCGATTCGAGATCAACACTATCCAATCTCACTTTGATTTTGTCCCCCAGCGAAAATCGCTTGTTCGTGTTTTTGCCTATTAACCTGTAATTTTCTTGGTCCAAAACGTAATAATCATCTTCCAAACTACGCAAAGGAATCATCCCTTCAACGAACGAATCGAGATCTCTGACATATATTCCCCACCGGGTTATCCCGGAGATAACGGCTTTTCTTTTTTGGCCGACTTTATCAAGCATGTATTCGCATTTCTTATAGGCGATTGATTCCCGTTCGGCATCCAAAGCTCGAAGCTCGTTTTCGGAAACGGTCTTGCATATTTCTTTATAGTGGTCCGTGCTTTCAGCCTTTTTATCCTTCAATTTCTTTTTCACCAACCTGTGAACCGTTAAATCGGCATAACGCCTTATCGGAGAAGTGAAATGCGTATATTTTTTCAGGGCCAACCCGAAATGACCCACGTTTTTGGTATCATAATAGGCCTTGGTCATTGATCTGAGAATAATGTTGTTGACCAAAAATTCAACTGACTTCCCCTCTACCTCGTCTATTATTTCATTTATCTTTTCGGAAGTTATTTTATCTTCCAAATTTACATCGTAACCGAGGCCTTTAAGGAATCCTTTCAGTTCCCGAATGGTTTCTTTTTCCGGGTCTTCGTGAACGCGAAAGACGAAGGGATCATTTCCAAATTTTTTAGCTACCGTACGATTGGCCAAAAGCATAAATTCTTCTATCAATTCGTGAGTTTCAAGCACTTCTTTTTTATTTATGTCAATCGGTCTTCCGTTATCGTCAAGGTTAAACACAACTTCATCGGTATTAAATTTCAACGAACCGTTTTCAATTCGTTTTCGACGAAGATTTTGAGCAATTTCATTAAGAGTAGTTAAAGAGTTTTCCCCTTCATTAATTCGTTTCATCGCATCTCCGTAAGTATATCGCCGGTCGGACTCTATAACGGTCTCCCCGACCCACTCATCAAGCACCTTCCCTTCTCCGTTGATTTCCAAGACCACGGAAAAGGCGAGCTTTTCTTCACCGGGATTCAAACTACAGAGATCATTGGATAAAACTTCGGGAAGCATGGGAACCGTCTCACCAACCATGTAAATCGAAAAACTTCTCTTTTTAGCTTCTTCATCAATCGGAGTTCCTTCCTTTATATAAAAGCTTACATCAGCAATATGAATACCAACCCGAAAAAGATTATCGGACAATTTTTCAAAAGAAAGGGCGTCATCGAAATCTTTGGCCGTTTTGGGGTCTATGGTGAAAGTTTTTGCATCCCGCATATCTCTTCTGTTCGGCTCGGTTTGTTTTTTCATTCCCGGAGCTTTCTTTTTTATCTTTTGAGCCTGCTCTTTTATTTCTTCCTTGAAATCAACCTCCAGACCGCTTTCCAAAACGATGGCTTCTCTTTCAACTTTCTCTTCCCCTTTAGGGCCCAAAACTTTAACTATTTTTCCTTCCGGTGATTTTTCCGCTCTGTCCCAATCAACAATTTCAACCAGAGCTTTGTCGCCGTCCTTTATCTCTTTATCAGCCGTAGGAATGAAAATATCAACATACATTTTTCTGTCATCGGGAATCAAAAAGGAATAACTTTTCTTCTTGTCTAAAACCCCTACGAAACGAGTTTTTTTTCTATTTAAAACCCGAAGAACCTCTCCTTTTTTCATTTCGCCATCCTTTTCGGGGAATAGCGATATTTCCACTTCGTCTCCGTCCAAAGCGGTGTTTAAAAACTTATTTTCTACCTTTATATCTTCATCGATTTCATCACCGGAAAAATATCCGGTTCCGGAATCGGTCAGGCTAATTTTTCCTTTTATTTTTTTACTCATTTTCAATATTTTCAATCACCTTTTTCGCCTCCTCGTATCCTTTTTTGATTATTTCTTTTCCTTCATCTTTTTTAATTAATGTTCCGACTCCCAACAAGACCGTACTGTCGAGATCGGGAGTTATTTTAACATCAACCTCTTCCATTGAAATTTTGGTCATTTGGTGCTGTAAAGTTTCTATAGCTCTTCTTCCAACCGAATAGGGAGTCATTTCATCATAAGGAGATTCCTTTCCCAATTTTTTATTCAAGTTAACTCCAATCACCCTGGTGGCTCCCATCTGCCGAGCAGCCTTGGCGGGAATCTGGCTTGAAAGTCCGCCGTCCCAAAAAACCCTCCCGTTAAATTGGAGAGGTTCCATGAATAAAGGGAAAGCTATGCTGGCCTGAACAGCCCGAGAAGCCCTACCTTTTCTAATCAAAACGGTTTCCGAAGTATCGAAATCGGTGGTAACCACTCCCACCGGGAGATTCAAGTCTTCCAAGCGAAGGTCGCCGATAAATTTCTCAATAAACTTTTGGACTTTTTCAGCGGACATCACCCCACCCCTGGATATGCCGGTCATTTCTAAAGCTTCACGCCAATAAGAATCAAGCATGACTTCTTCGAGTTTTTCAGCCGATCCATAATAAGAATACAGAACTCCCACCAGAGCACCTATTGATGAACCCGTTATCAGGTCCAATCTCCAGTTATGTTCAATTAAAGCTTTAAGAACTCCGATGTGAGCATAACCCCTGGCACCGCCGGAACCTAAAGCCAATCCGTTTTTAATCATATAATATCATCTTTAAGAAAAGAAAATCCCCTTGAAGCGGGGACTTTCTTTTTACAAAGAGTTATGCGCGAGTTACGTCAACCGCTTTCGGTCCTTTTTGAGATTCAACAACCTCAAATTCTACCTCATCGCCGACTTCCAAGTCGTCGAATTCTACTCCGGAAAGATCATTGGAATGAAAGAAAATGTCATCTTCTCCTTCTTGGCCAATAAACCCGAAGCCTCTTTGTGTAAGAGTTTTGATGGTACCTTTCATGAATTGTAAATTAGCTTCTTAAGTGGCCGAATACGACTCGACTAACTCCTTCCGAACCACTGAAAGAATAATACTATACTGAAAATAGTTTGTCAAAAGACTTAACCTTACCGAACTGACATTATAATAAAATATTAAAAATTTGCTTTCCTAAATTATTCAGGAACTGTAAATGGACTCCCGAAAGATAAAGCTCTGTATCAGCCTCAACCCTACGGCACCTATCAAGAAAACCGGAAAGAGGAACCATTAATCCACTCATACTTTCTCATAATACCCCTCAATTTTAAGG
>CAZDOR010000004.1:0-46735 GCA_964507105.1 uncultured Candidatus Saccharibacteria bacterium | reverse complement strand
GAACCTTGTCCTTAAGAGGGACCTGCTCTGCCGGTTGAGCTACGAGGGCTTCATTCCAAGTCCTGAGCTTGGATTTCTATTTCATCACAAATTTCTTCCATCTGCATTCCCGACCAGACGCTATCCCAGTCGTCGGACATCAGGCCGGTAGTTACGATCACGATTACGGCCCAAGAAAAGTAGGCTATAACCAGACCGATTATCGCCGCTGTCAATGCTCGTTTTCCTCTTTTTTTAAGTTCCGGTTTCACTTCCGAACTCATTAGTAATATTCCGGAGATCACTATAACCAATAAAGCTACCGGAGTAAAAAGGGTTACCAAAAAGAAATTTATCAGATTGTCGAAGATTATAAAGCCGTGACAAAATGTGCAGGGAACATATATTTCATCACTTTCACAATCGTGAAGCTCTTCGAGGTATCCCGAATAAAGAGTACCGCCACTGACTCTTTCCGCTTCCAGACACCGACCACAAGGAACCATTCCTTCGTAAGTTACTTCATAAGTGGTGAAACTTCCGGCACTTTCTTCCAGTTCTATATCATACTCACTTTCCGCTTCAGCTGAAAAAAGAGGAGCGAAGAGGATAGTAGCTACAATTATGCTCAGCAATAATATTCTTTTCATTAAGCAATTATAAAATAATCAATTCTAAAAATAAAGGGGCACCCCCGGAAGGATTCGAACCCTCAACCTTCCGGTCCGAAGCCGGACGCTCTATCCGGTTGAGCTACGGGGGTTCTCATTCATTTTAATCCAAATTATTGAAAAAAACAAGTTTTTAAGTTAGCATTAAATGAAGTTTATTCAGAAAGACAAGAAAAAATGGAAATACCCAAAGAAATACAAAAAATAACAGAAACACTCGAAGAGAATGGATATCAAGCTTTCGTTGTCGGAGGGTGTGTGAGAGATAGTTTGCTGGGAAGAAGGCCGAGTGATTGGGATATAGCAACCGATGCTAAACCGGACGAAACGAAAAATATATTTTCGAATACGTATTGCGACAACCAGTTCGGAACTGTGACGGTGTTGACCGGATCGGACCAGAGTGAACTCAAAGAAGTTGAAATTACTCCCTATCGAACGGAAGAAAATTATCGGGACGGCAGACACCCGGAAAAGGTGGAGTGGGCCGACTCGATAGAAAAGGATTTATCTCGACGAGATTTCACCATAAATGCTTTAGCTTACAGACCAGAGAAGAACAAGCTGGTTGATCTTTTCAGTGGGGAAAAAGATCTAAAAAAAGGAATAATAAGATCGGTCGGGGATGCCGGAGAGCGATTCAACGAAGATGCTTTACGAATGATGAGAGGAGTTCGGTTCGCTACCGTTTTAGAATTTAAAATTGAAGAAAAAACCAAGAAGGCGATACGAAAAAATGCTGAGCTTTTGAATGAAATTTCGAAAGAAAGAGTGAGAGATGAATTTTTAAAAATAATAATGAGCGACAATGCGGCCCTGGGAGTGGAAATTCTGAGGAAATTAAAGCTTTTGGATAATATAATTCCTGAACTCGTGAACGGATATGGTGTGGATCAGAACAAACATCATATATACGACTGTTATGAGCACTCGATTTTGTCTCTGCAATACGCCGCGGATCAAGATTATAATATGCATGTGAGAATGGCAGCACTCTTACATGATGTCGGGAAACCGACAGTTAAAGAAGGGAAAGGGGAAGAGGCGACCTTTTATAATCATGAGGTGGTCGGAGCCGAGCAGGCGGATAAAATCTTAAGAAAACTGAAATTTTCAAATAAAGATAGAGAAAAAATAGTTAAATTGGTTAGATATCACCTCTTTTATTATAACGTGGGAGAGGTTTCCGAATCTTCCGTAAGGAGGTTAGTTAGAAACGTAGGTAAAAAAAATATCGACGACCTGATAAAGGTAAGAAAGGCAGACAGGATAGGGTCCGGAGTTCCCAAGGCGGAACCTTACAAATTACGACACTTACAATACGTAATAGAAAAAGTCTCTCGCGATCCGATATCGACAAAAATGCTGGCAGTCGATGGAAACGAAGTGATGGATCTTTTAAATCTCGATCCCGGACCGAAAGTAGGGCAAATTCTAACCGTTTTGCTGAGTAGGGTTTTAAATGATCCGGACGAGAATAATAAAAAAAAATTACTCGAAGAAGTTAAAAGAATGGGTGCGATGGATGATAAAAAACTGAAGAAATTAGCCGAGGCCAGTAAAAAAGATATAGAGAGAGTGGAAAAAAAACGTGATGAAATGACAAAGAAAAAATATTGGGTTACTTGATTTTACGTTTATTTTCGACTCAAAGGCAAGAGGCAAATCTTGACATAAGAAAATAAAGTTAATATTATTAAAGAGAAAGGAAAAGTGGTTTTAACATGTCCGCATCAAAGCGGACCTTTTAAAAGCTTTAAAGATAAAATATGGATTTAAAAACATTCGCATCAGCAATGGGGCAAATCGCCGCCGAAAAGGAGATACCCGAAGAAAAAGTTTTGGAGATAGTAGAACAAGCTATTGCTACGGCTTATAAAAAAGAGTACGGCGAAAAAGGAGATTTGATAAAAGCCGATTTTGACAAGGATACGGGGGAGGTTGATTTTTGGAAAGTTAAAAGAGTTGTCAGCGAGGATATGATTTTATCCGACGAAGAGCTCGAGAAACTGAAAAAAGGTGAGCTGAAAGGAGTAAACGACAAAGTTAGATTCAATCCCAAAAGACATATCATGGCCGCAGAAGCGGATGATGCCGAGCCCGGAGAAGAAATAAAAGAAAAACTGGAAAGTAAAGAGCATTTCGGTAGAATAGCTGCCCAAACCGCTAAACAGGTTGTTTTACAAAAAATAAAAGAAACGGAACGTGAGCTAACCTACGAAGAGTATAAAGAAAAAGAAGGAGAGGTTATTTCGGGTGTGATACAGAGAGTCGAGGGGAAGAAAATTTTAGTGGATGTCGGTAAGGTTTTAGGAGTTTTAACCAAAGACGAGCAAATTCCCGGTGAATATTACAAGTCCGGTCAACGCTACAAAATGTATGTTTTGAAGGTAGAAAAAGGAACCAAAGGACCCACGGTTTATCTCTCCAGAGCTTTTCCCAAATTGGTATCAAAACTGTTCGAATTAGAAGTTCCGGAGGTATCAACCGGCGTAGTGGAAATAAAAGCAATAGCTCGCGAACCCGGATCTCGAAGTAAGATAGCAGTTTATTCCGATGAAGAAGGAGTGGATCCGGTGGGGACCGCAGTAGGACAGAGAGGAACCAGGGTCGGTGCTATAATCTCCGAATTGGACGGGGAAAAAATAGATATAGTGGAATGGTCCGAAAATGACAAGGAGTTAATATCTAACGCCCTTTCTCCCGCTAATGTTCACAGGGTTGAAATAATTGATGATGACAAGGCAATAGCCACGGTTTCCGAGGACGAACTCTCTTTGGCAATAGGGAAAGAAGGGCAAAATGTCAGATTGGCAGCCAGTTTAACGGGATGGAAAATTGATGTTAAATCCTTAGGTGAGAACTCTTCCGAAGAAGAAGATTCTCAAAAAAAATAATGAATAAAAGAATAAAAAATATGAATTTGGTGCCGACCGTTATAGAAAGAAGTCCGCAAGGTGAAAGAGCTTATGATATCTATTCTCGTTTATTGAAAGAGAGGATAGTTTTTTTGGGCGGACCAGTGAACGACCAAGTAGCGAATTCCGTGATAGCGCAACTTTTACATCTCTCCAGCAGTAATTCTAAAAAAGAGATTCAGCTTTACATAAACAGCCCCGGAGGATCGGTGACCGCCGGAATGGCGATTTATGATACGATACAGTATGTTGAACCCGATGTGTCCACAGTGTGCGTGGGAATAGCCGCTTCGATGGGTGCCGTTCTTCTCGCTTCCGGCACGAAAGGGAAAAGATTTGCACTGCCCAACTCGGAAGTTATGCTTCATCAAGTGGCCGGAGGAGCAGAAGGAGAAGCAGCCAAGATAGAAATCGCCGCAAATCATATTTTAAAAATAAGAGAAAGATTGAATAAGATACTCGCAAAACATACCGGTCAGTCTTTTGAGAAGATAAAAGAAGATACGGACAGGGATTTTTATATGTCGTCCGATGAGGCTGAAGGGTACGGAATTGTTGATGAAGTTATTTCCGGTGCCGAAAAAATAAAAAACAAAAATTAGTCAAAAGAGAAAGATAAAAAACCGCTCTTTAAGGCGGTTTTTTAATTGACAGCGGGGTTTTTATCTGGTATATTTTTAATACATTTTACTAAAAATTTAGCTTGAATTTGGTATTAATCTTTATTATGGAAATTAAAGTGCCAAAAAGAATTAAATATGGAAATTTTAATCACGTTTTTGATCGGCGTGGTGTCCTTAATGGGTGGAGCCGTTTTGGGGTACTATGCCCGTCAAAAAATAGCAAAAAGAGATTATGAAGCGATAGAAACGAAGGTGAAAAATCGAATGAATGAAGCTCGAGAGACGAGCAGAAAGATAGTGGAGAGAGCACGAAAAAAAGCAGAAAAAGTTCTCGAAGATGCAAGAAAAGAAGCAGAAGAAAAAGAAAAAAAACTACGAAAAAAGGAGCAATTTCTTTTAAAGCGGGAAAACACCATAGATGAAAAGATTGCCGATTTTGAGGAAAGAAAGAGAAATTTTGAAAAAAAGGTGGAGAAACTGAAAAAAATGAAGAGTCGAGTGAAAGAGTTGCGGGAGGAAGCGGAAAAAAGAGTAAAAGAGGCGGCTAATTTAACAGAAGAAGAAGCAAGAGAGATAATAATGGAGGAGGTGGAAAATGAGATGGAGGCGGAGATATATGAAAAAATAACCAAGCTTGAAAAACAAGGTAGAGAAAAGTACGAGAAAAAGGCAAAAGAAATATTGGCTACCGTAATTCAAAAATACGGAGCTTCTCAAGCGCAAGACCTCACCACTACCAACGTATCTCTTCCCGATGATGACATAAAAGGAAGAATAATCGGCAAGGAAGGTAGAAACATAAAGACTTTGGAAAAATTAACCGGTGTTGAAATAGTGGTAGATGACACTCCGGAAACGGTTTTAATTTCCAGTTTTGATCCGGTTCGGAGACAAATAGCAAAAACCGCCCTGGAAAAACTTATTTTCGATGGGAGAATACAGCCGGCCAGAATTGAAGAGATGGTCGACAAGGCGGAAAAAGAAATTTCCGAGCAGATAAAAAAAGCCGGCGAGCAGGCGGTTTATGATGTCGGTGTTGTAGAGCTTGATCCAAAGATAGTCAAACTTCTGGGAAGACTGTACTACAGATCCAGTTATGGACAAAACGTTTTACTTCATTCCAGAGAAGTCAGTTACTTGGCTGAGGGATTGGCTGCCGAGATTGGAGCCGATGAGTTCGTTTGTAAAAAGGCCGGTTTGCTTCATGACATAGGAAAAGCTTTAGACCATAAGGTGGAGGGGTCGCATGTCGATATCGGAATTCGTGTTTTGAAGAAATTCGGAGTTTCTCAGGAAGTGGTAGATGCAATGAAATCGCACCATGAAGAGTACGAGTTTAAGACTATCGAATCAATAATTGTTCAGACGGCGGATGCAATTTCAGGTGCTCGACCCGGGGCGAGAAAAGATACTCTTGAAAACTATCTCAAGAGATTGAAAGAACTTGAAGAAGTAGCCGGTGGATTTCCGGGTATCAAGAAAACTTATGCTGTTCAAGCGGGAAGAGAAGTCAGAGTATTCGTCAAGCCGGATGAAGTAAATGATTTGGAAGCTAAAAAGTTATCCAAAGACATAGCAAATAAGATTGAGGATGAATTGAATTATCCCGGAGAAATAAAAGTCAATGTCATTAGAGAAAAAAGAGTAATACAACACGCAAAATAAGATGCATATAGAAATTCCCGATGGAATTTTACCCCCTTGGTTATGGATTAGCGGTTTCGCTTTGGCGGGTTTATTTTTAATTGTCGCTGTCCATTTTGCAAAGAAAGAAGAAGAAAAGATACCTCTGGCAGCTCTTTTTACCGCTTTATCACTCATTGTTATGTCGATTCCCTTGGGGCTTCCGGTCCACATCAATCTAATGGTTTTGGTTGGTATTATAGTCGGACCGTGGTGGGCTCTGATAGTTTCCTTTATCGTAAATTCACTTCTGGCTTCAATAGGTCACGGTGGAGTAACGGTAATAGGTCTCAACACCTTACTTTTATGGTCACAGACCCTCTTTGGATTTTATCTTTTTGGGTTAGCTAAAAGTATCATTCAAAAAAAAGGGCCCGCCCTGAAAGGAGTTGCCGGCGGAGTAGTCACCTTTTTAAGCCTTATGGTTTCCTTTCTTCTTTTTGGGGGACTGATTTTTGCGGTTAATTTGAATCCGGAAGAAGTTTTGATTCATGACCACAGTCACGACCACGGCCATCATTACTACGAAGAAGATCATAACCATGGACATGAAAGTGATGAGCACGAAGAAAATCATCACGAAGACCATGAGGACGACCACGAAGAAGATCATGGAAATGACCATCACGAAGAAAATCCGGAAGGTCATGAAGATGAAGACGACCATAGCCATGGCCACGACCCGGAAGACTATTACGATGACGAAATCTCTCTGAGAACCTTTTTCGTTATCGCTTTGCCCATATTTTTGTATGCGGCGATAATAGAATCGATCGTAGTCGGTATAGCCATTAGCTTCATCTCCAAAGGAAAGCCGGAACTTTTATGAGTTCAATCTACTCTATAGACGATTTTGCAAACAGGAACGGCAAGTTCCAGAAGATGTCAGTTTATTCCAAACTGGCATTTTTCTTTTTGCTTCTAGCCTCCATAGTGGTAAGCCGAAATTTATCCGTTTTAGCTCTAATACCGGTTTCGGTTTACCTCTTGGCCCTTATCGGGTCGTTGCCTATTTTAAAAATCTTCAAATGGGCGCTTTATCCGACGTTTTTTGCCCTCATCTTCGCAATCAGTCAGGGGGATATCTATTTTGGGTCGGTAATTCTGCTCAGAGCCTTCAGTGCCGCTTCTCTGGCTTTATTTTTCTCTTTTTGCACTCCGTACCATAAAACCTTCGGAGTTTTCTCTAAAGTCTCCCCTTTCTTGGCTTCGATGCTCTTTTTGACTTACAGATACTTTTTTATTTTTGTTTCCGGAGTTGAGAGAAAGATAAAGATGGTGGAGATAAGAGGAGGTAAGAATAAAAAATTTCAGTCGGTGGGAAGAGTTATCGGTTTTTTCATAATCAGCTTTTTGAATAAATCGGAAGAAATGTACAAGATTTTAAAGGTCAGGGGGTTTAAGGGGAAAATCGGGTCCACTCCTGATTTTAAGTTTGGTTTAGGAGATTTTCTACTTGTTTCCGTAGCGGTTTTAATTTTTATAATTACTTTGAATTATGTCTAAAATAGCTGAGCTTAAATGTTTAAAACATAAATATCCGGATCGAACGGAAGTTTCCGCTTGTGGTTTGGATTTCATAGTTAAAGAAGGAGAAAAAATTGCTTTGGTCGGTGCTAACGGGTCCGGAAAAACAACCTTAATTATGCATCTCGTCGGTATGCTCAAACCTGCCGAGGGAAGTGTTTCCGTTTTGGGGGTTGATCCTTATGAAGACTTTTCCGAAGTCGGAGAATCGGTCGGAGTGGTTGTTCAGCAGGTTGAAAATCAGCTGGTAGGGCCGACAGTCGAAGAAGACATCAAGTTTTCTTTAATTAATTACGGTTTCGATAAAAAAGAAAGAGAAGAAAGAGTAGAAGAGATCATGAACAGGCTTAATATAGGAGATTTGAGAAGTAGAGTTATCCACTATTTGTCCGGTGGACAGAAAAAGAAGGTCGCTTTGGCCGGAGCTTTAGTATTAAAACCAAAACTTTTGGTTTTGGATGAAGCCTTCAATCAGATGGATCCCGACAGTTTAACTAAAGTAGTCGATGTTATAGATGATTATTGTCGTAACGAGGGAATGGCTGTCGTTATGGCTGTCAGCAACAAGGAAGATATCAGATATTTCAATACCGTCTATCTTTTAAAAGAAGGAGAGATAGTTTTTAAAGGAACCGAGGAGGAGCTGAAAAAAAGAAATGATAGTCAGTTTTGTTCTCATTAGAAAAACCGCCCGAACTCGGACGGTTTTAATTTTCGAGTGGAGCGGGTGATGGGACTCGAACCCACATAACTGGCTTGGAAGGCCAGGGCTCTGCCGTTGAGCTACACCCGCTTGCACATATATGATAATTAAATCCCGGAGGACTGTCAATGAACTTGAGGGAGTGTCGGGGCACTCGGACTCGAACCGAGAATCACTCGCACCCAAAGCGAGCATGTTAGCCAATTACACCATGCCCCGTAACTCAAGTAGATAATAGCACTTCAACTCGGGTTGGTCAAGCTTAAAAAAATATGATAATTTTAAATAATGAAAAAGTTACTTCTTATTGACGGCAACGCTTTGCTCTACAGAGCTTATCATGCTCTTCCTCCTTTGAAAAGTGATGGACAGTTGGTGAATGCCGTTTACGGATTCTTTTTAATATTAACCAAGGTTCTTGATGAAACTCTTCCGGACTATGTAGTGGCAGCTTTTGACAGAAAAGAAAAAACTTTCAGGCACGAAGAGTATGAAGGCTATAAAGCTCACAGACCGGAAATGCCGGAGGATTTGGCTACCCAAATTCCGATTATCAAGCGAGGATTGAAAGCTTTCGAAATACCCGTGCTGGATAAAAAAAGATTCGAAGCGGACGACATAATTGCAACCATGGCGACTCAGTGGAGCGGTAAGCATAAAGTTGTTATTTTAAGCGGAGACAGAGATTTACTACAGTTAGTTGATAATACGATAAATGTTCGTTCTCCCGGAAGAGGAGTAAAGAGAATGGTAGAGTTCGACAGAAAGAAAGTTGTCGAAAAATACGGAATAAAACCGGAGTTTTTCGTTGATTACAAAGCTTTAAAAGGTGATTCCTCGGATAATATTCCCGGCATTAAGGGGATAGGAAAAAAAAGAGCGGAAAGATTGGTTCGTAATCACGGGGCGGTTGAAAAAATGTATGATAATTTGGATGACGTGGAAGATAGTCTGAAAAGCAAGCTGGCTCAAAATCGAGAAAGAGTACTGAAAAATAAAAAATTGATGTCATTACACAAGGATGTTGAACTTAATTTGAATAGAAAGGATGCGAAATTTATTCCGGATGAAAAAAAAGTTTTTAGCTTTTTCAGGGAATTTGGGTTTCAGAGTCTGATGAATAAATATAAAAAAGGTGGCGGCCAAATGAATTTGGATATTTAATGAACATAAAAAGGTCGGTTAATTATTAATTTTTAAAATAAATAAGAGTATGAAGGAAAAAAAACAAACTAAAATTTGGGTGGCGATAGGAATAGTTTTCGTTCTCTCCGTCGTTTCTCTCGCTTCCGTTCATCTTCTTCCTGCGGAAGAAAGTCGTGATGATTTGGATTTGACTTCCGATTTGGAAGATTTGGAGGCTGAAATAGATTCCCTATCTGAATATGTTCCTCCCTACGTTTACACCGGAGAGCCGGTCAGTTTCGTAATGGATTTTGAAAATGATGCGAGCTTTTATTTCGGAGCCGATACCGGATTGAGCGCAGAAATGGAAGTTATCGGAGATTTTCATGAGCCGGATGTGGCTTTTCTCCCGGTTGGAAATTTCTACACTATGGATTTAAAAGCCGGTGCTTATGCGGCAAATTTACTTAATCCCGGTTCTTACATAGCTCCCAATCACTATGATTCTTTTCCCTTTTTGGAGAGATCTCCCCTGGACTTATTTCAAGAAGAACTTGAAAACTACGATGTGGATGGGGAGTTAAGAGTGTTTGAAATGGGAGAAAGCCAAGAGTTGTTGGAGGTCGATTCACTTTGGTTGGGTCACGGAACTTGGAGGTTTGTATCTCCGGAAGGTGTCGAGATTTTCATAGATCCCCAATTTGAATACAATCCCGAAACACCGGAAGAATGGAGAGATATGTCGCTTTACGAGGACACGGATGTGGTGCTTTTAAGTCACGGACACTTTGATCACACTACAGTTGAAGACATTCAGTTGCTTTTGGAATACGCCGATCCCGTGGTCATAGCTCCTTTCGAGTTGGGAATCTGGTTGGAAGATTATCTTGATGCACCGATTATGCCCGTAAACAAGGGAGCTAATTTGGGAAGCCAAGAAATGATTGAAATGGGAGTTGACGAAGAGGTTGCCGAAAGAGTGGGCGATTTCCGAATTCACCTGACTCCGGCTGATCACAGTTCTTCGGGAACACCGCCCGGTGAAGAGCCAAGATTTTAAGATAAAATCGAATGGAAAACGGGAAAAAAAATTATTCTCTCTATGCGGTGCTCGCTTTCTTATTTTTAGTTATTTTTCTGATTACCTCCGCTTTTACTTATTTTTCGATTAGAGATCAGCGCCAAAGATTGATTGATGAAGAGGTTCAAAAAAATATAGATTTGGCCGAAATGATCAATCAGGTTTTATATTCTCCGGTTACGGAGCATCGCATAGGGATGTTTCCCGGGATGAAAAATGTTCTTATGGAAGAAATGGGAAGAATTCAAGGTATCGCTTACGTCAGAGTAATTTCCGAATCGGGAACGATTCAGGAAAGCTCCGTAAGTGGTGAATGGGGAGGGACGGTTGAAGACGAGTTGATCGAAATTAATTTAAAAGAAATAGACTCTGTGAAAAGAGCAAGAAGTGAGTTTGAGAACCAAAAAGTAAAATACGTACTTTATCCGGGATACGATGACAAAATTATTTGGGTGGGTTTTTTTCTTGATCCGGTCGAGAGCTTAATTCGAGAGACTCGCCAACAAACCGTTTTGGTAAATTTGGGAAGTCTTTTGGTTATAATTTTTGTCGTGTTCGTTATCTTACGGACAAGTATAATCAACCCAATAAGAAAAATAGTTAGGGCCTGTCAAAGAATCAAAGAAGGGAATTTGAATACTGAAATTAATATTGAATCGAAAACGGAAATAGGAGAATTCGCCTCCGTCTTTAATCGGATGATAGCAAATCTACGTGAATCGAAAGAAGAATTGCAAGAATTCAATCAAGAACTGGAAGAGGCCGTCGAGGAGTTAGAGAAGTTCAGAAAGTTGACCGTCGGTAGAGAGCTTAAAATGGTAAAATTAAAAGAAGAAAAGAAAAAATTACAAAACAAAATCGAAGAACTGGAAAGGAAGATAAAAAAATATGAAAAAAAAGCATGATAAACGACGAAAAAAAAGAAAAAAAAGTTTTTCATGAGGACTCGAAGAAAATGGAGAAAATTTCTGAAAAGATTATTCATTCTTTGCCGGTGGCCTTTTGTGTTATTGATTTTCATAATTCGATAGTAGAGACAAACGAGCAATTTCGAAAATTAACGGGATATGAAAAAATCGATGTGAGAGGATTAGAAATAGAAAAATTGTTTTTGGAAAAAGAGAGTTTATCCGATTTTTTAAGGAAAGCCGGAAAACAAAATAAGAAAAGAAGGAAATTTACGCTTGTCAGTCAAAATATGAAAACAAGAGCGGTTAGATTGTCGATTTCTTCGATAAACGAAAAGAATAAAAAAAATAATTTTCTAATTACCGTTACCGACGCGGAAGAGGCAGTAAGAACCAGAAAAAAATTAAAAAGAAAGTTGAAGGAAAAAGACCGAAAAATAAGAAAAAAAACAAAGGAAATGTCCGATTCCCGAACAGCAATGATAAATATTCTGGAAGATGTGGATCAGTCTTATCAAGAAGCGGAAAACGAAAGAATAAAAACGACAGCGATTATAAAAAACTTAATTGACGGAGTGTTTTTCTTAAATGAGGAAAAAAGATTCAGTATGGTGAATTCGAAGGTTGAGGAGTTTTTTGAATTTGATAAAGATAAAATAATGAATGAAGAAATAGACAATGTTGCGGATCGGGAAGATGTAGGAAGATTGAACCGAGTTATTGAATTGATTAGAGATGAAGACTCCCAAGAAATTATGGATTTATACAGAAAAGAACTTCAAATGGACGAAGATTTTTATCTTGAAGTAACAACGAGTACTATTCAAAGAAAAGGAAAAAAAATGGGAACTTTGGTTCATGTTCATGATATAAGCAGGGAAAAACGGGTGGAGAGAATAAAGAGCGAGTTTGTTTCCGTTGCTGCTCATCAATTGAGAACTCCACTTTCGGGAATAAAATGGACTTTGGAAACCATATTGGAAGAATCTGAAGAAGGCAAGGGAGGGTTGAATGAGGAAGAAAGAGAATTGATCGAGAAGGCGTATGATGCTAATGAGAGAATGGTCAATTTGGTTAATGATCTTTTAAATGTCAGCAGAATCGAAGAAGGGAGGTACGTTTATGATACGGGAATAACCGACATATCCAAGGCTTTGGATTCGGTAATCGAAGAATACTCAAACAAAATTGAAGAGAATGAAAAGTTAAGCTTTGTGATTCAAAAACCGGAGAGAAGATTACCCAATGTGGAAGCAGATGTAGAAAAGATAGAAATAGTACTCCAGAATTTTTTAGATAATGCCATAAAATATACTGACGAAGGGGATATAATTTTATCCTTCGAAGCGTTAAAGAACGAGCATCTCAAAGTTTCGGTGACGGACGAAGGGATAGGCATTCCAAAAGATCAACAAAAAGATTTGTTTAATAAATTTTTTCGAGCGGAAAACGTAGTTAAAAAAGATGTAGAAGGGTCTGGACTCGGTCTTTTCATTTCTAAAAACATAATAAAAGCGCATGGCGGAGAAATAGGATTGGAGTCAACCGAGGGCGAGGGAAGTACATTTTATTTTACTTTGCCAATCAAAAAAGATTTTGCTCCTCAGCAGGGTTGACAGTCGACCTTAAAGAGAATAGAATTGAGTAAAGTAAAAAAAACAAATGAAAAAAGTTTTAATAATCGAAGACGAAGAAATACTCAGAAATTTATTGAGAAAAAAATTGTCTGCAAAGGGATATGAAACGAAAACGGCGGTCGACGGGAAAGAAGGTTTCGAAAAAGTAAAAAAGGAAAACCCGGACATAATTCTTCTCGACTTGATAATGCCCAAAATGAACGGTTTTGATGTTTTGGAAAAACTGGAAAAAGATGAGAAATTATCGAATATACCCGTTATCATAGTTTCCAATTCGGGTCAGCCGGTTGAAATAGACAAAGCCAAGAAATTTGGAGTTAAAGATTGGATTGTAAAAACCAACTTCGATTTGGATGAAGTAATTAAAAAAGTAGTTTCACAGATCGGAAACCCTTAAAACTTAAATCTATGTCAAAAATATTAGTAATAGAGGACGACAAATTTTTAAGAGAAATGATAACTCGAAAACTCGATAAAGAGGGTTATGATGTAGATCAAGCCGTCGATGGTGAAGAGGGGCTGGAAAAGATAAGAGAAGGAAGGCCCGACATAATTCTTTTGGATTTGATTATGCCCGGAGTCGGTGGGTTCGAAGTTTTAGAAGAAGTTCAAGATGATCCCGAGGTAAATGATATTCCCATAGTTATCCTCTCTAATTTGGGTCAAAAATCGGAAGTTGAGAGGGGGTTGAATCTCGGAGCAGAAGATTTTATGATAAAAGCCCATTTTACTCCCAAGGAAATAATAGAAAAAATAAAAGAAATTTTGGGGCGAGATTAAGGTATGCCGGAACTTCCCGAGGTAGAGTCCAGCGTTAATTTTCTTAAAAGAAAGGTCCTGAAAAGGACCTTTGTCGATATATGGAGAGGTGTCTCAAAAATGGGTGTTTGTAAGGGAAGTTTGAATAAAAAATTTGAAAAAGAACTGACAGGAAGAAAGATAAAGAGGGTGAAGCGACGAGCGAAAAATATAATTTTTGATTTGGACGACAATTTTTCCCTGCTGGTTCATTATAAAATGACGGGACACCTACTTTACGGTCGCTGGAAAAGGGACGGGGATGAGTGGGTCGCCGAAAGAGAAGGTCCGTTAAAAGAAGATAAGATGAATCGTTATATAAGATTTTTATTTTTTTTGAGCAACGGGAAGCAGATCGCCTTTTCCGATTTGAGAAAGTTTGGAAAAATTGAGCTTTGGAAATCCAAGGAATTGGAGAAAAAACTTTCCCAACTGGGACCGGAGCCCCTCGAAAATGATTTTACTCTTGATAAGTTTAAAAAGATGGTAAGCAATCGAAAAAAGATGATAAAACCCTTGGTGATGGATCAACATTTTTTAGCCGGCATAGGTAATATTTACGCCTCCGACGCTTTATGGATTGCGAAGATACATCCGAAAACAAAAGCCGTCGAGCTGACGAAAAAGGAAGTTAAGCAACTCTATAAAGCAATTAAAAGTGTTCTAAAAGAAGGAATCGAAAATTGTGGGGACAGTATGGTTGATTTTAGGTTGCCGGACGGAACCAAAGGCAACTATCAAAATAAACAAAAAGTTTATAACCGAGAAGGAGAGGTGTGTAATCGATGTGAGAAAGAAAAAATAAAGAAAATCAAGGTAAGTGGCAGAGGAACTTATTTTTGCCCTCATTGTCAAGAAAAAAAATAATATGTTGATAATTTTACATGGAAAAGACCTCTTTAGGAGCAATCAGAAGTTGAAAGAAATAGTTCTCGAATACAGAAAAAAGAATAAATCGGGAATTAATATAAACTATCTTTCCGAGGATATCGACTTTAATGAACTCAAAGATAAAAACAGGCAGATAGGAATGTTTGAAGAAAAACGGCTCTTGATAGGAAAAAATGTCTTGCAAAATAAAAAAATAAGAAAAAAATTTAAAGAAAGAAGCGAGGAGATTGTTTCGGGAGACAATGTCTTGATTTTAAAAGAAGAGGAAAGGTTAAGAGAGGAGTTTATTCAAGAACTAAAGAGAAAAGAGACAAAAAATATTTTGATTCAGAAATTCGATAAACTCGAGGGAAAAAAATTAAAAAAATGGTATCAAAAGGAATTTGCAAAATACAATGTTGATCCGGAAGAAGGTGTGATCGATAAGTTTTCAGAATATGTCGGTAACGATTTGTGGAGGGCGAGCAATGAAATTTCCAAGCTTTGCCATATGAAAATAGAGGAAAAGGTCACCCGAAAGGAAATTGAAAAATATGTTCGCCCCGAACTTGAAACCGATATATTCGACACTATAGATTCTTTAGGAAAAGGAGAAAAAGGAAAAGCTTTGGAGTTTATTGAGGAGCATATTGAAAAAGGAGATTCTCCTTTTTATATATTATCGATGATTAATTACCAAGTGAGGAACCTTTTGACGGCATCTCAGCTTATGAATGAGAATTTAAACTATAAAGAAGCTCAGCGAGAGAGCAAAATGAGCCCCTTTGTTTTTAAAAAAAGCTTCAAGCAAGCGAAAAACTTGAATTTTCATAGAATAAAAAAAATCCACCGAAAGATATGTGAGGTGGATTTGGATTCCAAACTGGGAAAGATAAGCCCGGAAACGGGATTGGTGCTGATTATTGCCGAGTTTTAGATCTGTTTATCAGTTTGGTCAAGCGCGATTTTTTTCTGCTCGCGTTTTTCTTTTTGATAACCCCTTTTTTTGCAGCTTTGTCGATATCCTTGTAAGCTTGAGGAATCTCTTTTTCTGCTTTTTCGTGATTTCCCTCTTCAATTAAATCGCGAATCTCTTTTATCGAATTCTTCATTCTCTTTTTGAAAACCTTATTTTCTTCTTTTCTTTTTTTATTTTGTCTCAGTCTTTTTTTTGCTGACTCGGTTATTGGCATATTTTTGATTTTATTTCTTTGCTTATCCATTATACTTGAAAATAATTGATAGTCAAGCTATTCGGCTTTTCTTTAATTCTTTTATCCATTATAATTGAATCACTATGATTTATTATTTGAACGGAAAAATAGCAATAAAGGGAAAAGATTTCGTGGTAGTTGATACGGGAGGGGTGGGACGAAAGGCTCACATGTCATCCGATGCGGTTAAAAACTTACCTTCCGAAGGGAAAAATTTTAAGCTCTTCTGCTACTTGAACATAGGAAGAAACTCACAAAGACTTTACGGCTTTCCGAGTAAAGAAAATCTTGAATTTTTTGAAAGCTTGATAAATCTGTCGGGGATCGGACCGAAAACGGCCGTTAAAGTTGCTTCTATAGCTCCCATGGATGAAATGAAAAAGGCAATTAAAAACGACAATGAAGAGATCTTGGATAAAATATTCGATATAGGCAAAAAAAGAGGTCAAAGAGTCATCTTTGAACTCTCCAGAAGAATAAAAGAAGATCCCGGAAAAAGTGACGAAGCTGTTCAAACCTTGACTTCATTGGGTTTTTCCAAAAAAGATGCTAAAGCAGCTCTTAAAGGAGTTTCAAAAAATAAGTCCGTTGATGAAAGAGTAAAAAAAGCTTTAAAACTTCTGGACAATGGTTAAAAAAAAGATTAGAAAATTAATTCCGAGTCCTTTAATGAAAGCGTATCACTTTTCATGGGCG
This sequence comes from uncultured Candidatus Saccharibacteria bacterium, assembly GCA_964507105.1. Lineage (GTDB taxonomy): Bacteria > Patescibacteriota > Minisyncoccia > Minisyncoccales > PWPS01 > PWPS01. The sequence continues at coordinate 30,302 of CAZDOR010000004.1, read as the reverse complement.
TTTTTTTCGGCGGTGGCAACCGGATTTCCCGGAAAAGAAATTAAAGTCATAGGAATAACCGGAACAAATGGAAAGTCAACTACGGTTAAGCTCATCACCGAAATTTTAAAAGCCAGTGGAAGGTCCGTGGCGTCAACATCTTCAATTGATTTTGAGATTGCTGGTGAGAAGAGAAAAAATTTAATGAAAATAACGATGCCCGGGAGAGGGTTTATTAATAAATTTTTACGTGAAGCTGTCGAAAAGAATTGTGATGTTGCCGTTTTGGAAGTAACCTCGGAAGGAATTGAGCAGTTTAGACATAAATTTTTGGACTTTAATGTGGCGGTAATCACCAACCTGGCACCGGAACATATCGAGTCGCACGGTGGATTTGAAAATTATAAAAATGCCAAAGGTAAGTTTTTTGAGGAAGCTCAAGATGTTCATGTTTTGAATTTTGATGATGAACATGTTGGTTTTTTCAACTCCTTTAAGGCCGGTAAAAAATATGGCTACGGTCTTGAAAAAGAAGGAGATCTTGATTTTGATGAACTACTAAAACCGACTTCTTTTGAAGTGGATAGCGAGAAAGTTACTTTTGAATTGGACGGAGAAAGTTTTAAACTGAAGATGCCCGGAAAATTCAATATTTACAATGCGTTAGCTGCTTTAGCCGTTAGTCGTGAAATGAAAGTTGAAGATAAAGTAGTTAGAGAGGCTTTTTCCAAAATAAAAGGAATTCCGGGAAGAATGGAAAAAGTAATTAATCAAGATTTTACGGTTTTTGTGGATTATGCTTTTACGCCGAATGCATTAGAGAAGGTTTATTTCTCTGTTAAGGAGAAGATGAATCCAAAAAAAATGATTGTTGTTTTGGGTGCCTGTGGCGGTGGAAGAGATAAATGGAAGCGTCCCGTGTTAGGTAAAATAGCAGATAGATTTGCCGATGAAATTATTGTTACCAATGAAGATCCTTATGATGAGAATCCTCAAGAAATAATAGAGCAAGTAGCTGAAGGAATTAAGGGAGAAGCAAAAAAGATTCTCGATAGAAGAGAAGCTATAAATAAAGCAATCGGCTTAGCTCACAAAGGAGATGCAGTAATAATTACCGGTAAAGGATCCGAATCTTGGATTCAAGTAAAAAATGGTGAAAAAATACCCTGGGATGATAGAAAAGTAGTTAGAGAGGAATATAAAAAATATAAAAAAAATGAGAGATAAATTTACAAAAATAAACAAAAACTTGTGGGAATTACCGAAAGATCATTTTTATTTCATGCGGGTTCCGGCCAGAATTTATGCAACTGAAAAAATATTGAATCAAACTGAAGACAGGGCTTTGAAGCAGCTGGTGAACATTACTTCATTGCCGGGTATAGTCAGGCACGGTATAGCTATGCCCGATATCCACTCGGGATACGGACCTCCGATCGGAGGTGTCGGTGCTACCCGTGCTGACAAGGGGGTTATCTCTCCCGGCTTTGTCGGTTTTGATGAAAATTGTGGCGTGAGATTATTGACTTCGCAAATTTCTTTCAACAGTATTAAAGATCATCTGGGAAAAATTTCGGAAGATATTTTCAGAAACGTTCCTTCGGGGGTAGGGCAAGGAAAGGCGAAGGCCGTGAGTATGGATGATATCGAAAATATTCTCGATAAAGGGTCCCGTTGGGTGGTGGAACAGGGTTACGGAGAAAAAGATGATGCTGAGCTTTGTGAGGCCGGAGGAAGTTTAATTGCTGATCATGAAAAAGTCTCAAAACGAGCGAAGAAGCGGGGTCTCGATCAGGTGGGAACCCTCGGAGGAGGAAATCACTTCATTGAAATTCAGATGGTTGATCAAATTTATGATAAAGATAAAGCCGATGTTTTTAACCTTGAAGAAGAACAGGTGGTAGTCATGATCCACACCGGATCCAGGGGGTTGGGGCATCAAAATTGTAAAGACTTTTTGTCCAAGGCGAAAAAATCAACAAGAAAAAATGAGTATGACTTTCCTGACAATCAGCTGAATTCTTTTCCATTTAATTCGCCGGAAGGTAAAGAGTTTTTTCTCGGGCTCGGTGGAGCGTGTAACTTTTCTTTTGCCAACAGGCAAATGATAACCCATACTATTCGAAAAATTTGGAATAAAAATTTGGAAGGAAGCCTTAATTTGCTTTACGATGTAGCACACAATACCGCTAAGTTGGAAGAACACGAAGTTGACGGAGAAGAGAGACAATTGGTAGTTCACAGAAAAGGAGCGACTCGAGCTTTTCCTCCGGGACATACGGAACTTCCGGAGAAATACAAGGATACCGGACAACCGGTGATTATGCCCGGAAGTATGGGAACCTGCTCTTATGTGTTGGCTGGAACCAGGAGAGGAAAAGCGAGTTTTTTTTCAACGGCTCACGGGGCAGGTAGAAAAATGTCCAGAACGGCGGCACGAAAAAATATTTCCGATAAAAAGCTTTTCGAATTAATGAAAGAGAAAAATATAATTTTGAAGTCGAGATCCAAGAGAGGGGTGACGGAAGAAGCCCCCGGAGCTTACAAGGATATAAATGAAATAGTTGATGTGGTTTCCGAAGCTGGTTTGGCGGAAAAAGTTGCCAGAGTTAAACCTTTAGCAGTTATAAAAGGAGAATAAAATGACAATAAAAGAAATATACGAACTCGCTATAAAAAAAGGGAAAGAAGCTGATTTTCGAAAGAGTGAAGAAATTGAACGAAAGCTCTCCAGAGCAAAAGATAAATACGAAAATTTAACGGAGAAAAAAAAGGATCTTTTCGATAAAGAAAGACTCAAAAATCCGTATAGTGATACGAGGATTTTATACGGAAACCCGGATCGGGAGGTTGAAAAAATATTGGTGGGGATCGACATAGACGGGGAAGAGCTTTTGCTCGCTAATCAGTTGGAGCGGATCGATTTGGTGATATCCCATCATCCGAGAGGGAGAGCGCTGGCCGGATTGGACGACGTTATGGATCTGCAGATTGAAATGTTAAATTATTACGGAGTTCCGATAAATATTGCAGAGAAACTTCTAAAAAAAAGAATAAAAGAAGTTTCGAGAGGGCTTTCTCCGGAAAATCACCAGAGAGCAGTTGATACAGCCCGCCTTTTGGACATTCCCTTAATGTCGGTTCATACTCCCTGTGACAATATGGTAGCTGAGTTCGTTGATCAAAAATTAAAAAAGAACAATCCCAGAGTTCTCGAGGACGTTTTAAAATCTCTTAGAGAGATTCCTGAATACGAAAAAGCTGAGGAAATGGGTGCGGGGCCGAAACTTTTTGTAGGAAACAAAAAAAATAGAACGGGAAAAATAGTAATGACCGAGATTACCGGCGGGACCGAAGGGTCTCCGGAAATATATGAAAAATTAGCTAACGCGGGAGCGGGAACTATAGTAGGTATGCATATATCGGAAAAGCATCGAAAGGAGGCTCAGAAAGCGCATATAAATGTGGTTATTGCCGGGCATATGTCCTCGGATTCGATCGGAGTTAATTTGTTTTTGGATGAAATTGATGCGGAAATTATCCCCTGTTCCGGCCTTATTAGGCATAAAAGAAAGTAAATGAAAAAGTGGCAAGTTTTTTTTATTGAGCTTTTTTTCTTTCTTCTAACTCTGTTGTTGGGAATTTTTGTTGCTCTCGAGCTGAAAGATGTACTTCCGGTTGCAGAAAACGGTGGAAGCGAAGCAGGGCTGTCCTCGTTTACTTTTTTAATTTATTTTTTCTTAGTAACCGCAATAATCTATTTCGTTTCAAAAAAGAAAAATTTTGAAAAAGGTAGAGATTTATTTTTCAAAGGAGCTTTTTTGCTGTCAATCGGTTTGGGAAGCCTTTTAACCTTTTCAGTATTGATTCACGAAATTTGGGCACTGGTTTCGGTTTTAATCTTAATTTGGATTTGGAAGAAAAAACCCGTTATCTTGCTTCACAATCTTTTAATCAGTTTCTCAATAGCCGGAGTGGGAGCTGTGGTCGGTAATCAGCTTGCTTCGGAAATAATAATTATATTTTTCGCTCTTTTCTCAGTTTATGATTTTGTGGCTGTTTACAAAACTAAACATATGGTGAAAATGGCTTCGGAAATGGTAAAGAGCAAGGCAATAATAGGATTTATAATTCCGTTTTCTTCTTCCGAGCTTCTGGATGATTTTGGGAAAAAAAGAAAAGAAAAATTCATGGTTTTGGGAGGAGGGGATGTCGCTTTTCCTTTGTTTTTAATTTCAGCGACGGCGATAAATTATGGTCTACGGGAAGCGGCAACGGTTACCGCTTTTGCCTGTGTGGGCCTTTTCGGATCTTTTATTCTTTTCAAAATTAAAAAGAGAGCGATTCCCGCCCTGCCTCCCATAGCACTGGCCTGCCTTTTAGGTTATTCTATAGTAATATTTTTCTGAAGACGGTTATTATTGATTTTTTATCATGTAAGTATCCTTTAAGTTGTATCCGTGTTTTTTCCAATAACCTCTGGCACCCACTCCGGAAATTACGCTTATTTTTTTCTTCGGTGATATTTTTTCCGCTTTTTTAACCAGCTTTTTACCCAATCCTTTATGTTGAGGTGAAGTTTCTAAAATTTCCCCGTCTTTGATAGTGATTTGTTGTCCGTAAGTATGGATTTCTCTTATTATGGCCGAATTTTGAAGAATTTTCGGGTAGGGATCTTCGGGAATTCTCATTCTCAAGAGGCTGTAGAGCTTAGTTCTGTTTTCGTTTTCAAAGGTAAGAACTATCTCTTTTCCCTTGGAAGCTTCGTATTTCATTTTGAACAATTTTATTTTTTCCTCGGGATTATAGTCATTTCCCACCTCTCTACAGCGGATACAATTACATCTCCAACCCTCCGTTTCCGCTTTTTTTTGAATTTCTTCTCTCAGATTTGAAGAACCCCCTCCTGCGATTACATACTGAGAAGGAATATCTCTTATAACTCTCTGAATTCTAACCCAGTAGGGGATTATCTCTTTTTTTGTTTTTGAGAGAAGTTCAATTAATTTCTCTTCTTCGTAAGGAGTGTATTCTCCTTCTTCATAAAGACTATAAAGAGGGGCCTCCTTTAACACCATGCAAGGATAAATTTTTAAAAAATCGGGTTTAAAGCGACTATCGTTAAAAATCAATTTCATCATCTCAACGTCCTTTGAAAAGTCGGAGCCGAGAAGGTCGGGCATTATTTGGTAGCAAACTTTGAATCCGGCATCTTTCAGCATCTTTGTTGCTTTTACTATTGCATCCACATCATGTCCGCGTTTATTTTTTCTCAAAACGTCGCTGAAGATGCTTTGAACTCCGATTTCTACCATCGTTACCCCGAGTTTCCTGAGATGATCTATTTCCTTTCTGGTAATATAATCCGGCCTGGTTTCCACGGAGAGAGTGACCATCTTTTTTTTTGCCGTTTCGTTTTCTTTTTGTGCTTTCTTCAAAGTTTTTTCTTTTTTACCATTCAGAGCCTCAAAACAAGATTTCACAAAGCTTTCTCTATAACTTTTATCGTAATGAGACCATGTTTCCCCAACTATTCTTAATTCTACTTTATCCGTAGGATGACCGGTTTTAGTTAAGGAGTGTATTCTGTTTTTTACTTGTTTTTCAGGATTGAAGTTATTTAATTTAGCTCTCATTACGGCCGGTTCGTCATCGAGGTAGCTTTTTGGGGCCCCTTCTTGAGTGGGGCAGTAGAGGCAATCACCCGGACAGTCGTGGGGCTCGGTAAGAACGGACACATTAACTACCCCGGAAAGCGATCTTATCGGTCTCAATCTGAGAGCGGCTTCCAATTTTTTATTTTTTGTTTCCATAGCTCTGTAGGCCTCAATTAAATCCACGTTGGGAGGGCAGTCAGCTCCGTATTTTTTACAGACCTCTCTCTTGGTTTGGTCAATTATTTTTCTGGATATTTTTTCCTTTTCCAGTAATTTTTTTACTATTTCTTTTTCGAGATTCATATTTTAGTGGCTGGTTAATTATAACCGTAGTGAGTCCGCTCTTCAAGTGAAATGGTTGTTTTACTGATTTTAATGACTATAATGGTATTGATATGAATTTCGATCAATACATATTAAACAAGACGAAAAGAAATTATAATTTGATAGGAGATCGCTTTTCCGAGACCAGGACGAAACCCTGGAAGAATTTTCGATTTTTATTTGAAGATGTGTCCGAAGGAGCGGATGTGTTGGATCTGGGGTGTGGCAACGGAAGGTTTTTCGAGATTTTAAAAATAAAAAATGTCAACTATATCGGGATAGATAAATCCGAAAAATTGATATCGAAAGCTAAGGAAAGGTACCCGGAGGCTGATTTCAAGGTGGGAGACGGCCTGGATATTCCCTGTCCGAATAACGAGTTCGATTATGTTTTTTCAATTGCGGTTTTGCACCACATTCCTTCGGAAAATATGAGGATCGATTTCTTGCGAGAAATAAAAAGAGTTTTAAAACCCGAAGGAAAAGTCCGAATCACGGTTTGGAATAAAATAGATGGAGACAAAAGTATATATTTTAAAAATTTAAAAGATAAATTATTAGGAAGAATGAGTTTTAGAGATGCATTTATTCCCTGGAAAAATGGTAAGGGAGAAATTATTACTGAAAGATACTATCATTTTTTCAAAAAAAAAGAATTGAGAAAACTACTTGAAAAAGCGGGGCTGGTTGTTGACAAGGTTTTTATTAAGGGACGAAATACAAAGTCCAATATTTTTGTTTTTGCCAAAAATGAGAATTGAATACATAAGTCCGAAAACAATAAAAATCGGAGAAAACAGATACGATGAAAATGTGGTTGTTAGCTCGAAAGGGCTTGTTTTCGATTGGAAAGAAAAGAGTGAAATTCAAAAAGAAGAAGCAAAAATGTTGTTGAGAAGAAATCCGGAAATGGTAATAATCGGAAAAACCGATAACTCAAACCCCGTCTCTCCGGAGGTCAAAGAACTTTTCAATCGGAAAAAAGCAGTTGTTGTGGAAGAAAATTTACGAGAAGCGATAAACTGTTTTAATGAAGCTGCAAAATTATACACAACATTACTCGTTGTCAATATAATCGATTAGCTGAATTTTCTTGACAAAAAGTAATAAAGCATTAGTATTATAACACACTAAAAAGGTGTTCAAAAAGAGGTGACAGAATGAGTTCAGTTTTTAAGTAAAAGGGATTTGTCCAAAGCCACGATTTTAATTTTATCACCTCGGAAAAATTATGACCCAAAAACACCATTTAACTGAAAGAGGATTAAATAAAATAAAGAGAGAGCTCGAAGAGTTACGCAGCGAGAGGAAAGAAAAAACAAAAGGAGACGTTCCAGATGTATTTCAATCGGAAGATCTTAATCCGGAATTTTTTGACTTCAGACAAGAGATGCATTTTTTAGAAAAGAAAATATCTGAATTGGAAGAAATAATTAAAAACGCGAAAATTATTGAACCCCCCGAGGACAAAAGCAAGGTTGCACTCGGTGCTCGAGTAATTATAGAGGCCGACGGCCAAAAAGACGAATTTATCTTAGTCGGCCCTCTGGAAGCGGAACCCGCCGAAGGAAAGATATCAGACGAATCTCCCGTCGGAAAAAAATTAATTGGGAAAAAAGAGGGTGACGAAGTAGAGGTGGCCTCGAAAGTAAAAACGATTTACAAAATTAAAAAGATAGATTATTGACATGAAGGAAGTATTCGAATTTATATCAAAAATAGGAAAATTAAAAAGTGACGGTAGGCGAGGATGGAAGTTGCATGACGTAAAAAATCCGGAAACGACTGCTTCTCATAGTTTTCAGTTGGCTATGCTCGTTTGGTCGGTGGGAAGAAAAAAGAAAGAATTCAACTTAAATAGAGCCATAAAGATGGCTCTTATTCACGATATTTGTGAAGTTTATTCACCCGACTTGACTTCCTATGATGCCGTGGCAATCGATGTAGAAAAAGAGTTTAAAAAAGAAGATGTCAAAGATCTTGAACCCGTCAAAGGAAGACCGACAACAAAACAGAGAAAGAAAATGAAAGAAGTTAAAAAGGAGCTGGAAGATGACGCGATTAAAAAACTATTGAAAGATATTCCGGAAGATTTTAAAAAAGAAATAAATGGTTTGTGGAAAGAATACGAGAAACGAGTTACCTCGGAAAGTAGGTTCGTAAAGCAAGCCGACAAAATAACCAATTTGTTACAGGGAATAGAATATTGGAAAGGAGGGAATGATGATATCGAATACAAATTGTGGTTAAGAAGAGCCAAGGAAACTATTGATGATCCGTTATTAACCGAGTTTTTAAGAGAGATTGAAGAGAATATTTGACCGCTTTTTTTGATTCATCTCTTCCGAGCCCGTGCAAAACGGGTTTTTTTGTTACTTTTCAATTTATTTTGATATAATTGAATAATTGTTTAATATTCCAAATTGATGAAAGACAATAAAGAATTGGCGAAAAAACTGAATAGGATTGCGGATTATTTGGAAATGAAAGGAGTGAACCACAAGCCATTTGCTTATCACAGGGCGGCAAATTCAATCTTGGATTTGGAGGAAGACATAAGAGAAATTTATGAAGAATCGGGACGAAAAGATCTGGAAAAAATTTCGGGTGTAGGGCAAGCGATAGCGGATAAAATTGAAGAATTTTTATTGACCGGAGAAATTGAACATTTAAAAAGATTGAAAGAAAAATTTCCGGTCAATTTGGAAGATCTTTCACGGGTGGAAGGTCTCGGTCCGAAAAGAATAAAAAAACTGTATGAAGAATTAGGAATAAAAAACTTGAAGGAGTTGAAAAGAAAAGCAAAAAAAGGAGAAGTATCCGAGATTGACGGCTTCGGAAAAAAAACCGAAAGTAATGTTTTGGAAGCAATAGCTTTTTTGGAAAAAGATGAAGGAAAGTGGTCTCTTGGTGAGGTAATGCCGCTGGCTCAAGAAATATTTAATCGATTGAAAAGATTGAAGGAAGTTAAAAGAATAAATTTTGCCGGTTCCTTGCGAAGAAAAAAAGAATTGGTCGGTGATGTTGATATTCTAATTTCAGCGGCAAAAACAGAAAAAATAATGAAAGAGTTCGTCTCGTTTCGAGAAGTGGAGAAAGTTTTAAGTCAGGGAAACACCAGGGCTTCGATAAGACTGAAAAACGGATTCAATATTGATTTGAGAGTGGTTGAATCTTCAAGCTTCGGGTCAGCCTTGCAATATTTTACCGGCTCAAAAGCGCATAACATAAAAACGAGAAAAATTGCCCTTTCGTCCGGATTCAAGCTTAATGAATATGGTCTGTTCGAGAAAAAAAAGAGGATTGCGGGAAAGACGGAAAAAGAAATTTATTTGAAGTTGGGAATGAGTTTCATTCCGCCCGAAATCAGAGAAGACAAAGGAGAAGTTGAAAAGGCACTGAGAGGTGAAAATTTCAATTTGTGTAAAATTTCGGATATAAAAGGTGATTTACATATTCATACTTCGTGGACCGGAGGAAGTCAGAACGTTGAAGAGATGGCACTGAAAGGGAAAGAAATGGGTTATCGGTATATCGGTATTGCTGATCATACGAAATATTTACAAGTTGAAAATGGGCTAAACGAAAAGGAGTTGAAAAAACAAAGGGAGGAGATTAACAGGATAAATACGAAATTCGAATCAAAGAAGACAGACTTCAGAGTTCTTCAGGGATGTGAAGCCAACATTATGAAAGATGGATCTTTGGATATAGATAATGAGAGTCTCCGGATGTTGGATTATGTTATAGCGGGAATCCATTCCCATTTTAAGCTATCAAAAAAAGAGATGACCGCAAGATTGATTAAAGCTATAAAACATCCCCAAGTTAATATTATTTCTCATCCGACCGGGAGGTTGATAAAAAAAAGAGAGTCGTTAAATTTAGAAGTGGATAAGGTTATCGAAACTGCAAAAGAAAAGGGGGTCGTGCTGGAAATAAACTCTTCCCCGCATCGATTGGATCTTTCCGATAAAAATATAAAGAAATGTGTGGAAAATGAACAATTTTTAATTATAAATAGTGATGCACACCACAAAGATCAACTTAAAAATATCAGTTTTGGAATCGGGCAAGCTCGCCGGGGATGGGCGGAAAAGAAAAACATTATCAACACTAAAAATCTTGAAGAATTAAATCAATTTTTAAATAAATGAAACGCATTATAAAAATAGCGGTATTGATTATTTTAATTTTAGGAGTGATGGTTTCAGTTTTTTATTTTCGAGAAAAAGAAAAAAAGGAGAAAGAAATCCCCTTTGGAATAGAATATGTAGAAAACAAGAAATTGGATGTCTACTGCCCCGTTCAATTCGAGAATGGTAAATTCGAAACCGAAAACTTACAGAATCATTGCCCCGAGGCCGCTCCCAAAAATTTTTCGGCCGAATTTTATGAATTAAAAAAAATTGAAAAAGGGGTCGTCGGTTTTTTGAGCAAAAATATTGATGGCAGCGAGAAATATTTTTTAATAGTCGTTGACGATAAAGGTGATTTTATAAAACGAAAAGTTGAAAAACCGGAGAAATTAACCATTGAAAATGGAGTTTTTAAGGTTGATCCGGATGGAAGACGATATGCCTTTTTCGAAAACTATTTTATAGAAATTGATGAAAAAACAAAAACTTTAACCAGCCCCAAGTACAGATTTTCAATAGAAATTCCGAATAATTGGAATTATAAAAAAGAGTCCGGAAGTTATTTGTTCAGACACCGGGAAACTGTTGATTATTTTTTGGAAATAGATTTGGAAAATTTTTCGGTTGATTTCAGTATTCCGGAAGGGCTTTCCTACGAAAAAGAGATGGAAAAAATCAAATCATCGCTAACGTTCGAGGGGAGTGATTACTTTTCCGATTACCGTTTTTTTGAAGACAGCTTAGATAATTATCTCAAAGTGAACACCCATACCGGAAGGATTTATTACGTTCAAAATGGCCATCGTTACGAATTTGATGTTTTAGCTTCGGGCAGTCCCGAAGGATGGAACGGTACTCCGAGCGGACTCTATGAACTGACCTCCAAAGAAGGATTGAGATTCTCTACTGAATCCGGAGTCTATATGCCTTTTTCAATGCGCCTTTATGGAAAATATTTAATTCACGGAGAAGCTTATTATCCTTCCGGAGCTCCGTATACTTCCCCGGTTTCCGGAGGTTGTGTTCGTGTGCGCAATGAAGAAATGGCTGAACTTTATGAACTGGTGGAAGCCGGAATTCCGGCTTTGTCCGTAACTCACGAAAAAAGCTCTTTTGACTTAGAAGAAAGAAAGTTAAGCGAAAGAGAGAAAGTGACCGCCAATAATTTTTTAGTCGTCGATATTGAATCGGGAAAAATTTTAGCCGAAAAGAACTCACAAGAGACGGTAGTGATTTCGGATTTGACAAAGTTGATGACTGCAATAATAACCACGGAGCAGATGGGTGTAACCACCTCCATAACGGCCAGAGATTATATGTTGGGAAAAGATGATTCTAACGCTAATATCGAGTCGGATCAAATATTTCGATTGGTCGATCTTTTGGCACCTCTTTTGGTTGAGCATTCCGATAATGCTGCCAGGGTTTTGAATCACTACGTCGGCAGAGACAATACCGTTGATTATATGAGGAAAAAAGCCGATTCGATCGGTATGAAAAATACTTATTTTAAGGACGGAAAAGGAGTCCGAAAGTCAGAAACCACTGCCGAGGACTTGTATTATCTTTTGTATTATTTAAACACCACCAGGAAACCGATTTTGGATATAACCAAAGCCAGCTGGGTTCCGCGCCTCGATTATTCCGTTTTCAAAGATTTGAAAAACAGAAATATTTTTTACGACCAGGAAGAGTTTCGGGGAGGAATGTTTGAAGTTAACGATAATTATTTGCATAACGGACTATTTCTTTTCGAAGAAAAGTTCGGAGAAAAAGATAGGGTTTTGGCTTATGTGATTCTCCAGACCCCTACTGAAGCACATCTAATCGAAGATATTGATAACTTAAGAGGCTGGATTAAAAAATCTTTCAACTAAAATTATGGAAAAATCAGCAGGATTCGTGGTATACAGGAAAGAAAAAAAAGAAAATAAGTTTTTACTTCTCAAATACCCCCCGGAAGGAAGGGAAAAGGACTATTGGGGGCTTCCCAAGGGACATATTGAAGAAGGGGAGCCGGTTAAAGAGGCCGCATTCAGAGAATTGTCGGAAGAAACAGGAATAGAAAGGAGAGAAATAAGAGTGATTCCCGGCTTCAAAGAAGCGAATAAATATTATTTTAAACAAAAAGAGGAGACAATCTTCAAAATAGTTATTTATTTTTTAGCCGAAACAAAAAAAGAGACCATAAAGGTCTCTCATGAACACACTGACTTCAAGTGGGTTAATTTTGATCAGGCTATGAAGCTAATACCTTACAAAAATACCAGGGAAATAGTCAGAAAAGCAAAAAAGTTTATTTAACTTCCCTTAATATCTCTTTAAAAGTTTCCGGCTCGTTGTTTGCTAAATCAGCCAATATTTTTCGATCCAAACCGATATTGTTTTCTTTCAAGCCGTGGATGAATCTACTGTAGCTCATATCGCTTTGTCTGCAAGCGGCATTGATTTGAGTTTGCCACTTTCTTCTGAATTCCCTCTTTTTTCGTTTTCTATCCCGGTATTTGTAAGTCCAGGCTTTCATCAGAGCTTCCTTTGCGGCTTTGTATTTATTTTTTCTATTCCACTTGTATCCCTTGGCTTCTTTTTTTACTTTCTTCCTTCTTTTTCTCTTTGTTTTTCCTCTTTTTACTCGGGGCATAACTTATAACTGTTTTTACTTTTAATATTTGAGCGCTTTTTTTATCTTTTTCGCTTCAGCTCCGGTAACTTCAACCCATTGTCTGGCTTTTCTTTTTTCCTCTCCGGACATTTTTGATCTGTAATGAGTTTGACCAGGCTTTCTCCTTAAAACTTTTCCGTTTTTGGTTATTTTAAATCTTTTTTTTATTGACTTTCTTGTTTTTGGTTTCATGTTTTCAATTTTTACTTATTGTCATGGTTAATCCGCGAGGCTCCTTTTCTATATCCTTGTCTATTTTTATTTCGACTTTTTCTTCTATCATTTCAATAAATCTTCGCATCTTTTTCTGAGCCGTGTCTTGTAGGGCGTTTTCTCTTCCGCGAAGAGGAAGGACCACCCTGATTCGATCTCCTCGTTTTAGGAAAGTTTCTGCCTTTTTTACTCTTACTTTCATATCGTGATCCGAAATCGAGAAGCTTAATTTGAGGGTCTTTAATTCCGGTTGGTGGGATTTCTGTTGTTTCTTTTGTTGTTTTTTTTGTTGTCTGTACTTGTATTTTCCGTGATCTATTATCTTACAAACCGGAGGGTTGGCATTCGGTGAGATCTCAACCAAATCCAAGTCTCTTTTTTCCGCTTCTTTCAATGCTTCTTTTTTGTCGAGAACGCCGATATATTCCCCATCGGCGGTAACAACCCTCATTTTTTTGGCTTTTATTTGCTTGTTTACTTTTGTTTTGTTCGAAATATGCGTTTAATCGAAAGTTTTACTTTCGATTTTTATTAAAGTTTTTCAATGTGGAGATGGGGAGGTGTGACCCCCCGTCCAATAGCCCCTACAAGATGGATCTACAAGCTTAGTCCGGTTGTTTCTCGACTGAAGTCTTCCACCGGACGAAGGTGCTTCAGCCAAAGGTCTATAGGTTCACAAAACCTGTGACCAGCAAGCTTTGTATAACCCGAAATTATGGTACCTTCACCACCCATCGGGTGTCAGTGGTGAAAGCAAGCTGTTACGCTACTGCCGGAGCAGGAGCGAAAGCTAAATCTTCTTGTAAGTTGGCACTTACAGAAATGGCAAGATTTACGAGTTTGCCGGCTCGGCTTGCTGCATCTTGAAGGTGACTATCGTCTAGTCAACTCATCCCCGTTTGTTTATGTGCTAATTTATTTATTTCTCTTCATTCGTCGCCTCAGGTTTCTGTCAATTTCTCTGTCTTTTATCTTCTTTCGTTTGTCATGAGCTTTTTTGCCGCGACAAACACCAAACTTGAGCTTAATCAAGCCTCTTTTAGTATACACCTTTAACGGCACTAAAGTCAACCCCCTTTCATTGGACTTTCCCATCAGGTATTTTATCTGTTTTTTAGTTAAAAGTAATTTCCTTGCTCTTTCAGGGTTATAGTCCTCGGGAGCATTTTTTGGTTGATACGGAGGAATATTGACTCCTATTAAAAAGGGCTCCTCTTTGCGAATAACAACATATGATCCTTTGAGCGATACTCTTCCCTCTTTTATTGATTTTACCTCTTGCCCATTCAAAACGATACCCGCCTCGAATTTTTCGAGAATTTCGTAATCATGAAAAGCTTTTTTGTTTTTGGATAAAGTGGGCATATCTTCATATTAACAGAAAATACTTTAACAATAAATATATAAAATGACAAGTCGTAATTTTTTTTGTATAATTCCAGAAAAGGTCGTTTAAATTAATTACTTAATTATGAAATTTAAGAAAATTACGTTCATGACGGTTATATTTTTACTTTTCGGGTTCGGATTTGCGATTGCCAATCCTCCGCAACAAGCCGTAGACGGAAGACAACGTGCAGCGGAGCGCATTCGGGAAAACATGAATCGAATTGAAAAGATGGCTGAAGAAACGGGAGCCGAAGTTAACCTCGACGGGCTGCGTCGAGCAATGGAAAATCACCTGGAAGAGTTGGAAGATGATTTTTGTCATCAGTTCGATAAAAATCTGGAGTATGGAGACGAGGATGAGGATGTGAAAAATCTTCAGCGGGCATTGGAAATTGAAGGATATTTCGAAGGAGAAAAGAATGGAGTTTATGGCTGGGATTCAGCGCGCGCGCTTTATGATTTTCAAAAAGAGAAAGGAATTGAATTGGAGGGCGAGGCTCGATTCGGATTCACCCTGAAAGAAAAAACCAGAGATCGGTTGAATGAAATTTTTGATTGTGAAGACTCAAAAGAAAGGGTGGAATTAAGTCTTATGGCTATGGATGGAGGAACTACAGATCCGAAACCCGAAACTCATAAGTACGAAGAAGGGGAAGAAATAACAGTTGAAGCCATCCCTGATGAGGGGTATGAATTTAACGGATGGGAAAGAGAAGGAAGTGCAACCGAATGTGATAGGTGGGAGAAAGAGTGTGTTTTTGAAATCAAGGAAGAATCTATTCTCTCTGCTCATTTCGAAGTAGAAGAAGATGTCGTTTACAGCTGTGACGAAGATGCGGATTGCCGGTGGGTATCAACCAATTGTTGCCCTGAAAATGCGGGAGCCAATTGGGAATGTGTAAACGAGGAGGATACTGAGCTCAATTGCGATGATGATATAGTGTGTCCCCAGGTGGTAAGCCCTCAACCGTCGGCCGATTGCGTATGCGTTGACGGGTCTTGCGAGATCGAGGAATAGAATTAAAGCCTCATCGCTCAAGAGCTGGTCCGAGACGGGCCGGCTTTTGCTTTTTAAGGTTCAAATTATTATCCGTTTGTGTTATTATTAACATATGATTGGAAAGAAAATTAAAGAAAAAATACAGACTTCTTTTAAAAGGGTTTATGACAAATCCATAGCCACTCATGAATTAAATTTAGAGATCCCAGCAGATGAGAGTCATGGCGATTTTTCCAGCAATGTATCTTTCAAAATGGCGGGTAAGTTGAAAAAGAACCCCAAAAAGATTGCTGCTGAGATATCTGAAGATTTATCCTGTGATCTTTTTGAATGTGAAAGTAAAGGAGGGTTTTTGAATTTTCGATTAACTGAATCGGCCCTGCTTAATGAATTAAAAGAGCTTTTAAAGTTCAATGTTGAAAAACGGGACAAGACGATGGTGTTGGATTATTCCGCTCCGAATATCGCAAAAGCATTTGGAATCGGCCACTTACGTTCTACCATAGTGGGGCAAGCCATTTATAATATTTACAATTTCTGTGGATGGGAAACGATCGGAGTGAACCATTTGGGTGATTGGGGAACTCAATACGGAAAACTTTTATATCAAATAGTTAAAAATAATTTAAAACCCGAAGATTTATCAGTTGATGATCTCGAACGCCTCTATGTTGAGTTTCATGAAGAAGCGGAAGAAGATCCCGGAATGGAAGATGAGGCCAGAAGATGGTTCAAGCGCCTTGAAAATGGTGACAAAAAGGCACGAAAAATATGGAAAAAATGTGTTGAAACCAGCTTGGAAGAGTTTAATAGAACCTATTCTCTTTTGAATGTTGATATTGATCATGTGATGGGAGAGAGCTTTTATCAGGACAAGATGGAGGCGGTGATAAAGGAGGCTAAAAAAAAGGAAATCGCTAAAAAATCAGAAGGAGCCCTCATTGTTGATTTTAAAGATGAAATGCCACCGGCGATGCTCTTGAAGTCCGATGGAAGCACCACTTATTTTACAAGAGACTTAGCAACGGCAAAATACAGAATAGATAGATGGGATCCGGATCTTCTCGTATATGAAATTGGTGCGGATCAAAAGCTTCATATGCGCCAATTATTTAAAACTGTAGAAATGTTGGGATGGAAGGATGAATCTTCTTTTATGCATGTTGCGCATGGAATGTATAGGCTAAAGGATGGAGCAATGTCAACCAGAAAAGGAAAAACAATCCATCTGGAAGACGTTTTGAATGAAGCTGTAAGCAGAGCGGAAGACATCATTGACAATTCAAAGACAACAGGTGAAATTACGGAAGAAGAAAAAAAAGAGATTGCCAAGAAGATAGGGGTGGGGGCTGTTAAATATGCCGACCTAAAAAAGCATTACAAAAAAGATATAGCTTTTGATTGGGACAAGGTTTTAAATTTAAAAGGAAATTCCGGACCCTATCTTCAATACACCACGTTAAGAGCTGAGAGTGTCTTAAAAGATGCAGCCGGGTTTGATTTTGAGTTTATTGATTTGTCTGAAAAAGAAAGATCGTTAGTCAAAAAAATTACCGAATTTGAAGAAAGAATTGATGCGGCAAAAAGAAACTTTACACCTTCTACTATAGCTAATTATGCTTATGAAGTCGCCAGAACTTTTAATAGTTTTTATAACGACCACCCGATATTGAATTCTAAAGAAAAACGAGATCAAAGATTGACGATTACCAAAGCAAGTTTCGAATCTTTGAAAAAAGCACTTGAACTTTTAGGAATATCCATACCGGAAAAAATGTAAAATAAATATGTTGCAAAATAACTATTATCTATTTCGACACGGAAGAACAAATTACCAAGAAGAAAAGGAGGGATATATTTATCCTGAAGATTGCACTGACAAGGTACCTCTCAGTGAGATTGGTAAAAAACAGGTAGAGTTAAAAGCTGAGATCATTAATGAGTTGGATTTGGATGAAATTTACTCCTCCGATTTTCTACGAACCCGGGAGACCGCTAAAATAGTTAAAGAAAAGATCAGGTTTAAAGAAGATATAATTTTTACAGAAAAGTTAAGAGATATTAATTTGGGAGTCTGGCACGGAAAAAAGAAGAAGGATTTTTATAAAAAATTTGAAAAAAATAACTTTGAAAAAACTCCGAAAGATGGAGAAAGTCTTAGAGATGCACAAGAAAGAATGTGGAAATTTCTTTTAAAAACAGATAAAAAAACGGAAGACAAAAATATTTTGATTATCAGCCATAGGGACCCCCTATGGCTTTTAGAAGGAAAATTAAAAGGAAGAAATGTCGATGAATTAGTCCAAATTAAGAAGAATAAAAACCTTTTTAGAACGGCAGAACTTATAAAGTTAAATTAAAGCTACAAGTTTATGAATTTTTCAAAAATAGAGGAAGAAATAATGGATTTTTGGGATGAGGAAAAGATATTCCAAAAAACATTAGAAAACAGAAAAGATGCGGACCTCTTTAGCTTTTATGACGGCCCTCCGTTTGCAACCGGAAAGCCGCATTACGGACACGTATTGGCCAGTAGTATCAAGGATTCCGTTTTAAGGTACAAAACGATGCGGGGCTACAGAGTCCCCAGAAGAGTCGGTTGGGATTGTCATGGACTTCCGATTGAAAATTTGATAGAAAAAGAGATCGATGTAAATAGTAAGAGAGAGATCGAAGAGGAGGTGGGCATAGAAGAGTTTAACTCCAAATGTAAAGATTCGGTATTCAGGTGTGTAGATGATTGGAAAAAAACTTTATCCAGAATAGGAAGATGGGCTAATTATGACGATGATTATTCTACTATGGATAAGGAGTATACCGAATCAGTTTGGTGGGTTTTTAAAAAACTTTGGGATCAGGATTTGGTTTATAAAGATTATAGAATCTCTCCATATTGTCCCAGATGCGGAACTCCCATCTCGAATTTTGAGGTGAATCAAGGCTATGAGATGACGACTGATCCTTCCGTATTTATGAAAATGGAAGTGACAAGTGGTAATTTTCAAGGCGCAAAACTTTTAGCTTGGACTACCACCCCCTGGACATTACCCGGAAATGTCGCCTTGGTTGTTGATGAGAATTTTGACTACGCTTTAGTTGAAGTTGAGGGTGAAGAATTAATATTGGCAAAAGAGAGATTAGAAGTCTTGGATGGGGATTTTAAGGTTAAAAAAGAGATGAAGGGGAGTGATCTTGAAGGGTTGAAATACGAACCGCTCTTTAACCATATGAAAAAAGCCAAGCCGGAAGGAATAGAAAACTGTTTTCAGGTTTACTTGGCTGATTTCGTTACTCTTGAAGAAGGAACCGGAATAGTTCATACGGCGGTGATGTATGGTGAAGATGACTTTGAACTCGGAAAAGAAAAGAATTTACCCTTCTTCCACTTGGTTGATGAAGAAGGGAAATTTAACGAACACGGGGGTGACTTTGAAGGAGTGTTCGTTAAAAAAGCGGACAAAAAGATATTGGAAGATTTGAAAGAAAAAGATTTACTTTACAAAACGGAGGGCTATGAGCATTCGTATCCTTTTTGTTGGCGATGTGATACCCCGCTTTTATACTACGCTTTTGAAAGTTGGTACATAAAAGTAACTGCTTTTAAGGATCAATTATTAAAAAATAATGAGCAAATTCATTGGGTTCCCGAGCATGTCAAAAAGGGGCGATTCGGCAATTGGCTGGAAGGTGCCAGAGACTGGTCGGTTTCCAGAAATAGATTTTGGGGTGCTCCGATTCCGGTTTGGGAGTGTAGTGAGTGCGATTCTCAAAAAGCCGTAGGATCAATCAAAGAACTCGGAGAGGAGCCCGATGATCTGCACAGGCCACACATTGACGAGGTTGCTTTGGACTGTGATTGTGGCGGAGAGATGATGAGAGTGGAAGAGGTGTTTGACTGTTGGTTCGAGTCCGGATCCATGCCCTATGCTCAGTTTCATTATCCTTTTGAGGATAAAAAAACGGGGGAAGAAGCTTTTCCGGCTGATTTTATCGCCGAAGGAATGGATCAAACCAGGGGCTGGTTCTATACTTTGCACGTATTAGCCACTGCTCTAACTCTCAAGGATCAAGGATTAGGAAAAAATAAGCCGGCCTACAAAAACGTAATTGCAAACGGTCTTTTGCTGGATGAAACCGGAAAGAAGTTATCAAAAAGACTTAGAAATTATCCTGAGATGGATCATATCTTTAATAGTTACGGAGCGGATTCACTTAGATTTTTTCTTCTTTCTTCCACTAAGATAGGAGAGGATTATAGATTCTCAGAAGATAGAGTCAGAGAAACGAACAGAAAGGTTATCTCGACTCTTTGGCACAGCTATTCATTTTTTGATACTTATGCTGAGGAAGAAGACTTGAAGGGAGATGTAGAGCCCAAACACATTTTGAATAGATGGATTTTATCCAAAGTAAATAGAGCTAATAAAGAACTCATAAAATGGATGGATGATTATAAGTTAACGGAAGCATCCAGAGAAGTTGAAAAAGCAATAGATGATTTATCGAACTGGTACATAAGAAGATCAAGAAGAAAACTTCAAAAACCCGAATCGGAAAAAGAAAAGAAAGAATTTGCTCAAACTTTTCACTACGTTTTGAGGATGATAGTAAAAATGCTTGCCCCTTACGCCCCTTTCGTTTCTGACTATTTATACAAGGAATTAACCGGGAAAAAATCAGTTCACTTAGCTGACTTTCCGGAGCCTGACGAAAGTCTTATTGACGAAGAATTGGAGAGGGAGATGAAAATTGTTAGAAATTTGGCGCAAGAAGGGTTAGCGGAAAGATCCAGAAACGAGCTCAAAGTTAGACAGCCCTTGTCTGAAATGAAGATAGACGAAGAGATTAGTGAAGATGCTAAAGAAGTTCTCAAAGATGAAGTGAACGTTAAAGAAATTACCGTAGCTGACAATTTTGATCTCGCAACGAATATCACTCCGGAATTAAAGGAGGAAGGAATGGCCAGAGAAATTGTCAGAAGAACTCAACACTTGAGAAAAAAAGCCGATTTAACTCCGGATCAAGAGATTAACCTTTTTTATGAAGGTAATTTTGATGATCTCTTTGAAAATAAAAGGGATTACTTAAAAAGAGAAACTTCGGCTGTTAATATTTCCAATTCCATTAAAAAAGCGAAATGGACCAAGACTGTTGAAGTCGATGAGAAGGAATTGAAATTGGGAATCAATATAACAGAATAGATAGATGCACACTCGCTATAGAACTGAAGCTATTTTTCTTAAAAAGATAAAACGGTTCGAAGCGGATGAATACCTGATAGCTTACAGTAGGGATTTTGGAAAATTGTTTGTTGCCGGTAAGTCGATAAGAAAGATAAAATCGAAACTAAGATCAAGCTCGGAACTATTTTGCTATAGCAATATAGAGTTTGTCCGCGGACGAAATTACAATATTTTGACCGATTCGGAAACAATAAACAATTTTTCCAAAATAAAGAACGATTTAGGAAAAATGTCGGTTGCTTTCAAAATATCCGAGTTGATAGATTCTTTTATCACCGAGGAGGAAGAAGACGAGAATTTATGGGCCCTGATTAAAAAATCTTTTTATCTATTGGATGGCTTGTCGAACAAGGGTGATAAAAAAGAAGAATTAAAATTGTTTTATTTCTATTTCGCATTTAAGTTTTTGGAATTTTTGGGCTATGCTCCCAAAGTTGATTCCTGTATTATCGATAATGATGAAAAAGTCGGATTTTTCAGTCCGTGGCACGGCGGAGCAATTTGTCCGGGCTGTAAGGAGAAAGTTGATAACCGTCCTTTGATAAAATTTTCCGAAAAAGATAAGAAGTTTTTACTTCTAATTTTTAAAACCCGGTTCGAAGATTTTTTGAGTCAGAAAGCCAATTTTAAAAGAGCAGAAGAAATATTGGAAAAATACATTCAATTTCTTCCTCGCAGGATTTGAATAAGGAGGAGTAGTCTGGTAAACTTTATTCAAAAGAAGCAACAACACTATGAAAAATAAATTGAAAAAAATAACTTTTTTTACTTTCTTTTTGGCTTTGATCGCCGCTACGGTGGCTTTGGTTTATTTTGACCGGGGAAGTTTTTCCGAGGCGGATTTAAGAGTTGAAATTATCGGACCGGAAGAGGTTGAAGTTGGCCAGGAAGTTGAATATTCTATCAGGTACAGAAATAACAGTGATATCAGGCTTGAAAATGCATCGATTACTTTTGAATACCCCGAAGTTGCAGTTCCGGTCAAGGATGACGAAGATGAGGTTACGGAAGAAAGAGAAACTTTTAGAAGAGTTGAGGAGTTAGATGATTTAAATCCGGGACAGGAAGAGATAATTGACTTCAGTGCAAAAATATTCGGACAAAAAGGAGACTCCGTTGAGGTCAGAGCATGGTTCAACTACACTCCTCAAAATTTATCCGCCGAATATGAGGTTGAGAGAACTCATACGGGTATAATAACCAATGTTCCGATAAGCTTCGAACTTGATTTACCTGAGCAAACTGAAGCTGACGAAGAATTTCCTTTCAGGGTGAGATATTTTTCAAATCTGGATGATCCTTTAGAAAATTTAGGAATTAAACTTGACTATCCTTCCAGTTTTGAGTTTTTGAGAAGCACTCCTTCCGGATTAGAGAATAATGAATGGGAGAGAGATGTTTTAAGTGGAAATGAGGGTGGGCTTATTGAGGTTTTCGGAAAGCTTGAAGGTGATCACGGGGACGTTAAAGGATTTAAAGGAGAGCTTGGTGTATGGAAGTTTGATAGGTTTATAACTTTAAAAGAAGTGGATGATGAGGTCTTGATTCCTCAACCGAATCTGTTTGTTGACGTGGTAGTTAACGACAGCTCTGATCATGTAGCCGATGCGGGTGAGGATCTGCTCTATGATATTTATTTTAAAAATATTGGAGACGAGACTCTGGAAGATCTCTTTTTGACTGTTGATTTGGATTCTGAGCTTATGGATATGGATGAAGTTGAGCCTATGGGAGGCAGGCTTCAAAAAGATGCCGGATCTATTATGTGGGGTCATTCATCTTTTTCAGAGCTCAGAAGGCTCAGGCCCGACGATGAAGAAAAGCTATCTTTTTGGGCCAAGGTAAAGGAAGACGGATTACCTTATAATCCGGAAATAGTTACTTCAATCAGCCTTACTCAGGCGCGTGAGGAATCGAGAGTGAAGGTAAACACCGATATGGATTTAAGTCAATCACTGTTAGCAGAAGAAGATTCTTTCAATTCCAAAGGTCCGTTTCCATTGGAATTAAATGAATTCAGTAACTACACCGTAAATTGGAAAATAGAGAACTACTATAACGATCTTGAAGATGTCAAGGTTGTTACAACAGTTCCGGAGGATGTTGAAGTGGTTGATAAAGAGTTTGATGAAGGAGAAATGAAATTTAATTCGGACAGCGGTGAACTGGTTTGGAGCTTGAAAGAAGTGGAAAAAGGAGCAGGGGCGTCCATGCCCAGCCCCGAAGCAAGTTTTCAATTGGAAATAATACCGACGACCTCAGCTGATGAAGATACACCTCTTTTAAACAGAACTGAAATAACCGGAACTGACACATGGACCGAGGAGGAGCTGGCTGTTGAATTGGACTCTATAATTCAGAAAGACATGTTAGAAATTCTAGAAATCGATGTGGATGACAGACCGGAAGAAATCGAGCATGAAGAAGGTGGAGAGGCTGAGGATGATGAAGATGAAAGTAACTAAAAAAATTATGCAAAAAACTGTAAAAAAAATTATATCTTTAACCAAAAGAAAGGGTTTCGTTTTTCCATCTTCACTAATTTATGGTGGATTCAGCTCAACTTATGACTTTGGACCAAGAGGTGTTGAACTTAAAAGAAATTTGAAAAATGAGTGGTGGAAAGAGATGACCAAAAAACAAAAAGATGTAGTGGGTTTGGACTCTTCGATAATTATGAATCCCGAGATATGGCAAGCGTCCGGACACCTGTCAAAAGGTTTTGCGGATAAACTCAGCGAGTGCAAGGACTGTCATAAGCGATTCAAGGATTTGGAAGAGGATGGTAAAGATATTGAAGAATGTCCAAGTTGCGGAGGCGAGTTAATGGAGCCCAGAGATTTCAATTTGATGATGAAAACTTTTGTGGGCCCTGTGGAAGATGATGCCACTACTGCCTACCTCAGAGCTGAAACCTGTCAAGGAATATTTGTTAATTTTAAAAATGTCATGGACTCAATGAGGGTTGATTTACCTTTCGGTATTGCTCAAGTCGGTAAATCTTTCAGAAATGAAATAACTCCCGGAAACTTTATCTTCAGAATGAGAGAATTCGAGCAAATGGAGATGCAGTGGTTTTGTAAAGAAGAAGATGCTGATGAATTTTTTGAGTTCTGGTTAGAGCAGAGACTTAAGTGGTATGAGAGGATGGGAATTGATATGGATAAAATTAGAAAAAACGAAATCGGTGAAGAAGAAAGGGCTCATTATGCGCGGAGGCAGGTTGATATAGAATACAAGTTTCCTTTCGGATGGGGTGAAATTGAAGGTGTCCACAATAGAGGTGATTGGGATCTATCCAATCATTCAAAGCACAGCAACGAAGATCTGGCGGTGGACGGAGAATATCCATGGGTTATTGAGACCTCGATCGGTGTAGAGAGATCCTTTTTGGCTTTTCTCACGGATGCTTTTGAGGAATTAGAGGATGGTAGGGATGATTCATCGGACAGAACTGAAAAAATTCTTAGATTTGATCGCAAACTTGCCCCCACTAAAGTGGCGGTATTCCCTCTACTCAAAAATAAAAAAGAACTGGTAGAAAAAGCTCAAGAAGTTTTTGGGCAAATTAGAGAAGATTTTGCAACTGTTTACGATGAGACAGGATCGATAGGTAAAAGATACAGAAGACAAGATGAAGTCGGAACTCCACTTTGTGTTACTGTTGACTTTGACAGCTTGGAAGACAATTCGGTCACAATCAGAGAAAGAGATTCCATGAAACAAATCAGAGTTGATATAAACAATTTAAACGATATAGTTGAGAAGTTTCTAAACGGTGAAAAGTTTATTGACTTGGGTTGGGAAGTTTGATTTTATGCAGGATTATAAAAAAACAAAACTGGAAAGTGGACTGAATGTAGTTACGGTTCCTCAAAAGGGAACCAGGGCGGTCGTGGTTTTGTTGCTGGTTAAAACTGGCTCAAAGTATGAAGAAAGAGAAATTATGGGCATTTCTCATTTTTTGGAACACATGCTTTTTAAAAAAACTGAAAAACGCTCTTCTCCGATGGAAATAGCAGAAACTCTCGACAGAATAGGGGGTTCTTATAATGCATTTACTTCCGAAGATTTTACCGGTTATTACGCCAAGGTAAATTCTGAAAAAGTGGATCTGGCCCTGGATTGGGTCTCCGATATTTATCTAAATTCGCTGATCCCCGAAGAAGAAGTGGAAAAGGAAAAAGGGGTGATTTCCGAGGAAATTAATATGCGCTATGACAATCCGATGACTTATACTCAGGTTTTGTGGCAAAGACTTTTATATGGAGACCAGCCGGCCGGCTGGGATGTGGCCGGAACCAAAGAATCCGTAGCGAGGATAACCAGGAAAGATTTGAAAGAGTATATGAAAAGACAGTACAGTGCTAAAAATACTTTAGTTGTTTTGGCCGGAAACGTAAATCATGAGAAAGGTGAGCAAAAAGTGAAAAAGTATTTTTCCAACATAAGAAAAGAAAAACCGAGAAAAAAGCGAAAAGTCACGGAAGAACAAACAAAGCCGGAAGTAAATCTTCTAACCAGAGATACCGATCAGACTCATATATGTTTGGGGTTCAGAGCATTCGCTGATGATCAATCGGAAAGATACGTACAGGAAGTTATCGCCACAGCACTCGGTGGCATGATGAGCTCCAGACTCTTCAGTAAATTACGAGAAGATATGGGGCTTGCTTACTACATTCAAACTGCCGCTTCCAGTAATCCCGATACCGGGTATCTCGTGACCAAAGCCGGAGTTGATAACGGAAATGTCAATTTGGCCATAAGAGCGATACTAAAAGAGTTTCAAAAAATAAAAAATCGGCGAATCGGCAAAGAAGAGCTGCAAAAGGCGAAAGATTATATAAAAGGAAAGACAACTTTAAAATTAGAATCTTCCGATTCTTTAGCTTTTTATTATGGAAGACAGTCACTTTTGGAAAAAGAAATTTTAACTCCCCGAGAGCTTTTTAAAAAAATTGATGCCGTCACGGTGGAAGATTTTAAACGTGTCAGTGAAGAAATTTTCATTCCGGAAAAACTCAATTTGGCTATGATAGGTCCTTTTGAAAAAAAGAGTGAGTTTGGAAAAATATTAAATGAGTTTTAAGCTTTCTTATTTTCCAAATTTTGATAGAATTAAAAAAAGTTTATACGATCCATGGAAAGTAAAAATATACTCGATATTTCTTGGGGGGCGATATTAAAAATAGCTTTTATAGCAGTCTCCGTTTTTCTCCTTTATCAGATTTCAGAAATTCTGGTTCTTTTTGTTTTTGCATTGATAATTTCAATATTGGTATCTCCGGGAATAAAATTTCTGAAGAAAATCGGGTTGCCGCATTCTGTATCGGTGATAAGTATTTATTTTTTGGTTTTCGGAGTAATCAGCCTTTTTATTTATCTGTCAATTCCCGTTTTTTCAGCCGAAGTTAAAGAGTTTTCTCGACTCATTCCCGAATATTTTGACAGAATTTCTCCCGTCTTGGAAGATTTGGGCGTCGAGGCTTTTGAAAGCGTGGAAGCTTTCCTGGATAGTTGGCAAGAATCGAGCGAAATGATTGCCGTTAATGTGTTTAATGCTTTAGCCGTTGCTTTCGGGGGGGCATTAACCACTTTATTTTTGGTTACTATGGCCATTTTTCTTTCTTTGGAAGGAAACAGTGTCGAACGAACTATCGGTGTTGTTTTTCCGGAAAAAGAAAAAAATCAGGCATTGGTGGTTTGGAGAAGAGCAAAGAGACAAGTTACCAGTTGGTTTTTTACCAGAATTTTAGCGGGATTGTTCGTGGGAATAACATCTTATGTCGCTTTTTATCTCTTCAATGTAGAATATTCATTTTTGTTCGCTCTTTTGGCCGGTCTTTTTAATTTCATTCCCTATGTGGGACCGATTGTTGCGGGGGTTATATTTTTTGTAGTTATAATTATAGATAACGTCTGGAAAGCAGTTTTCGCCCTTCTTGCATTCGGTATAATCCAAACGATAGAAAGTAGTTTGGTTACCCCGCTTTTGTCTAAAAAATATATGGGAGTATCCCCGGTTCTGGTTTTGATTGCTCTGGTTGTAGGGGGAACTCTTTGGGGCTTTTTGGGAGCTTTTTTGGCGATCCCTCTTTTGGGTATCGTGTTCGAGTTTTTCAAGGAGTTTTTAAAACGAAGAAAAAAGAGACTATAATCGAATAATGAATGCTTTATATAGTAACAACACCAATCGGAAATTTATCCGATACGTCGGAAAGAATGATTCGGACTTTGAAAGATTCCGATTTCATTTTATGTGAGGATACGAGAGTGACCAGAAAATTATGCAGTAAATTCGAAATTGAAACTCCCTTGATTAGTTATCACCACCATAGCGGAGACAAAAAAAAGGCTGAAATTCTTAAAAAACTGCAAGGGGGAAAGAATTTGGCACTGGTATCCGACAGCGGAACACCGGGGATAGCCGATCCGGCCGGTAAATTAATACGAATGATAGTGGATGGAGGAATGGATGTGGACATAACTCCGATACCGGGCCCTTCGGCAGTTACTGCTGCGGCAAGCATCTCCGGGTTCTACATGAACAGATTTACTTTTTTGGGTTTTCCGCCGAAAAAGAGAAAAAGGAGTAAATTTTTGAGAAAAGTTTTCTCTTATGATCATCCGGTTATAATTTACGAATCTCCTCACAGAATTTTAAAAACGCTTGAAGAGTTGGCTGATTTGGATGAAAAAAAAGAGGCCGTGGTTTGTCGTGAACTGACCAAAAAATATGAGAGAATATATAGGGGAAGCATTAAAAATATCCAAAAAAACCTAAGTGACGAACCGCATACAAAAGGAGAATTTACGATAATAATCAATAATTGAATTATGAACAGTTTTTATGTGACAACGAGCATAGCTTATACCAACGCCTCTCCGCATATAGGATTCGCATTAGAACTTGTACAGGCCGATGTGTTGGCCAGACACAACAGGAAAAAAGGAAAAGAAACTTTTTTTCTCACCGGAACTGACGAGCACGGACAAAAGATTGCAAAAAAAGCAGCGGAGGAGGATATGAAGCCTCAAGAGTTCGTGGACGAGGTAGTCAAAAGTTTTGATAACCTGATTGAATTATTGAATATTTCAAACGATGACTTTATAAGAACTACCGATAGAAATAAGCATTGGCCTACCGTTAGAAAAATTTGGAAAGAATTGAAAAAGAGTGGTGATTTGTATAAAAAAAAATATACCGGTTATTATTGTGTGGGCTGTGAAGCCTTTTTAACAAAAAGAGATTTGATTAACGGAGTTTGTCCCAATCATGATAAATCACCCGAGAAAGTTGAGGAGGAAAATTATTTTTTTAAATTATCAAAATACGAAGAAGAGATAAAGAAGCTGATTTCGGATGAAGACTTGAAAATCATACCCGATGGCAGAAAAAAAGAGATGCTCTCCTTTTTGGAGGAAGGACTTAATGATATAAGTGTGTCCAGACCGGAAGAAAAATTAAAATGGGGAATTCCGGTTCCCGGAGATGAAAGCCAAAGAATGTACGTCTGGGTTGACGCTTTAAGCAATTATGTTTCTGCTTTAGGATATTCAGAAGACGATGAAAAGTTTGAAAAATTTTGGCCTGCTGATGTTCATTGTATCGGCAAAGATATATTGCGTTTTCATTCAATAATTTGGATCGGGATTCTTTTATCCGCCGGAATTGAGATTCCTGAAAATATATTCGTTCACGGATTTATCACTTCCGAAGGTAAAAAAATGTCAAAGTCGATGGGCAATGTAGTTGATCCCATTCAACTGATTAATCAGTATGGAGTCGATCCCGTGCGATACTACCTCTTGTCCGAAATACCTCCGACTGACGACGGCGATTTTACCCGTGAAAGGTTTGAGAATAAATATAACTCCGATTTGGCGGATGGGTTGGGAAATCTAATTGCCAGAACAATAGGATTAGCGAATAAAATGAACATTAATTTTGATAAGAACAGAAAAGCTGGCGGGGAAATAATGAGAAAAGTTAGCAAGACGGAAAAGAGGGTAGATGAGTTGATTGATAATTATCAATTCAAGAAAGCTTTAGAAGAAATTTGGAATTTGATACATTTTATGGACAGATATATCGAGAAAAAGAAGCCCTGGAAAGAGTCATGGAACCAGGAAAAAGTAATTATTGAAATGCTTTATGTGTGTTACAGATTACAGGACATGATTAGTTCTTTTCTTCCCGAAACAGCGAAAAAAATAAAGTTTCAAATTGAGAATTCGGAAAAAAAGATTCTTTTTGAAAAATTATAGTTTGCAGATTAAAATTTATTCTATTATAATATAAAAACATGAATAAAAATACTAAAAAAGTAGCTTTTCAAGGTGAAAAAGGCTCGTATGGGGAAGAGGCTGCACATAGATTTTTAGAAGAGAAAATCAGCACGGTTTCTTTTGATTTTTATGAAGATATTTTTGAGGTTGTTGAAAATGGCAGTGCCGATTTCGGAGTAGTTCCGATTGAGAATACGCTACGAGGAAGCATGGGAGAGGTGTTCGATTTATTGATTAAGTCGCCCCTCTTCATATATGGAGAGACCGAAATAGAGGTTGATTATTGCCTCATCGGACCCAATGAGGCGGAAATGAAAGATATCGAACGAATATTTATTAATCCGGAAGCTTTAAAACAAACCAGAGGATTTATAGAAAAAAGAGATCTGGTTGTGATACCCTCATACAGACCGATGGAACGACTCAAAGTTTCTGTTGACGGAAATGAAGTTAATACGGGAGCAGTCTTCAATGAGCGAGCAGCGGAAGGCTTTGACATGAAAATATTAGAAAGAGAGGTTGAGATGGAGAGAGAGGATTTCACCAGATATTTAATTTTGGCCAAGCGAGAATACAAAAAAGAAACTGATTTAAATAAAAAGACTTCTCTTGTATTTCAAACTACCCATGAGCCCGGAGCATTATTGGAAATTTTAGAAGAATTTAGCAAAAGAGACATCAACATGACCAGAATCGAATCACAGCCGATTGCCGGACATCCGTGGGTTTATAGGTTTTTTCTCGACTTCGAAGGAAATAAAAAAGACTCCAAAGTAAAGAGAGCCTTTAAAAAGGTTAAAGACAAGGCACTTTTCTTTAAATTTTTGGGAACGTATCCGGTTAAAAAATAAGTTTATTTTAAAAAGTTGCTATTATAATGGAGAAAATATGAAAAATCTTCCTAAAACAAAAAGTCATTTTTTTGGTTTTTTCTTTATCGGTTTGGATTCGGGAGGTTTTTCGTAATTTAAGTTTACAATAGATTTTAAAACTCCCGAGAAATCGGGAGGCTTTTTAATTGCGCTCGATATCCTTTTCGTAAGAATCGGAACTCAAAATCCCGGCGTGATTTTGGCTCCTGCGCTCTCGGTAGTTTATTTTCAGCATAGCTGAAAAACCTTGCTAAACTACCTGCGAGAACTTCTTCGAAAAGGATATCTTCGCTTCCGGGCTGATGCGAACTTTCCTGCCTGCCGCCAGCCTGCCGGCAGGCAGGGTAGGTAGGTTTCAGCCCCAATCCCTCGCTTCCGAGGTAGAGCGAGAGCTTCTTTAAAGGTATATCTTTGCTTTCCGGGTTGAAGGTCACTTGAAGTCAACTGGTTTCGAGTGGTTTTCAACCACAATTAAAAAAGGAGGGATAAGGATGAAAATTGTACTTTTAAAAGATAAACTTTTCGAGAAAAA
>CAZDOR010000003.1:0-89018 GCA_964507105.1 uncultured Candidatus Saccharibacteria bacterium | reverse complement strand
TCATCATGGAATATTTTGGAAGAAAAAAAATCCTTCTTTAAGTTCCTGGATGAAGTCCAGGGCAAGACCCTTGCTGGAAACCAATACTTCTCTCTATGCTGTTCATTTACCGCTGGATAAGCATGAGGAGGTGGGTAATAACGCTCAAATATTAAAAAAATTATCCATAAAACCAACAGAAAGAATGGCCGACGAAATCGGTTGGATAGGGGAGACCAATCCGGTTGATATTCTAACTGTAGCAAACAAATTAGAGGAAATTCTGGATAAAGAGTGTAAGTTATTAAATTTCGGACCGGAAAAAATTGAACGAATCGGAGCGGTTAGCGGTTCCGGTGGTGGATTCGTTTACGAAGCTCTGGAAAAAAAACTTGACTTGCTTATAACCGGTGAAGAAAGAGATATTGCCGAAGTAGCCAGAGACGGAAAAATAAATGTTCTTTTCGGAGGACACTATGCCACCGAAACCCTGGGAATCATAGCTCTGAAAAAGAAAGTTCAACAAAAGTTTAATTTAAAGAGTCTTTTCTTTGATTTTCCTACCTCTCTTTGAGTTTAAATCAGAATATTTTTGTGTTAGAATAAATTAGGAAGGAGGGATAACCATCCACCCTAAAGATGGATTCGGTTCGAAGATGGTTAAAATAGTATTTGAATTGGGATTCCGTCTTTTAATTATTCCTGCTCTTTTAGTATTTGCACTTTTAATTTTCTTTCTCGGAATTCGACTGAACCAATACCCTTTGATTGTTAAGTTGCCCGTAATAGTTTTTTTAGGAGTATTCATCCTGCTCGGTTTTCCGATTTTTCTTTTTCGAAAATCAAAAAATACTTATTTGGAAATAGCTGCTTGGATTTTCTCTCTTTCAGTTCTTTTTCTCGGAATATCGATATTCACTTACACTCAACTCCCCGACCAGAAGCTGCTGATAATCAATGATCGAAACGAATCACTTTTTGTTGAGTCCGGCAATGTTATTAATTTCGGAATAAAACGACCCAGCGAAAAGGTAATGGTTGTGTCTCCCTTGTCCGGTAAATTTACAATTAAAAAAGAGAAAAGCGAAATTAAAGTTAAGTGGTCTCTAAGCCTTGCTGAAGAAAGGCCCGACCCTCAAATAGTGGAGAAGATCCCGGAACTAATAAAGGAAGGTGTTTCCTTAAAAAAATCGGGCCATTCGAATTTAACGATTAAACCGGAGGTAAAAACAATGCTATTCGAGAACGGATACGAAATCGATAAATTAAAAATTATTGAATAATAGGAGTAAAAGGGAGGGTTAATACCTCCCTTGTTTTTTATCAAATAATCCGCTTATTTATGCTCGCAAATCTAAAGAAAAAATCAAAGGTATACAATCTCATAACTGGAATTATATTTCTATCTTTGGGAATAGCATTGCTAATTAATTTATGGATTCAAAATTGGTTTGCATTCTTTCTTACCGTTTTAACCTTCGGACTGATTTTAATAAGTCAATTAGTTCAAAAAAAATATGATTTTTATTTGCCCGGAGAACTTCAGTTGGCTTTGATAGCTTTCATATATGCAGGTGTTTTTTTGGGTGGGATTAGAGACTTTTATTATAGATTCGAATGGTTTGATTCTTTGCTTCATGCAGTAAGTGGGCTCGGCTTGGGATTTTTGGGTTTTTTAATACCTTACTCACTATACAAAACCGGAAAACTGAAAGCCTCTCCTTTTCTAATTGCTTTTTTTGGATTTACGTTTGCTCTTTCCTTGGGTGCATTATGGGAAATATTTGAATTTTCCATGGATCAGTTTTTCGGATTAAATATGCAAAAAGCTCGCAATCTGGAGCTGGTCTACGGTTATTTCGATACCCGGCTCGGAGTCTTGGATACCATGCACGACTTGATACTTGATGCTCTGGGGGCTTTTATCGCTTCAGCAGCAGGATACATTTACCTTAAAACGGGAGAAGCCTTTATTTTTAAAAAATTAATTAAAAAAGTAGAAAAGAAAAACCCGAATTACTTTAACAAAACCAATGAATAAAAGCTATTTTATAATTTTTTTCTCAATAATCTTTTTAATCGGATCAATAGCAATTTTTCATGCCGGATATGAATCGGATGAAAATGAAGTGCAAAATAGCGAAGAAAAAGCTCAAGAATACCTAAATGAGAAACAAGGTAAAGAAACAAAAAAAGAGCCTCAAGATAAAAATGATGAAAAAATAAATGACGAAAAACCGGAGGGCACAGAAAATAACGAAGAAGATTTCGGTGAGCCTTATAGCCCGGAAAAATTTGAAGTTCATTCCGACCAAATTGTTAACTGTGGATATTCAATAAAAGGTATTCCTTCTCCAAAATCAATAGCATTCAGACCGAAAAGCAATGAGTTCTGGTCTACTTCACTCATGAACCAAAACTACGGTGTTGTGATTTTTGATTTTAAAAAAGAAAAACGAAAAGATTTATCGCTTCCGGGCGGCGGAGGAACCGAAATAAAGTTCAATAAAGACGGCTCTTATGCTTACGTAAGCCAAATGGAAACCGGACGAATATTCAAAATAGATGCAACTGAAAGGAGGATTGAAAAAAAATTAGAAACCGAAAGTTCTTGGACTAAAATAGTTGATCTTCAAAAAGACAAATTGTTCGCCTCAAACTGGGTCGGAAACGATATTTCCAAATTGGATATCGATTCCGGAGATTTGGAAAATAAAATTTCAACAGTAACCACTCCTCGAGGAATTTATTTGTCCGGAAAACGAATGTATGTAGCCGGTTTTGATAACGGAGAAATAGAAAAACACAATTTAGAAACCGGCGAATCCGAAACACTGATAAAAACGGGAGGTGCCATGAGGGACTTAATAGGATCTGAAGACTATATTTACGCTTCCGACATGGGAAAAGGGAAAATTTACATGATTAATAAAAATGACCAATCAGTAAAAAAACTGACCGAAACCGACAATAATCCGAACACGATCAGATTGACTCCGGACGAAAAAATACTCATAGTTTCGAATCGAGGAGCAAACAATCCCGAGGGTTATAATCAGCCGGGTCCCGAATGGGGTTCAATTTTATTTTTTAATTCTCAAACCGGAGAAAAATTGGATGCGCTGGTCGGAGGTAATCAGCCGACCGGACTCGATGTCAGTTCGGACGGAAAAAATATGATTTTTTCCAATTTTCTTGACGGAGAAATAATTTTTTGCAATCTGCCATCTTATGAAGCCTTCAAAACCAAAGAGGGAAGAGCAAATGACTATCACGAGGAATTAATCAAATAAAACATGGATTGCGTATATTTTTCAAAAAATTTCAAAAAAATAATCGATAAAATAGATTATTCCAATTTAAAGGATAAGGTGGGAATAAAAGTTCACTTCGGAGAAAAAGGAAATAAAACATATCTCAACCCCGATTTTGCGAAAAAAGTTCATAAAAAAGTAAAAAATTCGGGGAAAAAATCAGCTTTGGTAGAGTGCAACGTTCTCTACAGGGGTTCACGAACAAGTGCAAAAGACCATCTCAAAGTTGCAAAAGAGCACGGATTCGGATTTGCTCCCATCGATATCTTGGATGGAGAAAATGGACAATCAAAAATAGATTTACCCGTAAAAAACGGGGTTGTTGAAAATGCAAAAATAGGGGAGGGAATAAAAAATTATAATTCACTAATAGTCCTGAGCCACTTCAAGGGACATTCGGGAACCGGCTTCGGAGGTGCTTTAAAAAATATCGGAATGGGATTGGGTTCTCGAGCGGGAAAACTCCATATGCATTCGGATATCAGCCCTTCAATTCATACGGAAAGATGCACGAACTGTCATGCCTGTGTTGAAAATTGCGATGTGAGCGCTATAAAAAAAACAGAAAAAGGTCTAAAAATAGATCCGGAAAAATGTATCGGCTGTGCAATGTGTATAGCCATTTGTGAATATGGGGCCGTATCGATTCCCTGGAGCGGATCTACAAATCGCAAGTTGCAAGAGAAGATAGTCGATTATTGTCGGGCCGTTATTGATTATTTCAATCGTAATTTGGTATACATAAACGTTTTAAAAAACATAACCGAAGATTGTGATTGTGTTGGAAGGTTGATGGATCCGATTATGGACGATATTGGTATTTTAATGTCTACAAATCCGATAGCAGTTGAAAAAGAATCGCTAAAATTAGCAAATGAATTTTCAAATGGTAAATTTAAACGAATTAATCCGGTGAAAAATGAACACATGATTGAATATGCGGAAGAAAAATTGGGAAAGGTGGATTATGAAGTAAAAAAGATTTAAAATGAAAGAAATAAAAAAGCAACTAAAAAGGCAAGAAGAAAAACTTAAAAAAATAGAAAAGGACTTAAGCCTGATAAAAAGAATTTATTTAACTTCAATGGTGGTTAAGATAATCATAGTTTTAATACCGATTATCGGTTTGATAGTTTCGATTCCTCGACTAATGGAAATTTATCAGGAAATATTGACCGTATAGTTTAAAAAATAATTAATGTGATATTATTTCATAAGAATAAAATGTGATGAAAAAATATAGATTATGAGCAAGGAGACCGGATCCAACCAATTTAAAGCTTTCAGGGGTGTCTTCGTTCCCACGTTTTTAAGTATTATAGGAGTGATTCTCTTCCTCAGACTGGGAACCATAGTCGGGGGAGCCGGCTTTTTGGGAGCAGTGATAATAATACTCCTTTCTGCATCCGTAACTCTCTCTACGGGGCTCTCATTGAGCTCAATATCAAGTAACGTTCGTATCGGAGCAGGTGGAGCATACTCAATAATAAATAAAACATTGGGTCTTGAGATAGGGGGGAGTATAGGAATTCCGCTTTATTTAGCACAGGCCTTCTCAGTAGCATTATACATATTCGGTTTTTCCGAAACATGGCAGCTAATTTTTCCCCAGCACAGTATGGGGGTGGTTTCCATAATTGCTTTCTTGTTCCTCTTGGCTCTCACTTTTACAAGCACCAAATATGCAGTAAAGGTGCAAACAATAATTTTCTTTTTAATTTGTTTGGTTTTGGGAGTGATATTCATTGGAGCCGGCAGGCCGATGGACCCGGAAGTTCCGATGTTGGTCACCGAAAGCTATGATTTTTGGACTCTTTTTGCCATTTTCTTTCCCGCTGTAACCGGCTTGATGGCCGGAATAGGTATGTCGGGAGAGTTAACGGATCCGAAAAGACAAATTCCAAAAGGTATACTCTGGGGGTTGGGAGCCAGTATTTTAATTTATATACTTGTATCCTGGATACTTTCATACAGCGCTACAGTGACAGAATTGCTCGACAACACATTTATACTGGTTGAAATTTCAGCTATTCCCGGGCTGGTAATTTTAGGAATAATGGCGGCAACCCTTTCAAGTGCCTTAACCGTTCTCATTGCCGCCCCCAGAGTGCTGGAAGCTTTAACTAAAAGCGGGGTGCTTCCCGGGGAAAAATTCATCAAATCCGGAAAAGATAAAGAAGAGCCGCGTAACGCCGTGCTAATTACCGGACTTATTCTGTTTCCCGTAATTCTGATGGGATCCCTTAATATCGTAGCTCAGATTTTAACGATGTTTTTCTTGATTACTTATTTAGTAATTAACTTGGCAGTCTTTTTAGAGCAATACCTCGGACTGAGAAGCTTTCGTCCCATATTCAAAATTCCGGTAATTATCCCGATTTACGGGGCAGTCGTGTCTTTGGTGGTAATGTTTTTAATAAACGTATACGCGAGTTTGCTGGCTCTCCTTACTATACTTTTAATTTATATCGTATTGACTCAAAAAAAATTACCGCATGAAAGAGGTGATATAAGATCGGGGGTTTTCAGATCATTCTCGGAGTGGGCAGCGGAAAAAACCAGACATCTCCCCGAATCTTCGCTTCATACCTGGAAGCCAAACATGGTAGTGCCGGTTCTGGCAACCAGGACCATAATCGGAAATTTTCCATTGATAAGATCAATTGCCTATCCGAATGGACGGATGACGGTTCTCGGCTTTAATTTAAATAAAAATATAAGAAAAAATCCGGAAGAAGAGGATATAACTAAAGAAGAATTAAGTAGAGAAATAAAACAGCTTCCCGATTTGGTTGAAAAATTCAATGGAAATAAAATATTCGCATCCTATTCCGAAATTGAGGCAGTGGACTACATAAACTCTTTAATAGTTTCCATGGAGGCGATTCAAAGTCAGGTCTTTTCACCAAACATTCTATTTTTACCGTACAAACCGAATAAATTAAATCCCGAGGATCTCAAAAAAATTATTAATTCATCAAGAAGAAAAAAATACGGACTTACTCTTTTCGATCGAGATAAAGAAATCGGTCTCGGAACACAGGAAGATATTCACGTTTGGATCACACCCAAAGTATTGGACTACAATCTCTTCAAGGATCGGCACTACGATTTAGCTCTGCTGACAGCTTACAGTATACAACAAAATTGGAACGGAAAGGTAACCCTCCGAATGTGTGTTGAAGAAATAGGCGAACAACGAAAAGCGGAAAAATATCTTCATAAATTAATTTACGAAGCCAGATTTCCCCACAACACAGATGTAAAAATTACGGTTGATAACTTTGAAAGCGCCCTAAAAAAAGCACCGGAAGGTGATATACATATCTTCCCCTTTGAACCGCAGGATATAAATTCAATTTACAGAATCGCTACGATAGGTAAAAAATCAAATTTATTTATTTTGGATTCCGCGAA
This sequence comes from uncultured Candidatus Saccharibacteria bacterium, assembly GCA_964507105.1. Taxonomy (GTDB): domain Bacteria; phylum Patescibacteriota; class Minisyncoccia; order Minisyncoccales; family PWPS01; genus PWPS01. The sequence goes on along the minus strand of CAZDOR010000003.1, from coordinate 82,308 downwards.
AGAAAGTATTTTAGCTTAAAATAAAATTTAAAACATTATTCACAAATCTCTTCACAAATTATTTTTCTGAGTCGATTCGATAAATCCTCGGAAAGTTCACTGACTTCCTTCTCAGCTTTTTTTCTATTTTCCAAACTAACTTCTTCAATTCTGGACCGAAAATCGTGACCCGAAGAAAGAGTTTTCTCTTTAAAATTTTCCAAGCCCTTATTCAAATTTCCTCGCAAACCAGAACTAAGATTAATCTCTTCGACACTCTCAAAGGACGGATCAAAATCATCAGTTTTTGAATTTCTTTTTTTCAAGCTATTATCCGTCTCACTGCCTGAAGAAAATTTATCATCTTCCGATTCAACATTTGAAGTTCCGCTTAAAATAGGATCCGTTAAATCGGAAAAAGTCCCGTTTTCAGTTGAAAAACCAATTTGCGCCCCCCAGGTCAGGATCATGAAAGCGGAAACTATCACAATTGAAGCTATAAGCTTTTTCATTTTTAAAAATAGTAAGTAAGTTCATTATAGTAAAACATTAATAAAAATAAAAGTAAAAACTATTTGATTTTTTTATCTAATATTGTATAATTTAAAATATAGGAGGGATTCCCGTTGAAAATTAAATTTGTTATCCTATTAATAGTCATTCTATTTTTTTCAGGAGGAAATGTCGAAGCTAATTTTGAAAACTGGACGAACGGTATAGAGGAGGTGGTTTCGGAGACCGAAACGAAATACGGAGAAAGAATTAAACTGGCAGCCGAAAGTCATGAAATTAAAAAAGAAATTTTGTTAGCTCTGGTAGTTGTGGAGTCAAATGGAGATCCTAACGCAATATCCGAAACAGGTGTACAAGGACTAACTATGCTCACTAAAAATGTGGTTGATCTGATTGAAAAAAAGGAGGGAATTAAAATAAATAGAGTTCACGAATTTGAAAGTTTATGGGGGGCCGGCTGGTACTTAAGATATTTAATCGATTCATATGATTTTAACTTGAAAGAAGCAGTGGCTGCATATTATCACGGACCATCCGGGTTGCGAGAAAAACTGAAAACAAAAGAGCTGAATGATCTTTATTACATGAAAAAAATAAACTACATTTTAACCCTTGTAAATTAAATAAAAATGCCCCGAAAACGGGGCTTTTTCTTTTATAATTTTAATTTTGAACTTATAATTAATTTAAATATAAATTAAACTCAAGAATGCAAAAACTAATCAGTTTATTTATATCATTTCTTCTTTTATATTCGGTCAGTTATATAGTTCGCTCCCTATGGAAAAATATTTTTAAGGGTAAAAAATATTTTATTTTAATTTTCCCCGGCATTCTAATTCATGAAATTTCCCATTTGATCGGCTGTATCATAAGTTTTGCAAAAATAAAAAAGGTGGACTTTTCCCCAACCGGAGGATCCGTAAAGCATGAAAAGCCAAAATTACCCTTGATAGGGATGCCAATTATATCTTTTTTCCCGACAATAGGCGGTTCTTTCTTTTTGTTTTTTGCGTTTAAGGTTAGTAATTTCAACTTGCCCGATCCAGCCGGATACGCTTTCATGAGTGAACTGATTAACATGATCATTCACAATTGGAAAAATCCAATATTTTGGTTGTTAGTTTACTTGTCCATCAGTATAGTAATTTCAATAATTCCTTCGAAAAAAGATTTTAAAAACTCATTTTGGGGTTTGCTGATAACAATTGTGTTTTTAAGTCTGCTCATTATGGCCGGATTAATCGAAAAAATCCCTTTTATCAATGAGGTAATTTCAATAATCGGTTTCAGTTTCGTAGCCGGAATTTTTGTTATACCTCTCAGTCTAACCCTTTTGGTTTTAAAAACCTTTTTCTTTAAAGCAATCAATAAATTAAATTGAAAAATAAATCTTTATATGTATAATTAAGAAGGGAGGAGATAAAATGAAAAAAAATTCTTTCTTTAAAAAGTTAGCAAAAGCGATGAGAGAAGCACTCGAAAAGGTGGGAATGATATTATAAACAAAAGAGGGAGTTAATTCTCCCTCCTTTTTCTAAAACATGAATGAAATTAAGATCTCAACCAATAAAAAAATAGAACTCATCGACATAACCCGGAAAATAAAAAAAAGAGCAAGAAAAAGAGATGGTTTGATTAATGTTTTTACTCCACATTCCACAGCTGCTATTTTAATCACGGAAAATGAACCCAACCTTAAAAAAGACTGGGTTGACTTTTTACAATCACAAATTAAAAATTACGACTTTCTGCATGATAAATTGGATGATAACGCCGGTGCTCATATACTTTCCGGATTAATAGGCCAGCAAAAAACCATGCCTCTAAACGACGGACCGGATACGGGAACCTGGCAACAAATATTTTTAGTAGAGTTGGACGGTCCAAGAAAAAGTAGAAAGGTAAAAGTTACAATAATCAATGATTAATTTTGAACACATAATCTGGGATTGGCAGGGTGTGCTGTGGAAAAACGGATCTCTAAATCAAGAACTCATAGATTGGATTAGGGAAAGCAAATATGATAATTCAATATTAACTAATTGCGGTGGGGACTTTTCTCAAATATTAGAAAAAAATAAAATCAATGAGCTGTTTTTCACCGTTGTAAGCCCGACCAGAAACAATGTACTTAAACCAAGCAAGGGGGCCTACCAAAAAATACTGGAAATAACGGAAACGGAGCCCGAAAAATGTATTTTTGTGGATGATTCCGCAATTAATGTAAGAGCTGCAAACAGTTTAGGGTTAAAATCTATTCTTTATAAAAACAATCGACTCATCTTAAACAAGCTAACTAAATTAATAACCTGAGTATGGATAAATCACTAATTTTAGGTCGTATAATCGGCTTGTTGCTGTTCATATTTTCACTTGTTCTACTTTTGAACAAATCAGCATTAAAAGCCATGATCAGACTACTAAGAACGAAAGAATTCCTTTTGATTACCGGTTTTGTATTTCTTTGTGCCGGTATTGTTGTAATTACGATTCATAATATATGGGAGTTAAGTTGGAGGGGGGTAGTCACAATCACCGGATGGCTTTTTCTGCTGGAAGGACTTTTCCGCTTAATTTTCATGGATACAACAGTGAAAATAATTCGGGAAATGAAAAGCCCGACTCCTGTAATTATGTCCCTTTATCTAACTTTAATTTTGGGAGCGTATCTTACTATCACAACCTTTTTAAAATGAAAATAAAAACAATAAAAGTCGGTTCTCTAAAAACCAATTGCTACATAGTTCATGACCAAAAAAGATCAATAATAATAGATCCGGGTGCCGAACCACAAAAAATAATAAAAAAAATAGAAAAAATCGGATTAAATCCGGCCTGTATAATAAACACACATACTCATTTTGATCACATCGGAGCCAATAAACAGTTAGCTGATAAATACAATCTGGATATCTTGCAATACTTGCCCGATTCATATATAATTAACAAAATTGATTATCAATTAAAGGCAATAAGGACCCCCGGACATAAAGAAGACTGTATTTGTCTGCTTGCCAATGAGGTAATGTTTACGGGAGATACTATCTTTCAGAATGATCATGGCAGAGTTGATCTTCCCGGGGGATCCAAATCCGAAATGAGAAAATCCCTTAAAAAATTATCAACCTTTGTTCGGGCGGGAACCAAAATATACCCGGGACACGGAAACAGTTTTGTTTTGGAAACCGAAAATTTAATTCAAAAATATTTAAAGCATGCTTAAAATAAAAAATTTAACAAAAAAATTCGGAAATTTTACTGCAGTAAAAAATATAAATCTGGAAGTAAAAAGGGGTGAGTTTTTTTCCATAATCGGACCGAATGGCTCGGGTAAAACTACAATAATAAAAAATATCTTGGGCCTCCTTCATCCGACAAAAGGAGATATTTTAATTGACGAAAACAGTGTTAAAGAGGCTCCTGCCCTGACAAAAGCAAAAATAGGATACATTCCGGACGAACCAAAGATATGGAGTCATATAACCGGAGAAGAATTTTTGGAATTTTCCGGTACTCTCTATGGATTATCCGAATCGGAAATCAAAAGTAAACTACCCGAACTTCTTTCACACTTTGAACTGAAAGGGATTGAAAAGAAATATTATGAAAACTACTCAAGAGGAAATAAACAAAAGTTCACAATATTAGCTGCACTTATGCATGAACCGGACCTTATTTTGGTTGACGAACCGATCGTGGGACTCGATCCACAATCCGCAGAAACGGCCATGAGACTATTGTCCGATTTTGTGGAAAAAGGAGGGTCAATTTTTATGGCTACCCACACACTACCGGTGGCTGAAAAACATTCCTCACGAGTGGGCGTTCTACATGAAGGAAAATTAGTCGAGACCGGATCAATCGAAGAAATGAGAAGTAAAATGAATAATGAGAACGCCTCGCTTTTACAAATTTATCACCATTTCAGTAGCAATGCTTAAAAAATTTATCGGTTACTATCTAAAGAAATTTCAGCGCTATTTTGAAAATAATACCAAATCTCGCCTGATCGTTACCTTTTTGATGGCCATAATGGTTTTTCTGTTGGCTGCCGGAATATATATACTGACAAGAGAAGGTCTTGGATTGACACAAGTGGAAGAGGATGAGTTCGTAATGAAAGCCGGCCCTCTCTACATCTACCAATTATTTTTACTGCTAATCGGGTTTTTAATATTCGCAAGCACCGTAATATTCGGTCTCTTTAATTTTTTCAAAGAAAGTACGGATGCATGGATAATGTCCTCTCCAAGTTACAATAGCCTGCCTCGAATAAAGTTTTTTCGCGCTCTATTCGATTCGTCGTGGCCCATAGTTATTTTAGCGATTCCACTTCTTTTAGCAATTCAATCTACCTTTAGTTTATCAGCTCCCGGATTTATTCTTGCTTTGGCAACAATAATAGTTTTTAGTTTATTCTCGGGATCTTCAGCAATAATCCTCACTTTTTTTCTCGCTTCCTTGATGAAGTTAGCTAAGATAAAAAGCTTTAAATTGCTGGCCGCGGGAATGGGGGTTATAACCGTCGGACTCGGTATTTTGGCTTGGAGCAGAGTAGTGGCTGTCGATATAGCCGAAATTTTTCAAGTAGAAGAAGCTTTGGATCCCAAACTGAATGCAATGAAAGAAAACTTTTCAATTTTTCCTTCTCATTTTGCCGCCATGGTCATACATAAACTTAATGAGTCTTTTCAAGAGAGCTTTAAATACTTTGGTATAGTTTTCGGAATGTTTGCCGGCTCCCTAATTATTTTTGAATTACTAAAAAACAAATATTTGTATATTTGGCAAACTTTTCAAGAAGGGTCCTTCGAGGCGAAAAATAAAAAAGAAAATGAACCCAGAAAAATAATCAAAGGAAGAACACCGAAAACAGCAGTTGGAGTTATCTTTAAAAAAGAATTTTTAACTTCAATTCGCTCTCCTCAAAATATATTCTGGTTTTCTTTTCTTATGTTATTGATGCTTGCGCAAGTGGGAGTAGTGAATCTTTTGGAAACTTATACGGGCATTGGAGCCAGCCACGAAATGGCTTCGGCGGGAGCGACGCCCAGCTTACAACTCGGTGTTATATTTTTCTTTATAAGCGCATTTGTTCTGCGATTCGTTTTTCCCGCATTCAGTCAAGAGGGAAGTACTTCCTGGATAATCGGTGCCGCCCCGATAAACTTGAAGAAAATATTTGATGCAAAATTATACTTTTACGGGGTATTGCTGGTCGTAATCGGCTTAATAGCTTTGTCGATTTATGTTATTCCACTGACAATAGCTCCGGAGATAGTTACCGCTTCTCTTTTGATGATTCTGATCGGAGTACCTACTTTAACCATAATCGGGCTTTCAATAGGTACTATTTTTGCAAATTTCAAGACCGACGACCCTCAAAAACTAAGTACTTCAGCGCCGGGTATAGCCTTTATAATAACCTCATTAACCTACAGTGTTTTCGGTGCTTATTTGCTTTATCGCTTTTTAAGCACGGGGAGCTACTTTCTTATTGCCGTGTTCATTTCTTTATCAATAATAATTTCCGTAATATTTAAAAAAGTTACCTTGAAATCACTAAAAAAAATAGAGTTCATCTAAATCCCTCAATATAACTTGTAAACTTTCAATAAATAATTATCACTCTTGACATTCGTCTGCTAATTTTTTATTATTATGACCAGAAGATGGTCATCTTTTTTTATGAGCATAACTAAAAGACAATGGATAATTCTGGAGATAGTAATTAGAGAATATATAGATTTAGCCGAGCCGGTTAGTTCAAGACACATAGAAGAAAACTATGAACTGGGCGTCTCTCCGGCAACGATCAGAAATGATCTGAAAAAATTAGTGGAAGAGGGATATTTAGAGCAACCCCACAGTTCAGCGGGTAGAGTTCCTTCGGATAAGGGTTACAGGTACTTTGTGAATAAAATTCTGGGAAAAAGACCTCCTCCTCGTCAACAAATAAAAGAGAAGGTGCAAAGAATGGAAAGAAGGATGAAGGATGAAATTAGATTTCTCAGGGAGTTAACTTGTCTTTTAGCCGGTTTGTCCAGCTCACTAACTTATTCTTACTTAACGGATAAGGATCTTTATTGGAAAGAGGGCTTTGAAGAAACTTTGCTTTATCCCGAATTTGAAGATATCGAAAGATTGCATTCCTTTTTAGACTTAACAAAAAAATTCGAAAAACAGCTACAAAAAAGATTTTCAAATAAAATAGAAAACAATGAAATTAAAGTCTATATAGGAAAAGAAAATCCCTTTCAAATTAAAGATTTTTCAATTTTAATTTCCAAATGTAGGCTGTCAAAGGATAGACAAGCGATTGTTGCTTTGCTGGGTCCAAAAAGGATGGCTTACGATAAAAATATTTCGTTAATTAATTCATTAGTAAAATTATTGGAAGACGGTTATGGAAAAGAAAAAAACACAGGAAGAAAAAAAGAGGGAGGAGAAAAATAAAAATAGCCTCATAGAGAAGTTAGAGAGGGAGCGTGATGAATATTTAGAGGGTTGGAAAAGAGCGAGAGCCGACTATATGAATTACAAGAAAAATGAGAAGGCAAGAGCCGCAAAAATAAAAAAAAGGGAAAAAGAAAAATTTATAAAAGAAATATTGGAAGTTATTGATAATTTTGAATTGGCCGAAGATAACATACCGGAAGAAAAAAAGGGAGATGACTGCATTCAAGGCTTTTTAAAAATAAAGAAACAACTGATGAATATTTTGAAAAACTACGGATTGGAGGCTGTTGATTCCATAGGTGAAAAGTTCGATCCAAATTTACATGAAGCAGTGGTGATGGTCGAATCGGAAAAAGAGTCAGGTACAATAATATCAGAGATAAAAAAGGGATATCTTTTAAACGGCGAATTATTGCGTCCGGCAAAAGTAAAAGTTGCTAAATAATATTAAACATTAACCGACAAGCGGTGAATTTAAGCCGTGAGTCATACAAACATGGGTAAAATTTTAGGAATAGATTTGGGAACTACATTTTCAGCAATGGCGATAACAAAAGAGGGAGATGCGGAGATTTTAGAAAATCAAGAAGGAGACCGAACTACACCTTCGGTTGTTGCGATGAGTAAAAAGGGTGAACGGTTAGTGGGATCCATTGCCAGAAGGCAACAAGTAACCAATCCGGAAAATACTATCTTTGCCGCAAAAAGACTTATCGGCAGACATTATGACAGTGAAGAAGTTAAAAAAAGTAAGGACAACCTCCCGTATGAAATAAGAAAGGAAAAGGATGGAGAGGGTGTAGAAATCAAATTCGATGATGATTGGAAAAAGGTTCCTGAAATATCTGCAATGATTCTTCAAAAATTAAAAAAAGACGCTGAAGAGAAGCTGGGAGAAAAAATAACTGAAGCGATAATTACCGTTCCCGCTTACTTTGACGATTCACAAAGAAAAGCGACTAAAGTAGCCGGAGAAATTGCAGGATTCGATGTAAAAAGGGTAATTAATGAGCCGACGGCAGCAGCTTTAGCTTACGGGTTAAATCAGAAACAAGACAAAAAAGTCTTGGTGTACGATTTCGGAGGCGGCACTTTTGACGTCTCAGTACTTGAAGTAGGTGATGACACAATTGAAGTTCAGGCAAGTGGTGGAGATAGTCATTTGGGAGGAGAAGATTTTGATAATGCAATTTTGGACTGGATGATTGAAAAATTTAAAAATGAAAATGGAGTTGATCTTTCCAAAGACAAACTCGCTTTGCAAAGAATGAAAGAAGCAGCTGAAAAGGCTAAAATAGAACTTTCTTCAACCAAAAAGTCAGAAATAAATATTCCTTTCGTCACTTCCGACGAAGACGGTCCGAAGCATTTGAATTACTCACTTTCCAGATCGAAATTCGAAAGTTTAGTAGAAGAGTTCGTAGAAAAATCAATTGAAATGACCAAGAAAACTTTAAAAGAATCGGGTTTTTCTGCAAATGAAATTGATGAGATAGTTTTGGTAGGGGGGCAAACCAGAACACCCCTAATACAAGAAAAAATAAAAAAAGTTTTTGATAAGGAGCCGAATAAGGAAATAAATCCGGATGAGGTGGTTGCTGTTGGTGCGGCGGTTCAAGGAGGAATTATCGGTGGAGACGTCAAAGATGTGCTTCTTTTGGACGTAACACCACTTTCCCTGGGAATCGAAACTCTCGGAGGTAAATTCACAAAACTAATAGAAAAAAACACAACGATACCTGCTTCCGAAGCGGAAACTTTTTCTACTGCAGCCGACAACCAAACTTCGGTTCAGATACATGTGCTTCAAGGTGAGCGTCCCATGGCAAAAGACAATAAATCTTTGGGACAATTCATCCTGGACGGTATACCACCCGCCCCCAGAGGAGTTCCTCAAATAGAAGTGACTTTTGACATAAATGCCAACGGTATTTTGAATGTATCAGCCAAAGATAAAGGAACCGGTAAAGAACAATCTATAAGAATAGAGGGGTCGTGCGGACTTTCTGATGAGGAAATTGAAAAAATGAAGAAGGAAGCTGAAGAACACGCGGAAGAAGATAAAAAGAAAGAAGAATTATTGGATGCTAAAACTGAAGCCGAATCGCTAATCTATAGTTTTGAAAAGACAAAAAAAGAAATGGGAGATGATTTTTCCAAATCCGATTTAGAGGAAATAGAGGAAGAACTGGAAGAGTTGGAAGAATTAAAAGAGACCGATGATGTTGAAAAAGCAGAAGAGATAAAAGAAAAGGTTGAGGAACTTTCTGAAAAGGTTCAAAAAATAGGTGCAAAAATATACGAGCAACAACAAAAAGAACAAGCAGAAACTAATGAGGAAAATAGCGCTGAAGAAGACATAGAAGAGGGAGAGATAGAAGAAGACGAAGAAAACTAAGTTGACAAAGATCGCCCCCGGTCTTCCGGGGGTTTTTTTTAAAAAATAAACAAATGAATGAAAACTATTACGATATATTGGGAGTATCCAAAGATGCCAGCCAAGAAGAAATAAAAAAAGCCTATAGAAAAAAAGCTCACAAACACCATCCGGACAAGGGAGGGGACGAAGAGAAATTCAAAAAAATAAATGAAGCCTATCAAGTTCTTTCAGATGAAGAAAAAAGAAAAAGATACGATCAGTTTGGAAAAGCCGGAGCTAAAAAAGGAAGAGGTTTCGGATCACAAGGTGGTTTTCAAGGTGATTTCAGGCAAGCGAATTTTGATTTTGAAGACCTGGGAGATATATTCGGAGAATTTTTCGGAGGTGGGTTTCAGGGCTCCGCTAAACGGTCAAAAAAACCGAAAGGAAAAGATATAAAAATTGATATTTCAATTTCTCTAAAAGAAGCTTTTACCGGAACCGAACAAAAAAAATCCCTGAAAAAAAGGGCTGAATGTAAAACTTGTGATGGAACGGGGGCGAAACCGGGGACGAATATGAAAACTTGCTCAAAATGTGAGGGGCGAGGAAAAATAAAAAAGCAAACAAGAACAATCCTGGGTAATTTCTCCCAAACTACAACTTGCCCGGAATGTAAAGGATCCGGAGAAGTGCCGGCAAAGGAATGTGATGACTGTGACGGTAAGGGATGGGAGGAAAGAATTGAAAAAATAAAAATAAAGGTACCCGCCGGAATAAAGTCGGGGCAAACCTTAAGAGTTTCAGGCAAAGGACAAGTGGCCGGGCCCGGAACAATTCCCGGTGATCTACTGGTCAATATAAGGGTTGAAGGTAATAGTAAATTCAAAAGAAAAGAAGATGACCTCTATCACGAGACTGATATTCCATACAGCCTTGCAGTTTTAGGAGGAAAAATAAAAATTCCCGTTTTTCAATCCGACGGATCAATTAAAAAAATTAACTTAAAAGTACCGAAAGGATCAAGTTCCGGAAAGAGAATTAAGCTTTCAGGAAAAGGGATGCCAAAGCTAAACGGATATAAAAGAGGGGACTTGTATATCGATTTAAATATCGAAGTTCCCAAGAAAATTAATAAGGAGCAAAAGAAATTACTAAAAAAATTGAATGAAAAGGGCCTTTGATTGATAAAATTAAAGTTAATTATACAAGTAAATAATCAATAAACTGCCTTTTGACGGAGACTTTCTCAACCTCCGTTTTTAAAGTTGACTTTTTGCCTTAAAAAATATATAGTTGGTAATGGTAATGCGTCCGTAGCTCAGTTGGTAGAGCAGCTCCCTTTTAAGGAGAAGGTCGTGGGTTCGAATCCTACCGGACGCACAATTTTTCCGAATCCCTCCTTTTTTGTTTGAAAGGGGGGTTTAGCATATATGAACAAAAAAACAGAAAAATTAATAGAAGAACACGATCCCGTTTCCATTTTTTTATACGGATCCAAAGCACGCGGTGATAATTTGGTTGACAGTGACACGGAAATAGGTGTGCTAACCAATAATAAAAAACAGAATGACACTAAAAACGTTTTCTTTTTTAATTATAAAAAATTTAAGCGAAACGAAATTAATACTCCCTTTCCTGTCGATATCTATTTAAGAGAGTTGTCTCTAACTGCAAAAACGCTTTACGGAAAAAAAATTGTTGAAAATTTCACCCCACCGCCAATAACAATTTTATCAATTCTCGAAAGGATAAATTTTGATTGCTCTACAGCATTATATGGATTCAAACTGAAAAAAAACGAACTGTTTTACAAATCAGTACTTTTCGGAATTAGGAATTTAATCATAATGAAAAAAAAGAAGTTCCCTCTTAAATACGAAAGTATCTACGAATCTTCCCGAGACCTAAAACTTTTTGAATTTCAAAAGTTACCGGAAATCGCTTTCAAAACAAGGTTGGGAAAGAAATCACCTACCCAGCAAAATTTTAAAGATTCGATTACCTTAACAAACAAATTTATTAGAAAAAAAATTAGAGAAAGAATCGATAAAAATGAACAAATATTGTTAAAATGAATTACGCAATAAAGACTTACGGCTGCAAATTAAATCAGGCGGAAACTGGCAACCTAAAAAAAGTTTTACGGGATCTTAACCACGTTAAGCCGGAAAATGCTGAACTGATAATAATAAACAGTTGCGGAATAATAAACAAGACGGAAAGAAAAATTTTAAAAGAAATAAAAAAATGGAAGAGTAGAAATAAAAAAGTTATGATTACGGGTTGTTTGCCGTCGATAAACGAAAATGTGGAAAAAGAAGTCGACATTGCAATGAAAGGGAATAACCCCGAAATATTTCGGTTGAAGTTGTCTGAGCTCTGTTCTTTAAAATCCGATGTCAGAAAAAAAATTTCTACCATAAGAAAGAAAGAGAGTGCATCCGTAATCATACCGGCCTCAACCGGCTGTTTGGGAAGCTGTAGCTACTGCAGTGCTAAAATAGCCAGAGGAAAATTGAATAGCTATCCGGCAAAGGAAATAGTGAAGGTAGTACGAGAAGAATTAAAAAAAGGAGCCAAGGAAATACAATTAACATCTCAGGATTTGGGAGTATACGGAATAGATCTTGAAAAAACCTCTTTAATTAATTTGGTAGAAAAAATATTAAGAATAGATAATGATTTTAAATTAAAATTGGGAATGATGAATCCCGGTCACATAAAAGAATCAATGAATGAATTTCTTTCTTTGTTTAAAGACGATAGACTGTATAAATTTCTGCATATTCCAGTTCAATCGGGGAGTATTTCAACTTTAAAAAAAATGAATAGAAATCATTCCGTAGTAGATTTTGTAGAAATTGCGGATTCAATCCGGGACCAACATAAAGATTTTTTACTTGCAACGGATATAATAGTAGGTTTTCCGGGAGAAACCGAAAAGGATTTTAAAAAAACAATTGAGTTGATAAAAAGGACGCGACCCCATATAATTAACATAACCAGATATTCGGAAAGAAAAGGGACTCCCGCTTCTAAACTGAAAGATATGCCCAGCAAAATAAAAAAAGAGCGATCCAGAAAACTTACAGAGCTCGGTAAAGAAATAAGGTTGGCGGATAACCAGAAGATGGTCGGAAAAAAGTTTCGAGCCTTGATTTACAAAAAAGGAAAAAAAGAAACGAAGTTAGCAAGAATTTTCAATGGAAAAGCGGTCGTTTTGCCCGAAGGAAAAATCGGGAAAATAGAGGATATAAAAATCGTAGATTACAAACATAATTATTTAATCGGTAATGTTGAACCCTGAAACAAGCCCCGAACTGAATAAGAGAGACACAGACTTGAGCGTGGAGAAAATAACTTCTTCGGTCGGTCCCGATCACATATCATTGGATCACTTTAAAAAATTAAAAAATTATACGGAAGAAGAAGTTGAAAAGGATAAAAAGAAATTAAAATCAACCGAAGCTAAATTTAAAAAAAAGGATGCTGAGCTTTCTCCGGATGAAAGAAAAGAGCTGGAAATGAGCCGAAAAAGAGGCGAGGCGATGGAGATAGTGTTAGCTGATCTTTTGGATAGGTGGTTCGAAACGGATGATATTGAGGTTATTACTCAAAGAACAACCCGATTTGACGACGTTGTAAACGGAATCGACATAATAATTGAATTCAAAACCCCGGAATCAATAGAAAAAAGTGCATTGGCTATAGATGCTTCTTTAAACGTAGCCGGGATAAAAGAAAAATTAAAAAGATGCTACAAGAAAGTAACCGATGAAAATAAAGAATTTCAAGTAAAATATTTCCAGGGTCAATTTGTTGACGAATCGGGAGAATATCCGCACGGCCGTTTACAGTCAGTAATTCCGATGGCTGCCGGTTTGGGTTATAAAAATGCAAACGATCTATTCGAAGAGTTTGCCGAATACTTAAGTGCTCGAGACAGAAGCCCCGATGAAGGAAGAGAAAAAATGAAAAAGCTGGAAAATAATTCAATTAAAAAAATATTCTTAAAGCAAATTCAAAATCAACTTGATTTTTATAAAAGAAATCATGAAAAAATAAATGACGACCTGGTTGCTGAAATCGAAAAAATAAGTTCAATAATTGATAGAGTGTCTGAAGAAATGAATTCCGTAGTCTGTGATTTTAGGCAAAAGGACGACTGGGTTTTAAAAGAAATCGAAAAATTTTCACAAAATAAGTAAATAAACTGAAATAGCCAAAACTTTAAAAAAGGGCTAAAATATGGTATTCTAATCAAAGAATATGAAAAAGAAACTTATAAAAATATTAATACTAGCTGCTATTCTGGTTGTAGCATTCACCTCGGGGTATTATGTCGGTGTCGAAGAAGCTACAATCACCAACCCTGATGATGAACTTGATTTTTCTCTTTTTTGGGAAGCCTATAATCGCCTAAAGGATAATTACGTAGATTCGGAACAAATAGATGATGAAGAAATAGTTCACGGAGCAATAAGAGGCATGGTGGATTCACTGGATGACCCTCATACCAGTTTTTACGACCAAAAAGAAAGTAAGGAATTCCTTGACGATGTTTCCGGTCAATACGGAGGAGTCGGAATGGAGGTCGGTATCAGAAACGGTGAATTGAGAGTTATTTCTCCTTTGGACGGCACTCCCGCCAGCAGGGCCGGAATAAGATCCGGAGATATAATATTGGAGATTGAAAATGAATCAACTGTTGAAATGTCTCTGGAGGAAGCCGTGGATAAAATGAGGGGGGAAGAGGGAACGGACGTTTCGCTCGTAATCGGAAGAAATAATCAAACATATGACTACAACCTGACCAGGGCGGAGATACAAGTTCCATCCGTCGACTGGGAGCTTTTGGAGGAAGAAATAGTATATTTGCAGATACATTATTTTCATCAAGATCTAACTTCCGAATTCAACAAAATAGTGCCGGAAATTTCTGCTCTGAACAAGGACAAAATGATTTTGGATTTGAGAAGCAATCCCGGGGGCGCACTTGACTCCGCTCTGGAAGTTGCTAAGTTTTTTCTGGATCGAGGTGACGTTATAGTGAAAAGTCAAGGGGCGGACGGAGAAATACAAACCGTTTATGAAGCAGAGAGCAGTTCGGTAACTTTTAATCATGAATTGGTTGTTTTAATTAACGAAGGCTCCGCTTCCGCCTCGGAAATAATGGCTGAATCTTTAAGATACCACAACGAGGCACGCATTGTCGGAAAACCTTCTTTTGGCAAGGGTTCAATTCAATCACTGATAAATCTTTCGGACATGTCCAATCTTAAAGTGACTGTTTCGAACTGGGTAACTCCGGAAGGAACTCTAATTACGGATAAAGGCATAATTCCGGATTATGAAGTTGAAATAACCGATGAAAATTTTGAAAAAGAAGAAGACCCTCAATTGGATAAGGCAATTGAAATTTTAAAGAACTAAAACCATGAAAGTAATATTACTGGAAAATATCAAAAAATTAGGAGGAAAATACGAAATAGTGGAGGTAGCTGACGGATATGCAAGGAATTTTTTACTTCCTCAAGATAAAGCGAAAATTGCAACGGAAGGTGTTTTGAAATCATTGGAAGAAAAAAAGGAGAAAGAAAAGGAGAGAAAGAAGAAAGAAGAGAAGAAAATTGAACAGACCATTGAAAAGCTAAAGGGTAAAAAGTTTACCATCAAAATGAAGGTCGGAGATAAAAATCAGCTTTTTCAATCGGTAAATTCGAAGAAGATAAGTGAAAAAATGAAAGAAGAAGGTTTCGATATTTCAGAAAAACAGATCATACTCAATGAACCTATAAAGCAATTAACCGAAAGGGATGTCGGGATTGAATTTGATTACGGAGCAAAAACCACAGTAAAAATAAAAATTGAAGAAGAATAAATGAGTAAATATATTTTCGTGGCCGGCGGTGTTATGTCCGGTATCGGTAAGGGAGTTGCAACTGCATCGATAGGCAGAATTTTGAAAAGTAGAGGTTATGAAGTATCGGCAGTAAAAATTGATCCGTATGTAAATGTCGATGCGGGAACCATGAATCCGGTAGAGCACGGAGAGGTTTTTGTCACCAAAGACGGAGGAGAGTGCGATCAAGATATAGGAAACTATGAACGTTTTTTAAATAGGGAATTTACCAAAAAAAATTATATAACCACAGGAAAAGTTTATAAATCGGTTATAGAAAAAGAAAGAAATCTCGGGTATGATGGTCGATGTGTAGAAGTAGTTCCCGACATACCGGAGGAGACTATAAGAAGAATAGAAAAAGCGGGGAAAGAAGACGGGTCGGACTTCACCTTGATTGAAATAGGAGGAACCATAGGAGAGTATCAAAATTTACTTTTTCTCGAAGCAGCTCGAATGATGAAACTAAACGAACCTGAAAAGGTTCTTTTCGTTTTAGTGAGTTATTTGCCAACTCCGGAAACAATCGGAGAAATGAAAACCAAACCCACTCAAAATGCATCAAGAAGATTAAATGAAGCGGGAATTCAGCCGGATATAATTTTAGGACGAGCAAAGACGAAATTGGATTCCCCGAGACGAAAAAAGATATCTAATTTTTGCAATATAGAAAAAAAATTCGTAATATCGGCTCCAGATGTTGATTCAATATACAAAGTTCCGATTAATTTTGAAAAAGAGAACTTGGGTGAAAAAATTTTAAAGAAATTCAAAATAAAAAACACAAAAGAAAGTTTATCCAGCTGGAAAAAACTCCTTAAAAAACAAGAAAGTAGGGGGGAGGACCTAAAAATAGGTATAGTCGGAAAATATTTCGAAACCGGAAAATTTACACTAACCGATTCGTATATATCCGTCATCGAAGCTGTCCGGCATGCTTCTTGGCAGGTTGATGTAAATGCAGATATAGATTGGATTTTTTCAGAAAATTATGAAAAAAATCCAGAAAAAATAAAAAATTTGAAGAAGTATGACGGGGTAATAGTTCCCGGAGGGTTCGGAAATAGGGGAGTGGAAGGAAAGATCAAAACCATACAATTCTGCCGAGAGAAAAAAATACCCTTCTTGGGGCTTTGTCTCGGATTACAATTAGCTGTAATTGAATTTTCCAGAAACGTTGTTGGTATTTCAGCAAACTCTACTGAATTTGATAAGAATTGTCAAGAGCCGGTAATCGACATAATGGAAAAACAAAAAAGGTTGGTAGACAACAATCTTTTTGGCGGAACTATGCGGCTCGGAAATTATGAATGTGAAATAAAGGAAGGAACAACTTCTCATAGGGCTTACGAAAAGAAAAAAATTGAAGAACGTCATCGACACCGATATGAATTCAATAGTAATTACTCTCAAAAACTAAAAAAATCCGGCTTAACATTGGCCGGAAAAAATCCAAAAAGTGATTTAGTTGAGATTATTGAATTGAATGATCATCCGTTTTTTGTCGGCACTCAATTTCATCCGGAATTCAAATCAAAACCGTTTAACCCACACCCACTTTTTAAAGAATTCTTAAATAAAGCTAAAGAACGTTAATCACTTTAACTTTTTTTCGTTTTCCGTCAAATCTTTTTTTTGTTTTGGTTCTGAATTCAACAGTCCCTTTTTTAACCGCATAAATAGTATCATCCCTGCCACGTTTAACATTCTTGCCGGGAACGAATTTAGTTCCTCGTTGTCGTACAATAATTGATCCGGGCTTGACTTCCTGTCCACCAAAAACTTTTACACCCAAATATTTTGGGTTAGAATCACGTCCCAATCTTGTTGTTCCCGCTGATTTTGTTGTTGCCATAAACTTTTTATCCTTATGAAACTAAAATCAATATTAACAGAATTTATTAATATTGTCAAAAAAGATACTGTTTTTTGGCTGACTGTAATCGCTTTGGTTGCCAGTCTATTTTACATGGTCGGATGGATTTCTCGAGAACTGGAAAGTGAAGAATTAGAAATAGAAGATCCTCCGGAAATTAGCCAAAATAATTATAAAAAACTACTTTTTTAAGTACAAGGGGGGCTGAGAGCCGATTAGAGAAATTTAATTTTGCGATAGGGGTTATTCCTCGTTATTTTTATCCTTATTTTCAAGATTTTGACCACTATGATATTTTTTATGTATTTCACGAAGTTTCTTGCTGGTGATATGGGTATAAACCTGGGTGGTGGCAATATTCTTATGCCCCAAAAATTCTTGAATGACTCTTAAATCAACACCTTGAGCTAAAAGATCAGTAGCATAGCTGTGCCGTAAAGTATGTGGTGTCGTATTTTTGGGAAGTCCCGTTTTCTTCACATATTTTTTCACTATATTTTCAATCGACCGAACAGACAATCTTCGGTTTCCAGTTTTGGGTCCCCGATATCGAATAAATAACGCCTTCTCATCATCTTTTCGAGCAAAAAGATATTTTTTTATTGCTTTTATTGATCTGGGTGAAAAATAGACTGTTCTTGTTTGATCTCCCTTGCCGGTAACTACAACTTCCAAGTCTTCGATTTTTTGGCTAATATTTATTTGGTCACGATCAAGCCCAACCAGCTCGGAAACTCTTAGTCCTGTTGAAAAAAGAGTTTCCAGTATCGCTTTATTTCTAATTCCGGTTATTTTTTCTTGACTCGGAGCATTTAAAAGTTTTTTAATTTGATCCAAGTTCAAAAAATTAAGAGAGTTATTATCTTTTTCTTTAGTTAATTTAACTTTTTCCGCAGGAAGAGAATCAATATCACGATCAGCAAAAAAATTGAGTAAATTTCTTACCGCTATAAGGTAATAGTTTCTGGTTTTTTTACTTATCGGCTCATTTTTATGATTCATTTGTTTGGATAAATATACTCGATAATTCCAAATATGCTTATCAGTTAATTCATGGGGAAGGATATCCGAATTATCAGAAGTCTCTAACCATTCACGAAAACGAGAGAGGAATCTTCGATAAGTTTCTTGGGAACTTGGAGAGAGGCCTCTTTCAATATCCAAATATTGAAAAAATTCTTCAAAGTGATCCGGTATCGGTTTTTTTGATTTTTTCATAGGTTAGTGGAGAAAGCTAATTTTTGTACCTAAACTTCGATAAAGTTACATTATGCGAAGTTTCTTATTTATAATACTATACCCTAACCTTCCAATAGTCAACACTCCCCTCTTTTTCAGTTCCAATAAAGATGCTCCTGAAAAGCTCACTAATTGCCCGATTTATTCTATCAACCAAAGAAGCCGCAAACTCACTTATTTTTTCTATCATTCTATTAATGAAATTTTTTCTTCGTTGCTCAACTTCATCTTCTATAACTTTTTGTCTGTATTCAATTTCATCAACTATATTATTGATTAAATCCATAAAAGAATCGGTCATCTTCTCAAAAAATAAAAAGAAGTTTTCTGTTGCGGTACTGATCGGTCGCCTACTCCCGGAATCGGCATTAACAAAAACTATTGGGCTAAAAAAGAAACTTATTACGATAATTGTGATTATAATTTTTTTAAACATGCCTAAATCTAATCATTACCTGTTTCAATGCTACTTATGAAAAATTAATTTTATTATTTTAAACAACTTTTATAATTATTTGTCAAATCATCTAAGTAAAAACTCCTTTAGATAAGCTGATAAAACCTTTCCAGCATCCGGTTTTTTGAGTCGTTTAGTATTTTTTTTCATTTCTTCAAGCCGATATGAAAGTTCAAACAATGACTTTATATTTTCAAGAAAAAAGTGAGGCGTTAAATTTTCTTCCTCCATTACAAGGGTTGCGTTGTGTTTTGCTATTCGATACGCATTTTCTGCTTGATGATTTTGTGCAGCTTCGGGAAGCGGAATTAAAATGCTCGGCTTTTCATTAGCTAAAATTTCAAAGATCGTACCGGCTCCAGCTCGCGAAACAACTAAATCAGCGACTGCATAAGCGTCTTTCATTTGATCTTCATCAAAAAACGAATACGGGTGATAATACTTTTGATTATTATTGGAAAGAAACAAACTTGTTTCTTTTTTTATTTTCTTGATATTGTTTCTTCCACATTGATGAATAATTTCAAAATCTTCAAGAAATTCATTCAATACTGCTAAAACGGTATCATTTATCCTTTCCGATCCTTGAGAGCCACCCATTATCAATATCGTAGGCCTCCCCCCTATTAACCCAAATCGCTGATTAGCTCGACCGGCATTTCCATCCAGCACACCTTCACGAATCGGATTTCCAACAACAAATTTTTTGCCGGGATTTACTCCGATAGTATCCTGAAAAGAGACGAAAACTTCGGTTGCAAAACGAGAAACAATTTTGTTGGCTAATCCGGGAGCTGCATCCGACTCATGAAGAATTACGGGAACCTGCATGACTTTTGCAGCTAAAGTAACCGGCACGGACCCGTATCCTCCTTTGGAAAAAATAACATCGGGATTAAGAACAAGGAGGTGAAATATCGATTGAATTATCCCAATGGGAGTTTTTATTAAATCAATTAAATTGAGTAGAATTGAGATCGGGTCCACATACCGCCTTAATTTTCCGGCAAAAATATACTTGGTCTTAAGTCCTTCTTGAGTAAAATTAAAATCCGGAATATTGTCCTTGGGAGCTATGTAATAAAGTTCTAACTTATGTTCATCGGGAAAAGATTTTTTAAGATTACGAATGACGGAAACCAGCGGGAAAACATGCCCGCCCGTACCACCACCGGTAAATACTATTTTTCTTTTTTTCATATTTTTATTTTAAATTATGATTTTGAAATATTCATTAAAATGCCAAAAGCGGAAAGTTCGGTTACCAGATGAGCGCGCCCATAACTAATAAAGGGAAGCGGAATTCCGGTAATTGGTAAAATTCCCGCCATTGACCCTATATGAACAAAAGCCTGAAAGAAAATCCAAAAACTTATTCCCGTAGCAACTAAACTGAAAAAAGAATCTTTATTTTCTTTCGCTAATTTTATGCCTCTCCAGAAAAAAACGAGAAAAAGAGAAACCAAAAGTAAACTTCCGATAAATCCCGCTTCTTCCGCATAAATTGCAAATATCGAATCACTCATAGAAAAGGGTATAAATCCATACTTTTGATTGCTCATCCCGAAACCCAAACCAAAAAGTCCACCCGACCCTATTGATATTAGTGCCTGATGCGCTTGGTATGAGAGCCCTTGCGAATCGGATCCCGAAATTAAAAGATCAACCACTCGCTTCAATCTGTATGGAGAAAGAACTATAAATCCAAAAACGGAAAAAAGCCCCGCTGCTGCAATCGTTATAATTTGCTTTATGGGAGCTTTGTAACTCGAATACATCACGAACCCAGTCAAAATTATAACCGCCAGTGTGCTGAAATCGGGCTGTGATATGATGAAGCCACTTATTAGTCCGCAAACAGCTCCGAAAGCTATGAAAGTTTCAGAAAAAATATTTTCTTTCTCTAATTTGTCTCTACTTGAAAGCCAGCTTGCTAAATAAAGCACAAAAGTTAACTTTAAAAATTCACTTGGCTGAAAGGAGATCGGTCCAATTTGCAACCATCTTCTGGCTCCCCTTATAGTAACTCCCATGCCCGGAACAAAAACCAAACCTACTAAAATGATATTCAATAAAAGAAGAAAAGGAGCTATTTTTTTTATTTTCTCAAGGGGTATTTTGTACAAAAAAAGAGCTAACAACAATCCGGGGAAAAGCCCGGACACGAACTGACGAATAATAAATAAAAACAGATCACTTCGTGAAAGAGCTTCTTCAGTAGCGGCTATTTTCGCCATTGAAACACTTGTGAAAATAGCGAATCCGAGAAGGATTATTAGCCCCGTACAAATCAATAAAATATAATCAGGTGCTTCTCTATTCTTTCCCATATTTTTTAACATATTTTCTGAATTCATTTCCTCTGTGCTTGTAGCTGGAAAACATATTAAAACTTGAAGATGCGGGAGACATAAGACAGGTTCCGTTATCCGTTTTTTTATAAGCTGCTCTCACCGCATGATTCATACTTTCGGAATCAATTATTTCCGGTAAATCATCGGTAATTTTCCTTAAATCTTTTTTAATTTTCTCTCCGGTATCGGGAAATAAGATAAGTGTCTCAACATTACTTTTAGCAATCTTCTTTGCTAACTTACGGTAATCGCCACCTTTATCTACTCCACCCGCAATAAGTGTCTTAAGACCATCTAAACTATCAATGGCCTCGACTACGGCTTCGGGAATAGTTGCTGCGGAATCGTTTATAAATTTGACTCCTTCGTAGGTACCGCAATCTTCCATTCTGTGAGGAAGAAAATCAACATCATCAATACAATCTTGAGCAATTCTTTTTTTTACGTTAAATAGCTTAGCTGCCTCCAAAATCGGTTCCAAGTAAACCGGAGTTCCCGATATTTTTAATTCGGAACTAAATGGTATTTTTTTTGATTCAGTTTTACTTACCAATTCAGACACCCGGAGATCATCTTCATTATATATTAATATATCGGATTCCGATTGATATTTAAAAATATTTACTTTTGAATTGATATACTCTCTAAAACTGGCGTGTTGATCAAGATGATCCTTGAAAAGATTTAGAAATATCGCTACGCGAGGGCTTACAGTGGTGGTTTGTAATTGAAAACTGGATAATTCATAAATAAAAAGTCCCTCTTTATTTATATAATCCAAAACCGGCTCCCCTATGTTCCCTAATAGATATACGTCTTTATCGAGCTGTTTCTTTAAAATATTATATATGCAAAGACAAGTCGTGGACTTTCCTTTTGTCCCGGTTACCCCTATTGTGTCAAAAGATCTTTTTGATAAAAATATATCAGTTTGACTGGTAATTATTTTATTTTTTATTTTATTTTTAATTAAACTAAATGGAACCCCGGGAGACTTGATTATCACATCATACTCTTTAATCGAAGAAATATAATCATCACCAAAATGAGCCCTCACTCCAGCCCGGTCTATATCCTTTTGCTTTTTGTCCGCAACCCCAATTTTTTTGTTTGGAAATCTTGATTTAAGAAAATCAAGTGTGTCTCGTCCTTCTGCACCAAAACCGAGCAACAGTATCGACCCTTTTTTTAATTGATTAATTATTTTACTCATTTTATCTAAATAAAACAATTAAAGTTTAGCCCATTAATCTAATCACAACCCCGATAATAGCCGCAAAAACACCGATAATCCAAAACCGCATCGTTACTTTATAGGAGGGCCATCCTTTTCCTTCAAAATGATGATGGATAGGGGCAGCCAAAAAGATTTTTTTTCCTCTTATCTTTTTGGATAACAGTTGCAAAATTACCGACCCGGACTCAATAACCAATAAAATACCGATGATCGGCAAAACAAGAACTGAATCTGTTAAAAAAGCAATAACAGTCAAGGTAGTCGTTAATCCCAATATTCCGGTTTCTCCCATGTAGAATTTAGCCGGTGGTATGTTATGCCATAAAAATGCAAGTGTGCTGCCGACTAAAACTAAACAAAAGGCAGCCAAATTTATCATCCCCGACTCGATTGCAATTATTGTAAAAGCTGTAAAAATAGCGGCGAAAGCTCCCCCCGAAAGTCCGTCCAAGCCGTCAATTACGCTTCCACTATAAGTGGCAAGCATAACTATAATGAAAAAAGGAATAAAAAATATACCTAAATAAAACTGACCGAACATTGGAACAAATATACCTTCCCTTCCCAGTCTAAAATAAAACCACCAACCCCCTATCAACCCGATCAAAGTCACCAAAAATATTCTATACTTCAAAGAAAGTCCTCCTCCGACATACCTTTTCAGGTGTCTAAAAATAAATTTCAAAAGCCCGCTTTCCGGTTTTTTTACTATTTGTAAAATGTCATCCGTTAAACCAATTATCGAGGCCGTAACCAAAGTAAAAAGTGGGAGCCACGTTTGATCTCTACTTAAAAAATCAAGTTTTTCTACCCAAAAACTATCAGAAAAAAACGTTAAAAAATAAAAGAAAAATATAAGCAAAAGAGGTATCGACCAAACCAAAATTCCCCCTACTCTGGGAACACTGGTTTCCTTTTCCGAATGATGTTCCGTAAATACTTTTAACTGCTTTCCATCTATACCTTTTTGGCGAACTTTGTTTTTCCAGAGCTCATACTTATAAATAAAATGTGTAAAAGCCGGAGTAAAAAATAATGTAACCACAAAGGATATAACTCCTAAAACAAAAACTTTTGTAATATTTACCACAGCCGGGTCCATTTTATATAAAATTAAAAGTTATAAGACCTATAAGCCCAATCAATCAGTTTTTCCATTTCTTCGAACCGCTCGATCCTTCCCTCAGCACCTAATATAATATTTACTAAATACCCATCTTCAACTTCCAAAACCATCACTAAACACCCCATTGCTTGGTGAGTGAATCCGGTTTTTCCTCCCAAAATATCATCATGCCATTTTGGAAGTTCACTTTTAAAAAAATACGATTCATCTAAAAATTTATTAGTAGTCTCTACTTTGTAATGAAGGTCCGATTTATTTGAGTGAATCTCATATTCCGTTTTCTGTAAAATTTCCCAAAACTTCGGATAATCCAACAACTCAACAGTCAAAACACCCAAATCTCTTGCTGTAGAATAATTAACTCCTTTTAAATTATCCAACCCACTCGGATTGTAAAAAAATGTTCGACTCATTCCCAATTCATTCACTCTTTCATTCATCATATTTACAAAATCATCAAACTCAATATCCTCGGGCGTAACTGCAGCGGCATAAGCACTACTGTTGTTTGATTCCAAAAGAAGTTGGTAAAGAAGCTCTCTGTATGGGGTGTCTCTAAAAATTCTGAGGTCACTAAAATTATCCTGATCAAGATAATCCGAGTCAGCAACTCCTACAGGTTCATTCAGGCTATAATCTTCATACACGATTAATCCGGTTACCAGCTTGGTAATGCTGGCAATCGGTAATTTTTCATGTCGATTCAGACTAAACAAAATCTCTTTTTCCCCCTCCTCATAATAAAAAGAATATACGGCAGAAGCATCCATTTTTGGAGGATCGTTTATATCTCTTTCGAGTTGGCGTTTTTTTTCAACTTTATCTATATTGATTACTTCCTTCCTCTCATCATAATTCGTATCCGTGGAGTCCGCTTTGGGATCGGATTCTAAATTCAAATAAGCAAACCCAATAAAAGCTATTAAGAAAATAACTACCAAAAATATTTTTTTATTTAACTTGCTCACTATCAAACTGTTGATGTTGGAATTATATATAATTTTCAACTATTTCCAATATTTTACTCGGGGTACTGTTCGTTTTTATTATGTAGTCCTTAACCCCGAACTTGAATGCCTTTTCCCTGGTTTCGGAATCATCATAATTTGAAAAAGCAATTATTGGAATTTCCGACCCTTCTTGATCTTCTAAGTCTCGAAGTTCAGATAAAAACTCAATTCCTGATCTGCCGGGAAGTAAAATATCAAGTAAAATTATATCCGGAGACTCTTCTTTAACAGCTTCCAGCGACAGTGAAACATTACCGGCACAAACGACCTCATATCCCTTTTTTTCAAAATAATCACTATACATTTCGGCAAGTGTTTTTTCGTCTTCCACTATTAATATCTTGGGCATGTTCTTTCAAGTTAACTTAATTTAATTGAATTATACTAAAATCAAGCATAAATTACAAAAAACTCCCCATGGAAGAGGAGCTTTGTAAATAAATTTTTAATTAAATTATTTATCCATCAAAAAATCAAAAATTAATTCATTCTTTTTCATATCTCGAATGTGGGATTTTAACCTTTCAATATTTTTCTCATCTACTTCTTCTTTGCTTTTTCCGCTGACACTGAAGTGTTTTTCAATCTCGTCCTCAATTTCATCTTCCTCAACCTGAATATTCTCCTTTTCAGCTATCTTATGTAATATGATTGCAGCTGCAACATTATCTTCGGCTCTCGGGCGCCATTCTTTTAATAGCTCTTCTTCCGATTTATCAATGTTATTCAGGTAATCTTCAAAAGTAACTCCGTTTTGTTGGATTTGTCGCTCAAGCTTGTTCTTCATGTTTTTTAATTCTCGTTCAACAAGAATTTCCGGGATATCCAACTCTGTATTTTCAATTAATTCCTGGACCACTTTCATTTTTAAAGATTCCTCTTCTTTAGTTTTCTTTTCCGACCTAATTCCTTCTTTTATTTTTTTCTTAAGCTCATCAAGGTCGGAAACGTTTTCGTGAAGAGAGTTGGCAAATTCATCATTCAGATTAGGAAGCTCTTTTTCCATAACGGTCTTCACTTCCAAATCAAAATCTATTTCCCTCCCCGCTAACTCATCGTTACTACTATTTTCCGGAATATCGATGGTAAAATCTTTCTTGTCTCCCGCTTTCATTCCTAAAACTTCATCTTCAAAACCTTCTAAAGTAGAAAATTGACCACTACCCAAAGAAAATTCAAAGTCTTCTTCTTCTATTCTTTTTTCTCCGTCAATTTTTCCAGAAAAATTAACGGTAACACGGTCTCCTTCCTCAGCTCCCCTCTCCACAGCTCGTGAGCTGGCTCTGCTCTCTCGAATTCTTTCAATAGTATCTTCCACTTCCTTTTCCGACACCTCCACATCATTATCCTCTTCACTTTCTACAACCGAAGAAGATATTTTCTTATAGTCGGGCAACTCAACATCGGGCATTACATAAAATGAAGCCTTATATATCAGGGGATTCCCCGGAGCTGACTGAAGAAACTCTACCTGAGGTTGGGAAATGGGAAAAATATTTTTTTCCTCAATTGCTTCCCGATAGGTGTTCTCAACCGCAATCTGAACCACCGCTTCCCAAAATTTTTCTTCCCCAAAAGAATTTTTAACCACTTCTCGGGGGGCTTTTCCTTTCCTAAAACCCTCAATATCCATTTCTTCGGATAGTTGGTCAGCCGCTTCATCTTGATATTTTTCCATTTCCTCCACTGAAAGCTCAATCTCAATTTCTTTTTTTGACCCTTCTTGGTCTTCTGCTTTTATTTGCATAATATTCCTGTTTATTTTTTTACTAAAATAAGGATAACATATAGGGACAAACATTCAAATCTGTAAAACGATTTAAAGCTATTATTAAATATTTCAATTTTAACCCAATATTTTTATTTTCTTCTCATTTGAAAATATCTAACTAAATTTTCCATTTTTTTCTTGCTTTTTTCGGCCGGCAACCTGTCAAGTATTTTTAATGCTTTTTGAGTATATTCCCCTATCAGATCTTGTGTTCTTCTTTTTGCTTTCGTTTTTTTAATTGCACTTATTATTTCATCAACTTCCTTGTCCCCGATATGATTGTTTTTACTAAAAAAATATTTTATTTCGGGGTTTTCCTCAATTGCATAAATTAATACTATATTTCCCCCCTTTTTCTCCTTTATATCTTTTCCTTTTTCTTTACCGAAGGTATCGGGATTTCCAAAAATATCCAATATATCATCTCTGAGCTGATAACTTATACCCAAAAAATTACCAAACTTAATTGGTAAATCTTTTTTTCGCCCCGCTAAAACGGCCCCCATCCCGCAGGAGGCCCTAAAGAGTGCGGCAGTTTTCTTCTTTATCATTTTTAAATAGCCGTCATAATCAACTTTTCCGTAGCTCTCTATTAAGTCATCCGGGGCCTCTTTATTCGAAGAAGCCCTTTCTTGCAAAACGTCAATAAACTCTCCCTCCATTACCTGTTTGGTTTCTTTTACAAAAAGATCAACCGCCTCTTTGGAACTGTATTTTAACAGGTCGGTGATCGTCGAAAAATAAAAAGAGCTTGAGCATAATGTTGCTGATAAGCCGAACTTGCGCCACATGGTTGCCTCCCCTCTTCTTATCGTTCCCTTGTCAATAATGTCATCCAAAAGCAAACTGTAATTATGAAAAATTTCTATTGCTGCAGCTTCATTCAGTGGTTTTTCTTCTCCGCCTAAAAGTTCATAAATAGAGAGTAATATAAACGGGCGTAATCGCTTACCACCGGTTTTTAGCTGATAAATATTCAGATCATGAAACAATTCATCTCCGTGCTTTTTTAAGGCCCTATAAATGAAAGGGTCCAATTCTTTTTTTAGGTCTTTTAGTTCTTTTTTAAGTATAGAACCAAAATTATTCATCTATAATATAAGGAAGGCTTTAATTTCAATCTTTATTTTTTTTCAACTTTTTTTCTTTCTTTTTTTCACGCTAAGCAGTGTCTTTTTTAATTACAAACCAAACGACTGCAAATAACACTATTATTAAAATTCTGAAAAAATTCATAATTATGTATTTATTTTTTTAAGATATTTTTCCAATTTATAGATGTTTCCAGCACCGATTATAGCTATCAAGTCATAATCCAATAAATTTTTGCCTAATTTTTCAGCAATCTCTTTCAGGCTTCCAGAAATATATTTTACATTTTCATTTCCCGCTTCTTCAACCATGTTCCGGGAATTAATTTTTTCTTTTATTGCGTCTTTTTCTCTCCCGGGAACACTATAAATATCGGTAATTAAAAGATCAACCGAAACATTCCGGAAAAGCTCTACAAAATCCTTTTTCAAGTAAAGACTTCTTTGATATTGGTGCGGTTGATAAACAGCCAAAACTTTTTTATCGAAATACTTCTCCTCTATAGCTTGGAGAGTTGCATGTAGCTCCGTAGGGTGGTGCGCATAATCCAAAAGTATTTTTTGTTTTTTATTGAATACTGATATTGTTTTTTCTTGAAAACGGCGCCACGAACCTCGATATTTGGAAATGCCGTTCAAAATATCAACTTCATCAACTCCCAAAACTCGGCATAATCTATAAACTGACATTGCATTCTCAAGATTATGTTTTCCGGGAACCTTTAAATACTTTTTAACTTTTTTCGCCTCCGAATCCGAATCCGAAAAATAAAACATATCACCGTAAAAGCTTAATTTCTTTAAATTCGGATCTTTAGAGTTAACCACAATTTTTCCCTTTTCTCCTATGCTTTCCAGGTACTTTTGAAAAGTTTTTATTAAATGGTCCAGGTCCTCGTAATAATCCAAATGTTCAATCTCCAGATTGGTAAGCACGGCTATATCGGTTGAATAATTTAAAAGCGAACCCTGCCATTCATCAGCTTCTATTAACAAATATTTCGAATCGCCTTTTCTGTAATTAGAATTTTTAAATTGATCGAGTTTAGTCCCTACGATTACCGTTGGATCTAATCCTGCTTCCTGCATTACCAAAGCAGCCATCGAAGTCGTAGTTGATTTTCCATGTGTCCCGGAAATCCCGATCGTAAAATATTTTTCGGTTAACTCACCCAGTGCCTCCGGATAATTTTTGGTTTTTATGTTTAATCGCTTAGCCTCACGAAGTTCGGGATTATCACAAGGAACGGCCGGAGAATAAATTACCTTATCAACCACTTTATCTACATTTTTCTTTTCATGTCCGATGGTTACTTCAATACCCATTTCACGCAAGTCGGAAATAATTTCACTTTCGGATATGTCCGACCCCGTAACTCGGTGATCGTTTAATTTAAAATGTCGAGCCAAAGCGGAAGTACCGATCCCCCCCACCCCGACAAAATGAATTTTCATCCTTAATTTAATTTTATAATTTTTATTTTTTTATATTCTGCCCCGGATGACTTTAGCTTGCTTTCCATTATGTCCACCGATTCTATATTAAAAACCAAATCAACAAATTCATCTTCCAAAAGCGGAATCTCTTCGAGTGGCTGTTTTTTAAATTGAAAACTTCTCACTCGTCCCAAGGTTACATGCGGCCTGAAGGAGCGTGAATTCGGACTGTATTTTAATCGCTCGATAGATCTTAAAAGCCCGTCAACAGTCTCTTTTAATTTATTTATTTTTTTTCCCGAGCCTGTAGACCAGATCATTTTTGCCTCTTTCCTGCTCGGAATATATTCAACATTATCCAGATTAAATTGAAAGCTTGATAACTCTATCTTTTGCAATTCTCTCTCTATCTCTTTCAGCATGAGCCCTTTTATCGACCCCAAAAAAGCCAAAGTTATGTGCAGGTTTTCTTCAGCAACCCAATTAATTGGATCGGTTTCGAAGTTAGCCCTGATTTCTTCTCGTTTTTTAACGAGTTCTTTTTTTATTTTTTTCGGCAAGTTAATTGCAATAAAAATTCTTTTCATTACCTCATTATGTATTATTTATTTTTTATTTTCAACAAGCTGCACAAAATTTAATTTTTTATGAAATATGATAAAATTATAACCATGAAAGAGGTTTTACTTCAAAAAAATACGAAGTCGGGCATAAAATGTCTCAACTGCGCTCAATTATGTACCCTACAAGAAAAAGAGTTCGGAAAATGCGGAATGAGACAGGTAAAAAACGGGGAGTTGAAGGTTCACAACTACGGAAAAGTGGAGGTAATCAACATCGATCCTATAGAGAAAAAACCGATTTATCACTTTTTACCGGGAACAAAAACGCTTTCCTTTTCTGCATCCGGTTGCTCGTTTAAATGTAAAAATTGCCAAAATTGGCGATTATCTCAAAAAAATAACGGACAGACGGCTGGAAAATTTATTTATCCTGAAGAAATGATTGAGATGGCCTTGAAAAAGAAAGTAAAATCGATATCCTATACTTATGGAGAACCGATTATATTTTTGGAATACGCTCTTGATGTGATGAAGGTGGCCCAAAAAAAAGGAATAAAAAATATATGGGTTACGAATGGTTATTTTTCCGACCAATCACTAAAAATAATCTCTCCTTATATTGATGCAATAAATATTGATTTGAAAAGCTTTTCCGATAATTTTTATCGCACCGTATGCGACGGAAGAATTCAGCCGGTTTTGAATTCTATTAAAAAAATATATCGAACAAGCTGGTTGGAGATAACAACACTGATAATTCCGAACTTGAATGACAGCTCAGAAGAACTTAATCAGATAGCAACTTTTATCGCCGACATCAATAAAAATATTCCTTGGCACATATTGAAATTTTCAAGCAAACTTGCCAAAAATATGAATCACCCGAATACACCCGAAAAAACAATTGAAAAAGCTTACAAAATTGGAAAAAAAGCGGGGCTAAATCATATATACCCCGGAAATACGGTCACCGATAAAATGAATACCTATTGCCATAATTGCGGAGAGTTAATCATCGAAAGAAACGGATACCGAACACAAATTCACAGTGAAAAAATAATTTGCAAAAATTGTAAACAAAAAATTAATTTAATCTTAAAATGAATTTGAAATTTGCAGCCGTAATGCCACATCCTCCCATAATTGTTCCCGAAGTCGGTAACGAAAAAGACAGAAATAAGGTATCGGCAACAATCGGAGCAATGGAGAAAATCGCAAAAGACTTCAAAACAAAAGAGGTGGATAAAGTAATCGTAATCACTCCTCACGGTCAAAATAAAAAAACCCTTTTTACGGTCTACAAGTCAGAACGTTTTACATCTTCTCTACCTGGAAAAATAATTAATTTCGAGGGGGATCCTGAGCTTGCTGAGAAAATCGGTAACTTGGAAGGCGTTAAAATTTCTGAAAGCGGAAACTTGGACCACGGATCCTCGGTTCCTCTCTCTTTTTTACAAAGCGAAAGTTCTGGATTCAAAGTTGCGCCTCTGACTTTTAACACAAATGACAGAAACCTAAATTTTCAACTCGGAAAAAAAATTTTAAAGACTATAAGAAATCAAAATGAGAATATTGCAATAATAGCCTCCGCTGATCTCTCTCACAAGCTAAACTCCAAAGCTCCCGCGGGATACTCTGAAAAAGGTGAAAAGTTCGATAAAAAAATAATAAAACTAACAAAAGAAAACCGAACGGAAGAAATTATCAAGATGGATCGGTCGCTGATAAGAGAAGCCGGCCAATGTGGCTACGGATCAATTATTATTCTGTTGGGGGCACTATCCCAGATTGAATATAATCCGGAAGTGCTGTCCTATGAAGGCCCTTTTGGTGTAGGTTACGGAGTTTTAAAATATAATATAGAAAACAATGAAAATTAAATTGGAAAATTTCAATGGGAATGTGTTGCAACTCATGAGGAAGTTGGGCTATCATCCCGATAGGCGATCAAATCCGGACGAACCTTCTTTTTCGAGACCGATTCGAGGTGGTAAGTTTCCAAGATTTCATATCTATTACAAAAAAAATAAAAATCAACTAAACCTACACTTGGATCAAAAAGCTCCTCGATACGAAGGATCAACTGACCATGGTGCTGAATATAATGGAGAGTTAGTAAAAAAAGAAATTGAAAGAATTAAAGAGTATGTCAATAATTGATTTTGTTAAAAAAATAACAAAAAAATACCTAAAAGAAGGAAAAAGAATAAACCTCTCAGAGTCTCCCGAGGAATTAACTAATAAAAAAAAGGGGGTCTTTGTAACAATTAAAAACTCCGGAAAATTAAGGGGATGCATGGGAACAATTAAATCTTCTGCAAATTTAGCTGAAAATTTAATAGACTGCACGATTTCGGCTTGTGATGATTCTCGAACAAAACCCGTGACCGAAGAGGAGCTTCCGAATTTAAATTACGAAGTAAATCTAATAAACCCGATCAAAAAACTGAAAACGAATGAAAAAACCAATCCCGAAAAAGAAGGGCTTCTGGTAAGGGCAGACGGAAAAACCGGCGTTTTACTTCCTAATTTGGATGGTATAAATAGCTTTGAAAAACAACTAACGATAGCTAAAAGAAAAGCAGGTATATATTCTGAAGATTGTGAGATATATAAGTTTACGACTCAAAAATATCATGGATGACTGTAAAAAAATAAGTTACTATTTTAGTGAATTTCTTCAAAGGGAAAAAGAAAGTGGGTTGTCAAAAACCACACTGAAAACAAGAGAAAGGCACTTGAATTACTTTGAAAAGTGGCTGATCCTAAAAGGTATAAGTGATATAACTCCCCAAAATTTTTCTGAAAAAATAATTAATAACTACAAAAGTTTTTTAAAAAACAAAACTGATTCCAGAGGAAATCCCGTGAGTAAACAGACTCAAAAAAGCTATATGAGAACAATGAGATTTTTTCTTGAGTTTTTAAAAAATAAGGATATCAATTGCCCACCACCCGAAAGAGCGAGAATAGAAAAAAGAATGGAAAATAAAGTAGAAAAACTGGTAAATTATTATTTCCAAACCAAGGGTTTAAACCTGAAAGAAATAAAAAGAAATGCAAAAAAGAAAAAAATAATATATTCCAGACATACGAAACCGGCAAAAAATCTATTGGACTTGGCCGGATCATTAGAAGAGGCAAAAAAGGCAATAAAAACGGTAGCTGACTGGGCTAATTCCCGCAACTTGGATTACGCAATCGAGACAGTCTTTAAAAAGTGGCCGGAGCTCGACAGGCTGAAGCCGAAAAAGAAAGAAAAAAAGCCCTTTTACAAGGGGGATCGAATGGTAAAATCACGTGAAAAATGGTATGTTATTGATAATGAAGGTGAGTGGTTTGAATTCGCCGGAAAAGAGGAAGATATCGAGTGGAAAGAAGTGGATTAAATATTTAAAAAAATATGCACATAACTTATTTAGGAACTCCAAATTTCAGTAAAAAAATATTGACAGAAATTTTAGCAGAAGGAATTTCGGTTAACGCAGTTGTCACTTCCGAAGACAAACCGAAACAAAGGGGTCAAAAAAAGAAACCCAGCCCCGTCAAAGAATTGGCGAATAAAAAAGAAATTGCCGTTTTTCATGAAATAGATAAAGTGATAAATAAAACCGACTTGGTTTTAGTCGTTGCTCACGGAGAAATAATTAAAAAGAAACACCTCCAAAAACCAAAATACGGTTTCTTAAATGTTCACCCCTCTCTCCTGCCCCGCTACAGAGGTCCAACTCCAATACAGGCAGCTATTTTGAACGACGATGAAAAGACAGGGGTTACGATAATGCTTATGGATGAAAAAATTGATCATGGCCCGATTTTAAACCAGAAAAAATTAAAACTAACCGGCCGAGAATATTACAATGATTTAGAAGATAAGCTCTCCATGTTGGGCGGAAAACTTTTAGCTGAAACCATACCTTTATGGATAAACCAAAAAATAAATCCAAAAAAACAAGAGCATCAAAAAGCAACCGTCACCAATTTACTGACTAAAAAAGACGGTAAAGTGGACTGGACGGAGGAAGCAATCCTCATAGAAAGAAAAATAAGGGCTTACAATCCTTGGCCGGGAGTTTTTAGCTTTTGCAACAATAAAAGAATAAAATTTTTTAAAGCTCAAGTTCAAAAACAAACTGAAAACGGCCCCTTTGGTCCGCCGGGAAAAACTTACCTGGGAACAAACGAAAAAATTGCAGTACAAACCGGCAAGGATTTTCTGCTTGTAGAAGAACTGCAAATTGAAGGAAGGTCAAAGGTAACCTCGGAAGAGTTTTTACGCGGCAATATAGACTTTATCGGAAACGTTCTAAATTGAACTCACCCCTTCTCAAAACTTTAAAATCTCCATCCGAGCACTTAACCAGTGTTGAGGATTTTTTGTTCAACTCCCCCTCGTCAACGTAAAAATCAACCCTTGAACCAAAATAAGTTTTAGCTTTCTCTATCGTTAATGCCGGCGGTCTTCCTTCCGGGTTGGCGCTGGGAGCAACCAAGGGTCCGGTTTTGAATATCAAATCCCTGAGTTTTTCACTATCCGGAATCCGGAAGGCTATCGTCTTCTTTCCTCGATGTATGTGAGGATACTTCTTGCAACTTAAAATTACGGATAACTTTGCCGGCCACAAATTAACTATCCTTTCCGGACAATCAATATCAAAGTCCTTTTTTAAATTTTTTGTGGAATCAACAAGAACTATCATCGGTTTCTCCCTATTTCTGTCTTTTATCCCATATATTCTTTCTACTGTTTCGGGTAGTAATGCCAAACCAACAACTCCATAAATGGTATCAGTCGGCACAACTCCAACTTTACCCGATTTCAGTAATTTTGTTACTTTTTCATTTTTCAGAGATTTAAATTCTCTCATATATAGAAAACTTCTTTATCACAATTTTTAATTTTGAACAATGAAATAGACTCACTATCTAAAGAACCCTCATATTGAGTTTGTAATTCCACAACTATTAAAAAACATAAAGCAGTAACACGCCTCCATCATCAAAACTTATTAGTGATAAATTCCAGAATAAATCTTTCAGTAACAATATTTGATTTTAAAGCAAAATACCGTCGGGAATATCACCGAATCAACCCAATATAATGAAAATTAAAATAAAATAATTGAGAAGAGTCTAAAATCTATTTTTGATATATTCCTCGAAATCAGGGCCGATATCTTCGCGCCGCAATGCGAATTCAACCGAAGTTTTTAAGTATCGTAAAGGATCTCCGGTAGTGTGCCACTGACCCTCTATCGGTTGAGCAAGCACCTTGCGACCATCCTGAGCCATGTTGTTAACAATGTCCATAGCCCAAAGCTCCCCGTCTTTTCCGGTCGGTGTCTCTTTTGCTTGTTCAATTATATCATGAGAAAAAACAAATCTTCCGAAAAGAGCCATGTTGGAAGGGGCCTGATCGGCCGGGAGTTTTTCATAACCGGCTTCTATTTCATAACTTTTTGACTTGTCTTTGTATTTTACGGTTCCATACCTTTCAACTTCTTCGTCCGGTACTTCTTGAACTCCCAATACGGCAGTTGGATTTTCCGCTTCATACACGTCTATAAGCTGTTTTGTAACCGGCTCATCGGAAAGTGTGAGGTCATCTCCAAACATATAAACAAAAGCCTCATCGTCGTCTATAAGGGGTGCTGCACACAAAAGAGGAGTTGCATTACCATATGGATAATCCTTGTGCTGCCTCACGTAGGCAAAATTAGCCATCTGCGGAATTCCTTCAATCTTCTTTAATCTTTTAAGTTTTCCCGCTTCTTTTAATTCCTTTTCAAGCTCATAATTAGAATCAAAATGATCTTCCATCGGCATCTGACCCGCTCTGGTAACTATTATTATATCCTCGATCCCGGAATCGACCGCTTCCTCGACGAGATGATGAATTATCGGTTTATCAACGATTGGAAGCATTTCCTTTGGTTGGTTTTTAGTCGCAGGTAAAAATCTTGTTCCGTAACCCGCCGCTGCTATGACTGCTTTTTTTATTTTACGCATATTATCTTATAAAAATTAATAATTAAATCCAATTATGGCTAACATATTTTTTAATTTTTTATCGCGTCGATATGAAAAATATTTTTTATTGCAATAAGTACATTCGGAACTGATTGTAATATTTTTTATCCCGAATGAATTAAGTTTCTCTTCAGCTACCTTTTGTAAATTCAAATATGTTTTTCCATTTCTGCATTCAAAGCTATTGCCATGATCCGAAAAATATTCAACCAAATCAGTTTTGACTTCATAATGGCAAGAGTGAATTGAAGGACCAATCCATACCTTTACACCCTTCAATGTAATCGCCTTTCGTTTTATCTTTTCTACCGCACTTTCAATTATTCCCTTTTTCAACCCCCTCCATCCCCCGTGGAGAATTCCTATCATATCTTTTGACCAAAAATATATCGGCAAGCAATCGGCAACCGTTACTCCTAAATAAGTAGGTGTAGTTGCAATTAAGCCATCGGCATCGGTGATTACGGAACCAATCTCCTCTTTTTTAACTTCTTCCACTCTACTTCCGTGAATCAAATCAGCTCTTGTAAATTCTTTCGGGTTAACTCCATTTTTTTTCAAAAATAACTCAATATTTTTAGGATTGTTCATCGAACCGTCCTTCTTTCTCGATAAGTAAATCTGCGGTTTCATAGAAAATATATCAAATAAGCTTCAATCAGGGCAGCCACAAGAAGTAAGGGGGTAACTATCTTGAAAAGAACTTCAAAGGTGAAAAAATAATCTTCTTTTACTTTTTTACTCGGAAATCTTAATTTTCTAATTCTGTTATATGCTTTTTTTAAAGTTAAATTTCCCTTTTTTATCTCTTTATAGGTTGAAAAACCCAAGTTCATACCCAGCCCGGTACCTATGAAAAGAGCCGGAAATTCAAATATCCCATGCGGGGCTAAGCTAAAAAACAAACCTGAAAATCCTAAAGCGGGATAAGTGTATCCACTAACAACCCCCAGCAAGAAACCGTTAACAATTAAAATAAAAACGGAAACTACCCCCAAAAAAACACCGGTAAGAGATGCAATGAATACGGTAATTGTATTATTAATAAAGATAAATAAAAAAATGGACCAAAGGCCAAAATCCTGAATGAATGAAAACTGCTCCCCCAATTCCAAAAAAAATTGACCCGCCTCTTCCCATCTCAATCGACTATAGACAACACCTAAGATAGCGAAAACAAAAAATATTAACAGCGATATCAGGCTGTATTTTATAACTTTGAAATGTTTATCGGTTATTGTCATCCGAACTATTTTTAACCCGAACTAAAAAGTAATTAAATGTGACCTACTCGGTTTCTGTAAGTAGTTCTAAGTCAATTTCCTTTAATTCTTTTAATCTATCCAAATTAAATTCAGGGTCGATTATACTTCCCAAATATTGGCCGGAAACAAAGTGGGGTAAAAGAACATAGTCAGCACCTTCATCATAAAGCTCTAAAGCTTCTTCTTTGGTTTCCGCCCTAACTATAATCTTTATATCATACCCTTTTCTTTTAATTCTTCTTATTAAATCAAGATTGTCTTTCAAGTTCGGACTGGTGGATATAACAACCTGAGCATCATTAATGTTTACATGCTCCAAAACATGTGGATCCGTTATATCGGAAAATAGACATTTTATTCCCTTTCTTCTAAGGTTGTCTATTACAACCGGATCGAAGTCTATAACCAATAAATCATCGGGGTCTATATAATTCATTATCCCCTCTCCCGTTCTGTGGGCACCAATTAAAACTATAGGTCTTGAAGCATCCAAGTCACTTTCTTTATCTTCAATTGTATTCTCTTTTTCAAATATTGATAAAAATTCTGAAATGTATGGAAATATCTTTTCGGCATAAAGAATTAAGTAT
The DNA here is from genome assembly GCA_964507105.1 of uncultured Candidatus Saccharibacteria bacterium. Taxonomy (GTDB): domain Bacteria; phylum Patescibacteriota; class Minisyncoccia; order Minisyncoccales; family PWPS01; genus PWPS01. The sequence goes on along the minus strand of CAZDOR010000003.1, from coordinate 45,044 downwards.
GTAGATAATGTGATAGTAATCACACCCACCGATGCTATGAGAGCAAAAACTTGATCTGTAATATGATTCAAGGTGAGACCTAATGTAGCAAAAATCATGCTGAATTCGGAAATTTGTGCCACGGTAACCCCGGTTAAAAAGTTAGTTCTCTTCTTGTAACCTAAAAGTTTCATAATAAACATTACGATAATCGGATTACCGATGAGAACAAAAAACGAGAAAGCCAGTATCGGAACAATCATTCCGCCTATATCGGAAACGGCCATCATTGATCCCAGCATTGCAAAAAACACTAAAATAAAGAAATCTCTGAGCGGCCTTATCTTACTTGCTATATGATATTTTTGAGAAGAATTCGCTAACGCTACACCACCCAAAAATCCGGCGATTTCTATCGAAAAACCGGCCGCCTTAACTATAACGGCAAAAAACAAAAGCCAAGCTAAACTAACCAAAAATAATAATTCTTGTGAGTGGGCAATTTTCCTGAATATATACGGAAACACGGACCGACCCAAGGCCATCATAACAACAAAAAGAACTACCCCTCCGAGTATAATCTGTATAATCGAAATTCCTCCAACCTCCCCCCCGGCCTCCAATGCATTAAGAGATATAAGTATTAAAACAACTACCAAGTCTTGAACTAATAGAAGCCCAATAGCCGCTCTTCCATGCAAGCTGGTTAAATTACCTTTATCCGAAAGTAGTTTTACAATTATTACAGTACTTGAAAAAGTTAATGCGATAGCAATATATACGGCGTGAATAAGCTCAAACCCGAATACGAAATTAGCTATTAAAAATCCACCGGTAGCCGTAAAGGCAACTTGCCCCAAACCAATAGCCAGGGAAGTTTTACCCACCTTTTTAATTGAATTGTAATCCATTTCCAATCCTACCAAGAAAAGCAAGAACATCACTCCAAGATTAGACAAAAACTCCAAGGCTTCTCTTTCGGCAATATCAAAAAACCCCAAAGCACCTATTATCAGCCCCGTAATTAAATAAGCTAAAATTAAAGGTTGCTTGAGCGCTTTTAAAATTATCCCTAAAATTGCTGCCAAAACTAAAATAAGACCCAACTCCAAAAGGAGGGGGTCAATAGCAGTCAAAGAATCAATTATCGTTTCAAAAAGTGGCTCGATTATGCTCATACCTATTTATTAAATAAATGAACTGTCCTTGTTGGGAAGGCCATATCTATACCCTCCTTTTCGAATTCTTTTTTTATATTTAACAGAATTGATTCGTGAATATCTCTAAATTTTTTAAAGTCATCCGATTTTACAAAGTAAGCTACTTCATATTCCAGGGCTGAATCTCCAAATCCATTAAAGTGAGCTCTGTCAAATTCGGTCAACTCTTCACTGCTTATTATATTTCTTACTATTTCCGGGATTCTTTTCATTTTTTCATGGGAAGTGTCATAAGTTACCCCGAATTCAAAAACACCCCTTCTTTGATCTAAGCGCTTAAAGTTATGAATTCTTTTATCAGTTAATTCTCTGTTAGCCATTACAATCTCTTCACCTTGCAACGCCCTTATTCGGGTTGTTTTCAATCCAATCTTCTCGACACTCCCCCATTGACCATCCACCTCTATAAAATCCCCGATCGTGAAAGGTTTGTCAAAATAAATCGCAAAAGAACTAAAAAGATCTTCCAGTACGTTTTGAAGAGCAAAAGCGATTGCTACCCCTCCTACACCAAGTCCCGCAATCAGTGAAGTAACCTCCACACCAAAATTGGAAAGAAAAAATAAGATAACAACTATCCAAAGTAGCACTTTGAATATCGTTCCCATATTTTTTGCAGCCACTTCCGTTCCAGGGTCAGAATCATCTAAAAGCTTTCGCCTTAAAATATAATCAATAAACAATTGAATTCCAATAACTAATCTGATGGTAATCCAAATTGACAAAACTATTTGTAAAATTCTGAACAACTGATCATTAACGGTCGGTAAAACCAAAAGCGAAAGAACAAAAGCGGTGAAAAGATACAAGCTCGTTTTTATCGATAGTACAAATTCAATCAAAACGGTCTTCAAGCTTTTCTTTCTTTTATCCGTCTTTCTCAATTTGTCAAGTAAAACCCTCTCAACTGCTTTTATAAAAATAAATAACGCTACAAAAGTAGCAAAAAATAAAACATAGTCCAAGCCCGTATTACCTAAAAAAGTGCCTTCCAAAACTTTTAAATTTTTAAAATCCCTAACTGATTCAAGCATATTGCTCCATTATAGTATTTAAGTTTAGCTTATTCAACCTTTTTTGACTTTTAAAATATTATATACTATAATAAAGAACAGAGGAGGGATATTATGAAAAAAATATTTGTTCTTTTTTTTGTTGCTTTTATGGTAATTGTGATTACTTTCTTAAGTGTTAATCCCGTAAACGGAAAGAGTCCGGAAAAGGTGGTTCCAATATATGTAAATAACTTTGAAATTGCCGATTCGCTGGAAAGCGAAACGAACTTGTTTCCTGTTTACCGAAAAGTAGAAGCGAACAACCGGATAAAACGTACTGTAGAGAAGTTAATTAATATAGAATTGACTGCTGAAGAAAAAGATATCGGCTTTTCAACTGAATGGAATGAAAATCATTCTGTTTTCGTAAAAGATGTATTTGAAAACAACGGAAAAGTAACCATAAAACTTCAAGATGATAATTTTTTCACCAGTGGTGGATCAAGTAGAATTGAGAATCTTAAGAAGCAAATTAAAAAAACTGTTCTACAATTCGGAAACGTATGCCAGATTGAATTCATTGGCCAAGAACATATCTTTCAACCATGAATAAGCAAACCTGAGCCTCGCACAAATGCGAGGCTTATTTTTTATTTATTTAGTTCATATGAGGTCTGATTGACTTAAATTCTCTCAAGCTATAAGAATTTTTCAAAGTAAACTTCCCTACCCTGATCCTTATTAACTCAAACAAGATTCCACCGGTTTTTAATTTTTTACCTAAATCTCGAGCAATGGATCTTACATAAACGCCCGGACCCGAAGTAATAAACAGGCTTAAATCGGGAAACTGGTAATCGGTTATTATTATTTCCTTAATTACAACCTTTCTCGGAGAAAGGTTGGGGGTTTTTCCTCTTCTGGCTAATTTATAACTGGGAATTCCGTTTATTTTAACTGCACTGTAAATGGGAGGAGTCTGCTGGATAGTTCCGATAAATTCATTTAGTTTGTCTTTTATTTTTTCAATATCGGGAGTTTTCTCAATTTTAACCGGTTTTATTTCTCCCGCCCTGTCATCAGTGTCACTTGTCTTGTTCAACCTTATAACTGCCCGATAATCCTTTTCACTATTTTGGTATTTCGAAATACGTTTGGTGAATTTTCGACCTATCGCTACAACCAAAACTCCTTCCGCAATCGGGTCCAATGTCCCGGCATGCCCTATCTTGTTTATCCCCGTTATTTCCCTTAAACGATCAACAATATCATGAGAAGTTGGACCGGAAGGTTTTTTTATCCCGAATATTCCTCCATATTCAGCCTTCATCTTCATTATTGACCTTCTTGAACATCTCCATCAATTCTACAGGAAAAAGAATGCTGGTGTTTTCTTCTTTTGCCGCATCGGAAAGCGTTTCGAGATATCGCAAGGTTATCGGAGCCGAGCCTAAAACCTCCCCGGCTTCTTTCAGTTTTTGAGCTGCTTGATATTCACCATCAGCCAATATAATTTTGCTTCTTTTGGTTCTTTCCGCTTCAGCTTGCTGAGCAATTGATCTTTGCATTTCTCGCGGAACTTCAACATGTTTTACTTCTACGCTGGTTACCTTTATTCCCCATGGATCAGTAGCCTCATCTATAATCTCGTGCAGCTTGTTATTTATCTTTTCACGTTCGGATAATATATCATCAAGCTCAGAAGCCCCCGCGACACCACGAAGAGTCGTTTGAGAAACTTCCGAAGTTGCTTTTTTGAAATTTTCAACTTCAATGGTGGCCTTTTCGGGATTAATTATTTTGTAGTAAACAACGGCATCTATTTTTACAGGAACATTGTCCTTTGTTATCACTTCTTGTGGCGGTACATCTTGGGTAATAATTCTAAGATCCACTTTTTCCATTTTATCAATTATCGGTATTAAGAAGAAAAGACCCGGACCTTTAACCCCAATAAAACGTCCCAATCTAAAAATAACCGCTCTTTCATACTCTTTGGCTATTTTAATTGCCATAAAAGCGATTACTACAAATATAACTAAAATTGTAATTTCCATGTTTTATGTGTTATTTAATAATTTTTTTACAAACCGAAAATCTTCGGAAAGATCGTTTTTTCGATCTTGTGTGTAAATTGCAGCTGCCGGGTGATAAAGAGGAATAATTTTAAAATCAAGATCATCCTTCTCGAACAATTGCCCGTGTATCTTTGATATTGAAAACTTACCACCGAAAGAATATTTTTTCAGAAGATAATTTGCTGAAAATCTTCCCAATGTAGCAACAATATCAGGCTCTATTATCTTGATTTGCCTATCCAAAAACGGGCCGTAGAGAGTTATCTCATTCGAAGTGGGGTCTCTATTTTCCGGTGGTCTATCTTTAACAATGTTGGTAACATAAGTATTTTTTCTCTTTATCCCGACCTCTTCAAGCATTTCATCAAGAATTTGACCCGCTCTACCACAAAAGGGTCGACCCGTTTTTGCCTCATTTTCTCCGGGTGCCTCCCCTATAAATATTAAATCGGCATCATGATCTCCTTCACCTATCACCGGAAAATAGTCGTTATCTTTTCTGTAGCTATATAAGGGGGATTCCTCCAATTCGATAACTTCTTCTTTAATTTTTTTTAATTTTCTTGTCTTTTCAGAAGCCATTTACTTCAGTTTTTTATTTATTAAAAGCCTAACCTCTTTTGGAGACAGTTCTTCCACCATTTTTTGTTTTATGGATCCGGTTATTTTTTTGAGTCTTTCTTCTTTCATTCTCAGTTCATTACCTATTTTTTTTAGATCAAACCCTTTCATTCTCATTTCAAAAATTTTTTCTTCTTTGATATTAAACACTTCATTGTCAATCAGCTTCCTGACTACATTATCTTCATCCAATATAAAATATAAATCTTTTCTCGACTCCGAATCGGTTCCCAAAAATTCAGCTTGTCCATTAAAAATTCTATGATAATCACCACAAGCAAAACATTTTCCGTTATAGTGGCAAGGATAATCGTTATTGTCTACATGTTGCTTGATTTCTAATGCTTTCTCTTTAATTGTCTTGAGGCTTTCCGCTACCGGACCCAACTCACAAGGAGTAAGCTCTTCATCACTATTTAAATACCAGTAACTGAACTTCTTTATGTCACCGTCCAATTTTTCATTTGCCAATATATTATATATAGGGAGCTGTAGTGAATTTTTACTTTCTTTATTTTTTCCCGTTTTAAAATCAATTATATGATACCCGCCATCCTTCAAAACTTGTATCCAGTCCAAACTTCCTACTAATTTTATATTTTCCTCCGAAATAAGGTTAATGCTGGGCACTTGTTCTTCAATTTCAGTTGACGGTTTTTCCAGAAAATCAGAATTAACAACCCTGTCAATCATCATCTCGCCTCTATCCTTGAATTTTTTTTCTTGCTTTTTTGATACAAACCCGCCCATCTTTCCGGAATAATTTTCCCAGATGTTTTCAAACCTATCCTTAAGAGAAACCTTTAATCTATCTTCTACGGACATGCCCGCTAACTCTTCAATCGCCTGGTGAACCGAAAGCCCTAATGAAAAATAAGGATTTACAATCTGAAGCCGATTACCGGTTTCCGGATTTTTGTATTGATATTGATAATAATATGCTTGCGGGCACCTATCAAAAGTATTTATTGCCGAGTGGGATATCCACAAATATTTTTTATACATAACTGTTATTAAATTCTATCATTTTTTTCTTCAAAACAAAAATGCCGAGATTTACTCGGCATCTTTAAAAGAGTGTAAGTCTTTCCTCAGCACGATTTTCCATGCCGGTTTTTCAATGTTTTTTTCCAGTTTCCGAGTAAGTTCAATATTTTCAGCATCCCTCACTTTTTCTACTACCTTTAAATAAACCTCCGGGCGCAGTGACAAAACCTGCATATAATCAATAAGTAAACTCAATTCCTCTTCGGAAATATACTCCAGGTTTGAATACATCGCTTTAAAATCATTTCTAATCAACCTAACAACAAGCAGCTCTTTTTCTTTGCTCGGACAATACCGTGAATAGCGCAATGCCTTCAAATAATTACTTCGGGTGATTTCCTTCATCACTCTTCTTTCTGCAAACAAGTTACAATAAGCTGAAATTCCGGAAAAAATAAGTAAAAAAACAAAAAATATAACTCGCACTCCGAGCCCCTCCTTTTTTAGTTTTTATTCTTCAATGTCTTCGATCTGTTCCATTTCCTCCATTTCCTCCATTTCCTCCATTTCTTCTAATTCTTCTAATTCTTCCGGATCAACATCGATTCCTCCTTCCATTTCGGGCTCTTCCAGCTCGACATCTTCAATAGTAACGAAAACATCGATCTCCGCTTCCTGTCTCATCTCTTCGGTAGTCGTCATTATCTTTTCCTGAGCTTTCCTGGAAGTTAGCTCCTCTCTAAGTTGATTCTCTACTTCCTCAAATGAAGGCACTTCACCGTCCATTCCCTGAACTTCAGCTTGTTGCTCTTCTCTCTCTACAAAATCTTCATACTCTTCCTCAAGCTGTTCATCGGTTACCTCCACATCCTCTTCATAAATAAGAATTAGTTTATTTAATTTGGCTTGGGGCTCCAGTGCTTCATCCAAATCACCCCTATCTTCTATTTGCTCTCCACCCATCTGTAATTGCTCTATTAATTCTTCCTCAGTAGATATTCCATACATCGTAAGCAACTCTTCAATTTCCGCATCCAAATCATCGTCCGTAATTTCAATGTCCTGATCCTCAACATACTCCAATAACAGCGCCTCTCTTATAAGGACATCTTTTGTTTCGTTAAAGAGATCTTCCTCCGTCATTTGCATTCCGAACATCTGCCCCTGTTGACTCATTGAATCGACCACCTGATTAAATTCTTCATAGCTGTACTCCGTTTCATTTACACGGATGGCAACATTCTCTTCGTTAGCCCCGTCTTCTCTCATTCCCCAAAAAAGCACTCCTCCAGCAATGACTACTGCAACCAATATGATCCAAAACCAAGTTTTTTGAAATATTTTCATTTTATTTTAATTAAATTTAATAATTTTTAACGGTTAATTTAAGTGTAGGAAAATTTATAAATTTTTTCAACAGGTTCGCCTTGTTCTCGGTGATGATTTTTCAGTTTATTTGCAAGTGAAATTTCAGACTCGGATTCTGAAATAGTTAATAAACCCGGAATTTGGCTTTCATAATTAAAAATCAGATTAATTTTTTCTTTCAGGCTTTCTTCAGTAAGCTTATAAAATCTCCAATCGGAAATTGAATCGGTTAAAGCATAAGGAATGTCTTCATAAAAACAAACATGGTAATCACGAGCTATTCTTTCGCCTATTTCTCTCAAAACCTTGTGGTCCTGATGTGCTAAACCAAAAGGAAAAAAGAGTTTTGCTTTTGGTATTTTTTTTAATTTTTTTCGCAAAGTGAATTCAATTTTTTCTATAATTGATTTCGGGCGAGGCTTGTCTTTTATATTTTTGTAAACCGCTTGATCCAAAAAATTTAAATATCGACACTGAACCTCGAGAGAAGACAGTATTTTGTTATCTTCTCGAATTCTAAGATACATAGGATGAGGGTTTCTTAAATCACACAATTCATCCCATTCGGTTTTTCCTTTATAAATCGCGGTAAAGACATTTATAACCAGCTGTTTTTTATCTCTATTCTGTAAAATCCTCCCTCCACATGAAAGCATTGCATCATCGGGATGTGGAGATATATAAACATTCATCCTTCTAAATTTCAACCAACTCATAATCCGCCGAACCCACACCCAATTCAATTCCTTTTTTAATTTGAGGTATTTTTTTCGGACTTCTTTTCTCTAACGAATTACCGGGAAAAGTTTTAATTAATTTAACTTCTTCCAAATCTATCGCAACTCGATCAGTCGAAGCTAAAATCTCATTCGGCTTCTTTACCGTTCCATTAACCGGTCCTCCATCGATAAAACACTTTCTTCCGTCCATTATAATCAGATCGGGATTAACCAGCTTATTGAGTTCAACAATTTTTTCTTGGAGATTTTTGATATGAAATTTAATTTTTTCCAATGTAGACATCAGACCGACCGAAAGTTTCAACGATCCGGTATATTCCGCATGAAAATGTGTTTTTACACACGGCAAATAAATTACCTTGTCGACTTCGTCCAATAATTTGGGAACGGTTGCCTTTTTTAGGTAGTTTCCTTCGGGTATTTTCTTCTCGATCTTTTCAGTTTGATCAAAATTAACCAAATCTACAAAATCATAAGAGTTAATTTCATCAAGTTTCTTTCTGTTAATCACTTTTTCGCTACTTTTATAAAATGTTGATGATTCCCCTATGATAACTTTTTGAAATCCGATTTTTTTTAAAACAAGAACCATCGCTTTTAAAAAATCAGGATCAGTCGAAGCGGGAAAAGGATCAGCGGTATTAAAATTTGGCTTCACCAGTACTTTTTCACCATCAAATCCGCCTTTATTCAGGTGATTAATCAATAATTCGATGTCACATTTCAAGTTCTTCGTGCTCTTCTTCTTTATTACTTTCTTCATTTTTTCCATTTTTCTGATTTAAAATTATTGAAGCCCAGTATATAATAAATACTGAAATCACAACCTTGAATCCGCTTATCAGCTCCGGAATGGCCCAGTTGTCAAGATAAATATCCCACCCAAAACTAAGACGAATAAAATGAAAAATTCCCAACAACCCGGAAAGAATGATTACAAAAATTAAAAACGGTTTTTCAATTGACCTGTTTTTCATATATTTTAAAAATTTTGTTTTTTCTTTTCGATCCTTTTACTAATTCTATACGTTTTTGCGGAAAAATAAAAGAGATAATTTCAAATACTCTTTTATTGGCTCGATTTTCTTTCGCTCTTTCGGAAACTTCAATTATTAAACGATCACCACTCCAATAAATTCGTTCTTTACGGCAGTCCGGCTCAACCCTCACTTTTAAATAATCATTCCCAGTTGAGTTGGTTTTCATATTTAGGATGAGGTCTAAAATTTCTTTTTACTTTTTCTATATCAATATTCCCAATTATTTCTATATTCGAGATATCTCCCTCACCCAGCCCTTCCTCTCGACAGTGGGATAAATATCCTATCCTATAAGGATTAAAGCCCATAATGGTTGCTCCAACAGTATCAACACTCAAAAAATCGGTTCCGGAAACTGCCAACTCCATACTAACGACATCACCTCGCGTCGGTGACTCTCCTTCAACTGCCTCAAAAGCGTCAATTATGGACAAGTTCGGCTTTAATACCTGCATTAAATTTGCAATGCTTAAATTAATCGCCTTATATCCGGAATGGTTCAATGGGCGCTCGACCATACAGCCGGCCAAGTTTTTAATACCCATCGAAGCAACGACGGCATCATCCGTTTTTAATCCACTTATGGAGATGGTGTAAACATCTTCTCGTAATAAAATTTTGGGAACACAGGTCTCGGCAGGATTTAAATCTCTTGAATAAATTTTAACTTTTTTACAATCTTTACTTTCATAAAGATCGAGAAATTGAATATTATATTTTTTTTTCAGATTATAATATCCGAAATTATTAAAAGCCTCTTTCGTGTCTCCTATTCGAGCGGAGCCCGCAATTATTATCTCCCCGCTTGAAAGAGTGGATAAAAATTCAAGAACGCTTTCAAGCGCATGTCTGTGCACGGACACGGATTGTTTTTGAGCCGAGGTTAAATCGGGTTTTATAATAACTTTTTTTGCACCGTTAATCTCTTCTTCTATTTCACCGCGAAGATTTTCCAGTGATTTTTTTATGTTTACTTTCCGCTCTTTCCCTTTTTGTAATGATACTTTTTTCATGCTCTTTTATTTTGGTCAAAATTCGCTTATTTATACTTAAAAAAAGAGGCGTTTCGCACCCTTGCTACTAATTTTTAATCGTCATCATTTTAAAAAGGAGCCTGTTTCTCTTTGAGTTGCTGGGTCTCATTATCTTTTTATTTTTCTTAAGTAATTAATTCCGCCTTCACCCTTTATATTTTTAAGCTTTTCAATAAAACTTTGATTTAAACTCATCTTTTTAAAAGCCGGTTCGATCCACTTTTCTTTTAAGCAATATGCCCTTTACTTAATTAGTTAAATTCAATTTATTCTACTATATTATTAATACGTGTGTCAATAAAAGAAGAGTGCCGACACGGCACTCTTTTTAAAATTCCTGGCTATGAAAGTATTTTTTTCTTAGGGCAGTTTTTATATTTTAATAGATTACAATTCGTTTCAACTCGACGAAGCGAGTAATAGCGATCTTTTCTTTCCATTATTTTTATCAGTTCCGAATATTCTTCACTGTCATATAATGGTACACAAAATTGCTTCTTATTATTGTCTCCCAATCTGAAAAAGGGACATAAGTCAATATCAACTATTTGATTAATTCTCCACAAAAGCCAATTTTTATTTCTGTTATCCAGCTCCATTATTTCGGAATATTGTTTTACTAAAAATTTAATTCTGGATTCTTTTTTGATGTTTTTAATCTTCGTTAAAATAGGTTTTTTACCGTTTTTCTTTAACTCTTTCAAGGCCTTCTTCATTTTTGATTTTTCAAAGTACTTAACTTTCATTGCCACCCCCTCCTTTCTTAGCATGTTAACTCATTATAATAATTAAACTCATCATTGCAAAGGATTAAAAGAAATCGAAATCATCTTCATCAATAAGTTCAATTTCTTCATCTTCATCAATTAATTCGGTAGTTAGTTCTCCGTCTTCTGTCCGGTTTTCTTCCAAATAATCATCAGCTTCTCGCAAAAATCTGGAAGGACCCGAGGACTGGCCCTTTTCAAAGACCGGATAAGTTAGAAATAAGTTCTCTTTACATCTCGTAACCGCCACATAAAAAAGCCTTCTTTCTTCCTCAATCAGGTTTTCTTCCATAGATTTTTTGTGCGGAAACTTTCCTTCTTTCAAGCTAATTATGAATACATTTTTCCACTCCAATCCTTTGGCCTGATGAATAGTGCTGAGTGTTAATGACTTTTCGGACGCTTTATCCACTTCAAAATCTTCACTCAAGGCAAAATCTGAAAGCATTACACGTAAATTGCTGTACTCTTTTGCCAGATTTATAAGTTGATTCAAGTCTTCCATTCTTTCTTCAGGATTATCAAAATCTTTCTCGAGCTTTTCCCCATACCAATTTTTAAGAATTTTAGAAATTCCCTTCTCCGTACTTTTAGTATTTTTGACAGCCTTCATCAAATTTAAAATTTCCTCAACTTTGGGCTTTATCCTCGAAGGGACTGCCTCCAAGACTTTATTTTTGTTTTTCAAAATTTCTTCCTGCTTATTGAAAGCAGTTGTCATATCGGTAACCCTTTTAGCGTATGCGTCACCGACACCGGGCTGCTTCTTCAAAACCCTCATCCAGGAAGGAGTGTCTTTAAAATTAACAAGGATTTTTAAAAATGCAGAAATATCTTTAACATGAGCTTGTTCGAAAAACCTGGTTCCCCCTCTTACCGTATAAGGAATTCCCTTTTTTGCCAACTCCAACTCCAAACCGGCTGCATGATAATGAGCTCTGAAAAGGATCGCTGAATTGCCGGGCTTCAATTGGGAGTTCAGTTTTTGAACAATAAATCTTGATTGCTCCCTTGGTGATGTAAGGCAAACGACAGTCGGGTTAGGTCCTTCATTTTTAACGGATTTCAGATCTTTCTGTAGCTTGGAAGTATTATTTTGAATTATGCAATTAGCTAAATTTAAAATTTCGGGAGTGCTTCTATAATTAGTTTCCAATTTAAAGACTTTTGCCGGATATTTCTCCGAAAAATTCAAAATATTTTTGATTTCAGCAGCTCGAAATGAATATATACTTTGCGAGTCATCTCCCACAACCATTAAATTTTTATGATAAGAGCTTAACTTTTCCAAAAGATCACCTTGAATTACATTGGTGTCCTGATACTCATCAACTAAAATATATTCAAATTTTTTAGTTATCTTCTCTTTTAAATCGGGATTGTCCAAAAGCTTTAACCAATTAATCAATAAATCATCGAAATCCATCAAATCTTTTTCTAATTTTCTTTTACGATACATTTTTTCAACCTCTTGTAGTTTCTCCAAAGCCGAATTCGATTTAATTTCATTATCCACAATTTTTGAGATTGATTTATTCGAATTGGTAGCCAGAGAAATGATCCTTTGAACCGACTTTACTCCGGGTAGTTCGCCTTCTTTGTCTATTTCCTCAACTATAATCTTAATAAAATCTTTGCTATCTTTCTGATCGAGTATCGTATAGTTTAAACTATAACCCAACCTATCCGCATACCTGCGTAAATAATGATTTCCCATATGATGAAAAGTTCCCCCGAGAACTCTTTGTGCATCCGAGCCTATCAATTTTTCTATCCTGCTTAACATTTCATTGGCAGCTTTTTTCGTAAAAGTTAAAAGTAATATCCGGTCGGGCTTAATACCTTTTTCCAATAAATAAGCAGTGCGAAAAGTCAATGTTCGAGTTTTTCCCGAGCCAGGGCCGCTCAATACCAGCGCATACCCATCCCCATTTTTAACCACATCAAGCTGTTCCTCATTAAGCGAATTTTCATAATTAATCTTCATATTCCTTGATTTTCTTGAGATTTTTCTTCAATGATTCAGCTAATTTCTTATTTTTAATTCTCGAAACTAAAATTTTAACTACTCGTTCCATTTGCTTTATCTTCCCATTTTTGTCCGTATTGAAAATTTCAAAAGCCTCTCCCGATTTTCTTTGTAAGTCGGTAATCAAATCCACCATATTTGACAAGACATCAGCCGCTTTGACCAAGACCGCTTCTTCAGAAATTACAAAAAGTTTGGCTGCTGCTCGCTCTTTTCTTTCCATATAAGGCATATCCTTATCCGATTCGGAGACTTCCTCAACCAAATTAGCCACTTCCGTTCCGAACTTTCTCTTTATATCCGTTTTTTTGAATTCGGTATCCTCGAGTATATCATGCAATATTCCCGCTAATATTTGAGTTTGATTTGCATTCAACTTAGCTAAAATAACGGCAACTGTCATCGGATGAGACACATAGGATATTCCCGTCCCTTTTCTTTTTTGTTTTTCATGCGCTTTAAAAGAAAACTCTACTGCTTCCTGTTCTTTTTTATTCCACATACAAATTAATTTAATCTTTAAAAATTATTATCTCTTATTTTTTCAATCTTTTCTTTAATCGCCTCCTCCAATTCCTCTTTTATGTTTCTTTTTAATCTAAAATAGTTCAAGAAATATGATCCTCTTTTCTTAAATCCGGAAGTATCAACTCGTTGATTTAAATTCGAGCTAACCTCTCTATATAATCCTTTAAGAGTAAGAACTCTTCCGGAAATATAATTTTCACCGAAGGCGTTGATCGTTTTTCTTGCCCTATAAGCCAAATTAAAAGAAATAATCAAATCAACAGCAAAAACTCCGTAGAAAAACCCGAGAGTAAAAAGACCCACACCGGAAACAACAACTTCACGAACTAAATAATCAAAATACGGAAAAAGAAAATACCTGAAAACGGCTCCCAAAACAAACCAATAAAATAAAAACTTAGGACAAATATGACTGTTAAGATTTAGCCTCTCATCAGAATAATCCCACAAACGAACCTTGAATATTTTTTGAAAAAATAAACCGGTAAAATATTCCAAAAAAGCAATTGCCAGTATAAAAAAGAAAGCCGACCTAAAAAGTGACAATTCTTCGGAATGGAATGAAATAAAGTAGGTCACCAATCCGCCGAACCCATAAATAGGAACATAAGGGCCGCTTAAAAATCCCGGGTTGACAATATTTTTAGCTTGATAAGATCTATACGCTACTTCAATGATCCACCCTATAAAAATAAAAACAACAAAAGTTGCTAAAATGTTTTCCAAATTCATACTTGTCACAAATAAACCTATAACTATTTATTAACAATAACACAAAACAAAAGCCTCATAAACACACAAGACTTTGAAGTTTGTTATTTTTTTGGAGGTAATGGAAAAAACTTACTTGTTTTTTCCTTATATTCCTGAAATCCCGGCTTTTTAGACATCCTTTCTTCCAAAAGCGGAATTCCGGATACCTTTAAAATTAAAAGGCTGATAGTTATGGGTCCTAAAATTCCAAAAAGATTCGTTGTTGCTGAAACTGAAACAATCCAAACACCCCACCACTGAATTACCTCCCCGAAGTAATTCGGGTGCCTACTCCACTTCCACAGACCGGATTGCATAATTCCCTCTTTATCTGGATCCTCTATAAATTTCTTTAGTTGATAATCTCCAATGACCTCGAACAAAAAACCAATAATCCAAATTGAAAAACCGATAAAATCAAATATTTGTAAGCTTGATACAGGAGCTTGATTTATCATCAAAACCGGCAAGGAAATAATGAAAAGTAAAAATCCCTGCAACAGATAAACTTGAAAATAGGACCTTAATTTAAAATACTTCCACTCCTCTCTCCACTTTTTATATCTATAATCCTCACCTCTTCCCCTGTTTCTAAAATAGACATGCAAAGCAAGCCTGACACCCCACAAAGTGACCATTCCCGTAATAAGGCTCGGTCTTAGTGAAAACCCATAATTTTGATAATTAATGTAAAAAGAAACGAGTGCTAAAAGAACAAACCCCAGCCCCCAAGCAATATCAGCTAAATCATTCCTCTTTTTAAGCAGTGATAAAAGAAACCAAAAATTAATGTAAATAAACAAAATAATCCCCAATGCTAAATAGTAATTCATATAATTAAATTAATTATTATCATGTGAGTAATAATTGAAACAATACCTCCAATAAATGAGCCCCATGCAAGATCTATTATCGTCACTTTAATTGGCCATTTTTTAATTGTTGCAAGATTTGTTAGGTCATAAGTAGCATACGAAACAAGCCCAAAAAGGGACCCTAATGTAAGTGAATTTAAAAACTGCCCGTCTCTTACAATAACAGGCTCAATTACAAAAACGGTAAGCCCCAAAATAAAAAGTAAATAAAAAACAATCGCTGCTACCCAGTTGATATTTTTCTTCATTAAAAAACCGATCTCTTTTTTATACAGATTCCTGGCTACAACACCGAGCCATAAAGCATCTATTATTAGAAAAATAAATAAAGCTATAAAATAAATATATAAATACATGAGCTATAAAATTAAATTTATATTATTAATTATATCACTTTACTTAAAACAAAAAAGAGCAACCTAAAAGGCTGCTCTTTAAGTTATTTTTCTGTATATAACTTTAGTTTAGTTCTAAGCCTTCTCCATCCTGATTTATAATCCAAGACAGTATCTCATCGGAATTAATATCCTCCGTTGTGAAGCTTAAAACCTCTTCTTCCCAATCCAAATCACCAAAAACCGGCATAAATTGTCCTACATCAATCACCTCCTCGTCCGGATCAATTATTGAAAGAAGATCTTCTTCACTAATCTCGAAAACCTTTTCCATATCATCCACATTATCAACTCTTAGAAAATCTCCTCCAGCTCGCGCTGTTCCTAAAGTGTATGCAACTCTGGAAGAATCTTCACTCCATGCGTACTCTTCAGGAGTTCCTCTGGTCGCCTTATCCATCATTTCCATATCTCCGGTCTCTAAATCTGCGACTATTACAACTGCAGTTGTAGTAGCTACAGCATAATCGTGAACAGAAAATACTAATCTGCTATTATCAGGGGAAATACTTGCTGCTCTATCAAAAAAACCGAAGTTATCCGGCTCAACATCTCTTCCTCCAACTTGAGGTGGTTCTTCAAAATGATCCCAATTATCCGCTGTCCATTGATTAAGCTCATCAATTGTTAGTGAAAAAACTTCCTCACCCTC
Organism: uncultured Candidatus Saccharibacteria bacterium; assembly: GCA_964507105.1. Classification (GTDB taxonomy): domain Bacteria; phylum Patescibacteriota; class Minisyncoccia; order Minisyncoccales; family PWPS01; genus PWPS01. Next base: position 28,983 of record CAZDOR010000003.1, on the reverse strand, counting down.
TTCAGAAACCTTTATTTCTTGTGCTTCTTGATCTTCTTCGGCTACAAATTCAATTTCTCTTTCCGGAAGTTCCACTTCTCCATTTTCCGGCTCTTCCGGAGTTTCCAAGCCAAAGAGTAGAAATCCGGCAGCCAAAATAACAACTATTAAAATTATTATTTTTTTCATAAATTTAGTATTTATTTTATAAGTTTCTATTTTAAGCCTATCAAGATGAAAGTGAAAGTCAATTTTAAGCGCTTAAATAATTTAAAACTTTGGGATATAAAAATTTAAACCAAGGGGTGTATATATCCGGATTCTCCTCTAAATCTTTTTCTATTTTTTCTAAAGGAATCCATTTATAATCGGAAACCTCTTCCGGATTAGGGTTAACCTTGCCGTTATAAGCTCCAACAAGCAAGTGGTCATATTCATGCTCAACCAAATCTCCAACTTCCAGATTGTATTTTACCTCCCCTATTTTTCCTATTTTAGTTTTAAAACCCATCTCTTCATCCAGTCTATTCTCCGCTTGTTTTTGCAGGTTATCATCTTCAGTCGGATGACTACAACAGGTATTAGACCAAAGCCCTCCGCCATGATATTTACTATCAGCTCTTTTTTGGAGGAGCATCTCACCTTCATCATTTAGGATAAAAACTGAAAAAGCTCTATGTAGAACCTCCTCCTTGTGAGCCTTGAGCTTCTCAATCTCCCCTATTTTATTATCATTTTCGTCAACTTTTATTATTTTACTCATTCTTATTCAAAGATTAATCATATATTAAAGATTCTCTCCTCCATATCAGAAATCTTCTCAAAAGCATCTTCCAGCTCGGATCTTTGACTCTGATTATTATCCGCAATTATTTTTAATGATTTTTTAATCTTTTTTACTGATTCTTTAAGAACATAGTTCGTGTAATTGTAATTCACTTTATTATTTTTTCCGGAGTTCTCAATTAAATATCGATTGCTTAGCTGTCGATAAGTCTTGGCACTCAAAACATTCATATACCAAAACAAATCTGCCGCCTCTTCCGTAAAAATCCAAAATTCACCTCTTTCCCGTGACTTTTCCGCGATTAAAAGCAGTTCGTCCAACCAATCCCTAACTTCGATGTAAAAAGGGAAATCTTCCGGGTTGGGAATTTTTTCCTCCCCGCTTCCATCTTCTTCAGCCGCATTCATTAAAAATTCATTTCGTTCAAAAAGGTCGGCATTTTCCAGCTCGTTCAGTTTACTACATACCGGACAATTATCTTCTCCACAGGGAATTCTTTTCCAGGTACAATCCATCCATCCCGGCATCCCGGTTTTTCGGTCATAACTGGTTTTTTTCTGACCCGGATTCATTATTTTAGATAATAAAATTTCCAAACTCTTGTAAACCGAGGGAGGCATATTCGAAATATCGGAATATTCTTCATATTCAAAATCATGGTAATTCTCCAAAAGCATTAAGATTTCATCAATAAATTGATTGAAAACTTCCTTTTCTTTTTTGGATAAATCCTCAGAATCAACAAGTAATGACTCAATTAAAGTGTCGGTGAGCCGAATCACGGCTTGTCTGACATTTCCGGAATCACTTTGGATGTTATCCGTAATGAATTTAGTAAATAAAGGAAAAAACTCTCTCCCTCTACTTCGAGCAGCAAGTTTTAATCCGTATATGAAAGCAATTTTCCCTTTTTCTTTTTCAATTGAAGAGTAGTCTTTCAATCGTCCCATCATCTGTTTTGAAGCTTTTTCTTCCTCTTTTTTAAAGGCTTTTTTTATCTTTTCCTTAGCCTTCTCGGTGCTTTCTTTTTCTCCGATTTTAAGTTTATTAATCGATTTTTTTATGGACATATTAACTCTCTTCCGAATATTTCTTCTTTATATTTTCAAACTTGTTTTTTGACTTTTCAAGCCTTCCTTTGCATTTTTCAATCAACTCCATTCCTTCTTCGTATTTATCCAAGGCCTGCTCCAAATTAATTTCTTCTTTCTGAAACCATTCATTTATTTCTTCAATTTTTTTATATGCTTCCGTAAAGTTAAAATCATCATTTTTACTCATTTTTTTCTACGCGGGATTCGGTTTTACCGTCCTTAAAAGTTGTCTCTATCAGATCTCCATCTGATAAACCTTGAACGGACTCAATAATATTTCCGCCCAGTTTGGTTATCGAGTAACCCTGGCTTAATTTTAGTTCGGGGCTCGAGAGTTTCAATTTTTTTCCTTCTTCGGACAGTTTCGTTTTCATAACCTTCTCCCAACGATCTTTATTTTGATTTAAATTTTTATTTAAATTAATAATTTCTTCTCCATTTCTCTCTATTTTTGTTTTTATTTTATATTTCTGTGATTTAAGCTCTTTTACGAGAGAATAAAATTTATTAATTTTATTTTTCACTTTATCAGTTAAACTATTTAAAAAGTAATTTAGTTCTTTTTCTTTTATGACGAAAATTCGTTTTGTTTTCCTTTCGAAAAATCTACGGTGCTCCTCAAATTTTCTTTCCGTTTGAGTAATCATTCTTCTTATCGCAGTGGATATATTTTTTTCCGAATTAACTACCGCTTTTTCCGCATCTTCCCAGGGCTTTGATAAAAGTTTTCCCGCATCCGTCGGAGTGGACACTCTTTTATCAGCCACTAAATCCAAAAGAGAAAGATCGTTTTCGTGCCCAATTCCGGAGATAATCGGTACACTTGAAGCAAAGGCAACTTTAACCACCTCCTCACTATTAAAGGCTTGAAGGGACTCCCAGCTACCACCTCCTCTGGTAATCACCAGTGCATCCAAATCGGTAAAATTTCGATTGAAATTTTTAATTCCGGAGACTATGTCATCAATTGCGGCCTCCCCTTCGACTCTGCTGGAGAAAAGAAAAACTTCAAAACCGTAATTTTTCAAGTGAGTTTTAAAATCCTTTTCCGCATCACTGCCTTTCGAAGTTATCAGGCCTATTTTTTTTGAAAATTCGGGAATCGGCTTCTTTTTTTCTTCATCAAAAAAGCCTTCTTTTCTCAATTTATTTTTTAGTACTTTAAACTGCTTTTTCAAATTCCCTTCTCCGACTAAACTTATTCTGTTTACTTGGAAGCTGAATTTTCCTTTGTTTTTCCTTACTTGGGGATGTCCGACTACCTTCACTTCCAGCCCGGGCTCCAAATCAATGCCCAACCGATCCACGGCATAGGGCATCACAAAACAATTAAGGGTGGAGCCTTGCTTATCAATCAGGTTAACTATTGCCCACCCTCTTTTTTTGTTTACATACATATCTTCTCCAACTTCTCCCTTCACGATCACCTTACATTCTTTAAGTGGTTCAAGTAACCCATTTACAAAATCAATAAAATCCGATACCGTAAAAACCTTGTCGTTCAAAAAGGGTTTTAATTTCTTGGCAAATTTTTTAGAATAACCGCTCATTTTTATTAAAATAATTACAATTACCTTTGCACTTTCTGACTTTTACCTCGTTAAAAAAATTTTCATATTTTCTTCTCACCCAATAAGAAAGCTCTGTAATGTTTCCGGTTTCGGTATAAAACAGCCAAGACATAAGATGAGCCATCGGAACTCCGTTTGCCCGTGAAGGTAAGTTTTTCGGACAAAACTTATTTTTTTCCGCTTCGGGAGTTAAATAATCATCCCGTCCGGTTGAAACACTCTCAAAAAGATTTTTAAATTTCCAGTCGATTGGCTTTGTTGCGTCCCTAATTTCTTTTTTTAGCCTTTCATCTATGACGTCAGCTCGTTTCAGTAATCTTTTATAAAGTGTGTGCAAGTTTTTGGCATCTTCCAGAGCTCTGTGTGCTTCATAGGTAGTACCGCAAATTTTTTTCAGTAGATACTCTTGATTATGCTTTTCTTCTCGAGGATAAAGCATGCAAGCTAAATCCAAACTATCCAAATAATCAGCTTCAAGACCATTTTTCTCTAAAAAGGACCTATCGAAATCCATGTTGTGAGCAACTAACGGATCTCCATTTAAAAAATTATCCAGCTGGCTCATTACAGTTTCTATCTCGGGAGCATCTTTTAAGTCGGAATCTTGAATTCCGGTGATGTTGATAATTTCTCTGGAAAGTTTTCTTTCCGGATTTACAAAACTACAATATTCATCTACTATTTCCAGGTTTTTAGCTTTTACGGCACCAATTTCTATTATTTTATCAAAGTTCGGATCGGTTCCGGTTGTTTCCAGGTCTATTATTACTATATCTTTCATTGTCTTTATTGATTAATTTTTCTTTCAATTAATATAGCACAAAGCAACATTATTTTTTAGGGTTTTCAAAAAAATTAACTTTGATATCATACGTCAAGGGAGGTGACCTCTTGAAGGTTGAGCGGAGAAAAAATGTTATTAAGGTGGCTCCGATCAAGCCCTGTTCCAAATCGTTAGACGATAAAAAGAGAAACAAAAATAAACGGACAAAAGATTTTCAGCAATACTTAAAAGAGAAACGGAGGAATATAAGTCGAGAGGATTAAATTCCTCTCTTTTTTTTAGCAGCTCGTTTTTAGCTTATTTTTCCTGTTGTACCTATCCATCGCCAATTGAATTAACTCCGTGACTAACGTGGAAAAATTAAGACCCGACTCCTCCCATAATTTGGGGTACATGCTTATGTTAGTGAATCCGGGAATAGTGTTCAGTTCATTTACAAATACATCTCCATCCTCAACCAAAAAATCTACTCTGGCCATACCCTCACACATATTCGCCTTGAAAGCGCGAACAGCTAATTTTTGCAATTTCTTTTCCAGCTCATCACTTATATCCGCGGGTACCAAAAGCTCAGTGTTACTGTCATTGCTGTACTTTTCTTTATACGAATAAAAATCATCCGGTCTAATCTCTCCCATAACTGATGCTTCGGGGTTTAAATTCCCGAGAACGGAACATTCCAGCTCTTTACCGTCTATAGCTCTTTCAACTATAATTTTTTCATCATATTGAAAGGCCTTATCTGATGCCTCTACGAGCTCTTTTCGATTTTCCGCTTTCGACACTCCTACTGATGAACCCAAATTTGCCGGTTTTACAAAAATAGGATAATCAAACTCTTCTTCCACTCTCTCAATATCAATCTCATTCTGAAAACTAATCCAGTCAACAACCGGAATCCCTTTACTTTCAAGCAAAATTTTACTAACTTCTTTGTCCATTGCAACAGATGAACCTAAAACTCCGGAAGCTACAAACGGTATATCTATCATTCTGAATAACCCCTGAATAGTACCATCCTCTCCATTCGGACCATGCAGGACGGGGAAAACCACATCTGCATTAAGAAGCCCCTTTCCCGGCATAATGGTTATCTCCGTCTCACCTCCAACCACCTCTCTCTCGGGAATTTTATCACATAAAAACCATTTCCCTTCTTTTGAAATGCCAATTAATATGGGAGTAAATTTACTATCTAAAGCGTTAAGGATGCTTTTTGCAGACCTTAAAGAGACCTCGTGTTCGGCTGATTTTCCTCCGAAAATTATAGCTACATTCATATTTCTATTTTAATTCTAAAATCCATAAATCATGAATATTACAATACGCTCGAACTGACTTCACCTCTTTTCTGGTTTGAAAAATTACTTCCGGATCGGAATTCGGTGTTAAAAACTTTTTACCGGATTTTCCATCTACAGTATTAATCTCTATCCACTCTATAAAATGCTCCTCCTCCATCGGGTGATTAGCCTCACCAACTTTCACTTTAAACCCATCTTTTCCATCGCATACTTTGCCGGGAAGCTTTTCAATTACCGGTACGTGCTTTTCACCACCTTTATCTTCCTTTTTTGCCTCCATAACTTCCATTGGTTTTTCACAACAAACAAGCTCACCTACTCCTTCATGGATTACTTCCGTAATATTTTCACAAACCTGGCATTTGTATATTTCTTTTAATTTAGTCATACTTTTAATAATTATTTATATTTTTAACTCTTTTAGATAATTTTAACACAATAATTTTGGATAGAAAACTTTACATAAACTCGCTTTAATTCAGTCTTCTAATTGTGCCACTATCCATAAACTAATTCTTCACTTTTTTTCTTTATTAATCCGAAAAGCTTATGAAATGTAATCGGCCAAAGGAAAGAAGCAAAAAGCCCGAAAAAAAGGAAAGCGGGAAACTCAAAATAGAAAGGCAAACCGAGTCCCATAAATCTTGTTACAGTAATATGCGAAAAAACAAATGGTGCAGCAATAAGTAATCCGAAAATAATTTTAATTCTTTTCTCCAATTTTTTTCTTAACTTCAAGTTGCCGAAAAAATTCCTATCCAAAATATACCCAAATAAAAATCCCGCAAAATAAAAAAGTAGACGGTTATGTCTCGTAGCGCTTCCACTGAGAACAAAAGTAGTAACGGGAAGGGCTGCCAAAGTTATCAGATAAAGATAAAAATATAAATCTATATCGATACTTTCCAATACGGTAACTATTTTATCGAATAAATATATCAAAAACCCACCAAAAATTAACCCAAAAACGACATCATCAAGAAAGTGGTTTCCCGTAAATAATCTTATAAAACCCATAAAAACCAAATAACCCGCAAAAAAATATTTTAAAAGCCTGTTTTTATAATGTAAAAACAAAACTCCTCCGACCATTATAAATTGAACAACATGGCCACTCGGAAAAGAGGGGCCTGCTGTAGTCATATTATGTTCCGGAATGTATGGACGAGGAAGAAGTAAAAATCTTCTCAGAAAAAAGGTGGCGGTGGCTCCGAAAAGCAAAGCAAAAATCATTCTTACGGTCAGTTTTTTTTCTTCCACCCAATAAAAAACCGGGAAAAGGAAGAAGATAAAAATTTCTTCCACTCCGATCAACATCATCAGAGAAAAAAACAACCCGAAAAAGGGAAACGGATCAAGATTATGCAGAAAACCGAAACGTTCTATTAAATAAATATTTATTTCGATATTTCGTAAATAATTCCAAAAAAATAAAGAAAAAATAAAAACTAAAAATAGTAAAGCAAGATCAAGCAATTCTCGTCGCTTCAGACGAATCTCTTTTTTTAAAAATGAGTTCAAAGCGGGTTTTATTGACATTTTTTAAACCGGAAATTAGTAACAATTATGCATCCTCTTCCGCGATTTCAATCAGCCATTCGCTAACCGGCTGTTCTGCAGTTCCGCATGCCGAAATATCGGGACATGTCGCCCTTCCATCAATAAAGTTGGTCGTCAATCCGGGATTTTCAATTAGTGCTTCCTCCAAACGCCGGCCGTGCTCTATTGAAACATGTGGATCGTCTTTTGCGTGTATTAAATAAACGGGTATGGTTATTTTTTCAGCAGACTTCTTTGGAGAGACTTTTTCAATATCAATTTTCACCAAGGTATCCACCCAAAAACCGATGAAGGGTTTTATGGTTTTTCTTAAAACCGGAACTGGAAAAATATCCTCTACACTTTTACCCATACTTGAAAAAGAGGTGTCCGATACAACCGCATCAACATCATCTCTTTCCGGGGCAACCTGTAAAGCGACACCACCACCCATCGAAAAGCCCCAAAGAAAAATATTTTCGTTGCGCTTATTACCTTTAATATAATCGAGAGCTCCATGTAAATCTTCAGTTTCTTTCGCCCCCAAAGTCGAAATATTACCCTCACTATCCCCTAAAGCCCTAAAATCAAACACAAAAACATCGAAATCTTCGATTAAATAACTCGCTTCGGGAATCAAACTGCTTTTGTTTTCCGGATATCCGTGCATCAAAACCACTGTTGCTAAGGCATCTTCGGAAAGGGATTCGATAAACCACCCTTGCAGATTAATCCCGTCACGAGATTTGAATTCAACTTCTTCATAATTCAAACCGTAATCTTCCGGATTTTCGGTAATATTGTTTTCTCGTGGATTGATCAGTATAAAAACCACTACCAAAGAAACTAAAACATGGATTAATATAATATAAGCCAGCCCTTTTAAAACTATTTTTAGTTTGTTATTCATTTATCTTTTTAGATAAGTGTATTTTAAAAATAAATTTATTTAAAATTATTGTTTTTCAAGTTAATCTTTGCTCTTTTTGTTTTGAATCGATAATTTTTTAGCAAATTCTCTCGCATCGTTTAAATCACTTTTATTTGGCCTACCTTTGTTAACTCCGCCGAAAAACTTCAAGGGGCCAAAACTGTCATAACCCAAGCAATCGAATTCACCAACAACCTTAAAGTTTTTATTTTTTAAAATTCTTTTAATTAATTTATGTCCCCGATTGAAGATAATGCTTTTTGATCCGGCTGTTGAAAATAGAAAGCATTTTTTTTCATTCATCTCGGGTAAATCTTTAATAAACCTTATCAAGCCGTTATGAAATTTTCTCATATATATCCCCGAACCAAAACCTACAAGGTCAGCTTTTACCACATCTTTTTCAGAAGTTTCACTAAAAGGAATTAGCTCCCCATTTAATTCTTCATTTATTTCCCGAGCTATTTTTTCAGTGTTTTTATGATGAATAGAAGCGTATATAATTACGACTTTCATAAAACTAATTATCTTGGTTAAAAATAACTCTAACTCCTAAAAGTCTAACCGGTTTGGTTTTTTCTGCCAAAAGTTTAAGTAACAATCTAACTCCCCTTTTATAAATTAATTTTTCAGTCGGTTTTTGTGGATTAAAGGAAATTTGCCTGGTATAGGTGTTAAAACCCTCAAATCTGCAGACGGCTACCACTGTCTTTATCAACCCCTCCTCTTTAGCCAACTCGGCCACTTCTTTACAGATGGACTTGAAAGTGGATATTATCTTCTCCGGATCAGTTGTGTTTTTATTAAAAGTCGTTTCCCGACCCAGTGACTTGGTTTTAACTTTTGAAGATACCTTTGAGCTGTCCCTCCCCCTGGCTCGTTCAAAAATAGACTCGCCCCTTTTACCCAGCTCATCTTTAAGTTGAGTCTTTGACAAGCTTCTCAAATCTTTAATCTTCGGATTCGACTTCCCCAAAAAAATCTCTATTTTTGATTTTGTTTTCGGACCTATTCCGGGAACCTCTTCAATCGGTTTTTTCGATATGTATTTGACTGTATCTTTCGGTTTTATCACGGTAAGGCCATCCGGCTTTTCTTCTTCGGAGGCCATCTTTGCTACCATTTTATTTTCCCCTATACCCACACTGCAAGTCAACTCCTCTTTTCTTAAAATTAATTTCTTTAAATCTTCTCCAATCTTTTTTGCCTGACCGCAATTTTTTACAACTTCCGATAAATTGAGGTAAGCCTCATCAAAAGAAATTCTTTCGATTCTTTTCGTCACACCTTCCATAATTTTAAAAATATTTTCAGAAGTTTTTTGATAAAGATCTTTGTTAACAGGCAAATAGATGGCATCGGGACAGGCCGTATAGGCTTTGGAAATTGCCATTCCCGAGTGTATACCGAATTTCCTCGCCTCATAATTACAAGTCGAAACAACACCCCTCGCCTCCCCGCCTTTGGGGTCAGCTCCTACAACTAAAGGCTTTCCTTTGAATCTGGGGTTCTCTCGCTCCTCCACTTGAGCGAAAAAATAATCCATGTCCAAATGTAAAATCATAGTATTAATTCAAAGTCCAAATAAAGTAATTCAATACGCTCGCCACAAAAACCCAGCCCGTATAAGGGATAAGTCCTATTGATAAAAATTTTGATTTCGGCCAAATTAAAACCATTAGAGCAATAATCGTTAAATTTAAGGCAACAATATGTATTAAAGAAAATCCCAAGAGATTAAAACCGAAAAATAACATAGACCAAGTAGCATTAAGCAGTGCATTCAAAACAAACAACCCAATTATAATCTTAAAATTATTACTACCCTTGAATTTATTCCAAAATTTTAAAACTATAACAGTGACCAAAACGTACAAAAAAGTCCACATGGCACCTATAAACGCTCCGCCGGGTGTCCATTCCGGTTTAGCTAACTCATCATACCAACCGTTTACTCCTTGAGATGTAAAATAATTTCCAAGCAATGCAACACCAATAGTGACCAATGGAATTATAAAATAGTTTGGTTTTAACTTTTTCATATATTTTTCAATAGTTTATCTTCGAATTTTTTAATTTCTGAAACGGAATTTCTTGAATAATCTTCATCGGTGGAAAAATTAAGGTTTTTAATCCTTTTCATAACTATCTCTATTAAATTCTTAACTCGCTCTACATCATCATCTTTTATTTTTAATGGTAATTTAACTATTTCTCCTTCGCTTGTCGGCTCCACAAACTCTAAACAAGCCACATCGACATCATAATTCTCAAAATCAGTAGAGTTTTTAATTAAGAGCTTATAAAAAATAAGTTGATTTTTATATTTCCAAGCTTTAATACGATCGTAGCCTCTTAATGATTTCCATTTTTTAATGGGGTTTCCCGTTTTAAAGTCGGTAACTACCATCTTATTCCCGTCAATTTCAATTTTATCTATCTTTCCGGTCAATCTATGCCCTGCAACTTTAACTCCTTGATTCCTAAAGTTTTTTTCTATTTTATGACCTGAATCAAAATTTTCCCTTCTTTCTTTATAAAAAACCTTTAAAGCATCTGTCCCTTTTTTTAAAAACTTTTCAAAATCCTTACCGGAGAGTCTTTGCTTTTTCAGATACTTTTCAAAACTATTTAAAACCTCATCCTCTGTGGGGAGCTTGTCAGTCGACTTCAATTGATTGTATATCCATGCCAACGTTTGATGAATTGCCGTTCCATTACAGGCCGCGGGATGCTTTTTGGAGGGAAATCTAAGCAAGGTGTCTTGCAAAAAAACTTCCGGACCATCGTCGACTACATTCAAGTATTTATTCAAACCGGTGGGGCTAAGAAAATAATCTTTTACAGATGATTTCAAAAGGTCACGTTCACGCGCCTTAAACGGTGGTGAATAAAAGCTTTTTCTTGAAGCTTCAAGCTCTTTATAGCCGACTTCTGTATTCTCGTCCTCAATATTAAAGTGGTCAATAAATTCCAAAGGAGAGTACCCTCTTCCGCTACTTCTTTTTTTGTGTGATGTGAGAGATAAAAACCACTTTGCTCTGGTCAGGGTCACATAGAAAAGCCTTAGATGATCATCTCTCGTCTCTTTGACGCTAAGTGGTAAATTAGATGGTAAAGGTAACTTACCTCCTTTTCCGGAACCGGCCCAAACCTCAGATTGGCAACTAAGAACGAATACTGCATCGAACTCTCTACCTTTACCACTATGAGCCGTAATAAGCGAAACCGAGTCCGAATCGGTAACCAGTGGGTTAGTGTCGTTTATTGCTATATCATTGTCGACATGTCTATCATAAAAATCCAATACATCTTCAGCTTTTAAAAGCCGACCTTCTTTGAAACTTCTCAGTGAAAAAGTAAACTTCTTTAGGGCGGAAAGAAACTTAAAATAAGTTGTCGGATCTTCTTTAAGGTTTTCTTTGTTAAAATAATAATTTTTAAGTGGGCTTTTAGGGTTTAACTCTGCATTTCCAACAGTTAGATCTATCACCTCTTCGGCTGTTTTGTACTGAGCTTTTTTGGATAATTCAGATAAAAATTCAAAAACCTCCTTAAAATGATCCGATTTTTCCATTTCTTCAAACCAGGAATTTCTACTTTTATAGGCTATTCTTGCCAGCTTCCATATCTCTTCTCTATCTAAGCGCCAAAAGGGATAACTGAGTATTTCGGGTAAAAGCTCGTCAGCTTTATCTTCGTCCCCCTCCAAGAGATAGATGGCAAATCTTATAATTTTTATTATTTGTCGAACAACTTCATTCTCCAACACATTAACTTTTCTTTCGGCATATATCGGCACACCCATATCGGCAAAATATGGAGCCGCTTCTTTGAGTATCTTGTGTTTTCTGGCTATTACCGCTATCTCTTGCGGCTTGGTTCCGCCCTCTATTAATTCTTTTACTCTTTTTGCAACATAGGAATACTCCTCTTCTTTTGTCTTGAAGCTCTTTGCTTCTATGGTCTCTTTTGAATCTTTAACCGACTGCAGATCTTTATTAACTTCTTCAAGCTTGTCTTCTAATCTTTCCGATCCTCTTGATATAACTTCTTTCGCTGAGTCTATAATCCTTTGGCCGGATCTATAATTCTTAACTAAAGTTATAACTCCTACATCTTCATACCAGTTCTTAAAATTTAAAATATTGGACACTTCTGCTCCCTGAAATCTATAAATCGCCTGATCGTCGTCACCTACGACACAAATGTTGGGTCGTCCGTGAGGCTCATCTTTAGTTAAATTTTTAAGAAGCCTCATCTGTACTCCACTCGTGTCCTGAAATTCATCAACCATTATATATAAATATTTTTCTTGAAGGTCGTATCTCAGAGAATCCTCCCTTTCCAAAACCTTTATTACATCCAAAATCATATCTGAAAAATCATAAAGACCCCTCCTATACATCTCCTCTTCATATTTTTTATAAATTCGAGCTAAACTTTTATGTTTTTCTATGTAATAGTCGTCTTTTAAAACATTTTTACCATTTCTTTTCTTGGTCCAATCATTTTTCCAAGCCGTTATCCCTTTCGTTTTTTCAACTTCCAGAGATTTCTTTAGAGAGTCGGCAATTACTTTGTTTAACGGTTTGAAATTATCCAGGGGAAAGTTCACTTCTAAATCGTTAATCTCTTCAATTAGCTTCTCAATTTCGGATCTCATTGATTTTGATACCCTTCTACTAAAGACAGATTCAATTAAGGGATTTGTGTCTTCAATTATTTTTCTATTTGCCTGCAATGCAGAATTTAATTCATCCGGTGTTATTCCCGCTTTTTTTAGTTCCGGGATTATTGATTTTATTGAATTAAGATAAACATAACCCAAAGAGGGATGCTTACTATTTAATGGATTATCATAATCTAAATCTTCAATAATCTCCTCCAAAATCTCAGTCTTGGTTATCTCATCAGCCAAATCAAAATCGGCACCTCTGTAAAAGTATTCCGAATTATTATCTATAATTTCCTTGCAAAAACTATGAAAAGTAAAAACAGGAACTTTGTAACCTTCCTCACCTATCATCCCCGACAATCTTTCCTTCATATTGAGAGCTGCTGCATCGGTATAAGTTAAGCATAATAAACTACCGGCCGGAACATCCTTTTTTTTCAGTATATTAGCCGCTCTAACGGAAAGAAGCTCCGTTTTTCCCGATCCCGGCCCGGCAACCACCATCACCGGTCCGTCGAGAGTTTCAACAGCACTTTTTTGTTCTTTATTTAGTCGATTATAACTTTCTTTAAAATCTTTCATCTAATTTTTTTCTCATTTTAATCACTTCGTCTTCCGAAAATAAAATTCCCGAGGACCCTTGGCTCATTGCATAGCGAGAATCATCTTTGTGCCCGAGCCCTAAAAGATGACCTATCTCGTGGGTAAGTGTCCGATAATCCCTGCCCGCAAGATAGTCCGGAATTATAATAACGTTTCTGCCCGGATAAGCTAATCCGTTTAATTCACCAAGTGTCTTTACTAAAATTAAATTTACTTTACCCTTTTCTTTTTTTATCGAATTAAAATTTCCCTGTATTAATTCGGACACTTTTTTTCTGTTAATTTCGACACTTTTTACTTCACCAATTTTTAAATCAATACCGGCTTGAGATAATATTTTTGAACTGTTGTCTATCATTGAAAAAATATTATCTTTCTCTCTTCTCGAACCCAAGGTGGGTTCTCTAATAATAAAAATTCGGATCGGAAGTTCTCTGTTTTCTACCTGTAAAACTTGCTCCACCTCCCGAACAGTTACATCCGTGGGAGTTTTTCTAAAAAAGAAATATTCCCGTAATCCGGAAAAATAGACCATTCCCAAGATTAACATTAAAGCTGTTCCCACTTTTATTAACCTCAAAAATAAATGAGAGGTCTGTCCTTTTTCCGTTTCCCTTTCTGTTTCCCGGATTTTTTCTAATTCTTCCTGATTCATATTAAAATTTTACTTCCCACTTCGGATTAAATTTATTACCGGTTTTTTTAATTTTTTTAATTTTTCCCAAAATAAAAGAGTGTGGTTTTTCATCATTGGACCCGACATTGTAAGCATTTAAAATATAGCCCGCTCTTATATGCTCTTTTCCAAAAACAATTCTTTCACCTTCGGGCGGAACGTCCGTTGTCAAGCTATACGGCTCCACCTCTCTCCATCCCTCTTTCGAATTTTCAGTTTCAGGATAATAAATCCGCACGGTTTCTCCCTTCTTAGCTGCTTCACCTAAAATGGATATTATTTTTTTAAATCTCATAACCATATTATGAAATTATATCAAAAGAAATTTAAATAAAAAGATCCCCGCTTTCACGAGGCTTAAAATATAACTCCGGTAATTTTTACTGACCGAACTCATCCCTTATTACACCACCCAACTCTTTAAAAAATCTTCTGACAATCTTTTTTTTCTGATTCAAAAAATCAAAAGTAAGCCTGGGCCAATTATCACTACATTCAGCCGTTACAATATGACCCGAAACTCTAACCTCCAGCCTTTTATAAGACGCCTTGGGTAAAAAATGAAACCTGAACAAAGAAAATTCCGGAACAGCTTGAATCACCCATTTTTTGGTTTCCCCATTCTCATACTTTTCTACTTTCCAGCCCTCTTCTTCTGAAAGCCTTTCGAAGGTCCTTTCCGTAGCCTGGTAAAGTTCGTTGAAAAAAAATTCTTCGAATACCCTTGAATCTTTAACCATAGTTTAACTTGTCTTTCTTTAATTTAATCACAATAATTAACGAGTGTCAATATTTTCAGGGCCCCTTTTTTCTTCATATGAAGTAAAAAACAGGTCTTTTCTTTCAGAAAATTTCCGATAAATCTTTTTAAATTCTTGATTTTCAAAAGTCGACTCTCTTCGTTTTTTGCTTCCGGCCTCAAAAAGGCCTTCTCTTCTGGCTCGTCTTATTTCGGGATTCGTCGGCACGGGTTGTCCTCCACCTCCTATACATCCTCCGGTGCAAGACATAAATTCAACGTAATCATAAAGATTCGGATTGTTTTTAATTTTTTCCAATAAATCGTAGGCCTGACTTAAGCCACTTATCTTTTTAGTTCTTATGAATCGTTCTTCCAGCTGAAAGGAAAAATCGGTATTGTTTTTTATATTTTCTTCTTTTAGTTTTTTTCCGGTTTTCAACTTATAAGCCTCTTTTAAGGCGGCCTCCATCACTCCACCGCTGGCACCGTAATTTACCCCGTCCTCAGAGGAGAGCCCTAACGGATTATCGAATTCTGAATTTTCAAGATCCTTGAAGGGAATATTTTCGTCTCTAAAAAGGCGTCCTACTTCTCGAACCGTTAAAACATAATCAACGGGATTTCTACCTTTAACCTTAAGTTCTTCTCTTTGAATTTCATACTTCTTTGAAGTGCACGGCATCACCGATACCACTATCATGTCTTCCGGATTGTCAGCCATCTCTTTTACGATTGAACCCAAGATTATATGCGGAGATCTGACGGTAGTCAAGTTGTCTATAAACTCCGGATAAAAAGTTTCGACAAACCTAACCCAGGAAGGGCAACAAGAAGTAAACATTGGTAGCTCTTCATCTGATTTTTCTAAAAATTCTTCCGCCTCCTTGCGAGTGGTAAAATCAGCTCCGAAGGAAACATCGTAAACTTTGTCCGCTCCGACTTTTTTCAGTCCGGTGATCAATTTTCCGGTGGATGTTGTCCCCGGATCCAGGCCGAACTCTTCACTTATCGAAACTCTGGCTGCGGGAGCTACTTGAAAGACGACTGTTTTGCCTTCAGGGGTCTCCAGGGGTGCGCTTACCTCTTCGAATTCTCCGACAGACTCGAACGATCCGGCCGGACAGTGATTAATACATTGACCACAATAGACACAAAATTTTTCTTTAGCCGGTACTACCTCGAACTTGTGCCCTCTTCCTTCCATACCCAAAAAAGATACCGGGCAAATTTCTATGCAATTTCTACACTCAATACACTTGGAAGTATCAAAATCAATAATCTCCCCAAAGCTGAGTTCGGGATAAGCGTCTTTACGGTCTTCAAACCGGTTTATCTCTACAAAATACTTTCTGGCCAAAGAAAGTAATTTACAGCCCGGATTCCATACGCAGTCATCACACTCCTCTTTGTGTTGGGAAAAAAGAAGTTCCAAGTTAATTCTTCTCACTCTTTCTATCTCCGGATTGTGAGTTATAATTTCCATTCCTTCCTCCACTTTCGTTGCACAAGCCGGTTCATATCCTCTGTTCTTAATGTAAACCATGCAAACCCGACAACTACCTCGTACACAGACATCTTCGTGGCTACAAAGTGAGGGGATTTCAAAACCATTTTCGTTCGCCACATCCAAAATAGTGGATTCTTTTTTAGTTTTTATTGCCTTTCCGTTTATTTTAATCTTCATAAAAATCAAGAAGTGAATCAAAAACCTTGCCCGCTGATTTTCCCAGGGGGCAATAAGAACTGACATCCAAGGCTAAAATTAATTCTCTAACCAATTTTTCATCAAAATACCCCGATTCTATCATTTCATGCACTCTGAAAATCCCTTCTCGACAAGGAGTACATTTGTCACAATTTCCGTACATTAAAAATTCGGCAATTGATTTCATTTTTCTTTTTACATCGAAATTTTCTTTTCGATAAATTTTCACCGAAGCCAATCTCCGTATCGAGGTGTCCATTTTTTTCGAATTTAAAAAAACCCCACCCGCTCCCCCGCCTACCTGGACTAAAAAATCAAAATCGGGAAAATTATCAGTCTTTTTGAGGATCTCTTTTATGGTTAAGTTTTCCTTTAACTTGAACACGCCACTATTTTCCACTTGACCGGAAATGCAATAAAATTTATCATTTTGAAAATTATTATTTTTTATTTCCGCTATTGCATAAAAAGTTTCTATATTGTGCACCAAAGTGGGCTTGTTCCACAACCCCCGCTCGGTAGGAAAGGGTGGTTTTATTTTTGGTTCAGCTCTATTTTTTTCTATTGAATTTATTGCTGCGGTTTCCTCACCGGCTACATATCTATCTTCTTTGGTTTTTATTTTTAGTGACTCTCCTTCTGTTAATTTCAAAATCTTTCTCTCAAATAGGTTTTTATACTCCTTTTTCAAATAAAAAAATCCCTCATTTATTTCGAGCGATTCCATCGTCACATTTATTCCCTCGATTGCTTTTTCGAGATTATTTTTTAGAATATATTTATCCTTGAAAACTCCGGGCTCACTTTCAGCTACGTTGCAAATTAAGTATTTAAAACCGTTCTCATTTTTAGCTGATTTCCATTTTTCCCAAACGGGGAAATTACTTCCACTTCTTCCGATTAAACCAGCTTTTTTTATTTTTTCTAATAACATTAGCAAATTTAAAAACTCATATTTACGGAACTGATAGCCTTCTTTTCATCAGATTCTATTGAAGTGTCTTCAATATTTTCTGCTTCCACTACTACAAAAAACCTTGTTGTATATAAATATTTCTCAACTTTATCCATGTTTTAAATTTAACCAATAACCTTGTAGAATTTTATCATATAAAAAAACAAAGACAACCGTACAAAAGGACGGTTGTCTTTATTTTGATTCATATAATTTACGGCTGCAAAATATCTTCCGATTCTCCTTCAACCAAAATAACAACTTCTTCTATCGATTCGAACTGAAGCAATGTTTTTTCTATTTGTTCCCGCACGGCAGTTACCCAGGCTGACCCTCCCGCCGGTTCTATTTCTTCACTGAAATCAGCAGTAGCAACCCCTTCCTCAACGCTGAAAGACAAAAGTTCAGTATCTTCATCGATGGTTGAGGCATAATTCATCTCCTCCGCCTCCTCTTCAGTTACTCCCTCCAGTAAAGCTCGCAGGGTAGCTTCTTCTATTCCGTTTTTCGGCTTTATTTCACGCTCTACGGAAACAAGCTGTTCCTGTTCTTCCTCCATGTAGTAGTAAAATAGATCTACGGCGGAAACACTTTCCTCTTCATCGATCATTTCCTGGTTAATTTCATCAAAAACATCATCAGTTATGACACTCACCACTTCCCCGGAATCCACCTGCACAACGATAAAATGAGGAGTTATGACCTGAGCTGCTGCATCATCCTCTTCTCCATACCCGGCAAAGGCGGATTCGAATTCGAATTCAACTTCAAAGACGGCTTCATCGAGTTCAGTTGTTTCCAGGTGATTTAAATCGGAACCACCTCTTTCGGTAAATGTTTTGGCATTACTTCTAATCCAATCCTCGGCAACCTCCTCGGCTTCCGCGGCAGTATGTTCAATCTCTTCCACCATATTCAACAAATAACCGCCAAATAAAACAGCCAAAACAATTAATATCGCGATAATTATTTTTTTGCTCATATTATTTAACTTAACTTATACTGCTTAAATTCTACCACACCCCGACATAAAAAACAAAGCCCCCCATAATAACGGGGGGTTTGCGAAGGGCTTTTATTTGGTTAAACTATTCCTCTTCTTCCTCTTCATAGTCTTCGTCCTCCTCATAGTCGTCATCTACGGGATCTTCATAATCGTCATCTACGGGATCTTCATAATCGTCATCTACGGGATCTTCATAATCGTCATCTACGGGGTCTTCATAGTCTTCATCCTCCTCAAAGTCATCCATGGGGTCTTCATCTTCAAAGTCGTCATCCATGGGGTCTTCATAGTCTTCATCTACGGGGTCTTCAATGGGGTCGTCCATCCCCGGATCTATATCCTCCGGACCTTCAGTCATTGCTATACCGAAAACTACAACCAAAACAATCAAAACGGCAACAACTATTAATACTGTTTTTTGATCCATTTTTCTAAAATATTAATTAACAAAAAACGACCTTTTTTAGCTTACTTACTTCCTAACCTTGTTAATTATTATAGAAAAAAGATTTAAAATTGCAAATTAAATTTACTTTATCCTAAAACTAAGTGGTATATTTCCATTGGAAGCAATTAGGTTGTGATCTTTGTCAATTCGAAAATCATTCCAGCCCATTATTTTTTTATGGAAGTCATGCAGAGATCCACCGGCCTCGGATAAAATTAAAATCCCGGAAGCAATATCCCAAATCGGTATTCCGTAAATTACATAACCCTCTGCTCTTCCGGTAGCGATCCAGCAAATTTCCAAAGCGGCAGAACCTATTTTTCTAAAATCTTTAGTTTTAGAATAAACTTCTTTAAAGTTGTCGCTAATCCTTTCAGACGAATTTTCAGTTCCTTCACAAAAAACAAAATAAGAGCTTTTCAAGTTATCAGTATCGGAAACTTTCAAAACTTCCCTTTTATTTCTTTACAAGTCATAGAGGTAGGACCCCTCACCTTTAATCCCCACAAATCTTTCTTTTAATGAAGGGGCTTCAACAACTCCAATAATCGGCTCACCATTTTTCCATAAAGAGATCGATACACTAAAAAAGGGTTGTGATTTTCATAATTACTCGTACCATCCAAGGGATCTACTATCCACAAAAATTTGCTATCTTTATCGACTAAACCCGATTCTTCGGTAAGATAGGAGTGGGCTGGAAACTCTTTTTTCAATCCCCTTTTTAATCAAATTATCAGCAACATCATCGAAAATACTTTTTATTTCTTTGCTGACACCTCGCTTATGAGGTTTAAACGATCGAAAATTATTTTTTAGTTTTTCCCCCGCCAATCCGGCAATTTCTATTGCAAATTTTAATTAATTATTATCCATAACACCCGAAAGTATATTAAAATAAATAAAAAAATGAACGCCCCTTTGGGGCGCTGAATTTAAAGAAAGTCACTGCTCGAATCAAGTAATTTAGATTGATAAAAATCCGGCGGACTTAAATCAAATTTCGAAACCGAAAATTTGTAAAGCCGTATAAAAAAAATTCCGGAACTTGTCACTGCGGAAGCACGAAACTCATATCGATTCGAAAAAGCTCTGAGCTTTCCCTTTAATCTTACTTGAAAATTAAAATTGAAATCTATGCGTGAAACGGATTTGTCGGGACTGACCGCCAAAACATAAAAATAACGCGTGTCGGTATGTTTACCTTCAAAATAAATATCCTGAGAATATACTTTTACCCGAACTGCAACTTCAACATTTTTTTTAAATGTGAAAGGTGCCTTTTCCATAAAAAACAATACCGCATCACTATTCTTTTTCGAAAAGCAACCTTCAATTTTTTCAATGTTTACATTTTTAATGTTCACTTCTTACACCTCCTTGACCAAAAAAATAATAAATTATATATCTTTTGTCAATAATTACTTCAATGTTATAATGAAAAAATGAAAATAAGAGAAATAGAAATAAAAAAATACAAGAGCATAACCGACCCACTTAAAATTAGAAACTTTTCGGATTTTAACATTCTTGTAGG
Source organism: uncultured Candidatus Saccharibacteria bacterium (assembly GCA_964507105.1). Classification (GTDB taxonomy): domain Bacteria; phylum Patescibacteriota; class Minisyncoccia; order Minisyncoccales; family PWPS01; genus PWPS01. Next base: position 8,644 of record CAZDOR010000003.1, on the reverse strand, counting down.
ACCGAATAATGCGGGAAAGACTAATATATTGGATTCCTTAGAAGTTTTTTTTAATACCGAAAAAAAGAATCTCAATCGTAAAAAATCCATCCTAAAGCTAAAGATGCAGGTAAATAATCAGCCCGTTAATCTTCTTTATCGTAACGGAATCCTGGATCATGATTTATCCCAAAAAGAATATAATCGTTTAACTCAAAGAGTAGTACGACTAAAAGACTCTTTACCGATAAATAAGATTGCGACCAAAAAATTAGAAAGTTTTAAGCGTAAAGACAATGAAAAATATAATCTCTTCTCCCGAACAATTGAAAATTATTTTCAAGAGATGCAAATGAGTGAAGACCTTTTTAAGGCAAATATATTAACGGGAAAAGGAAAAAAACCGCTCAAAAGAATGGGGGATGGCTTCAAAAGACTTTTTGTAATTCTTTTTTACGTATACAATCCCGAATACGAACTAATCTTGATTGATGAACCGGAAATCCACCTCCACCCATCGATAATAAAAAAATTCTTAAAAATACTGAATGAAAAAAATTTACCGAATCAAGTTGTAATGACAACTCATCATCCGACTTTCGTACAGGCAAAATTTCTGGATAAAACCTGGCGAGTAGCACGAAATAAAAATCTGAGTACTTCCGTATATCAAATGGAAGGGGAGAAAATAAAAAAAGACAGATTCGTTCAGGAGATTAATGATGATAATTCGGCCATGCTTTTTGCCGACAAGGTTTTATTGGTCGAGGGTGTTTCCGACAGTATTCTGATGCGAGGATTAATTGATAAATTTTATGAAAAAACAAAAGATATAAAAGTTGTTTATTCCGGAGGGATCGGGGATATAGATTTGTACGAAAAAGTTTGTGAGACCTTTAATATTCCGTATGTAATCATGATTGACGGTGACGCTTTAGACATTTTCTGGAGAAAGAAATTCAAATCCGAAAAAAATATTTCCGGAGATAAAAAAAGAAAGCTGTTAAAAGAAAAAGAAATATTTGTCTTAGAGGGAACATTGGAGCAAAACTATCCTCGAAAATACCAAAAAAGAGACACTAAGCCGTTGAATGCGTTATCCGCTGCTAAAAAAATTAAAAAAGAGGATTATGAATCCTCAAAAATGGAAGGGCTGAGAGAGGTAATTAAAAATCTTTAAGCCCAGTCGTAGTTATTTATCTTGACAATTTCATACATAATCTCAAGATAAGTAGCCAAGCTCCATGCCTGACTAACAGTCCCCTGCGCTCTCAATTTCTCGGCCGAACTGACTTCGCTGTGATGGCCGATAGCTCCATTCCACAAAAGATCTTCTCTGCTGGCCTCTAAAATGCTTTTAATTTCATACGTAAAGGTATTATCGTCAAGCCTGTTCATGGCAACAGCCGCCAAATTATTTACAAAAAACCAGCTATCACCCTGATGATAACTCTCGGGATTTTCACCCGTGTGCAAAGAGTGAAAGCGATAATCTGTTTTATCAACAGTAGCCAATCCACCCCAATCGAGCCACAATCGATCCAGAGCTTTCCGGAAGCATTTTTTCCATTCTTCCCGACTCAAAAGCTCAGGATATATATAATAAGCCAAAAAAATATTCGGTCGTATGGTTTTATCCACCGAACCAACCTCTGGATGGTATCCATCAGCCAAAATGGATCCATCCCAAAATAATTTCTTAACTTTTTTTCTTAATTCCTTTTCCATCCTCTCATACTCTCCACTCCTTTTTTTGTCTACAACCCTCCCCAACTTATACTTGCTCAAGCGTAGAGCCTGAAGCTCAATTCTCGCGCCATCACGAGAAATGGAATCCATCCAGGTTTCCTTTTTTTTATTTAATTTTAGTTCGGAATAATTATCAAAATTAACTGTTTCGAAAAGCTTGTCACTTAATTTTTGTTTTTCACTTTGATCAAACTGATTCAAAAACAAAAAAGCTCTTTTATAAACCCATCCGGGCCCATCAACAATTTTATTTCCTCGGGGTCCTCTGGATTCTCCTTCAATTAAGGCCCAAAAAACGTCCTTAGCCTTTTTTTTATTTATTAAATAAAGTCCACGTAGAGAGATAGCCGTATCTCTTTTCCAAAACTGAAAAAACCACGGAAACCCGGCATATATATTTTTTTCCAACACTAAATTTTCCAAACCGGCTTTAGCAGCTATAAAGTCAATGGGTTCTTTTTTTGATTCGTTTTTTTTACTTTTAACCGACTTTTTTAAGTTGGAAACGGCAGTTGCCCTATCCTTTGAGGCGGAAAAAAATAACTTTTTCCCGGTCATAATTACAGCTTTAAAAACTGTTCTTTGATATGGATAAGAGTTTCTTTCTTTATCCAGTTCGTAATTTCGCACAAATTGTTCTTCGACCTGATCAATGTCGGAAAAGCCGGTGATCGCCAAGATTAAATTATTTTCCCCCTCAGCCGTTATAATTAACCTGTCGCCTTCTTTTTCAATTCGGTAATTCGGCTGATCGGTGCTGTATGATTCTCGCATATCCAAAACCAGCTCAATTTTCTTTCTTTTTTCGGTTTTGTAGACAAATCCATTAGCATTATCGAAAAGTTCGAAAGTTTCTTTGAATTTTTTACCCGATCTAACCACCCTGGAAAATTTATTCTCCAAAGTTTTTACTTTCGTTCGATTAACCGGCCGAATATCATCGATTACTTTATACATTTTTTCTTCCGTTTCATCATTGGTTATGAACCAGCCCTGATACCTACTTTCCGGGACATCCCCCAACCACAAATAATCACCAATATTATTTCCCAGTAAAAAACTCCTCTCTTCTTTTAAAGTTTTTTGACGATTTTTACTTCCAACGGTATGTTTTAGCTTCATTTCAAAGACTTATTATGGGCTTCAATATAATTTTCAATAAAATCCTTCCAATCCGCCTCGGAAGCTACTTTTCGGGCCTCAATTTTGTTGTCAACCCGACCCGGTCTTTCAAATTTTGAGAAATTATACATATGATTGGCTAAGCTCCTTACTACATCTGAGTCTGGCTTATTGTGTCTTTCCAAAACATAAACACCCTCCTTTCCATCTTTTTCTTTTAAAGTTTGTCTGTATCTACCGAAACCCGCCAAATCGGTAGTGACGGACGCAACACCGAGTGCCGCAGTTTCCAACGGTGTATAACCCCAAGGTTCATAAAAACTGGGAAAGACACCCAAATGGGAAGCTTCCAAAGCCTCTTGGTAATTCAAATTGGAGAGGCCGTCATGCCCGGTTAAATAAACCGGATAATAAACAACTTTTACCGGATCTTCTTCGTTATTCGTTAATCCGTTTTCCTTTAATGATTTTAAAATCCTGTCATTTGGATCAGTTAAATCATGAGTTGAAATCGAAGGTTTATCTTTTTTTCTATTCAGTCGAAGAAGCTTTTTTTCCAATTCAAGAAAATAATTATCACTTATCGTATTTTCGGTAGTTATATCCTCTTCGTAAAGTAAATTATAAAGTATTTTTTCTTCTATTTCCGGCATCATATCATCCAAGGATTCTTTCACATCCTGTAAGAATTCTATATTTTCAACCAATTCTCTTTTTACCGATTTTACATCCGCCGGTATCCAAAAATAAGCAACTATTGTCTTTTCATTCTGGTCATCTTCTTTTATCTTTTCGTTCAGGCGAGCAAGTGCTTTTATAAAAACGTCGATTCCTTTGGCTTCGTACTCATTACGACCAACTATGAAATAAAAGAGGGTGTTCTCAATATCAAATTTATAATACGGAAAAAAATAAGATATGGTAAACTCTCTCAATTTTCTTCTTTGCAGTCTGTGTTTTATTACAATTTCTTCAAAAGTCAAAAATTTTTCCAAATTGAGACCGTTTGGAAGGATTATATCCGGAACTCTTCCTAAAAAATTCTCCGTCTCCATTCCCGTAATGTCACTAACCGTGGTAAGCACATCCGAAAATCGGGCGGTAGCTTTTTCTATTTGATGCTTGGAGTGAATATTATTTTCATAAGCGAGTTTATCGGGATCAATTTCTTCCAACTCGGAGTAAAAATCAACATCATTATGCGTCAATGTTCGTCCTAAACTGGTAGCATGCGTGGTGAAAACAGTGGAAATATCGCTATTAATTTTATCCAAGTACAAAAGTCCGGCCCCGGAAAGCCATTCATGAAAATGAGCCACCGTAGATGACTCTTCCGATAAATTTTTACTTATTTTTTCTATCACCCGCCCCACGGCCCAAGACCAAACTACGGGCTCTTCAAACATATTTCCGGCATTTAGAGAATCGATTCCGTAATCTTCCCACAAAATTTTCTTTATTTCGTTTTTATTATGATAAAAATTCTGAAAATCAACAAGTATCGTTTTTGGTTTTCCTTTCACCATCCATCTGCCGTAATAACAATTGATTCCTTCCTCTGCCAATTCGTCGAAAACCTTTTTCAGTTCTTCATTCGGAGCTTCTTGCTTGAACTCCCCTTTATCTTGACCGATAAAATAAGGTCCGATAAGCATATATCCCTCCCCATATCGATCAACCATTTCAGAAGCTTTCGACTCTAAAACTCTATAAATCCCCCCCACCTTATTACAGACCTCAAAGGAGACTTCAAAAAGATAATCCGCATCGGGACTTAATTCTTGCATTGTTTTTTAACTTTATTTTTAACTTTTAACTTAAAATCATTGAAAGCATTTGCATAAGATATAAATGCCTCGTACGGAGACTCGTAGGGACTGAAATAATTATGTACAGTTCCATCATCCAATCCTTTTGTTGAAATATAATAAAAATGATCCGAGGTCTGCAACCTTCTCCACTTTTCAATTAATTCTTCGTCTCCTGTTTTTAAAACCTCTTCCTCTAAATCATAAATTTTACTCAAAAGATCCCGTTGCATCGAATTACCAATCCAGGCGGATAAATCTCGTTCACTGTCAGCCCAGGAAGTAAAAAACGGGACATCCAATTCTGCAACTCGATCATACTCTTCATCAGCTTCCGAAAGAGTCATAAAATTATTATCCGGATGCTGTAAAATTTCCCCCGGCAAAGCTCTTAGAAAATCAAAGATGCCGGTCTCCTTCCACTGATGTTCACCAAAAGTTTCGTAATCCATAAAAAGATTAACTACTTCTCCATTCCCGTTTATTGCCGAAACCCACTGCTCAAATTTTGAAGCCGTAAGAGGATGTTCGGACCATTTTTCACTTGAAAAGCGGAAGGCTATATCATCAGACAATTTATAATTTTTCAAGAAGAGAGTAACATCCGCACCTTTCGGTTTGTACAAAAAATCAGGACTCCGCCAACCCAAAACCTTATCCGCACCTTCCGCTAAAACTCCTTCATAACCCATATCCTCAACCTCTGCAGCCAAATCATTGTTGTAGGAAAGTTCAGTACATCTAAAAGTACGAGGCCTATAACCAAAAACTTCTTCTATTTTTTCATTATGCATCCTTACCTGCTTTCTAAATTCCTCTTTTGAATACAAAAATGCCAGAGAATGATAATAAGTTTCAGCTAAAACCTCAACATTGCCGGTATTAACCAAGTCCTTGAAGGACTGTAAAGTTTCCGGGGAGTATTTTTCCATCTGCTCCAACGCAACTCCGGAGAATGAAAAAGTTATTTTGAATTCGGGGTGTTTTTCAATTAATTCCAACAACAATTTATTGGTAGGCAAATACGACTTCCGAGCTACCTTTTTTAAAATACGTTCGTTATTTAGATTATTTTTTCCTTTTTCATTAAAATAATTATCATCCTTTCCTATATCAAAATATTTGTATTTTTTTACCCTAAAGGGTTGGTGAACTTGAAAATAAAAACAAACCGATGGCATATCTATTTTATTAATGATTTATAAATTTTCAAACATTTCTCAGCAGCCGGATCCCAGGTTATTTCCTTAACCTCTTTTTTTCCATTTTGAGCAAGAGATTTTTTCAAGGAATTGTGTTCAACGGTAGTTAAAATTTTATTCGTCATTTCATCAATATCCCAAAAATCAACTTTCAGAGCATGCGTTAAAACTTCAGAAACTCCGGATTGTTTTGAAACTAAAACGGGGGTCTCGTTAGTTAAAGCCTCTAAAGGAGTCAATCCAAATGGTTCCGAAACGGAGGGCATGACAAACAAGTCTGCTGCCTTATAAAGACCGTGCAACTCATCACCTCTCACAAACCCGGGAAAAATAACATTGTCCGAGATCCCCAATTGAGATGCTTGGTGCATAATTTGATGTTCCATATCGCCGGATCCGGCAATAACAAAAACTATATTTCGATTATAATCCAAGGATTTTCTGGCCGCTTCCAAAAAATAATCCGGCCCTTTTTGTATGGTTATTCTTCCCACAAAAAGAACTATTCCGTATCCAGCCTCTTTGAACGGTTCAAGCAGACTTTTTCCGGCCGGCACCTCTTCAATATTAACTCCATTGTGAGCAACCTCCACTTTGGTTTCTTCGATACCGTATTTTTCGATTATTATATTTTTAGTATAATTACTTACCGCAATAATCTTATCAGCAAACTTCAACCCTTCCTTTTCTAATTCATAGACGCGTTTGTCAACACCTGTTCCTCCTCCCCTATCAAACTCGGTAGCATGAACATGAACCACCAAAGGTTTTCCAGTTAACTTCTTTGCCTCTATTCCAGCTCCGAAAGAAAGCCAATCATGAGCATGTATGATGTCAAAATCTTTGTGAACCGCTACCTTGCGAGCACACTTTCTATATCTTTTAACTTCGTCAAAAAGAGTGTCGCCGTAAATATTATTTTCTTCGCATAACACACTTTTATATTTCTTGTATTTTTCAGGATGTAAATATGGGGTCAAGCAAGACTCAATCTCCACCACCTCCTCATAATTTACATCAGCAGACATCAAATCAAAAAAGTCTTTTTCCATTTTTTCCGTCTTTCTCGGAACGACAAAGGTTAAATTAACACCTTTTTTATTCAGTTTTTGAGAAAGCCCCAAACAGGCAACACCCAAACCTCCACTGTTTTCGGGGGGCAGCTCCCACCCGAACATCAATACACGAAGATCATCCATAAATATTCCTCCTTAAAATAATTTATAATCTATTTAATTTAAAACAAATTGGAGTTTCCTCTTTTCTCAAGCTTTAAAAATCGTTTATTCATAAAAAAACAACCAGCCGAATCCCTCACTAATAGTTGGCTAATTATAAAAAAAACAGAAAAAAAATCAACAGCAAAAACTTAAAATAAAACTACCGATTAAGTTATATATTTTCAAATAACGTCAAAATACATTATCCGATTATAGCAATTAAAAAAAAGAAAGCAACTATTCGATTAGTCGATAAACTTCGTCGTTTTCTCTCACTTTCTTTTTTGTTTTTAGACCCACCTTTTCTCCCTTGGTTGCTTTTTGAACCGATTCATTCTCAATTTCCAAAGATTCAACTTCCTGTTCCAGGTATGTCGTCTCTCCTTCAATAATAATTCGATTCCCGACCTCCATCCCGCCTTCTTTTAAATTTACTACGGCAACTTCGGAATCAGTATAAAAATGGTCCACGAATCCAATCCTGGTTCTTTTCAGGTCGGATGCACTTCCGGAATCAAACGTTATACCTTCAGCTCCCGGAGTTCCAAAATAAAAACCGGTCGAAAATTTTCGGTTATAAACCTTTTTTAAGTGACGTTTCCATTTTTTAGCCCTCTTTTTAGAAAAAGTTCCTTCAAAATAAGAATCTATTGCTTTTCTATAATACTTAGCGGTTTCTCGTGCATACCTCGTGCTTTTTTGTCTCCCTTCTATTTTGAACGAGTCAATACCCGACTCTATCATTTCGGGAATATACTCTATCATGCAAATATCTTTCGGGCTGAAAAAGCACCTTTCATCAGCTTCAATTACATTTTTATTTTGATCCACGAATCTGAATTTTCTTCGACATATTTGGGTGCACGCCCCTCTGTTGGCAGAGCTGCCTTCATAAAAGCCGGAAAGAATACATCTGCCGGATATCGCTAAGCACATTGCTCCATGTACGAAACACTCGATTTCGAAGTCAGTTTTCTTTTTTATTTCTTTAACCTGATCCAAGCTTACCTCTCGTGCTAAAATGACTCTTTTAGCACCCAGACTCCGATAAAAATTGACTGCCTTCCAATTGGAAACATTTGCCTGCGTGGAAATAAAAAAATCGATACCTTCCTTTTTGGCGGCTTCTATTGCTGCCGGATCCCAAACAATGACAGCGTCTACTCTCGCCTTTTTTGCCTTTCTCATTAGATCGTCTATTTTTCCTAAATCAATATTATATAAAGTAGAATTAACTGTCATGTATCCTCTCATCTCTTTCTCATGACACTTAGCCATAAAAGTATTTAAGTCATCGAGGGAAAGGGATTCGGAATTAGCTCTCAAATTAAAATCTGAAGTTCCGAAATAGACCGCATCAGCAAAAGAAGCAACCGCCTCCAGGCTGGCTATTTTTTTTGCCGGACTCATCAATTCGACTGTTTCTTTTGTTGGCATATTATTTAATTGTAAGGTATATAACTCGAATACTCAATACACAAAAAACCACCAAAAGAATTGGTGGTTTTTAATTGCTGCGGGACCAGGACTCGAACCTGGACTACTTGGACCAAAACCAAGCGTG
>CAZDOR010000002.1:82685-93132 GCA_964507105.1 uncultured Candidatus Saccharibacteria bacterium | reverse complement strand
TCAAATAAGGTCTGAATTAAGCCAAATAAGAAGCAACGCGGAGATGTATTATTATGACAATGATGGTGCTTATGAGGGATTTAAAGATTCCGACGGGTGGAAAGAGATTAAAAGTGAAATTCCCGATTGTAGCATTTCTCGATTGGAAGGAGATGCGGCGAATGCGGTTGCAACCGAAGCTGCCCAATATCAGATAAATGTAGAGGATGGTGAACGTGCCCAATCCTATGCCGCTTGGGCACCGCTTTGTGCGGAAGAAGCATTCTTTTGTATAGACAGTGACGGCAATGCTCGGCAATATGATAGTGGGACCGTAAATCCCGAAGGGGAAGATTGTGAAGGGGTTTTTGAAGGATCATAATAAAATTAAGGTTGGGAAGAGAATTCAATCACACGAATAATTTTGATTTAGACCAATGGAGAAGTCTAGAGAGGTCTGACCTCTCTTTAACTCAGGAGAGGTCAGACCTCTCAATAATAGGTTAAAAGTATGATTTCTGCGTTTGAAGATATCGGATGGGCGGAAGTCAAAGAGATATTTTTGGATATTTTATTTCCCCGGTTTTGCTTCGGCTGTGGGCGGGAAGGCACCTATATTTGCAGTGATTGTGAATTGTTTTTAACTGAAAATAATTTGATTTGTCCGGTCTGCGGAGAGACCGGTTATTTCGGAAAAACGCATGACGATTGTAGTACTAAAAGTTTGGACGGTTTAATTTCAATCTGGGATTATGAAGGAACGATAAGAAAAACCATCTTATCGATTAAAGGGCGAGACAGCTATCATGTAGCCGAAAAGCTTATCGAAAGGGCGTTTGCAAATATTATTTTAGAACAAGAAAGATTCATTTATTTTTTGGAATTTTTTTTGGAAAACGATTCGAAAATTACGTTCGTTCCCGCTCACAAAAAGAAAAAAGAAATTAAAATTGAAGCCGGTTTTCGACAATTCGATGATAAAAACCATGCGGAAGAAATTGCCAAGTGCTTGGCAAAAGTGCATCCGAAAGAGAGGAGCGCAATTTCGTTACTGCAAAAAATTAGAAGAACCGAAAAACAAGCCGACCTCTCCAGAAAAGAAAGACTCAAAAACGTAAAGGGTGTTTTCGATACAAAGAAAAAAAGTATTCCGGAAAATTTGATATTGGTGGATGACGTTTTTACCACCGGAGCAACGATGAGAGAGTGTGCGAAAAGTTTAAAGAAATCGGGAGCCGAAAAGATTTGGGGCTTTACTTTAGCCAGGACGGTTTAATATGAAAAATAAAAAAATAAAAATAAAAGACGTCGATTATCCCGAAAGATTAAAAGAAATAAACAATCCGCCCGAAGAACTCTATTACAAAGGTAGTTTCAAAAAAGGAATCTTTGACCGGTGTCTTGCGGTAGTGGGATCGAGAAGAATGACCAAGTATGGAGAAAAAATAACCGAAAAGCTGGTTTCAAAAGTAGCCGGCAGAGGTGTAACCATAGTGTCCGGATTCATGTACGGAATTGATGCTACGGCTCACAAGTCTGCGGTCCGAGCGGGCGGTAAAACCATAGCGGTAATGCCTTGCGGAATAGAAAAAATCCACCCCGGATATCAGGAGGATTTATATAAAAAAATAATTAAAAAGGAAGGACTTATTTTATCCGAAATGCCGGGCGAGAAAGGACCTGCAAAGTGGACTTACCCGAAAAGAAACAGAATTGTTGCCGGCCTATCTCAAGCTACATTAGTAGTTCAAGCTGCCGAAAATAGCGGGTCGCTGATTACCGCTAATTTTGCTGAAAAGTTTAATCGGAAAATTTTTGCCGTGCCGGGTCCGCTTACAAGCAAAGTGTCGATTGGAACCGCCAATCTAATTAAAAAAGGAGCTTCAATCGTTACTTGTGCCAAAGACATACTTGAGTTTTTCGAATCCAAGCAAATGGATATTAATTTTGAAGATAGCGGTTTTAATCGATATGAAAATTTGTCAGAAACGGAAAAGCAAATAGTGAAAAACTTACGAATGGAGCCGTTAGAGGTGGATATTATTTCTCAAAGAACTAATTTACCGGCGGACAAAACGGGGACATTGCTTTCCAAAATGCAACTCAAAGGAATAATAGAAAAAAGAGGAAATAAATATTACTTAAGAGATTAATAACTATGTTTAAAAAGGTAAACTCTGCTGCTTATTCCGGGCTAAAATCAATAGGAATAGATGTAGAGATAAACACCACCAAAAAAGGGCTGCCCGAATTCAATATAGTCGGTCTTACGAGCACGGCGGTCGATGAGTCCGAAGAACGGGTAAAAAATGCAATAATGAACTCCAATGTAGATTTTCCGCAGAGAAAAATTACCGTAAACTTAGCTCCCGCCGACGTTCCCAAAGAGGGGTCTTTTTACGATCTACCGATTGCCATGGGAATTTTAGCATCGAGTCTGCAATTCAATTTGCCGGAGAAGAGCTTATTTTTCGGGGAGCTGTCTTTGGACGGATCACTGAGACATACCAAGGGAGCACTACCCTTGGCGCTTTTTGCACAAGCCGAGGGATATGAAAAGCTGTTTTTGCCGAAAGATTCTGCAAATGAAGCAGCGGTGGTTAAGGGCGTGGATGTTTATCCCATTGAAGACTTGGATCAAATAATTAGCTTTTTAACCGGCAAAACAGAACTTACTCCGACCGAATACGAAAGCAAAAAAAGAGGAAGTGATGAGCCGGAATTCGACATGAGTGAAATTTTAGGTCAAGAGCAAACCAAGCGAGCTGCAGAAATAGCGGCCGCTGGTGGACATAATCTATTTATGATCGGTTCGCCCGGATCGGGAAAAACTATGATTGCCAGAGCGATACCGGGAATTTTACCCGAATTAAGCGATAGAGAATCCTTGGAGGTTACCAAAATATATTCGATATCGGGCAACACTTCTCCCGGTAGTGGACTTATAAGAACGAGACCTTTCAGATCGCCCCATCACAGCATATCCAAAGTTGGCCTCATCGGTGGCGGCTCCAGACCAAAGCCGGGCGAAGTGACCTTGGCGCATCGCGGCGTTTTGTTTTTGGACGAATTCAATGAGTTTCCCAGATCGGCTTTGGAAGCGATGCGCCAACCGTTGGAAGACGGTGAGCTTACCATTTCCAGAAGTAGGGAACGAGTAAAATATCCTTCCGAATTTATGCTCGTGGCATCAAGTAATCCGTGTCCCTGTGGCTACTTGAACCATCCTGAAAAAGAGTGTGATTGCACACCCAGGCAGGTAAAAAGATATCAAAAAAAGATATCCGGTCCGATTTTGGACAGAATTGATTTACATGTGGAAGTTCCGTCCGTAGATGTTGACAAACTTAAAAGTCAGAGAAGAAAAGATGATAATGAAAAATCAAAAGAGATAAGAGAAAGAATTATAATGGCCAGAAAAAAGCAGACTCAAAGATTTAAAGATGAAAAAATAAGGACCAATGCGGAAATGAAAAACAGGCACGTAAAGAAGCACTGTGATTTACCGGAAAAGACCGAGGAAATTCTATCTCGAGCCGCTTCCGAGTTCAATATTTCGGCCAGAGGGTATTTCAAGATGATAAAAGTGGCGCAAACGATAGCCGATTTAAGCAAAGCGAAAAAAATAAAGTCCGACCACATAGCCGAAGCTCTGCAATATAGACCAAAAGTAAACCAGGACTAAATACTAAATATCGGCTTCTTCGACTTTTTTAGAGAGGTCTGACCTCTCAATAACGGATTCCTTGATAAATTTAGGTTGTATATAATTTATATAAATTATTTTTATGACCCACAAACGTTTGAAGGTGGGAAAGTTAGGTGAAAAAAGGGCGGCGGAAATGCTCAAAGCAAAAGGGTATAAGATATTGGAAAGGAATGTCAAAGATAAGTATGGTGAAATAGATATAGTTGCCCTGGATAATTCCGAAGTGGTTTTCGCAGAAGTAAGGACAAAAACCGGAGAAAGGTTCGGTTCTCCGGAAGACACCATAGATACCAAGAAGAAAGAAAAATTAAAAAGGAATGCCAAAAGTTATATTAAATTCAACGGGATTGAAAAGTCTTATAGAATAGATGCAATATGCATAGTTTTAAATCAAAACATGAAGCCCTTAAGAAAGACGCATTACGAAAATATAACTTTGTTTTAGTTGTTTATAGATAAATTTAAGTTGTTTTCGGTTTTTTTGAAGTAAATTTCTAAAAATAAAGCGACAGATTTTATTTTTTTGGTAAAAAAAGAGCGATGAGGTTCTCCTCATCGCTTTTTGGATGCTCACAGCAAGACTTCAGGGTCTTTATTCTCTACGTGTTTTTTATCGTGACATCTATTCTTACAATCAGGATCCAAACATTGCTTGCAAGCATCATTTAATAACATTTATATCCCTCCTTATTACTAATATTATACAATAAATATATTTAATGTCAATAGAAGCCCGCACCCCAATCAAGCGGATGTTTGTTTGTTTTTGCGAATCAGTTTTGCTAAATCTCTAAAAATAGTCTTTTGTAATGGTTTTATTTGTTCCCGATTTTTTTAATTTAGATAGTAACGAGCCCAGCCTTAATACGTTATAACTAACACAAAGTAAATTCGAAATCATGAACAAAAATCTAAAAAAGAAATTAAAAACTTTAAGGCGAATAAAACCGGACGAAGAGTGGAAAACCGACTTGAGAAGCGAGCTTCTCAAAGAAGATTCGGTTAATTCCGAGCTTGCTTTCGGGTCTATTTTTTTGACTTCGGCGGTCGCTACTTTCGGTTTATTTTTAGTTTTTAATCTGCAGATTTTAAATTCCAATTTGACTTTGGAGCCATTGGCGGTGGAAAGAAGCTTAATACAGGAAGAGGAAAATATCTTTGATTATTTAATGGATGTGGATATCGAAAAGTTGAGTGAAAGGGAGCAGTTCGATCTGGCCAGAAAAGCGAGCCGGGAATTGGCCGAGGAAGTAGCAAAAACCGAAGAAAAAATAACTCGAATTTTAGCTGAAAACCGATAACTGTAACAAACTAATGATTTTACCGTCTTAACTTACAGGAGTACCTTGAAAATTTATTTTCACGGACCGACAAAGGTCGAAGACTTAAAAATCATCTTTTTCTTTTTAATTTTTTAACAGAAGGAAGTTTAGGAAAAATTAAAAGAAAAAGGTAGCGGTTGAAAACCGTTAGCCGGTGTGTTTTAAATAGCATGCTGTAAAAAAATGAACAAATTTAAAAAAATTACTGTTGTCGTTTTGGCCGCAGCTTTTGTTTTTACCGGTCTTCCGGTAGGACAAGCCGTAGCCGTTGATGACGACTTGAGTGAAATAAGAGAATTAGCGGACTCGTTGGGTCTGGACGTTTCCGTCTTACTTGAAGGACTGGGAATTACTGCCGAAGAATTGGAAGAGGATGAAGATGTCGAAACGGTCTATGAAGAAATTGCCTCCATAGAGGGAATTCCCGAAAACTTCAGATTTAACGAAGATCTCAGAGAAGGAGTTAGGGGAACTTCCGTAAGATATCTTCAAATTCTTCTCAACACGGATTCCGATACGCAAGTAGCCGCGTCCGGAGCCGGATCACCCGGCAATGAAACCGAATATTTCGGTTCCAGAACCAAATCAGCGGTGATTAGGTTTCAAGAAAAGCATTCCAATGAAGTATTGGTACCGCACGGAATCACCAGAGGAACCGGGTTTGTAGGAACTACCACCAGGGCAAAATTGAACGAAATTTTAACCCAGGAAGTTGAAGTTCCCGCCGATCCGGTTGACACGAATCTTTCCGCAGTTTTGGAGCAACTTCAAAAACTGGCCGAGGCCTTGAATAAGCTTCAAGCTCGATTGGATGATATAGAAGACAGCGTTACGACTCCGGTAGATGCGGAAGAGGGAGTTTTGAACTTCAGTTTGCTTACCAGACCCAGAAATGAAGAGCTGGGAGCAAACAGGGAAAGAGCTGTTGCCGGCTTTGAGCTGGAGTCGGAAGATTCGGCAATGACCGTCCAAAGAATCAATATCAGATTCAAAGAGATCGGTCAAAATGTCGAATATAACAGAGGTGACCTTGACAGATGGATTGATTCATTAGCTTTAGAAGTCGACGGTGAAATAATTTCACGAACTTCCGTAACAAGGGCGACCCTGGACAGGGATGACCTTGAAATTACCTTTAGCGGTTTAGACTTGGAAGTTCCGAGAGATGGTAGGAAGGAAGTTAAAGTGGTAGTAAGGACCGAAGACTTCAACATTTCCGAAGATAAAACAATTTATCTTTCGATTCCGAATGACGGAATAAGAGCCATTGATGAAGCCGGATTCCGAGAAATAATCGACGGAGGAAATCTTAGAAGCTTTAAACTTTTAGCTGAAGACAGGGCGGACATAAGTGCCGAGCTTTCCGACGATTCTCCACAAGAAGGAATTGTCGTTTTGGATAAGGATGACTTTACCGAAGACATTTCTTTAACCATCATGGATCTTGAAGTTGAGGACGGAGACATTAAGGTTGAAGATCTTCACGTAAGGTTGGATTTCATCAACATTATTGAAGATGATTTTTCCGATCTTTACTACGATGGCTACACGACCAACATGAACAACTTCGGATCTTTCTTCAACGATTATATCGACGAGGCGATTCTTTACTATGAAGGTGATGAATTTGATGCGGTTGTAGTAAGAAACGCTTTAAGATATTACTATAACGGTAAGGAAGTTTTCAGAGTCGGAACTGATAACTGGGAATATGATGACGGCGATGATGCGGGAATCGATGACAATGACGTCAAAACGGTAATGGCTGCAGAAGAGATTGTTTTTGAAGTCGATGTCGATCTTGATGCGGACACGATTTCTGAGTTTGAAATCAGAGTAAATGCTCGCGATCTCGACCCCGAAGAAAAAGATCAAGGACTTAAGCTTACGGGAACTTTCGTAAAGCTTTTGGGCCTCGACTATATCACTGATGATGATATCGAAACTTATCTTGATATAGAGGGTGAATGGCAAAAACTGGTTTCCCACTATATTGAGGTGGACAGTATTACAACTTCAATAAGTAGGGAAAGCTGGAGTGACGGTAACAGGGATAGAGCCGAAGGTTATATCAGGTTCGATATCACGGCTCTCGGTGGTGACATCTACATCGACAGCAATGAAGATACCTTGGATGGTGAGTTCATTACGTTCATTGAAGAAAGCAGTTCTTACTTTGGGCTCCAATGGGCCGACTTGTCAATCAGTGGAAACTACACCGAAACCGGTGACAGTTTCAGAATCAATGAAGACAGGACAGCGACCGTAAGAGTTGAGTTCGCTACCAAGGAAGATGTCAAGAGGGCCAGAGTAAAAATTGAATCTCTCAGCTGGGGAACGGAAAGGGACAACTTTGACTACACTCTCGAATATACCGACAGCATGATTGAAGATCTAGAAACAAGAAGAGTAGAACTTTTTCAGTCAGCTCCCAGTGAATAATTTAATTATTTACTGAAAAAGGAAAAACCGCCCGTAAAACGGCGGTTTTTCTATTGACATTAACAAAAATAAAGCCGGCGGATTTTCCGCCGGTACAATGGGTGCTTTATAGGGGAAACTTTTTTTCCAGCTCCTCCTTGCAGTCATCACAGCGTCTTTGGTAAATTTCTTCTCTTTCATTTTTCAGTATTTCTTCCTTGCTCAGTCCTTCGTGACAATAGTGACAAACCGGAATCATATCACCCCTCCTTTTTTTGCACCGTACAATAATATTATAAACATGTCAATTAAATAGCTGCTTTCCATTTCTTTGTAATCGGGAGATTTTCGTATATAATTAATAAAAATTAAATATGGGTGTGATTTCATTGGATGAAAAAAGTAGTGAAATGATCTTCGAAGGCGATAAGGATTACCGGCGATAGAGATTTTAGTTTACGGTATTAATTATTCATTTTACGGTTTAGGTTACGCAGCTTAAACTTAATTTTATCAAAAATAAAAAAGGAATAATCGAATTACTGGTAGTTGTTTTGATGCTTTTTGGATTTCGATAGCGATGACCATTATTGTTACTTTTTCCGAGTCGGCCATAGAGTCGGTAGAAGAAGAAAAGGGCTCGACTGCAAAAGAAATTCCGGAGGAAACTCCGGTCGAAAAAGAGTACAGAAGAGGACGATTTGAAGTTTTTATGATAAATATTAAAGAGTTTATCGAGGATTATGAATAAATCATTTTGAAACTAAGGATTTTATTTTTGGACGAAAAATTTTAAAGCGGTGAATTTCACCGTTTTTTGTTTTCTAAAAAATATATTTATTGTATAATATAAAAAGTTTTAATCATCAATTAAAAATATGCCCAAATTAAAGTTTTCCATAAAAGAGTCCTTCGATTTTGCCGGGAAAAAGTTTATTGACAGTTTTCTTTTTTATTGCGGAGCTTCTTTTTTGGTCATCTTCATACCCGGCTTGGCTTCACTTTTCGTGGCGGCTTTCGGAGTTTTTTTGAGCGAGATTAGTCAGGCTTTAGGAAGCTTTATGATTTATATTGCACCGATGGTCCATCTATTTTTTTCCGGATTCTTTCTGGTCGGACTTTTGGAAATGGTTCTCAATGACAAAAAAGGAAAGAATCTCGGTTATCAACAACTATGGTCCAAAAAGGGATCGGTAGTAAATTTTGTGGTTGCAACCTTCGTATACGGACTCCTCGTTTCTTTGGGGTTGATCCTTTTCTTGATTCCGGGAATTTATTTCGGTGTCAGGTTAAGCTTTTATGATTTGGCTCTGGTTGACAATCAATCCGGGCCGATTACCGCTTTTAGGGAATCGATGAATATTACTTCCGGAAAGTTTTGGAGCTTATTTTTGTTTTGTTTTCTTTTGATGTCGGTATCCTTTTTTATAACCACCGCCCTTTTACCTTTAGGATTCTTAGCATCTCTTCCCTTAATTTATTTGGCAAGAGTTGACGCCTACGACCAACTTAAAAATAGATAGGCGAAGATTGAGAACCATCAATAATTAGCCCGTTATTGCTTCTATCGGTTGAATTTTTATTTGTTTTACTAATTAGAATAATTATATATACTTATGTAATATGTTATTAATTTATAAATTATGAGTTCTGAAAAAATAAAAAAATATATAAAGAGGGCCCGGGAAAAAGGTATAGATGATCAAAAAATAAAAAATCAACTCTTGGAAGCGGGCTGGGAACGGTCGAAAGTGGAAAACTCCTTTTCCGCTTTGGACGAAAATGATAAAGATGCTGTCGAAAAGGATTCCAAAGTAATGGATGGAGCGGATCAAAAAGAAGATGTGGAAGCTCAAAAAGAGTGGATTTCCAAGAGTGAGCCGTCTTTCGATAGAAAGAGTTCGAAATTACTTCCCGTCGTGGTAGTATTAATTTTAATTGGGTTCGTAGGATTTTTAGCTGCTTCTGTTCTTTTTAGTGAGGAGCCTCAGGACCAAATAATGGAAGCGGCACACAATATGACTGATTTGGACTCTCTTTCTACGGAGCTAACCGCGGAGTTAATGGCAAGAGAAGACGGCGGAGAAAGCTTTGACGGAGAATTTACGATTTTAGCGAGAGTTGACGAGCCGAACGAAGAGATGGAATTCGGTATAGACGGTCAAGCATTAGTAGGAGGTATGGGCGGAAGTTTTGAAGGAGGGATTTTTTTGGTGAATGACAAACTTTTCGGACGACTGGATCAGTTTCCCGATCTGGGAATGCTTCTTCCCGTGGATACGAGTCTTATTCGTGGTCAAAATATTTTACTGACGGATCAATTTTCTGAAGAAATAGAAGACGGATTGGAGGAAGAGGTCGGGCAGACTCCCTTCGAAGAAGAAATAGCGAATATATTTGACGAAGACGTAGACCCGGAAATTGCCGAACAATTTTTGGATGATATTTTATCCGGAATTTGGGATAAGGAGATATTAGTGGTGGGCGAAAGCGAGGAAGATGAGATAGCGGGTGTTGAAGTGGATAGATACAACTTGGAAGTCGACATTAAAAACCTTCCCGATCTCATACTCGAATTGGCCGAAGATTACGAGGAATATATTGATGATTTAAGCGCGGAGGAGCTAAAGGCCGAAATGGAAGAAGAGGAGGATGAATTCGACGAAATTAAAGAAGCTTTCGACGAAATTGATTTATATTTATCGGTATGGACCGATGGAGAATATATTTACAGAGTGCAGATGGTAATAGATGAAATAGAAGAGGAAATGGAAGAGCTTTCCGACTTTAGAATGCTTTTGGATGTTGAGTTTAGTGGTTTCAACGAGCCGCTGAATTTGGATGAGCCGGATGATTATACGGAGATTGAAGATTTAATGGAGGATTTGATGGGGCCAACGCAACTTGATCCGTATCAAGATCCCATGGATCCATACGAAGGCATGGATCCGTATGAAGATGAAGATCCCATGGATCCATACGAAGGCATGGATCCGTATGAAGATGAAGATCCAAT
>CAZDOR010000002.1:22870-82585 GCA_964507105.1 uncultured Candidatus Saccharibacteria bacterium | reverse complement strand
AAGATCCCATGGATCCATACGAAGGCATGGATCCGTATGAAGATGAAGATCCAATGGACCCATATGAAATGGATGAGGAATATAATCTTTAAGTTAACTTTAAATTAAAGAACAAGCGGAAGAGCCGCCCGGGCGAAGGCGGCTTTTTCTATTGACAAAAATAATAAAAATATATATAATAAAAATACAAGGAGGGATATCGATGGAAAAGACAAAGCACCTTTTTAGAACGTGGATTCTTTTTTTGGGATTTTTAACTTTTCTGTCTTTTTTTCTTTTCCTGTCACCGATTCAAGTTGCTCTTCCGGAAATGATCTTTGTTGTTTTTTCACTTGTGTTTATTCTCTATACTTCTCCATCCGAACGGTGGTTGAAACTTTCAATGCCCGTCTCCGGTATTTATTGGCTTTCCGCTCTTATGCCGGGCTACTTAGGAGCAATTTTAAGTTTTTCGGGACTGGGACTTGCCTTTATATTGGCCTTGTGTCTCGAAAACTTGGTGCGGACAAAAAGGAATAAAAAAAAGAGTACGAAAACTCCGGGATAAATTCCGGAGTTCTTTTTTTGTTTACGTTATTGCTTTTTTAATTTACGGTTTGGTTTCCGCTATTGACTTTTTTTAAGGGGGGGTGTATAAGTAAATCAGAGTTCTTTCTTTGTGCTGAAATTTTCTTTCAGGAATAAGTTTCAGCTTATAGGAAAGATTATCAGGATCAATCGGATCCTCAACAAGATTATGTGACGGAAAAACAAGCTACTAAGCTTGTGCGTTTTGCTTTGTTTAAATCATCACAAATGAGGACTCGGCAAAAAGGTCGAGCCTTTTGTTTTTTCGAAACAAAAGGAATTATTAATCCAAAATTAAAAAGATGAAAAAGATAAAAAAAAGGACAAAAAAGACCTTTCCGATTCTTTTGGCTTTCATTTTACTTTTTTCTTATTCGGTACCCGTTTTTTCGATAGTGGAGAATGGAGATAACGAGCATGATGAAGAAAATATTGACCAATTGGAAGACACTAATTCGGAAGAAAAAAATGAAGAGAGCGAAAAAATGAGTGATGAGGATGTGAAAATGGAGACAATGGTTGTAGTAGAGCATATGTGCAACGCTACAGGCAGCTTTAAAAATCCGTACTCAAAAACACCACGAGATATATCTTCAATAGTCCATCCTCAAAGAGGATTTCCCGGCCCTGCGGTAAATGTCGGGCCGCTCTGGCCTGAGGCGGATTGGGGAGATATAATTTCGCCTTTTGAGTATGACGGAGATGGATATTCTCAAAATTGGCCGGAGGGCAAAGCGATATGGGAAAATGATTGTAAAATTCCCGACAATGATGTCATAGATGATCAAAAAATATCACCGATACTTGAGTGTGTCGAAGAGGTAAACGAGAGTTATAGAGCTCATTTCTCATACGAAACTCACAATAATGTTGATGTAACCGTTCCGATAGGTGAAAGTAATAAGTTTACGGGAGGTGGCACGTCCGATTACGACCAAGGTCAACCAACGGTTTTTGAGTATCCGGCACCCGATTATCCGAGTGCGGACAGAATGGGAAGAACCGGATTTTATCCGGATAACCTTTTCTCAGTAGATTTTGACGGTTCAGATTTAGTATGGACTTTAACAGCACCGGACGGAGGCACCAGAACGGCTACTGCAAGTGACGATCCGAGGGCAAGATGCCCGGTTGATGATCCGGAGCCGGAAGCTTCGATAACGGTATGTAAGATGATTGTTGATGATGAAGGAATGGTGAAGACCGATAATGAAGATCTTCCCGAGGGAGATTTTGAGATAAAACTTTCAACTTCAAAAGACTTTACGGATCCGGAAATCGTTGAGTTTTCCGCTACTGATTTTTCGCCGAACACAACCATATTCGGTGATGAGGAAAATGGGGAGTGTAAGACAATTAATTGGGAGTTGGGAGATCTTTACTACAGTGAAGAACACATAGAGGGAGATTATTGGTTGGAACCTCTCTATAATGATGAATTTGAAACTACCGTTGAAAGTTTAGATTATTTCTACGAATACAGTCCGGAATTGTTTGAAAACGATGAAGATGAAGACAGAAACAAGGATGCCGACGGGCACATAGTTTTATCTGAAAGCAGGCCGCACAGAAGATTGGTTGTTTTAAACACCTATGAAGAGCCCGAACCGATGGTTAATTTGCACGCTTACAAAGTAATGTGTGAAAGTGAAACCGACTTTCCGGAATGGGTGAAAGACGCCAATTACCCTTCGATGCTTACCGAAGAGTTAATTATGGATTATGTTGAAGATTCCGAGGGGGCTTGTTGGTTTGAGCCCGGCTGGGAGTTTGAATGGGCGGAAAAAACGGTTTCCGATCCCGGTGGAGATCATATAGGTTACGGAGGTGATGACTGGAATACTTTCGGTCCGACAAACGAAAATGGAATAGCTATAAAGCAGTTTGATTTTGAAGGTGCAATTTCAATCAGAGAAGTTTTGCAAGAGGGTTACTTGTCTTTTAGTGATGACGATGGTGGGGATTATTCGAAGAGCGCGGAACTAATTTGCCACACGGACGGATATAATTATGACAATTACGAGTGGTTGGAGAATACGGTTTTCGGGGAGGATTATTATTGCGCAGCATTCAATGTTTCTGAAGAGGAAGAGTTGGTTTGTGATCCCGGTATTATTTTACCCGAAGAGGGAGCAGATATCTGTAAGGGTGAAGCTCTAAATTTGGAAGCGAAGGACATTGAGGCCTCCGAAGGAGATGTTCAATGGGCAGTTCGTTATGATACTTGCGAGAAAGGAGAGGGTGCGGTTGCAGGAAATGTTGACGAATATGATGACCCCTTTGATTGGACAGATGGAATTTTTATAGCAGAATTAGGTACTTCCGGATGGTATGAAGGTGAGTACTGCTTTGTTTTTAACCCCGATGACGGTGAACGTTATACAAGACGGTTTAATATCGATGATTGTGATCCGGTTTGCGATCCGGAAGTCAATCTAATTGAAAATGGCAGCTTTGAAGAGCCTGTAGTAGGGGATAATGATGGTGATTGGCAACTTTACGAGTCGATTTCCGGATGGACTCTTGTGGAAGGTGATTATATAGAATTGCAAAGATATGTTTTTGAGTCGGCCGACGGTGACCAGCACTTGGAACTTGACAGTGACGGTGATGACCCCGCAAGTGCTATAGAGCAAGAAGTTAGCACTATTCCGGGACAATACTACGAATTGACATTCGCTTGGTCTCCAAGACCGGATGAGGATGCGACTGACAGCAAAGCGGTTTTAACCGCTGAGTCGAATGGCGGCACAATTCTTACTGATACAATTGAAACGGGTTATGGCGATATCCATTGGCAGTATAAGACTTACGGATTTACTGCTGACGACTCAAAAACCACCATACGTTTTTCTCATGATGGTCCGGTTAACACCTATGGCGGTTTGATAGATGATGTGCAACTCCATTGCGCGGAAGAACCCGATCCGGACATGGATACGGCAACAATAAGAGCCCACAAAGTGATTTGTGAAAACGGAATGCCCAATTGGGTAAAGAACAGAGATTACCCTTCAGTGGAAGAACCGCTTACCGAAAAAGAGATAATTGCTTACGTAAGTGAAACGGACGGATGTGAGTTTACTGAAGAAGAATGGAGCTTCGAGTGGGGCTACGACGGCGAGGTGGAAAGAGAAGACGGTGATCACATCGGTCGGGCCGACGGAGAAAGTTGGCAAGAATTTCACAGGCAAGCGATAGGAACAACTCCCGCTCTCGCTACCGTTAATCTGGAAGACGGCGACAAAGTTTGGGTCAGGGAAATTCTACAAGGCGGCTATCTCCCGTTTAGCGACCAGTCCGGAGATGAGGGTGTTTCGGAAAGTGCGGAGTTTATTTGTCACACGGATGGCTATAATTACGACAATTACGAGTACGTCGATGAAATGAATCCGGGAATGGAATATATCTGTGTAGCTTTTAACAGTTATGAAGAAAGGATAGAGAACGGAGGTGATAACGGAAATAACACAGGTGATAACGACTTGCCTCTGACTCCTCCAATTTCAAGAAGAGGATCTTCTCGGGCCGGTGTTTTAAGTAGTACCACCGAAGAGGAGCCGGTTGAAGAAGAAAAAACTGAGGAAGAGGAAGATAAAAAAACGGATGAGCAAGAAACAATCGCCGGTGAAGAGCTGGACATTGTTTTTCCCGAAGAACCTTCCGAAAAGGTTTGTGGAATATATTTGAATGACTTTTTAAGATACGGAGATGAAAATAATCCCGAAGAGGTTAAAAAGCTTCAAATTTTTCTCAACGAGCACATGGGAGAAGATTTGTGGGTGGACGGATATTTCGGCATAGAAACTTTTGAGGCGGTTGAGCGCTTTCAACTGGAATACAAGGAGGAGATTTTGAGTCCGTGGGTCGAGGCCGGAATTCACAGTAGTGAAGATATTCCCACCGGTTATGTTTTTGAAACCACAAGAAGATGGATAAATATGATAATGTGTCCGGAGCTCGGATTGAAGATGCCTGATCTCTCGACTTATTACAGCGAGCCGGAAATTCGTGATGAGGAAGATATAATCGATTGGAGTGATTTTTTTGTTGATCCTGACGATTCGGATGAAGCCGATAAAGATTCAGCTGAAGATGATCCGGTTGGAGAAGATGAAAAAGAAGATGAAGATACTGATCCGTTAGCTTCTTTGCCGGCCACTGTCGATGGCGGCTTTTCGGGATCCATACCTTTTATAGTGATGAGTTTCGGGCTTTTCGGATTATTATTGTATTTTGGATATAGAGGATTCGTTCTTGCCAAAGAGAAAAGAGTTTTTAAAGTATTTAAAAGATGATCGGGTCGTTTCGGTGTGTAAAACACCCCCGGTTTTCGGGGGTGTTTTTATTTCTAAAAAAAATTTTCTATGTTAAAGTTAACAAAAGATATCCCGACCGTCTTTTCTGTTTGCGAGTTACGACTCAACGGGAGGTCGGAACCGATAATTTCTTGACAATCAAAAAGTTTTGAATGTATTATTAATTGACGGTAGGTAAATTAATAGTTTACGATAGTGATTACGTTATGACAACTAAACAAAAAGCGCTTAAGATAATTGAAAAAAAAGGTGAAATTTCCCCCCGAGAGCTCTCTGAAAAGGCCTCGGTAAGCAGACAGCAAGCCAGTAAAGTAATAGGAGAATTGAAGGGTGAAGGGAAGTTAATCAGGGTAGGTAGTGGACCGAAAACCAAGTATATAGTTCCGGAAAATAACAAATTTTCGGATTTTAAATATGAAAAGGAATTTGAAAATGAAAACTTGAAAGAGGACAGAATAGTTTCTTCCGCTAAATTGCAAACTCCTTTTTTAAAAAAATTACCCGGAAATGTCGAGTCCATTTTTGATTATTCCTTTTCGGAAATGATAAATAATGCTATCGATCATTCGGAATCGAAGAAAATAAAGGTTGAAGCCGGAAAAGAAGAGAATTTTTTGACTTTCGTGGTTAGGGACTTCGGAATAGGAGTTTTTGAAAATATTATGCAAAACAAGGGGCTTAATTCCGAGATGGAAGCTATTCAAGATTTGTTGAAAGGAAAAACCACTACCATGCCCGAAGCTCATTCCGGTGAAGGAATCTTTTTTACCTCTAAAATTGCTGATATATTCATTTTGGAGAGTTTTGATTATAGACTACAGGTTGATAATATGATAGACGATGTTTTTGTGGCTAAAAAAGATAATTCGGTAAAAGGAACCAGGGTAATTTTTAGAATTGACAGTGATTCGGAAAAAAAACTGGAAGAAGTCTTTAAAAATTATCAGTCCGTAGAGACCGAGTACGGGTTTGATAAGACGGAGATAGTGGTTAATTTGTATCAGTCCGATGTAGATTACGTTTCTCGTTCTCAAGCCAGAAGGGTTTTGGTCGGGCTTGAGAAATTTAAAAAAGTAATTTTTGATTTTAAAGATATTTCCGGAATAGGTCAGGCTTTTGCTGATGAAATATTCAGGGTATTCCAAAACAGAAATCCCAACATGAATTTGGAATACATAAATACCAACGAAGCCGTGAAATTCATGATAGAAAGAGTTAAAAATAATTGATCTTAAATTAGTTGAAAGTTATTTATGAATAAAGAATCGAATAATTCAAAAAAAAATAAGACGGGTGGCAAGCCTTCCGTCATCGGAGTTTTTATCCGTTCGATGAAGGTAATCAAGAAGAATATATCCACCCTCTTTTTAGCTTCCTTTATTTTCGTCTTCATCGTTTCTTTACTTTCTTTTTTGGGTCAGGATTTAATTGAATTTTTGGTTGTTTCTTATCTGAAAGATCTTTTTAGCTTGACTTCCGTTATTTTATTCGGCTTGGCCGGACTGCTGACTTATTTATTGGTAATAACTGTTCCGACAATCGGAATGATTAATGTTTCTTTGGCCGTACTCAGAAATGAAGCGGATGCTCTATCTTCTTTTTACAAAGATTATTCATTGGTTTCCGGTTTGTTTCTGGCTCATGTCTTAAAATATCTGTTTTTGTTTTTAATTTTTGCAGGATCAATCGGAGCATCCATTTCCGCTTCCTATTTTTGGGGAACAACGGGAATTATTTTCGGGTTTTTAGTTTTCATTGCGGGAATTATTTTGGGAACTTATTTTTTTATCAGGCTTTATTTTTACGATTTCTTTCTTGTTGATCAAAGACTTTCTCCACTGACTTCTTTGAAGAAGAGTTTTGAAGATACTGCGAATTGCCCGGTTTTCACTTACCTCATCTTCTTGGGATTTATAAGCATGGCCTTTTATCTTTTGGGGGCTCCCCTTTATATGATCGGAATCGAACCCGGGCTGGTGAGTGTTTTACTCCCCGTTCTCGTATCGCTGCTGTCCGTTCCGGTTTCGTTTATTTCCGGGGGTTGTCTTTATCAATTTATGAACGGTGAAAAAGAGCTCGATGAGGCTGTGGAAGGCAAAATATTAATCGGTTTACTGCTTTTTCTTTTCGGTATGATGGGCTTGACTTTTTTTTCCTATCTGGAGGAAACGGTCGGAGAAGAAGAATTTACTGAAGAAGAAATTCAAGACCTGGAAGAAAGAATGGAAGAGTGGGAGGGTGAGATTGAAGACTTTATTGATATTCAATAATTAAATTTGCAAAATAATTATTTTTCTGCTATAAGGCGAACAAGGAAGGTTGGTCGGACTCCTTAATTAATTATAAAAATAAAAAATGAATGATACCGACCGAGAAAAAATAAAAAGGGAGATAGCCCAAGCTATGCAAAATATAGGCTATGAAGTCGTAGTTGATGGCCAAGGCGGAAGAACCGAGCCGGTTAAAAATGATTCAGTGGGAGATGGTGAAGATAAAAGACCCCATGTTGAGGGTCTTTATCGTAACAAAGTGGTAATACGCGGAGAAGTTAAAACGGAAGAAGATATTGATTCGGAGGATGCGATAACAAAATACAAACTATTTACTTCGGAAGGATATCTTATAGTCGGGATCCCAAAAGGCTTGAGAGATAAAGCGATAAAGGTAATGGAAGACAATTTAACGGAAGACAGTCTTGATAATTTGGAAATAGGAGAATATTGATTTTAAATAAAAATCCCGGTTTTAGACCGGGATCTCTTTTTTCAGCTCCTCTTTGTGGCTTTCTATTGCTTCTATGTGATTTCGGATAATTGTCGTTAGCTCTTCTTTTTCTATATTTACGGAGTGTTGGAGTCTTCTGATTATCGTTTTCGGATTGTTTATCTCTCTCATTCGATTTCCGAGATCTTCGGTTCTTTCGAATGCCAGGCTGGAAATTTTTATCGACCTGTCCGTATTTTTTAGTCCGGATATCACTCTTTCCATTTCTTCCTTTTCCGAGTTTAGGCGGTTGATCTCCTCCTGAACGATTACCCGTTTATTTCTTTCGTAACCGCAATCCCGACATTGACCCAATTCGATCTGAATACATCTTTTCTTTTCTTCGAGTTGCCTTTTTTCAACGCAGTCTTCACAGTAAATTTCTTTCGCTCTTTCGTAAACTCTTTTGATTTCCATTAGTAAAACCCTCCTTTTATGTCTTAACAATTTATTATCATAAAAAAAATTTTTGTCAAAATACTTAATTTTATCTTAGCCACTTTCGAAACTAAAAAGTTGTATCTATTTTTTAATTTGCTATTATGATACAAGAGTTACTTTTTCGCAGGCAAAAATTAATGAAAAGTCTTTTTTTCAGGAAAAATATTAGAATATTATTTATTTTTTTGATTTCGGGAGGTGAATTATACGGATATATGGATAATCCGGAAAAGATAATTGAAGTTACGGAGTGTTTGTCGAATGAAAATTAAATATGCAT
Organism: uncultured Candidatus Saccharibacteria bacterium; assembly: GCA_964507105.1. GTDB lineage: Bacteria > Patescibacteriota > Minisyncoccia > Minisyncoccales > PWPS01 > PWPS01. Next base: position 74,215 of record CAZDOR010000002.1, on the reverse strand, counting down.
ATGTTTAAAAGAATATTCAAAAATTGGATCGAAAGAGAAGATCAAGGGAGAACGGCTGCGCAAAGAATTCAGGAGATTGCCAACGGTGAAAAGACAGAAGAAGCTCCTCCCGGGGTGCTGGAATCGGTTTTTTACGGCATAAGACATTTTTTGAAGAATTTTTTCCCCTTGCTCGGCCTTTCCGGAATCCTCGTATTTTTTCCCATATCAATTGCTCAAATAATTTTATTCGAATTCGAAGGAGCGGTCGGAAAGCTCGGCTCACTAATAGCTTTTTTTGCCAGTTTTGTTGTGATGTATATCGGAATGATTAATATCTCTCTTAGAATTTGCAGAGGAAAAGAGTTTCATCTCAGAAGTATTGCCGAGCGTATAAACATGTTTTGGAGGATGTTGATTAGCGTTCTCGTTAGGATTTTAGTTATAGCATCTCCCATTTTGGTCTCTACCGTGTTTTTTATTGAGGAGCCCTACGAGCGGCTCTACGGTTTAGTCGGAGAAGCGGCTCCGAGCGTTGCGGTTTTCATTCTCTTTTTGGGACTTGCTGTCAGCTTACATCTCTTTTTGCGATTCTTTTTGGCCGATGTTTTTATAGTTGATGCCGGGTTCGGACCTTTCTCCGCTATGAAAATGAGTTATGATCTTAGCGGAGATCTTTCGATTTTTCTTCTCCTACTACTGCTTTTCGTAATAACCGTAGCAGCCGGTGTTTTCGGTTCTCCCTTTTATTTTCTTTTTTCCGCCCTTCGAATAAGCCGTTATAATTTTTTGTTGAAATTGGTGGCTCCGTTGGTTGCCGCCCCGACGGTCATTTTATCCATAGTTTATTTCTATGAGGGAAGAACCGGTGGGGTTTTGAATAGAAAAAAACTAAAAAAGAAGTTCACCTTTTTCTTTTGCTTGGGAATAATTACCGTCTTGAGTATCATATTTTTAGCACATATTCAGGATTTATTCCTCATAATTGAGGTTTACGGGTTGGAGGTTTCGGAGTTTGATATTTTGGGATTGGATTTGCATATTGAAGACCTTCTCTTCTCACTGTAATTTAAAGGACTTACAGTCGAGTTATTTTTTTTGACCGGTTTTTGTTTGTTTTATTAATAAGAAAAACAAACCTAAAAAACAAAATGGGATATTTTCATTTGATTGGACTTTCGAAATTTTTTGTTTTTTTAAGCATACATAATATTTTTAATCGTTAATAAAGATATAATAGCTTCCTATGAGAAAAAATAAAGATTATGTTTTTACTTCAGAATCGGTGACCGAAGGTCATCCGGATAAGATTGCGGACGGTATTTCGGATTCGGTTTTGGATGCTGTTTTGAAAGAAGACAAGAATTCACGGGTGGCCTGTGAAACAATGACCGGAAATGGTTATGTTTTAGTAGGGGGTGAAATAACCAGCAAAGCCGATCCGGATATAACTGAAATAGCCAGAGAAAAGATAAAAAGGATAGGGTATAAAGATTCGGAATACGGGTTTGATTTCAAGAGTATTGCCGTTTTTGACGCTTTAAATTCACAATCGAAGGATATTGCTCGCGGAGTGCGAAAAACCGGCTCTGAGAGGCAAGGGGCGGGCGATCAGGGAATGATGACCGGGTTCGCATGCAGCGAAACCGAGGAAGCGATGCCGCTTCCGATTGTTTTGGCTCACAAAATAACCAAAAGGATGGCCGAGAAAAGACGTGAGAAATTGCCTTTTCTCAGACCGGATGGAAAAAGCCAAGTCAGTGTCAAATATCGGGGCTTTAAGCCGGTTTCCGTTCCTTCGGTCGTAGTTGCCGCTCAACACGATCCGGGAATTGAAGAGAAAAAACTGAAAGAGGCAATAATAGAAGAAGTAATAAGGCCGGTATGTGGTGAATATTTAACAGAACAAACCAAATTCCATATAAACAGTACCGGAAGATTCGTAAAAGGAGGGCCGGCAGCCGATTGTGGTTTGACGGGAAGAAAGATAGTTGTTGACACTTATGGCGGTATGGCGCATGTCGGAGGGGGCTGCTTTTCCGGAAAAGATCCCACAAAGGTAGACAGGTCCGGTGCCTACATGACGAGGTATGCAGCTAAGAATGTAGTTGAGGCCGGTTTGGCTGAAAGATGTGAAATACAAGTTGCTTACGCCATAGGGGTCCCGGATCCGGTCTCGATAAATATCAACTGCTTCGGTACGGTGAACAAGGATGAATTTCCCGGCTTGACGGAAGCAAAAATAAAAAAAGCGGTGAGAAACAGTTTCGACTTCAGGGCGGGAATGATAATTAGAAATCTCAATCTACTCAAGCCGATTTACGAAAAAACTTCGGCTTACGGACACTTCGGAAGAGGTGAGTTCAGCTGGGAGAAGACCAACAAAGTGGAAAAGCTTCAGTCGGTAATAAGTTAATTCGATACCATGATTAAATTGCTGGGTCTTTTGGATATATTTTCTGCTTTGGTTCTGATCTCTTTTATTTTGGATTTTCATTTGCCCGTCGGTCTGATTTTGGCGACCTTAATCCTTTTACCGGTTAAAGCTTCGATTGCTCTTTTTGATCCGGGCGGTTTGACCGATATCTTCGTAGCCGTAGTTATCCTTTTTGGTTTATTTTTTTCTCCCCCCTTGTTTTTATTCGTTTTAGGTTCGATTTTAATGACTGTCAAAGGGATTAAAAGTCTCACCGCATAGTTTATTTGACATATCTATATTAATATTATATAGTATAATCACGTTGAACTGAAAGGAAAAGGGAGGGATTAAAAATGGAATTTGAAAATGTAGTTCGTTGGTTCGGGGCAGTGGAATATCTGGAGTATGATGCGGCAATAAAAGAAATCGAGAGAAGATTAAAAAGAAACAACCTCCCTATTACTTTGATGATAAATAGTGAGGGAGGAATATTGCCGTTGGCGCACAGCTTTTGTGAGGAAATCCGAATGCGAAAAATCCCGATAAATACGGTAGTGATGGGGCGCGCGGACAGTGCGGCGATACCCTTGGTTCTGTTAGGAAAAAAGAGAGTGATGAGTAGAGATGCCCATATTCTTTTCCACCCTTTGGAGTTTCATGAGCAAGAAGAAGCGAAAAAAAAGGAAAATCTTACCGATTGGTACTTGAATTTTATAGCTAAAGAGTCACGGATGACTATCTCGGAGGTTAAAAATTTAATATCCGAATCAGTATTGTTGAACCCTGAAGAGTGTAAAAATAGAGGATTAATTCATCAAATTCAATAGGAGGTGACTGAAATGGCACGTAGAGAAAGAGAATGTAAAGAAGGACACGTTTATTATGGCAGGTATTGCCCGAAATGTGCTCCGAAAGGATTTTCGGGCAAGCAAAAAAGATGTACTTGCGGTGCCTATCTCGATTTGGGAGGTAGATGCATTAACTGTTCATAAGCGCTGTGCATCTCAATTCCCCCTCTTAAAGAGAGGGGTTTTCTTTTTGTTTCTCTTTATACAATTTAAATAAAAAAGGATCGGACTATTTTATTTCGAATTCCGGTCTTGAATCTGTGTAGTTTTCCACAGCCTTTAAAATTAACTTTCGGGGTTTTTTTATTAGCATTTAGTTAGGAAATTGTTAGGAAATTGTTAGGAAATAAATTTATGTCCTATTAAATTAAGGTCGAAATATAAATATTTAAAAACTGTGGAAAACTTTACAGCTGATTTTCCTTGCAAATAAAAAAAATAATTGTATAATGTGGCAAGCTCTTTAACATTTTTTTGGCTCTCGACTTTCGAAAGGAGGCCATTATGAATTGGAAAAGAAAAAGAAATGAAACCGCTCCGTTGTTGGACGAGATAGGATCCAGTAGGTTTCCCGACTCTTTTTATGCCGCTTTTTCCGTTGTTTTCGGCGATATTTCCTCCAGAAAGAAACTTTTTGTTTTTTTGGAAAATTTGAATAATCTAATGAATTGGAAAAAGGGAGGAGGTAAAATTGAAAGGAAAGAAATCATCATGTTGAGAAGTAATGGTTATTTGGATGTAACACGATCTTGTTCATATGACTCTCATCACGTAAAACCTCGCAGTCGTGATCACCGAATTTCGGAGAAGAAAAAAGATCAGGTCGTAACTATCCCGGAACGATTTCACCAAGCATGGCATATGCTATTTTTAAATTTATATAATCAAGAAATTATTGATTTTTTGGAGTATATTTTCTTTTTGGTCATTAATAAACGGAAGATTTTAACACATTATTTTCTACAAAAGAGAGTTGAAAAATTAATAAAGGAGGGAAAAATTATACGCCGGGTTTAAGCCCGGTTTTTCTTTTTATTTAATACATTAACTTAACAAAAAACTAAAAAAAGGTTAAAATTAACCAACATGAGTGATAAAGTAAAAAAGATAATAGTTTTCATTATCGTAATAGCTATGGCCTTGAGTTATACGCTGATGGCTTTTTAGCTATTATTCTACATGGATATTTCAGCAATTAAGTATATTTTTTTGCCCAGTTCTCTGGTGTTGATATTTCTTTTTACCGGGGTTTTAGTTTATTTTCTAAAAAAGAAAGAGTGGGGAAAATTTTTAATCGGATTGGGTATAGCCGTTTATTTTTTGTTTTCTACTTTTCCCGGTTCCAATTTGGTTATCGGCCCCCTGGAAGATGGCTATTTTCCGGTTTCTGAGCAAGAAATTCACGAGGCGGATAAGATAGTTGTTTTGTCGGGAGGGAAAAAGGCGGATACCATAAGAAGATCCGAGGTTTTCAGAATTTTTAATTTGAGAAAAGACGATATGGAAGTAATAATTTCCGGAACCGAGTCGATACGAAAGAGGGAGGAGTCCGAAACGGCGATTGGATCCTTCTTCGTAGACAGGGGTGTTCCGGCCGAAAAAATAAAAATAGAGGACCGATCTATAAACACCAGAGAGAATGCGGAAAGAACCTTTGAAAAAATAGGAGAAACCCCTTTCTTTTTGGTTACTTCCGCCTACCATATGGAAAGAGCAGTTCGAGAGTTTGAGAGGGTGGGAGCAAATCCGATTCCCGCCCCCACTGATTTTAGAAAGGCTGAATATGATTATGGATTGGAGGGCTTGATACCTCGTGGTTTCAACCTGAGAAAGTCCGATTTGGCATTTTACGAATATTTTGGAATAGCTTATTATCAAGTTCTCGACTGGATTGACTAATTAGCTCAGAAAAGTATAATTAAAACAGATAATCGGTAGCCCTCCGAAGGAAAGATTCGCAAAAAGGTAATATTTTGCAGCCGCATAGGGGGTTGCCAGAGAAATGAGCACTTTTCTAATTGTTATCGGTTCTTCAGCTGTTTTGGCCGTTATAGTTTTTTCAGCTTTCAAAATTCATGAAAAGGAAAGAAAAGATGAGAACAAATCAAAAGATTTGGAAGTGGATATAGAGAATTTGGGTGAAGATATAAATAAGGAAATTCGTGATTTGGAAAAAGAGATTGAAGAATTCGAATTATAGACAAAAAAGTCGCACTCCGGTGCGGCTTTTTGAATTTGTATCGATTGTGTTATAATTTCAGGAAGTAAATAATTTCTTTAACCGATTAAATGAAAAAAATAATCTTTGCAACTTTTTTTCTTCTCTTTCTTCCGGTGAGCTTTCTTTTTGCCGATGATGCTCGCAATTTTTTCGTAGAAGAAAATTTCGACCTCAAAGGAAGAGAGCGGTTGGGTGCAATTTTGGTTGAAGAGACGGATAATCTGAAATTCTATTTCGAAGAAAATTGGATCGAAGAATTGGATGGAAAAGAAGATTATTTGAAGGTCGTCGATCATCTCGATCAAGAGTTCGAGTCGACTATTAAAAAAGAGATGACTTCGGAGTTCGGCCCTCCCCCGATTCATCCCGTAGAAGAAGATGAAAGAATATCGATTCTTTTTCATTCCATGCACGAAAATGCGGGGGGCTACTTCAATTCCGGGGACCAGCATTCAAGACATCAAATTCCTCGCTCCAATGAAAAGAACCTTCTTTATCTGAACACCGATGTTTTGGACCGCGATGACGTTGCCGGCTTTTTGGCGCACGAATTTATGCACAGTTTGGTATTCAATCAAAAAGAAAGAATGCGGGGTGTACGAGAAGAGATCTGGCTCAATGAAGCCAGGGCGGAATTCATGCCCACGTGGCTGGGATATGATAATTCGGATACCGGGATTCTGTCAAGAAGAAAAGATACTTTTCTTCGGGCTCCGAACACTTCGCTTACCGAATGGAATGAGAAAAAGGAAGATTACGGGGTAGTTAATATTTTCACTCAATACTTGGTTGATCATTACGGTATAGAAATTCTTTCCGTGTCTCTCAAAAGCCAAAAAACGGGCATTGAAAGTATAAATTATGCATTGGAGGAAATCGGTCATGAAAAAGATTTTCATCAAGTGTTTAATAATTTCAAGATAGCCTCACTGGTAAATGATTGCGAATTGGGAGAGAGGTACTGCTTCAAGAATGAAAATTTAAGGGAAATGCGCATTTATCCGGTAATAAATTATGTATCCGATGAAGCGAAAAGTCTTTCCGTTGAATCAAAAACTAAAAATTGGACGGGTAATTGGCATAAAATAACCGGTATAAATAGAGATCTGGAATTAATTTTCAGTTTGGATGAGGATGTAGAAGCGAAAGTTCCCTATTTACTTGAAATTGATACCGGAGAACTTGAAATCGGGTATATGGAAATAGAAAACGGGAAAGGGATTTTCAATACCGAAGAACGCGAAAACAATTATCAATCGATAACCATCATGCCGAGCATTCAGGAAAAAACGGAAGGTTTTAACGGTAATGGGGAATCATTTTATTTCAAGTGGGAGATTGAGTCGCTTGACGAAGATCCGGAGGAACTGAGAAGAGAAGAAAAATTGAATAAACTGAAAGAGCTCATGGATCTTCTGAGAGAAATAAGGGAGAGGCGAGAGGAGAAAGATCGTTCCGAGTGGGAAAATTGCGTTATTGACATGCCCTTATACAAGGGTGTTTCCGACAAGAGGTCGGTTACTTGTCTGCAGACTTTCCTGTCCCGGAAACCGGAAATTTATCCCGAAGGAAAGATAACCGGTAATTTCGGTCAATCGACTGAAAAAGCAGTTATCAGATTCCAAGAAAAATATTCCGAAGAAATATTGACACCCTTGAATCTCGAAAAAGGGACCGGATACGTCGGAGAAGCGACCGTTTCCAAAATTAACGATCTTCGATAATAAAAAATGAAAAAATCACTTAAATTTTTGAGTGGATTGGTTTTGGGGGTAATTATTTTTTATCTGGTGATTCGTCAGGCCGGTCCGGAAACGTTCGAGTTAACTTTTTCTCTTTTTTTTAGTTGGCAAGGTATTTCCCTTGTTCTTTTAACTTTATTGCTGGCTATCGTGAGATCCTTTAATTTAAAGTTTATTTTAAGTTGTCAGGGAGAAGATAAGAGTTTTTTTGAAATTTCGAGTATCTGGATTATAGGATACACGGTGAGCTATTTAACACCGATTTCTCTTTTCGGAGGAGAGGCTTTGAAAGCTTATTTATTGAATAAACTTACCGACATAAATTGGGAGAAGTCAGTTTCTTCTGTTATTATCGATAAAATTTTGGATACAACATTTCATGCCGTCTTGGTAATTTTAGGCCTTCTGTTCTTTTTACGTTTCGGATATTTTTCCGAGGTTTGGCTTTTTTGGGTTATAGCTCTGTTTCTTCTTTTATCCGTTGGAGGGTTGATCTTTTTTTATTATCGAGCAATGGGAAAAAGAAGCATAACCTTGTTCGTGCTTAATATTTTGGGTTTGGAGAAAACTCACTTGAAATCAACAAAAAACGGGGAGTTTATCTTTAATACGGAAGGTAATATTTTGAGGTTTTTCAGTCCCCGAAAGGCTTTTTTCTGGAAGGGGGCGTTCATTTCTTTTCTTGCTCATCTAATTAGCTATATAAGGGCCGTATTTTTGGTTTTATTTTTGGTTGGAGCTTTTCATCCCGCCAGAGCTCTTGCGGTGGAGGGCTTGGCTTATCTTTCCATGTTTTTTCCTTTTCCCGCCGGCCTCGGGGGGTTGGAAACGGCGACCGGGTTCGGGTTCGGAGCTCTGGAGCTCGGATTCAAGGAAGGTGTTGCTTACGGGATGACAAGAAGAGCTGCGGATTTAACAGTTTGTCTTTTCGGTATTTTTCTTGGGATTAGGGCGTTGTTAATTCTTTTTCAGTTGAAAACTTTTAGTTTTATTGATAAAATAATCAAAAGTGATTAAAAATAAAGAAAATAAATAATGAAAAACAAAAAAATAGGATTATTAGTTTTAATCGTTCTCTTGGTTGTTGGGGGCGTTTACGCCTTTTCCAGGGTCAGGAAAACTCCAGAAGAGGAAGTTATGCAAGCAGAAAGAAGAACGGCTGAGGCCGACTCTTATACCGTAAGTGTAGATATCGATGTAGAAGTTGACGGGTTGGAAGAGACTCCGGAAATTTCTTTTTTCGGAAGTGGTGATTATGATCGCATAAATCAGGCTTTTGATGGTGAGGGCCAATTTGATGTAGCCATAGAGGGTTTCGTTGCTAATTTTGGAGCCGGTATAACCTATGTCGATGATAATCTCTATGGCAGGGTTACAACCTTTCCATATATCGCTTTACCACTCGGGAGAGACCAGGTAGAGCTTGTAACCGAAAATGAGATTCTTCTTTTTGAAGATGTAAAACAAAATATAGATTTATTTTTGAATGCCTTCTTTGCCGAGCTTGAGATGGAGGCTATGACTTTGGAAGATATCATCGCAAAATCTGAAGAATTTTCCGAGAAGATGTGGGAAGACGGTGCAATCACCGTTTCCAAAGTTGAAGAAGATGAACTTGACGGGGAAGCGGCTACAAAATATCACTTAAAGTTCGATGGTGAAAAAATGACTGATTTTGTAATTGATTTAGTTGAGAGAATGGAAGATAAAGGCTTTTTCGATGAATTGGATGAAGAGATGAGGGAAGAAATGTTTGCCGAAATCAGGGCCGAACTGGAAGATGCATACGAGAATGTGGAGACTTATGCCTGGGTTCAAGACGGTTACCTGGTGAGAATGGAAACCGTTACGGTGACCGAACTGGAAGACGAACTTCCCGACGTTGATGACTTGGAGGATATGCCCGAATCGGTTACGGTAAAAATGGTAATGAACTATTCCAATTTTAATCAAGAATTCGAAATAAAAGCTCCGGAAGAACATATAACTCTTGAGGAATTAATGGATGAGTTGAGAATTTTTCCGATGCCCGATATGGATATGCAGTTTGAAGAAATGGGGGAAATGGATATTTAAGCAAAACCAACGAAAAAGGCCCGCTTTTGCGGGTCTTTTTATTTTATTTACCGAATGCTATAATGATAGCCCTTATAAAGTAAGGTAAAAAATATGAAAAAAATAATAATCGTATTGGTAATTATTGTTGCCGGATTTTCGACTTTCTACCTTCTGCAGGAGCGCTCGGAAGAGAAGGTTGATTTGCGTGAACCGGAAGAGTTGACGGAGTTATCTTTTGCGATGACCGACTTTTCTTTTAATGCTTTTTTTGAAGTGGCCAAGGAGGGAGAAAATGTTTTTATTTCTCCTTACAGCATGCATACGGCTTTGACCATGGCTTATCGAGGAGCTGATGGAGATACGGCAGCGGAGATGGCGGAAGTTTTGGGTCTTACCGAAATGGAAATGGAAAGGGTTTTGAAAGATTCTTTGGGTCTCAAAAATTATTTGGAATTTTCGGATAAAAATGAATTATCGATAGCTAATACGTTTTTTTTAAGAGAAGGAATTCCATTTCTTGAGAGCTATAAGAGTGACGGTGAAAAATATTTTGAAGCTGAAATGAGCGAGCTTCCGGAAACCGGTGAGCCGATAAATGACTGGGTTTATGAGAAAACAGGGGAGAAAATAGAAGAGATAATCGATAACGGCCCGATTGATGACAATATAATCGCTTATCTGGTAAATGCGATATACTTTCAAGGAAACTGGGCCGAGGAATTTGATGAAGATAAGACCCGGCCGGATAGCTTTCAAACACCGGATGGAGAGGTTGAGGTGGAAATGATGGAGAACGAAGCTGAATACAAATACGGTATAAGCGAGGATCTCAAGTCGGCTACGATAGAATATGAAGACGGAGACTTTCTTTTCCATGTATTTATGCCGATTGAAAAAAATCTCGAAGAATTTTATGAAGAGTTCGATCCTGATTACTTTCAAGACATAAAACCGACAAATAAAAGTGAAATCGTTTTAAGGATGCCGAAATTCACTCTTGAAGACGAGCTGGGAATGATTGATACTCTCGAAGCCTTGGGAATGGAAAAAGCTTTCGACATGGGTGATGCTAATTTTTCAAAAATGGTTGACTTGGAGGGTTTGGGACTCAATGTCTTTATTTCTGATGTTCTTCACGCCTCATTTATAGAAGTCAATGAGGAAGGAACGGAGGCTGCTGCTGCCACGGCCGTGGAAATGGAATTGGAATCGGCACCGATGCGACTGGAGTTTAACAGACCTTTTCTTTTCGTTATAGAGGAGCCGGAAACGAAAACAATTTTATTTATTGGACAACTGGTTGATCCTACACAAGATTAAAGTATGAGCAAGATCAAGAAAAATTATCCGCTTGCTGATGAAACGACTTTCAAGGTGGGTGGGCCGGCCGAATTTTTTATTTCTGTGGACTGCCGTCATGAATTGACGGATGCAATAATTCAGGCTGAAAAGATGGAAGTTCCGGTCACGATTATCGGAGGTGGAAGTAACGTAATTATCCCTTCCGAGGGAATAAATGGACTGGTTGTTAAACTCAGGGGCGGAAATATTAATTTTTTGGGAAAAAACTTGTTGAGGGTCGGGGCCGGAGTATCCTTGCCCCGCCTTTCCAGATTCGCTTTTGAAGAATCTTTCCGAGGATTGGAATGGGCTATGGGGGTCCCCGGAACCCTCGGTGGGGCGATTTACGGAAATGCGGGAGCTTTCGGCGACAGCATCTCGGATGTAGTCGAAGAAGTAGAGGTTTTGAAGAGCCGAAAAAGAGAAGTGATTTCTGCGGATGAAATAGATTTTTCATACAGGTCAAGCACTTTCAAAAAGGAGGGTTTGACTATTCTTTCCGCATCCTTAAGACTTAAAAACGGCGACAAAAAAGAAATTAAGAGAAAAACGGATCAATATTTGAGTTACAGGAATGAGAATCATCCCATGGAAGCTTCTTGTGCGGGAAGCGTCTTCAAAAATCCGGAAACTACCGTAACCGACGATAAGATACTTGAGGAGTATCCTCAATTGGAGCACTTTAATGAAAAGGGCGTTCTTTCAGCCGGTTTTTTGATAGAAAAAGCCGAAATGAAGGGATTTTCCGTGGGTGCAGCCAAAGTTTCGGAAAAACACGCCAATTTCATAATCAACAAAGATAATGAGGCTCGTTCCGAAGATGTAAAGAGCTTGATATCGAAGATACAAAAGAGAGTCGAAGAAAAATTCGGTGTTATTTTGAAGAGAGAAGTCAGGTTTTTGGAATAAATCCATTTATAAATTTAATTAATAAAAATATGGATATCAGGAAAAGAACTAAAAATTTAGAACTGACCGATCATCTTAATGAATATATAGAAAAAAAATTAACCAAGGTAGAAAAGTTTCTTCCTCGACTTTTGGAAAAACAGAATGAAGACGAAGAAAAGGTAGACGCTCCCAAGGCGAGAGTGAATTTGGAAGTAGATATTGAAAAAATAACTAAGGGCCAAAACAAGGGAGACGTTTATAGGGTTGAAGCACAAATGTTTTTACCCGGAACGTCGCTCAGAGCGGAGGATGTCTCGACTTCACCGAAAGAGGCCGTTTCGGAGGTGAGCTATGAATTACAAAGACAGGTGAAAGAATACAAAGAGAAACAATCCACTCTCCAGAGGAAAGGTGAAAGAAAAGCCAAAAAGATTAGGGAAAAGAAAGGAGCCTCTCCGAAAGAGGAGAGTAAAGAAGACAAAAAATACTCAACGGAATAAAACTATAATAAAGAATTTAAAGTTAACAACTGACAATTCATATCGCTATGTCCATTTTGACGAAAATATTCGGAGATCCTGATGACAAGTACTTAAAGAAGATAAAGCCCACGGTAAAGAAGATAAATTCTCTGGAAAAACAGATGGAACAGCTCACCGAAGAGGAGATGAAGAAAAAAACGGAAGAGTTCAAGGAGAGGCTTTCCGACGGAGAGAGTTTGGGTGACATATTGCCGGAAGCTTATGCTTTGGTCAGGGAGGCGGCGAAGAGAACCTTGGATCAGAGGCATTACGACGTTCAAGTAATGGGAGCTATTACGCTTCACGAAGGTGATGTAGCTGAGATGAAAACCGGTGAGGGTAAAACCCTTACCGCTACCATGCCCTTGTATCTGAACGCTTTAAAGGGTGAAGGAGCGCACTTGGTAACAGTAAATGATTATTTGGCAAAAAGAGATACGGTTTGGATGGGTCAGATTTACGATTATCTGGGTCTTACTACTGGTTGTATAGGAGATAGGGAGGCGTTCGTATACGATTCCGAATACGAAGCAGAGGCGAGTGAAGAAAAAGATAAAAATCGGGACGAATTGGGAAGCTTTAAAGTGGAAGAAGATTTTTTACGACCGGTAAACAGGAAAAAAGCTTACGAGGCGGACATAACTTACGGAACAAATAACCAGTTCGGATTCGACTACCTGAGAGACAATATGGCCACCAGCCTGGAAAAGAAGGTTCAAAGAGGTTTTAATTATTGCATAATCGATGAAATTGACTCGGTGCTCATAGATGAGGCGCGAACACCCTTGATTATCTCTCAGCCGGACAAAAAAGATCCGAAACGGTACCAGGAGATAGCTGACAGAGTTGTTCCTCAACTCGAACCGGGAAAACATTATGAAGTCCATGAAAAAGAAAGGACTGTGACAATGACGGCGGAAGGGGTTGAGAAAGTTGAAAATATATTGGGTGTAAGTAATTTGTATGAAGATAAAGGATTGGATTACATCCACAATGTAGAGCAGGGATTGAGAGCACAAGCAAAATCCCGGGAGACCGGCAAGCCGCTTTTCGAAAAAGATACCCATTACGTGATAAAGGATGACGATGTGGTCATAGTTGATGAATTTACGGGGAGACTGATGCCCGGTAGGCGCTGGTCGGGCGGACTTCACCAAGCGATAGAAGCCAAGGAAGGGTTACCGATAAAGGCGGAATCGAAAACGATGGCCAGGATAACTTTTCAGAATCTTTTCAGAATGTATGACAAATTATCCGGAATGACCGGTACGGCGAAAACCTCGGAAGAAGAATTCAATAAGGTTTATGACTTAAGAGTAGTTGCAATTCCGACCAATAAACCGCTTGTCCGAGAAGCGCTGGAAGACAAGGTTTTCAGAACGGAAAAAGGGAAATTCAAAGCCGTAGTCAGAGAAGTCAAAAAAAGACAAGAAAAAGGACAGCCCGTTTTAGTGGGTACGGTTTCGATCGAAAAAAATGAGTTGCTCGGAAAAATGTTCAAAAGAGCGGGCATAGATCATGAAATATTGAATGCCAAGAATCATGAAAAGGAAGGTGAGATAATCGCTCAAGCCGGTCGTCTCGGGGCGGTGACGGTAGCTACGAACATGGCCGGTAGGGGAGTTGACATAGTTTTGGGAGGAAATCCTCCCGACGAGGAAGAAGCCGAAAAAGTAAAAGAGCTGGGTGGACTTTATGTTTTGGGAACTGAGCGACACGAGGCGAGAAGAATCGATAATCAATTGAGAGGCAGGTGCGGAAGACAAGGTGATCCCGGACAAAGTCAGTTTTTCGTTTCGCTCGAAGACAAGCTTTTGAGGGTCTTCGGGTCGGAAAAAATTGAAAACTTGATGGAAACGTTGAACATTCCGGAAGATCAGCCCATAGAACACAAAATGGTCTCCGGAGTCATCGAGTCGGCCCAAAAAAAAGTTGAAGGAATGCACTTTGATGCCAGAAAGCACGTTTTAAAATACGATAACGTTTTAAGCAAGCAAAGGGAAAAGTTTTATGATTTGAGAGACGATATATTGGAAAAGTCTCTAAAAGAAGAAGGTTTGAGGTCTTATGTTCTGAATCTTTTTATCGAGTACGGAAAAGGCAAGGAAGCCTACGAAGAAAAAGAAGAAGAGCTCGGGGAAAAAATGAGAAAAGTGGAAAGAGTTATAGCTTTGCGAACGATGGACCTGCATTGGACCAGACACCTGGAAGATATGGAACAAATAAAAGATTCCGTAAAACTACGTGCTTACGGACAACAAGACCCGTTGGTCGAATATAAAAAGGAAGGCCACACGGCCTTTAAAAGGATGATGGAGGATATAAAGAAAAAAACGGTCAAAAGATTAATGAAAGTAAGCACAGCGAAGATAAAACTTCCCGGTAAGGGCAAAATAACTTTAAAAAAGAAAAGAACCGAAGATCCGAGCAGGGAGAAAAAATCGGCGAAGTCTAAAAAATTTGAAGACGTAGGTAGAAACGATCCCTGTCCTTGCGGAAAAATAGACCCCAATACGGGAAAAGTTATAAAATATAAAAAATGTCACGGCAAATAATCACCCGGTATCAGGTTGAAAATTGATAATTTTAATGATAACCTCAAGAAACGGGGGAGAGGAGGTGGTTTAAGTGCCCAAAAGGATTTATTACGAAGAGGAGTTAAAAAAAAGAGGAAAAAAAGACTCCGAATCTATTTTTATCGATCCGGAAGGGCAAATTTTTGTTGATTTCTCAGAAGGATTTTTGCTCTTTGAAAATTTATGGGAGGTTTTTGATTACTCGGAAGAGAGAATAAATTATTTAATTACCGAGGCGAATGTTCTTTTCAGAGACATATTCAACGAACCGCAGAAAAAACTCGATTCTTTTCTGATTGTTCTTAGCGAACTTAAAAAATATTTTACGAGAAATCAGCTTGAAAAAAGCCTCTTCGAAAGCAGAGACTTATTTTTTGAAGCTCTTAAAAAATTAGAAAAAATAAGACTTCATCATCATCCACAAAATAGAAGAAAAGCCAGGAAAGTTGCTCAAATCAGAACCGCCTTTTTATTTTTTTTCGTTCAAATGGAAAAAGTGACGAAGATCAGGGAAGCGAATGAGAAAATGATTCAAGAACTGATTAAAAAAGTACAATTCACCAAATGGGAATTGGACACCTGTGTTTCCGAAGCGAAAAAAGAAGTCGGACTGCTTATGTTCGATAGGGTCAGTAGAAGAATGGCTAAATTGAAGTTTTCCATTTCAAAAGTTTATTGGGTTAATCCCTTCAGGGATCCTTTTGAAGGCTTCACCCTCTTCTCGGACCGAATTATGGATATTAATCCCAAAAAAGTAAAACCCCTGGAATTGAAGAATGAATTTCGGGAATTGGAAGAGCTTTTAATTAATACCCCCGTGGCTGATTTTTATTGCCAAACTTAACTCCGCTAAGCGCGGAGTTTTTTCTTGACAAGATTAATTATTTTTGCTTTCATAAAAAATCAGTGAGGAGCTTGAGTTATATCCGAAAGGAGGAAAAAAAATGAGTTCCGATTGGAAAGAAAAATGGGGTCAAATTGCTGCTCAGCTTCGAATTTTGGATGATTTGAGAAAAAAAGCCGAGGAGGATGAAAAGCTGGACCTCGCAAAGGCCGAAGATATAATAGAAGAAGGGCTGGAGGGCCCGATCAGAGATAGTTTTCTTATCATCGAGAGCTTTTTGAGGAAAGTTATAGACCGATCCAAATCGTAAACGGGGGGCTCTCAAGAGCCCCTTTTTTTTTGACAGTAATCAATAATTTTGTCATACTCATCAAGAATTATGAGAAAAAAGTCGATAATAACTACAATAATTGTTTTGGTGGTGACCTTTTTCGCTACCGCTTATATCAGTCCGCAATTTTTTAATCGAAAGATAGAGGAGTTTAATGATTTTTCTCCTTTCGAAATAGAAAGGAGGTTTAGAGAAACGGAATTTGAACTCGGCCTGGACTTACAAGGGGGTGCTTCTCTTTTGTATCAGGCGGATTTGGAAGGGGTTCCGGATGGGGAACAACCGGATAGAATGCGGGCATTGAGGGATTTGGTTGAAAGAAGAGTGGACCACTTCGGAATCGGCGAACCGCTGGTTCAGGTGAGAGGGGATCGTTTGGCAGTTGAACTACCGGGGGTCAGAGATCAGGAGGAAGCAATAAAGCAAATCGGAGAAACTCCCTTTTTAGAATTCAGGGTAAGGATAGATGATGAGGAAAAAATTGAAGAGATAGAAAATAAACGACTCGAAGTCCGTCAATATTTGGGAAATTGGTTCAGGAATGATTACGAAGAAAATTTTGAAAAGATTTTAATCGAAGACCTTCCCGAAGAAGAGATTGAGGATTTGGAAAAAGAGATTGAAGATTGGGAACTGGCTTTCGAAAGCGTATTCGGACCGACCGATCCGGAGTTGACGGGTAGATTTTTACAGGATGCTGATGTTAGATTTGATGAAACGAGTGGTCGGCCCGCGGTCACTTTAAGGTTCGACTCCGAAGGAGCGGAGGTGTTGAGAAAAGTAACTGCGGAAAACAAGGGAGAGCTGTTGGCTACTTATCTTGATGGGAGACAAATTCAACAAGCAACGATACAGACCGAAATACCTCGCGGAGAAGCTCAAATAAGTGGTAATTTAACAGCCGAAGAAGCTCGTGAAATATCTCGGGATCTGCAAATAGGAGCTCTTCCGGTTCCCATAGAAGTGATATCCCAGAGAACGATAGGACCCGATCTCGGTCGCGGAGCCTTGGAGTCTTCGGTCAGGGCGGGGGCGATAGGTCTTGTTGCGGTATTGGTTTTTATGATTTTTTATTATAAGCTGCTCGGCTTTTTAGCTTCCTTGTCCTTGCTTATTTACGTTGCTTTTGTTCTTTTCGCGTTTAAAATTTTGGGAGTAACACTTACTCTTTCCGGTATAGCCGGATTCGTACTTTCGATTGGAATGGCGATAGATGCAAACATTTTAATTTTTTCCAGAATACGAGAAGAAATCGACAATGGAAAGTCTTTTGATAGAGCTGTCGAGGACGGATTCTCCCGGGCTTGGCCGTCGATACGGGACGGAAACTTAACTACGATAGTGGTAGCATTAATTCTCTTTTTCGTTTCCACCAGCTTTGTTCAGGGTTTTGCCACCGTTTTGATAATCGGTATTCTAATCAGCCTTTTTACAGCTATGGTAATTACGAGGAGCTTTATATTTTCCTTTTCCGGAACTAAATTAACGGAAATAAAGAATATTTGGATATGATTAATTTTACGAAACATAAAGAAAAATACTTAATTTTTTCCGGTATTTTGGTGCTGGTTTCCGTTTTGGCTATAATTATCTTCGGATTTAACTTTGGAATAGAGCTTGCGGGCGGAAGTGTTCTGGAGGTGGCTTACGAGCATGAACAAAGACCTCCCATAGAAGAGGTTAGAGAAAAGATAGATGGTTTGGGGTTGGATGATTTTCAGATTCAAGAAATGGAAAGCCGGGAAGAACAAGATCAATTCGACGGATTTATAATTAGAACGACCGAAACCGACGAAGATGTTTTTTACGAAATTATGGGTGTTTTGGAGGGGGCGGAAATAAGGGAGTCGGAGTCGATTGGCCCGGCCGTAGGACGAGAGTTGAGAAATACAACGATAGCGGCAATAATAGTTGCCTCCCTTATGGTTATAGTTTATATAGCTTTTGCCTTTTCCGGAGCCACCGGACCGGTATCTTCTTGGCAATACGGTGCTACGGCCACATTGGTAGCTTTTTTTCATGATGTTTTGATTATAGTCGGCTTCTTTTCCGTCCTGGGCTATTTTTACGGAGTTCAGTTTACGATCCCTATTGCGGTGGCCCTGCTTACCACTTTGGGATACTCCTTGAATGACACAGTGGTTATTTTCGATCGGGTTAGAGAAAATCTGGAAAGGGCTTCCGGAAAATTCGAGGAAATAGTAAACAAAAGTTTGAATGAAACTCTTTCGAGATCGATAAACACCTCACTTACTACCTTGCTCGTTTTGTTCGCCATACTGTTTTTCGGAGCGAACACACTTTTTTATTTCATATTAGCTTTGATTTTGGGAGTGGCACTGGGTACCTATTCTTCCATATTTTTGGCCAGCTCTCTCCTTTTGAAATGGCGGGAAAGAGCTTGATATCCTGAATTAAAAATGGTAAAATAAATAATATTCGAAAGTAATCACCGGAGAGAAAAAATCTTCGGTTAAACAAATGTACGATTATCCAAAAGTTTGTTCTGATTTATTGGACGATTTGCCGGGAAGAACCAAGGATGTTATTTTGCGAAGATTCGGATTGCAGGAGAGCGGACAACCGGAAACCCTGGAGTCCATAGGAGACAGTTATCAAATTACCAGAGAAAGAGTCAGGCAAATCGAAAAAGAAGGGTTGAAAAAATTAAGTAAAAAAATAAATAATTACGAAAATGTTTTTAATACTTTCAATGAAAAGATAGATCTTTTCGGTGGACTAAAGAGAGAAGACAGATTACTTTTTATTTTGGGTGATAGAAGTTATCACGACGCCAATTATGTTAGTTTTTTATTGAGTTTGGGAGACTCTTTCGACAAAAACAGAGAAACTGATGAGCTTCACCCCCACTGGCTTACAGACAAGAGCTCATTGAGCATCGCTGAAGATATAATTCAAAATTCTTACGATAAATTAAAATCAATTAAAAAACCGGTTCCTTTGGAGAAATTAAAGTCTTCTCCCGATTATCCGACTCATAAATTCATATCCTATCTTGAGATTTCTAAAGATGTGAAACAAGGCCCTCAAGGACTTTTCGGTCTTAAAAACTGGCCGGAAGTAAGCCCCAGGGGCGTGAAGGATATGGCTTACATTGCTTTGAAGAAAAAAGGAAAACCGTTACACTTTAAGAAGGTAGCTAAATTGATAGGAGAAGATACTAATCCGCAAACCGTTCATAATGAACTGATAAAAGATGACAGATTCGTCTTGGTCGGTAGAGGGATATACGCCTTGAAAGAATGGGGTTATAAAGAAGGAGAAGTAAAAGACGTTATAAAAAGAATAATAGAAAAAGCCGATAGACCACTTTCCAAAGACGAAATAGTAAACAAGGTTCTGAAAAAGCGAATGGTGAAGAAGAATACGGTTATTCAAAATTTGAGCAATAAAAAATACTTCAAGAGAACCTCGGATGGAAAATATACTACCAAAGACAATGGGGGAAGTGACTGACTTGTTCGGAGAACTCGCCACCACCCCTTTTTTGGAGGGTTTGCTGGAGTTTGTAGCTACCTGGTGGTGGTTACCGCTTCCTTTTATTTTATGGCCCGTTTTCGTCCACTACTATTTGGAGTGGAGACAGCACTTATGGGACGTATATGAGCGCCCGGAATCGATATTGCTTGAAATTCGACCTCCCAGTGATATAAAAAAGCCGATAAGAGCGATGGAGTCCGTTTTGCACGGTTTTTGGCAAATATACGGTCCACCGAATTGGTATCAGAAATGGATATTGGGTGAACAAGACCTCTCTTTTTCTTTGGAGTTTGCGGGAGTAAACGGAGTTCCCCATTTTTTAGTAAGATGTCCAAAACCTCACAGAGAACTTTTTGAAAGTCACATCTATTCTCAGTATGCCGAAGCGGAAATAAGAGAAGTTGAAGATTACGTAAAAAAGGTTCCGATGAACATACCCAATGAAAGGTGGGATTTCATGGGTTCCAGCTATAAAATGACCAATCCCGATTGTTATCCGATCAGGACTTATCGTGAGTTTGAAACCGAGATGGAAGATGATGAAGAAAAGGTCGATCCGATTGCCTCTCTCATGGAGCAGATAGCCAAGCTTAAAGAAGGTGAGCAAATTTGGATTCAGATTAAGGCCAAACCGGTAGCAGATGATAATGATGGGGGTTTTTTGGATCGAGCAAAAGCCGAAAAGGATAAGATGTTGCAGAGGATTGGGGAAGTGAATAAGGCCAGAAGTATCTTGGAAATGCTTATTGAGTTTTTAACTACTTGGCAGATATCGGAGTACGATCCGGGAGACGAGGATGACACCGGAATAGCTCCCGAAATGAGACTTTCTCCCGGTGAACGAAAGAAATTGGAAGGGTTGGAGATGAAGATATCAAAAAAATATTTCAAATGCCATATTCATCACATTTATTTGGGAAGGCAGGATGTTCTTGATTTACCCAAATTCAAAATGCCGATGAGTTACTTTAATAATTTCAGCGACAACAATACGAATTCGTTAATTCCCTACGGAGATACAATAACTAAACATGATCAGAATTGGTGGAATTGGTTTCTGTTTCCGGAACGGAGAAGGTACTTATTGAAAAGAAAATTTTTAAGGAATTATGTTCGGCGAACGCCGATGTTTTACCCCCGGACTTTGCCCGATGCAACTTTTATTTTGAACACCGAAGAATTAGCCACCCTTTTCCACTTTCCTTCGAAAGTGGCTGCGCCACCTTCCATTTTGGAAAGAGTTTCTTCCAAAAAAGCGGAAGCTCCCTGGGGTTTACCTACAGAATAATTCATGGAAAATCCAAGCGAAAAAATAACATATTTTGGAAAGACCACCTTCAGAAACCAAAAAAAGAAGTTCGGTATAAAAAGAGATGACAGAAGAAGGCATTTCTATATAATCGGTAAAACCGGAATGGGGAAGACGGCACTGCTTCAGAATATGATGGTTCAGGATATTGAAAACGGAGAAGGGTTCGGGTTTGTTGATCCACATGGAGAGGCGGCGGAGGAATTACTTGATTTTATTCCACCGGAACGAGTAAACGATGTTGTTTACTTCAATCCGGCTGATGTCTCACATGCGATAGGTTTTAATGTCTTGGAAAAAGTTGGTAAAGATCAGCGGCACTTGGTCGCTTCCGGCTTGATGGGAATATTTAAAAAGATTTGGCCCGACGTATGGTCCGCTCGTATGGAATATATTTTGAATAATACCGTACTGGCCTTGTTGGAATATCCCAATTCGACGATGTTGGGAATAAACAGAATGATGGCCGATAAGAATTACCGCCGGGACGTGATTAGAAAAGTTTCCGATCCGATGGTCAAGTCCTTTTGGAAAAACGAATTCGGAAGGTACTCTGAGCAATTCGCCGTGGAAGCGACTGCGGCCATACAAAACAAAGTCGGTCAATTCATCTCCGCTCCCTTGATAAGAAATATAGTGGGTCAGGTGAAGTCGACTATAGACATGCGGGAGGTTATGGATTCGGGGAAGATTTTAATTTTAAATTTATCAAAGGGGAAAATAGGGGAAGACAATGCTAAATTGCTGGGTGGTCTTTTGGTTACGAAATTACAACTTGCAGCCATGAGCAGGGTTGATATTCCGGAAAAAGAGAGAAGAGATTTCTTTCTTTACATAGACGAATTTCAAAATTTTGCCACCAAATCATTCGTAACCATTTTATCCGAGGCGAGAAAATACCGTTTGGGGCTGATTTTGGCTCATCAATACATTTCTCAGCTGGAAGAAGACGAGAAAGTCGGTCACTCCATGCGGAATGCCGTTTTCGGGAATGTGGGAACCATAGTCTCTTTTCGAGTCGGCGCTGAAGATGCGGAGGTTCTGGAGAAAGAGTTCACTCCCGACATATATCCTGAAGATTTTATTAACTTACCTAAATACAATGTGTATGTAAAGCTGATGATAGACGGTGTTTCCGCCAAGCCTTTCTCGGCTGAAACTCTTCCGCCGCCGGAACCCAGGAAAGAATCGCAAAGGGATAAGATTATCCGGGTTTCAAAAGAGCGTTATGCAGTCGAAAGAGAAGTCATAGAAGAAAAACTGAATAGATGGTTGGGTGACTTCGAGGAAACGGCGGGAACCAAGGTTGATCTTTACGATGCCAAATGTTCGAATTGTGGCAAAAAAACCAAAGTACCCTTTATTCCCGATGGTTCCAGGCCGACGTACTGCAGGACATGCAGAAAAAAAATGGATGAAATTGAAAGCAAGAAAAAGAAAAAAGATAAAAAGAAAAAAGACAAGAAAAAAGAAGAGGGCAAAAAGAGCACGTCTCTTCGGGAAGCTTTGGAAGAAGAAAAAGGTGAAGACGAAAAGTCTGATTTAAAAAACGCCCTCAAAGAAGCTTTAAATAAAAAAACAAATGAAAAACATAAGTAATATAGACTTGTCCGAAAAAACCGTCTTGGTAAGGTGCGACTACAATGTTTCCGTAAAAAAAGGAAAAGTTATCGACGACTTCAGAATTACCGAATCCATACCGACTATTCGGTATTTAATCGACTCCGGAGCGAAAATTATTTTGATGAGTCATATGGGTCGTCCGGAAAACCAAAAATCACTTAAAAATAAGGGGAAAGAACGAGATGTTCAATTTTCACTTCGACCCGTCTATCACGAACTTGAGAAGCATTTTGAAGATGTCTCTTTTGTTGAAGATTGTGTAGGAAAGCAAGTAAAAAATAAAGCGGAAGAAATGAGAGAAGGGGAAATTTTACTTTTGGAAAATTTGAGACATTATCGCGATGAAGAGGAGTGCACCCCTGATTTTTCTTCCGCATTGGCTGAATTGGGTGATGTTTATGTTAACAATGCTTTTTCTGCATCTCATAGAAAACATGCTTCAATATGGGGTGTCCCTAAAATATTACCCGCTTACCCCGGACTTCTTTTCGAGAGAGAAGTTGGAGTTTTATCGAACTTAAAAACCGAAGCCGAAAGGCCTTTTGTCGTTTTGGTCGGAGGGGCAAAAATAAGTTCCAAAGTGAAAACCATAGAGTATTTTATCGATAAAGCGGATAAAATACTTTTGGGAGGAAAGACGGCCAATACCGCCCTTGCCTTGAAAGGTGTTATGAATATGAAAATTCCAAAAGATACGAAGGAAAAAGTGAAAAATATTAATCTCGACTCAAAAAAGATTGAATTACCGGTTGATGTAGTATCTGCCGAAAACCCACAAGACCGATCCGAGGTTGTTCCGGTATCCGCTTTACCGGAAGGGTGGAAGGCTTTCGACATAGGGTTGAAAACAGTTGACAAGTATTCTACTATTTTAAAAAAAGCGGGAACTATAGTTTGGGGAGGTCCCTTGGGATATTTTGAAAACGAAAGATTCGAAGAAGGAACGCGACAAATCGGAAAGGAGGTGGCTAAAAACGACAAAGCTCTAACTGTCATAGGCGGTGGCGATACCGCTTATGCTATGAAGAAATTCGACTTGAGAAATTCCATCGACCATGTCTCCTTGGGTGGAGGTGCCATGCTTAACTTTCTTTCCGATGGAAGTATGCCCGGCCTTGATATTTTAAAAAAATGAAAAACCTGAAAGAGGCGACTCAAAAAATAAAAAAAGCTGAAAAAATAGTTCTTTATACTGACGCGGATCTTGACGGGGTTACTTCCGCTTTAATTATGAAGAAAACTTTAAAAGAAGTCGGTTTTGACGCCTCTTGTTATTTTACAAACAAAGAAAAGAGGGGGTACGGGCTCAGCTCGGGTTCCGTTGACATTTTTAAAGCTGAAGCTCCCGCTCTTTTGGTGGTAATGGATTGCGGAATAAGTAATTTTGAAGGTATTAAAAAGGCGAAAAAAACCGGTTTCGATGTTCTCGTGCTGGATCACCATAAACCGCACGAAAGGACTCCGGAAGCGGATTTAATCGTTTGTCCGAAAATGACTCGTGGCGGATTCAAGGAATATCCCAATGCGGGCATAATTTTAAAATTATCCGAACTACTACTCAATCAAAGGCGAAAAGACTTTGTTGAATATACGGCCTTGGCTATATTTGCGGACATGATGCCCCATAAAAATGAAAATGCGAAAGTTTTACGGGAAGCTGAAAAGAATTTTCCGTCAACTATCGGGATGGATGTTCTCAGTGAGCAGTTGAATATCGACGACCCTCTTCAGCTTTTTCAAAAAGCCTCTTCTTATTTAAATATAACTTCGATGGTTTCCGGTACACCGGAATCCTTCTTATACTTTTTAAAAGATGATCGCAAGGAGGCGGAACGAATGATTAAAAAATTTGTTCGTGAGTACGAAGAAAGGAATAAAAGAGTGGAAGAAATAAAAAAAAGGGCCGAAGCGAATTACAAAGGAAGCCCGATTATTTTCCACGGCAGCCCCGATTACGAATCATTTTTACTGGGAAAAGTTGCTTCCAGGCTGGTTAGAGACCTTAATAAGCCGGTTTTCATATACAAGATAAAGGGAGAAGAATCTCAAGGAACAGTTCGTGTTCCTTCCGGATATGATGCCGTGAAAGCAATGTCCGCTTCGGAAGAAATTTTGAGCAATTACGGAGGACACCCGCCGGCTGCCGGATTCACCATTAAAACCGAAAAACTCGATCAGTTCAAAAAGAATTTAACCGATTACTTTAGAAAAATATGAAAAAAATAGTAATATATACCGACGGGGGGGCCAGGGGAAATCCGGGTCCGGCTGCTGCGGGGATTGTTTTTTGTAACGGAAAAAAGAAGATTATAGAGCAGCATTCGGAATACCTCGGAGACAATATAACCAATAATGTAGCAGAGTACAAGGCGGCAATTTTAGGGCTGAAGAAATTCAAATCCCGCTTCGGAAACAAGCTGGCAAAAAAAACGGAGGTGGAAATAAGAACCGACTCCGAGCTTCTTTATAAACAATTCATTGGAGAGTATAAAATAAAAAACGAGAAGCTTCAAAAATTATTCGTAGAGCTTAGAAATTTAACTTTGGATTTTAAGAAGGTCAAATTAAGGCATGTGGGAAGAAATTATAACAAGGATGCAGATAAGTTGGTTAATCGAGAGTTGGATCAGAAAGAAGGGAAAGATTCTTCCGATTGACTTTTTATTATTTTAGGCTATAATTAAAAACCGCTTACTAATAATTTTAAGGAGGGATTAATTTGAAATCAGGTGACGGATGTTATCTTACTCGATGGGGGGAAAAGAAGTGTCGGAAAAAATTGACAAGGTTGAAAAAGAAGAAAAAGAAGCTCTCTCGAAAGGCCGGAAAGGAGCGAATGAAAACGGACAGTTGTAATAACGGATTGAGGCATTTAATAAGAAGAATGAATGAAATCGACAGGGAAATTAAAAAAATCGAATCCGATTTGGAAAATGCGACAATTATCGACAAAGAGGGGTTGCCCGAAGATAAAGTAGTTGTCGGTTCTCGGGTTTTACTTTATTTTCCTGAAGAAAAACAAGAGGTCGAATATTTGTTGGGGGTCAATGATCCGGAACATAATGTCATTTCCGAAAACACTCCTCTCGGAAGGAGCATCAAAGGTAGGGGACCGGGAGAAAAGGTTGACTATCGGGTTAACGGACGAACTTATTCAGTAGAAATTTTAGATATAATTAATTGACGCAGTAAGCGGTGACACATAAAAAGAGGAGAGGTGAAAACCTCTCCTTATTTTATGTATTTTGAGAATTATCTTACTTTTAAATTTTCGACCAACTCATCTCTGATCTCTTCTCTTTCCCTCAATTCTCGAGATGTTTCATAGTCGAAACGAAAAGATAGAACGTATTCTTCTTTGTCGACTATCAACTCACTGGACTCTTTTTCGTTAGCTGTGATTATTTCCACAGCAGCTCCGATTGGGGTTTCTTTTTCTCGAAAGGAGTTTATTCCCAGAAAAGTTTTTTGTTCTTCCAGAGGGTAATCACTCGGTCCGAAGTTGTTTATTTGTGAGATTACCCATTCTTCGGCATTCAAGTGTTCCGGATTATCGAAAACCGAGTGGACGACATTTTTGTACTCAAAACTGAAATCCGAATTTTTTCGAAATCCGAATAAAGTCACTTCTTCCGGTTCATCGACATCGTCCGATAAGCCGATAATTTCATAACCGTGAATTTCATTGACGAAGGATTCTTCTTCATCTTCACTTTCTTCTTCGTCGATTTCTTCTTCGACCTGTTCGTTCGTAGTAGGACCGCTTTCTTCGTCCGGCAGCCTCATTTGCCATGTAGTGTATATTAAAAAACCCAAAAAGAGGACACCTATTGATGTTCCCAAAATAATTTTTTCTTCCTCGTCCATATTTTTGATTGCCGGCTTGGCGAGAAGATATATTTTTTTAACAACTCTAAAGATAGCAGTTCCAATCTTTCCTATTTTTTTTATAATTTTTTGAAACATGTTAGAATTAAAGAGATGAAAAAGGAATTAGAAAAAATAATTTCACCGATAGTTGAAAAAGAAGGTTTAATTTTCGACTCCGTTCGCTTGAAAAGAATGGACGGAAAAAAAGCGATAGAAGTAATCGTGGACAAGGAGGATTCGGTTGATGTTGATGATTGTGCTCGACTATCGAAACTTATTGATCCATTACTGGAAGAGGTGGACCCGTTCGGTGGAGAAAGTTATCTACTTATAGTTTCTTCTCCGGGGAGTTAATCTCTTTCCAATTATTCATTTTTTTTAATAAAAAGTCAAAATATGGAAACCAAAGATATAATAATTGCCATATTAGTCGCAGTTGTCATCTTCGTTTTGGGCTACATATTCGTCGGTCCCGGGTCGGAAATGGTAATCGACGATTCTAATGGAAATGACGTGATTGAGGAGGTAAATGGCGACCCGGAAGAAGAAGATGAGGAGGAAGACGAAGAAGTCGACCCCGTGCTCAGAGAAATTGTCTCGGATTATATCGGATCGCCTCATGACAGTGACCCCTTGGACGACGATGAAAATGTTTATAACAACGAGGCCTTCAATTCTACAACTCTGGTATTGATTTCTGCCGCGGATTATCATTTTCCCGACGACCCGGAGAAGGGAATGGAAGAAATTCACTATTATCCGCCGGGCGAAGTTAGTTACGAAACCAGATTACACTTTTCAACTTATAGAAATAGGATTAGTGAGTATTTTACTGACATAACCTTGGAAGTGGCAGAAGATTTAGCTCAGTCAAAGATGATTACGCTCAACAAGGATGGTGAGGATGGAAGGCTTCTGGATATCGATTGGGAAGAAGAGATTGAGCTACATTATGTTGACCTGAATGATTTGACCGAAGTTATTCCGGAACTTCCCGAAGTTGCCGGAATCACCTTTATTGTGGACGGCGATGAAGATATCGGTTTGGATGTAAGAGGGGAAGGGTTGCTTATAGACGGCGACAGGCTTATCCGTTCGTCCTCCTCGGAAGGTGAAGTTATAGAAGAAAGTATTTTGGATTTTCTTGAAGATCAAGATTACGATGCGGTTAATTTCTTTAAAATAAATGAGTAAAAAAATAATTGTCTCGGTTTTTCTTCTTGTCTTATTTGCCGGGTTTTTCATTTTTCGGGAAGACGCCGGGGATCCACCGGTTGTAGAAGAGAAGCAAACTCATCCTGAAAGTAATGATAAATTGAGGAATATAATCGATGATTTCACCGGTAAGCCTTACGAGTTGGGGCCCCTGGACGAAGAAGAGAATATCTATAGGGAAGATGTTTTTGATTGCACAACTTTTGTTCTTGTGGCTGTTGCCAATTTGCATAGTGAAAATCCGGAGGAGAAAATTAAGGATATCAATTATGACCCGCCCGGAAAGGTGAGTTACGAAACCAGATTGCATTTCTCAACTTACAGAAACAAAGTCAACGATTATTTCACGGATATTACTGCCGACGTGGCCGGTAATTATCTAAATCAAAAAGAAGTATCCTTAAATAAGGATAGGATTATAGATATCGACTGGAAAGAAAATTTGACGATTGACGAAGTTAGGACTGAAAATGTACCGGAAGTCGTTGACAGCTTGCCCGAGGTAGTCGGGGTTATGTTTATGAGGGATGAAAATGAAGAAATCGGTTTGGATATAAACCACGAAGGATTCGTTCTCGATAAAAAAGAGTTGGTTCATGCCTCCCCGAACCGGGGGAAGGTTTATCGAGAAGATTTTTTAAACTATTTGCAAACTTCGGATTATGATTCGGTGGGCTTTTATAAAATAAAGAAGTCAAAATGAAGTGTAAAAAAGAAAAAAATTCAAAAGAGTGTAATTGTACTTATTCGGGGTGTCCCAGAAAAGGTGTTTGCTGTGATTGTATAACTCATCACAGAAAAAAAGGGGAGCTTCCCGCTTGTTATTTTTCTGAAGAAGTTGAAAAAAGTTATGATAGATCAATCGAACGATTTATAGAAACCCATTAATTTTTTAATATTCATGATAAGTTTTCAAGACTTTAAAAAAATCGATTTAAGAGTGGGGGAAATTAAAAAAGTAAGTGATTTAGACGGAGCGGACAATTTATATGAGCTAATTGTCGATTTGGGAAGTGAAAAAAGACAAGTCTTAGCCGGTTTGAAAGATTTTTATGAAAAAGAGGAACTGAAAGGAGAAAAAGTGATCTTAGTAGCTAATTTGGAGCCCAAGGAGATGTTCGGAAAGAAATCGGAGGGAATGGTTTTGGCGGCCGGAAAACGAGCTCGGCTGGTTACCGTGGATGACGAAGTTGAGAACGGATTATCTGTCAGTTGATAAAATAAAAAACGCAGCCGGTTTCGGCTGCGCGGTTGTTTTACTTGTTTTTCAGTTCTTTTTTCTTGATGATTATCGTATATTTTCCGGGTGCTACGGTTTTTCTTTGTTTTTCTTTTCTTCTTTCAATAATCCTCTTTGTCAAATCGATCACCCCCTTTGCGGTAGCCATAATAATCCATTTCGTTAATTTTGTCAAATTCCCAAGTTCATTTTAGTTGACAAAAAAGGTGTTTTTTTGTACCATTATGGGTAGACCCAAGCAGGATAGGTGATCGCTCCGTTTTACGGAGAGGAAAGTCCGAGCATTTTCCGTCTCGAGTTTCGGGACAAGGGTAGTGGGTAATACCCATCCGTCGCAAGGCGCGGGGTGCGAACAGAAACGTCTCAGCCGAAAGGTTTGAGAAATCCTTAGGGATTAAGCTCATCGAAAGGTGAGCATGAAACGGCTAAATCCCTACCTGAATGAAAGGGCAAACTTTGGTAGCCCGCTCGAGCTTCGGGGTAACTCGAAGCCCAGATAAATGATTGCCCTTAGACAGAACTCGGCTTATTTCCTGCTTGGGTTTTTTATTTCCAAACAAAGGACATGTTCAGTTTTATTTTCGGAGCGAAATCGAAAACCATTACTTTTTCAGCGGTCATATTGGCGGTTTCCAGCACCGCGAGTGCTCTTTTGGGACTTGTTAGGGACAGACTTTTGGCCGGAACTTTCGGTGCCGGATCGGAGTTGGATATTTATTTTGCCGCTTTTCGTATTCCTAATTTTATCTACGGAGTTCTCATTACGGGCGGCCTGGTAGCCGCCTTTTTACCCGTCTTTTCGGAAAC
Organism: uncultured Candidatus Saccharibacteria bacterium; assembly: GCA_964507105.1. Taxonomy (GTDB): domain Bacteria; phylum Patescibacteriota; class Minisyncoccia; order Minisyncoccales; family PWPS01; genus PWPS01. The sequence continues at coordinate 44,879 of CAZDOR010000002.1, read as the reverse complement.
TTTTGAAGATGAAGAAGATGAAGGATGGGAGTTGGTTAATAATTTACTTAACTTTTTATTGATCGCTCTTTCTCTTTTATCACTTTTACTTTTTTTACTTGCGCCGGTTGTCGTCCGAATGATAGCGCCCGGCTTCGGTAGCACTCAGAAGGAGTGGACCGTAATGTTGACCAGGGTGATGCTTTTTAGCCCTATATTTTTGGGAGTTTCAAGTCTTTTTTCCGGCGTTTTGAAATATTTTGATCGTTTTTTAACCTATGCACTTGCGCCGGTTCTGTATAATTTGGGAATTATTTTCGGTATAGTTTTTTTAGTTCCGATTTTTGATCTTTTCGGACTGGCTTTCGGTGTCGTTTTGGGAGCTTTGGCTCATATGTTGATTCAGGTTCCGGCTATCGGAATGACGGGCTTCAATTACGAACTGACTTTAAACTTATCCAGCGAAAAACTGAGAAGAATAGCTAAATTGATTATTCCTCGCATGATCGGTCAAGCCTCGACTCAGATAAATATGGTTATAATTACTGCTATTGCATCGACTTTGGCCGCCGGCAGTCTTTCAATATTCAATTTTGCTGATCACCTGCAAGCTTTTCCCGTCAGAGTCATCGGAGTGTCTTTTGCCGTAGCGGCCTTCCCCAGATTTTCAAAGAACTTGGCGAATGGAGAAAAGGTTGAATTTTTGGATAATTTTTCTAATTCGACGAGAAAAATACTTTTTGCCATAATTCCGATAAGCTTTTTGACCTTCATATTGAGGGGTCAAGTGGTGAGGTTGGTATTGGGAACCGGTAGGTTCGATTGGACCGATACAAGACTTACTGCAGCTTCTTTAGGTATTTTTGCATTTTCACTTTTTGCAAATGCTTTAACCCACCTTTTGATAAGGGCTTATTTTGCATTTCAAGACACCAAAACGCCGGTCTATGTATCGATAGGGGGTGTTTTACTGAATGTGATATTAGTAATAAGTTTCGTGTTTTTACTTCGCAGTCCGAGTTCGGTCCGTAGCGGGCTGGTTTATTTTTTGCGTCTGGAAAGCCTGGAAACGATAGAAGTCCTTGCTTTTCCGTTAGCTTTCTTCTTTTCAATAGTCGGTCAGTTGGTGGCCCTGTATTGGATTTTAAAAAACAGAATAGGGGGATTGAAAGGGAAAGAAATTTTTGATTCCGTAATAAGAATTTTGGGGGCTTCGACAATAATGGCAGTGACAGCTTTTTTGACTTTACGGATTGTGGTTTCGTATATTCCCTTGGATACTTTTTTCGGAGTTTTTTTTCAGGCGACGGTGGTTACCGCCATCAGCGGAGCGATTTATCTTTTAGCGGCTTACATTTTCGGGTCTCCGGAATTGAAAGCAATAGTTAACAGGTTTTATGAAAATTAGGAATTTTTCAATAATATCACATATTGATCACGGAAAATCGACGTTGGCCGATCGGTTTTTGGAACTTACGGAAACCGTATCGGGAAGAGATATGGAGGATAGATTTTTGGATAATATGGAATTGGAAAAAGAAAGAGGAATAACCATTAAATTGCAACCGGCCAGGATGAAATGGGAGGACTCTATTTTAAATATGATAGATACTCCCGGCCACATCGATTTTTCCTATGAAGTTTCCCGATCCCTGAAGGCGGTCGAAGGGGTGATTCTTTTGGTCGATGCCACGAAGGGAGTTCAAGCTCAAACCATCACCACTTTGGATATGGCGAAAAAGCATGATTTGAAGATAATTCCCGTAGTGAATAAAATTGATCTTTCCAGTGCCAGAATAGAAGAAACGGCCGAGGAAATAATGTCCATAACCGATGTGGAAAGGGGCGAAATATTAAAGATTTCGGCTAAAGAAGGAACCAACGTGGAGAAGTTATTGGATCGGATAGTCGAAAAAATACCGTCTCCCGGAAAAGAAGAAGGTGAATTCAAATCTCTTATTTTTGACTTCGAGCGGGATCCGTACAAAGGGGTAATAGCTTTCATCAGAGTTTTTCGAGGTTCAATAGAGAAGGGTGAGAATATCAAATTGGTGGCCGTGGATGAGGACGGGGAAGTCAAAGAGGTCGGCTTCTTCAATCCTCGCCTTCAACCGACCGAAAAGTTATCTGCCGGCGAAATAGGATATGTGGCTACCGGAATTAAAAATGTGGATAAAGTCAGAGTTGGAGACACTATCAAAAAAGCGGGAACTCGAGTAGAGGGACTTCCCGGATACAGGGAACCCAAGCCGGTCGTTTTTACATCTTTTTATCCCAAGAATTCCCGTCAGTTTCCGGAGTTCAAAAAGGCGCTCGAAGAGGTTAGGCTTTCCGATCCGGCATTTACTTTCACCCCTGAATTCAAACAGGTTTTCGGGAGAGGATTTCGATGTGGATTTTTGGGTTCTCTACATGTGGAGATAATATCACAGAGACTAAAAAAGGAGCATGATCTGGATCTGATAATATCGACTCCTTCCGTATCTTACGAGGTGGAGAAAACGGACGGACAGAGAATCGAAGTCAAGACCGCATCTGATTTTCCGGATAGAAATCAAATTGAAAAGGTGTTCGAACCCTGGGCTCTTTTGGAAATAGTAACTCCCCAAGAATACATCGGGGGAGTTAATGAAGTTTTAAGTCGGCTCAAAGGTAATTTTCTGGACACCGATTTTTTTGCTTCTTCCAAGCGTATGGTAATTAATTACGAGGCACCGTTCAGAAAAGTGATTACCGGATTTTATGATAACTTAAAAAGTGCAACCAGAGGGTATGCTTCTTTCGGATATGAGGTTGTTGAGTATAGAGAAGGTGATTTGACAAAAATGGAGATACTTTTAAATAAAGAGGTCGAAGAAGCTTTCTCCAAAATAGTTTCCAGGGATGAAGCGGAGGGGGAAGGGAGAAAAATGACCGAAAAACTAAAAGACCTTCTTCCTCAGCAACAGTTTCCCGTTCCCATACAGGCCAAGGTGGATGGAAGGATAGTTGCTCGAGAAACGATAAAAGCGATGAGAAAAGACGTGACCGGTGATCTCTACGGAGGTGACAGAACCAGAAAAGATAAGTTGCTGGAAAAGCAAAAAGAAGGTAAAAAGAGAATGAGAAAAGAGGGCTCCGTTGACGTTCCGCAGGAGGTATTTTTCAAAGTTTTTAAGGATAACGATTGATGGATTTTTCTTTTAAAGTTATAATTAATTAGTTATGGCTCGGAAAAGAAAAAATGATTTTCCCCATTACCTGGTTTTCGCCCTGGTAATTGTTTTGATTTTTTTATTCACCTCCTTTAATTATAGGATAATCAAGGAGAGGGAAGGAAATAAACAAAAGATTAGCGAATTGGAGACCGAATTGAAAGCCTTCGAAGAAAGAAGAGAAAGTTTAAAGGCCAACCTGGAACAAGTTGATGATGACGAGTATATAGAAAGAATTCTCCGAGAAGATTTTTTGATGAAAAAACCGGGAGAAGAAAAGGTGATCATACTCACCGAAGACGAAGAAGAAGAAAAAGAGGAAGAAAAAGAGGAAAAGGGGCGCTGGGAAAGAATCAGGAGTTATTTCCCCTTCGATTGATTGCCGGAGTAGCTCAGAGGAAGAGCGACTCTCTCGTAAAGAGTAGGTCGCGGGTTCGAGTCCCGCCTCCGGCTCAGGATAAAATAAACCAATTTTATGCGAGAAAAATTAGAAGAATTAAAAGATAAAATCCTCCATTTGGAGGACTGTCTTTGACCCGAAAAGTAAGAAAAAGGAATTGAAAAAGCTGGAGAAAAAAGCTCAGGATCCCAATCTGTGGGACAACCGGGAAGAGGCGGTAGCCATAAAAAAAAGAATCTCTGCTTTAAAGGAGAAAATTAGTGTGATAGAATCATTTAAAAATAAGCTCGAGGAGATCGAGGAATTATCCGAGTTGAATCCGGACGAGAAAATGAAGAGAGAGTTGGAAGAAGATATGGATGATTTGGAGTTCCGGGTTCGAGAAAGGGAGACAATGATTTATCTGTCCGGAAAATGGGACAAAAAAGATGCCTTGATCGAAATACATTCCGGAGCCGGTGGTCGGGATGCCGAGGATTGGGTGGCAATGCTCTATAGAATGTATGGAAAATATTGTGAGAAAAAAGATTTTGATTTAAAGCGAACGGATGTTTCTTACGGAGAAGCCGGTGGTCCGGACGGAAGGGTGGGCATGAAGCATATTAATTTCAAAGTTTCCGGAGAATATGCGTTCGGTCTTTTGAAAAAAGAATCGGGAGTCCACAGACTCGTCAGGATCTCTCCCTTTTCCGATAAGGATGTCAGACACACCTCTTTCGCCAAGGTCGACGTTTTACCCGATTTGGGTAGTGAAGGTTCCGATATCGAATTAAAAGACGAAGATTTGAGGATAGATACATACAGAGCCAGCGGACCCGGAGGGCAACACGTAAACAGGAGAGAGACGGCGGTTAGAATAACACACTTACCCACGGAAATAACCGTTTCCTGCCAGTCGGAAAGAAGTCAAGGAAAAAACAAGATGGAGGCACTGGGAATATTGAAATCGAAGCTCTTTGAATTAAAGGAAAAACAAAGAAAAAAAAGACTCGAAAACGTTCGAGATGAATCTTCCGCCAGCTGGGGGAATCAAATCAGGAATTACGTTTTACACCCCTATAAACTGGTTAAAGATACGAGGACCGGAATCGAAACGAGTAATATCGATTCCGTTCTGGAGGGGGAATTGAATGAATTCATCCGGGCGCAAATAAAATTGAATTCCGAAGATGACTAAATAAGTCGTTAAATTAAATGATAACATTCGATCAAGTTACCAAAATTTATCCGGCATATAAAAACAAAACGGAAACCGTGGTTTTGGATGAGGTTTCTTTTCAGGTGAAAAAAGGAGAGCTCGTCTCCGTTGTCGGAGCTTCCGGTGCGGGCAAAACAACTCTGATCAAGCTTTTACTTGGTGAAGAGGGTGTTACCGAAGGGGATATAATTTTTGACGGAACTTCCTTGTCCGACATTCCGAAAAGAAAATTTTATAAAATAAGGAGAAGAATGGGGGTTATCTTTCAGGATTACAAACTTCTCACCTCGAGGACCGTTTATGAAAATGTTTCTTACGGCTTAAAAGTAATCGGGGCTCCCGCGGAGGAAATTAAGCGGGACGTGCCGGAACTTTTGGAGGTGGTGGGGCTTTCTCAGCAGGCGGAACAATTTCCCGACCAGTTGTCCGGCGGTGAAAAACAGAGAGCAGCTATTGCCAGAGCTCTGATTCACGATCCCGACGTTATTTTGGCTGATGAGCCCACCGGTGACTTGGATCCCTATCATTCTCGAAAAATAGTGGATTTATTAAAAAAGATAAATGAAACGGGAACCACCGTTCTTTTAGCTACTCACGACAAGGATATCGTTGATTACTTACGAGAAAGAGTACTTACTCTACGGGATAAAGAGATAATAAGCGATAAAAAAGAAGGTGGTTTTAGATTGTAATAAAAATATGTTTATCTCAATAAAAAGATCAATAGTGCTCGGCCTGAAAAATTTTAAAAGATCAAGTGGGCTTTCCTTCGTTGCAGTTATCGTCCTAATGGCTACTTCCTTTTTGTCCACTTCACTTTTTTTGGCCGGTGAAATTTCGGAAGAAATGGTTACGGAAGCGGAGAAGAGAGCGGATATCAGTGTTTATTTTAACCCTCCCGTTTCGGAAGGAGAGATTATGTCCATAAGAGAAGAGTTGGAAGAAGAGTTCGAGCTGTCGACCTCTTATATTTCTCGGACGGAAGCGTTGGAAAATTTCAGAGAAAACTTCGGTGATGATGAGACCTTGATGGAAGCTTTGGACGAGGTCGGTAATCCGTTTTTTTCATCTCTACGAATCAGTGCCGACGGGGTTGATCATTATCGGCAAATAGCTGATTATTTGAGAGGTAATTATTCCGAAAGTATTGATGAAATAGATTTTTACAGAAGAAAGGGGGCGATAGAGTCGATATTCGCCATAACTGATCGAATAAGGAGATCTCTTTTTGTTGCCGGTGGGGTGCTTGCCCTGGTTTCCGTATTTATAGTTTTCGGAGTTATAAAACTATCCATTTACAGTTTGAGTCAAGAGATAAGAATTATGAAATTGGTAGGGGCTTCCAACGGATTTATAAGGTCCTCCTTCCTGATTCAGGGATTTATAATGGGGCTTTTTGCCGGTTTACTTTCCCTTATTGTTTTATTAGGTTTGGCGGGAGTAATGTCACAAGGATACAATGTTTTCGGTATTGATTTGGAACATCACATTATTGAAAACATGAGTCTTATTTTCTATTTGCAATTTTCAACCGCAGTCGGGTTGAGCTTGCTTTCTTCTTTGTTGTCCGTCGGAAAGTATTTAAAAATTTAATTGATTTTTAGCTTTTGAAGTGATATTATTCAATAAGAAAATAGACAAAAAAACGCTAACCATTATTGCTCTTTTGATAATTATCGGAATATCTTTAGTTTTTCTTTTTAATCGGAAAGCAAACAAAAAAGATCTTGAGCCGGAAAAAAAAGAAGAAATTAGCTTGGAATCCGAGCTTGGCAAGGCGAGAAGAGTGGTCACTTTCGGAGACAGACTAATCGAAATTGAAGATGTCGATTCCTCCAAAAAAGAAGAGCTTTTTGAGGAGTATGCGGAAATAGAGAACCGATTTTTCAGGATCGAAGATAAGTATTTTGGAGAAAAAAAGACAAAGGAGGAATTAAAAGAACAAATAAATCAAATTTCAGAAGAAATAAAAAGAGTCGAAAAGAAAATTATAAATTTAAAAAAATAAAATATGCCCGAAAAAGGAGAAAAATACAAATGCGAAATTTGTGGAAACGTGGTTGAAGTTGTGGAGGGGAGCTATGGTGAATTAATCTGCTGTGGAGAACCGATGAAGTTGGAAGAAGATGACAATTAGTCAACATGGAGTTTTCCAAAGCAGATGTAATAAAATACGGCTTTAAGAAATTCGGTGAAAATCCTGTTGGATTAATGGCGGTTAGCGCCGTTGCCGTTTTGGTTTGGGTTCTTCCACTTTATTTGACTTCTCGAATAATGAGAGTTAATGAGTTTTTGGGTACTATGTTCGTCATTCCCGTCCTTTTGGTCGGGTTTTTGGTTCTTATGGGTTATTTGAGGATGGGGATAGACTTACACGATGGAAATTCGATTAGTTTTTCCCATCTTTTTTCCGGATATTATCGGTTACCCGATTTTTTGATAGGATTTCTGTTTTATTCGGTTTTAGTGTCGGTGGGCCTGCTTCTTTTTGTAATACCGGGGATTTTTCTTGCTGTAAGATTTTCTTACAGTTTATTTTATATACTTCAAGGTGACGGTCCGGCCCTGGAGTCCTTATTGAAAAGCTGGAAAGTTACGGGAGGTTTTTTCTTCGATCTCTTGATTTTATATTTGATTTTGATCGGATTTAACGTTTCTGCTTTATTTATAATTTTGGGGTTGATTGCCACCTTACCGATTACGGTAGTCGCTACGGTTCGTAGTTACAGAAAGATATCACTCATAAAAAAAGATATGGAGATGGAAAGCTTGAGGACGGTCGGTGGATAATTTTTATAAATAGATGTTTTTATCAGAAGAAAAATTAAAAAGAATATTGGTTGAGCCGAGGCACGTTTCCGCGGAAGGATTCGAAGAGGCCTTGAGAATTTCCCGATTGGACGAATCCACCATAGAGGAGGCGCTGGTTAAAAAGGGGTTGATAAAGGATGAAAACTTGGGGAGAATAATAGCCGATGAATCCGGGTATGATTATATTAATCTTAAAAAACAGAATATAGATGAGATAAGCGGTAAAATGCTTAATTACATTCCGGAAGTTGTAGCTCAAAGCCAAAAAGCGATAGTTTTCGATGAAAATTCCGAAGAGATAAAAGTGGCTACTTCCGATCCGGGAAATTATACTTTTTTAAAAACCTTGGAGCAGAAGGCGAGCAAGAAAGTCAATGTCCATTATGCCACTCCTTTTGATATGGAGCAGGCTCTGAAAAAATACAAGGGAAATCTTTCCACCAGACTTACTGAATTGATAGAAAAGATGAGAAAGAAAAAAGGTGAAGGGGCTGAGGAAAGTGTGGTTCAGTTCGTTAATTCCATAGTTGATTATGCGGAAAGTAATACCGCTTCGGATATACACATAGAACCCCAATCCGATTCGGGAATAATACGATTTCGGGTTGATGGTATTTTACACAAGGTTGCCGAGTATCCGAAAAAACTACATGATCGAATTACATCCAGATTAAAAATAATGGCTCGGTTGAGAACTGATGAGAAAGAAGCCACTCAAGATGGACGTTTTGAGTTCGAATTAACCAATGGAGGGAAAATAGATATGAGGGTCTCGGTAATGCCGACCACCGAGGGGGAAAATATAGTTATGAGACTCTTAATGCAAGAAGGTAACCGCTTTTCAATAGATGAGCTCGGCTTGTTGGATAAAGACCTGAAAAGGGTGAAAAAGGCGGCGAGAAAACCGTATGGCATGATAGTGGTGGTCGGTCCGACCGGGTCGGGTAAGAGTACCACTCTCTATTCCGTATTACAGATGTTATCCAATCCCGAAGTTAATATAATGACGGTCGAGGATCCGACCGAATATAATGTGGAAGGTGTTCAACAAACCCAAGTCAATCCGGAAAAGGGGGTGACCTTTCTGGAAGGTCTTAGGGCGATAGTTCGCCAGGATCCGGATGTAATTATGGTCGGTGAGATAAGGGATGAAGAAACGGTTGATATGGCCTTAAATTCAGCCATGACCGGTCATCTGGTTTTAACTACCATGCATGCCAACGATGCGGCCACCACTTTCCCCAGATTTTTGGAGATGAATGCCGAACCTTTTCTTGTTTCTTCTTCCGTAAATGTGATTATTGCCCAGAGGTTGGTTAGAACGATCTGCAATAAGTGTAAGCGAAGTCATTTCTTATCCGATGAAGAGCTGGAATTGCTTTCCGAAGTAGAGGGGCTTCCGGAAACCGTAAAAAAGATTTCCGGTGAAGAGGACTTGTCGAAGATAAGATTTTACAAAGGTAATGGCTGTAAAGTTTGTGAAGGAAGCGGATATTCCGGTCGTACGGCTATTTTTGAGGTTTTGGAAATATCGGAAAAAATAAAATCCTTGGTTAGTAATAAAAAAACTTCGGACTTGATTAAAAAGCAGGCGATGAAAGAAGGTATGACGACCATGGTTCAAGACGGAGTAATGAAAGCCCTGATGGGAGAAACTACCTTGGAGGAGATAAGTAAGGCGGCAAAAGCTTAATCAAAAAATTATGAAAAAAATATTATTCGTAGACAAGGACGATTTTTACATAAAATTGTATAAAAAAAAGCTCGGAGAGAAGATAGAGTTTATTTCTGCCAGAGACGGTGAAGAAGCCTTCAAAAAGATAAAAGAGGAAAAGCCGGACTTGGTGGTTACCGAAATTCTGATCCCCTTCAAGGACGGTTTTAAATTGATAAAAGAAACCAAAAAAATCAAAGAACTTTCCGGAATTCCTTTTATAATTCTGACTACCCTCAATCAAGAAGTGGACAGAAAAGAAGGCAACCGGGTTGCTGAGGGCTATTTTGTAAAAGAAGAGGATTCTTTTTCCCAAGTGGTCGAAAAGATGAGAGAGCTTTTGGGGGTAGAAGACAAAATAATCGCTTAACTCCATGGCCGTATTCAAAAAAATAAACACTCAGGAGAAAGTGGATTTGGTTAAAAATCTATCTCTTCTGATTAAAAGTGGTAAGCCGATTAATGAGTCTTTTGAGCTTTTAGCTGAGCAATCCAGAGTTCCGGCTCTTACCCAAACCCTGGAGAAGGCCCAGGAAAAGGTTGAAAAAGGAACTTCACTTTATGAAATATTTGACGAGAATCCTTACTTCGGAAGAATATTCGTCAGTTTTATTCGAGCCGGTGAAGAATCGGGAACCCTGGAAGAAAATCTTGAAAATTTAGGCAGCTGGTTGGAAAGAAGCAGTAAACTTAAAGAAGATATCAGTTCGGCTACTCTTTACCCGAAATTAATTTTGGGTTTTGCGGTTTTATTGGCCGCCGGACTCTCCATCTTTATTTTGCCCGATTTGGTTTCCGTTTTTAACAGCTTGGATGTTGAGCTACACATCACTACTCGAATGCTTCTGGGAATTTCGGAAACTATGCAGGAAAGTGGACTTTTTGTTTTCGGAGGATTGGCCGCTTTCGGAGTGGCGGTCTGGCTACTTTTGAAAGTTGAACCGATAAAAAAGCTCTGGCACTCTGTTCAGCTGAGAATGCCGATAGCCAAGGGACTTGTAAAAGAATATCAACTTACCGTCATCGCTCAGCTGATAAGCACTCTTTTTGCCAGCGGATTACCGATAACCGACTCTCTCGAAATTGTTTCTCAGTCGGTGACCAACATCAGATACAGAGAGGCGATGGAAAAAATAAAAATAAGAACTCAAAAGGGAGTCAGCTTGGGAGAAGCGCTTTCCGATTACCCCAATTTGTTTCCCAGCGTTTTCGTTTCCGTGGTGCTAACCGGTGAAGAGACCGGATCTTACGAAGAAGGCTTCAGTTATTTGGCCGATTTTTTCAGTACCCGGGTTTCCAGAAAAACCGAGAAACTTCCGGTAGTTTTGGAGCCGGTAATACTTATCTTTTTGGGTGTTATGGTTGCTTTTCTTGCTTTTGCAATAATTCTCCCCGTTTACGAAGTAACTCACGAGTTTTAAAGAATAAAAAATGGGAAAAGTCGAAAAGGGAAAATGCGGGTTCACCCTCTTTGAAACGATGATAGTGATCGGGCTGGTTATTCTTATAAGTGTCGTTTTGGTTCCTTATACCGTGGGTTTTTATGAATCGAGAGTCTTTAACGAAGAGGTGGAAACAATGCTCGATATTTTAAAGAGAGCTCAATCTTATGCGATCAGTGGAAAACTGGATAGTGATTGGGGCGTCCAGTTTACCCGAAATGAGGAGAGGGATGGCTACAAGATGTTTCGTGGAAGTGATTGTATGGAGGATCAAGAAATTCATTATGATTTCGAATTACCTCCGGGTGGAGAGATAGATGAAAGCAAGTGTGTAGTATTTTTAAAAAACAGCGGAGAGCCACTGATTCTTCCGCTTGAAGAAGAAGAAGTGTTGAGAGTTGCTACCCGTGGCTTTTCCGAAGTGGGTGATCATTATGCCGAGGTGGACGGTTATGTCGAAAATGATGCCGGGGACGAGGAAGTGGACAGATATTTCGAGTATGGAGAGACGGAAAATTTGGAAGGCGGAGAGGTCGATGCCGGCGAAGGTGGAGTGGGGTCTTTTTCCGCACGGCTGGAAGGATTGGATATAAATACCCGTTATTATTTCAGAGCTTGCGGTGAATCCGACGGAGAAACGGATTGCGGAGAAATTATCGGCTTTAACACGGGAACACTCTTTACCGAATGTGGAACTCAGAATTTTACCGATCCGCGTGACGGGAGTGAATACCCTACCGTGGAAGTGGGTGATACCTGTTGGGTTGCGGAAAATATGCGATATCTTCCGGAAGTTTATCCGCCCTGGGATTCGCATCACAATAATCCGCGGTATTATGTCTACGGATATGAAGGAAGCGACGTCTCGGAGGCGATGGAAGAAGATAACTATAAGGAGTATGGAGCTCTTTATAACCAAAACGCAGCACGAACCGAACTTTGTCCAACAATTTGGGACTTACCCACCGATGAAGATTACAAAGAACTGGAAGAAGAGTTGGGGATGAGTGATGAAGATTTGGAAAAAGAGGGATGGAGAGGTGGTCCGGTTGGAGAGATGCTTAAAGAAGGAGGAGCGTCCGGATGGGAGGGTCGGCTGGCCGGATTTTATTATGAAGATGTATCCGATTTTGTAGAAATGGAAGAAGAGGCCATTTTCTGGACTTCCAGCATGCAAGGAATGAGTGCTTGGGTTAGGAGATTGAGAAAGGGTGAGACGGGTGTCAAAAGAGAGCGACTCGGGGTTCCCGGCCATCCACACACGTTGGGAGATGCGGGTGCGGGTAGATGTATAATTCCTCTGGATGAAATTCCCGACGGATAATAAATTTAAATCATGATAAAAAGTAAAAAATTATTATTAATAACTTGTATCGTTTTTTTTACTCTTCTTTTTGGTGGTATGGTTTTGGCTGAAACAACGATTCGGACCGACCGTCCGACGGGAATATCTTTTCGTGATGGAGAGCATGTGGCTACTTTCAGGGGAGCTCTCCTTAGTGCCGGTTACGGTCGGGACGAGGCACAGGTTTCTTTCTTATGGGGCAGGGACAAAGATGATCTCGACAGACAAACCGAAGCGATTACCGTAAATGAAAAAAGTGGTTTCGATGCCGAGGTTGAAAAATTGATTTTCGGAGGTAAATATTATTACCGGGCGATAGTCGATGAGCCCGGGGGGCACTCGGGAAATACGGTCGGTTTCAGGGCCGGAAAAAGCTCCGGTGAAATAAATTTCAGTTACGAAGGGATGAATAAAACGATAAAAGTGTCCGAAAGTGGAAGAATAGAAGCTTATTAAAATGATATTCGATAAAAAAAAGCAACGGGGAGCCAGCTTGATGGAGTTGATGTTGGCTATTGCCGTTTTTATTGTCGGTGTCGGTTCCGTTACTCATCTGGCTATTCGTGCTCAACTTTCGATGAATTACAGTACGGGTAAATCACAAGCCCTGATGATAGCTCGAGAGGGAATTGAAGAGATTCGTGCTCTCAGAAACGATGATTACGAGCAAATCAGGGATTTCGGAACTTCCGGAGAAACGATTTCCCCGGAAGATGAGAATACGGTATTTGATAGAGAGACGAGTGTCGATTGTCAAAACGGAGCTTGTTTGGTCGATTCCGTCGTTCAATGGGATCTCGAAGGGGAAACTCAGGAAGTCGAATTGCAAGAAGTTATGACTCCCTGGATGATTCCTCCCTTTCCGTGCGGAAAAGAGATTACCGATTCCCGTGACGGGCAAAACTATTCGACTGTAAAGATAGGAGATGATTGCTGGATCGCTGAGAATATCAATTATGCCGATCACGACGGAGGGGGCAGTTTCTGCTATGAATATGAAGAGGAAAATTGTGACTCGTATGGGAGACTTTACAACTGGGATGCGATAAGTGATGGTGGAGAAGATCTTTGTCCGGAAGGATGGAGAGCGGCCACCGATGATGATTTCACTCGTATGGAAAGAGCCGTTTGTCAAAAAACCGGACAATCGGAAACTTGGTGCGAAAATGAATTTCCTTATGGAGATTCCGAAGAAGAAGTTCGAGGAGACGGGCAGGTCAGAGACTATTTGGTCGACCAGGAATACGGCGGGACCAACGAAACCGACTGGAGTGGTCGCCACGGAGGTCGGTATACGACTGAATTTTACGGAAAGGGGTCTTTGGGTCAGTGGTGGACGGCAACGGAAGAGTTCGGAGGAACCGCTTGGACCAGAGAGCTGAGCTCAGCCTCGGGTATTCCTCGTGAATATTACGGAAAAGACAATTATTATTCGGTTCGCTGCATATTGGATGAAGAACAATACTAAAAATAAAAAAACCCAATTTTCCGTTGATGAAAGAGGAATGGTGGCCCTCACCTCGGTTATCATAATGAGCGGATTTTTTATGGTTCTCTTTTTGGGGATGTTTTTTTCCGCTGCCGAAGATTTGAGAAGAACGGACGATTTGGTAGACTCCCGGATTGCTCTTCATTTAGCCAATAGTTGCGTTGAAGAGGGCTTGAACAGACTTAAATTCGATTCCGATTACGAGGGAGATGAGGAAATTTCCGTCGGGGAAGAAACTTGTAGGATAAGAGAAGTCGAATCCAGAGAAACGATACGCATCGTTTCCGGTGTCGGTGAAAAGAGGGATAGCATTAAAAATATTCAGGCGGAAGTTCATCTTGAAGAGCATGAAGAAGTAGAAGGCCACTTCGAGATGGAGCTTATAAATTGGCGTGAAGTCGATAATTTTACTGAATTTTAAGATGAAAAAAATAACCGAAAAAGGATTTACCCTGGTTGAGATACTTTTGGTTATCGGTATCATTTCCATACTGACGGTTGCCATCGTCGTAACGATAAATCCCGGATACAGGATTAGTCAATCCAGAAATGACAGAAGGAGAGCTCATCTTGAAGATTTACAACTTTCTTTTACCGAATATCGGTCCCGAGAAGGGGAGTATCCGGAATGTGTGGAAGAAAGTCGGATCGATATAAGTGAGTGCGAGAGCGATCTGGTTCCCGATTATATGGATGAAATTCCGAAAGACCCACTCGGAGACGATTGTGAATACGAAACGGGATATTTCGTTCAAGCCGTCGGGGTAGGTAGGATAAGTTTGGAAGCAGAATGTGCCGAAAACGAGGAGTCGGTAAAAATTGAAAATCGTTAATATGAATAAACGCGGATTTACACTGATAGAATTTTTAATTTATTTTGCGATAATAACCGGTCTCATCGGTACCGTCGTTTTGATAGGTACCAATATTTCCACTGCCCGAATGAGAAATATGTCCATGGAAGTGGTCAATCAGAACGGGAGAGTAATTTCCGAACGGGTTTCTCGAGAAATAAGATTAGCCGAGGAGATTGAATCGGTTGAGGGAGACAAATTAATTTTGAATTCGTTATACGAGAGCACCGATCCGGTTGAAATTTATCTGGAGGGAAGTCATTTTTATATTAAAAGAGGAGATCGGGAGCCGGATCGTGTTTCGACGGAAAGGTCGGTAATAAGGAGACTTAATTTTGAAAAAGCGGGAGACGGTGCCGTACGAATGGATTTTGATGTTGCTTTTTACAACCCGGAAGAGATGCCTCAGTTTGATTTTGAAAGAAGCTTTACCACGGTTGAAAATCTACGTCGCTGAAGTTTGTTGACGACACGAAAAATTGGTAGAATAAATAAACTCCAATTATTTTTTTAATCGATGACCAATAAGGAGGAACAAAAACCTGAAACGATCGCCGAACTTGAAGAGAGGTACTCTCAATTCGAGGAGGGCATCGAAAAATTAAAAAGAGAGTTAAAATCTGCCGAAGAGCAGATGGAATCCTTGATTCGAAATCAAAGTAAGTCTAAGAGAAAAAGAAGAGATCTCCAAAAAGAAAAAGAGAAAATTGAAGATTCTCTGGCCATCAGTAAAAGAATACAGAGAAAAGTTGAGGAAAAAAGAAAAAGAATCGAGAAGTCCATTGCTGCCGAGGATTCTCCGGAGCGAAGGCGAAAACTGATCAGAAAGAGATGGGAGCTTGAAGATAAGCTTCGTAATTTGGAAAAAAAAGTTTGGGAGGAGGAAAGCCAAATGAGCGAAATAAAAGATGAAAAATCCTACCTGGAGAAGGAATTGTTTCGAATGGAAAACAAAAAACAGAGAGCAGTAAAGTCCGCCTCACATTTGGAGAAAACTTTAAGAAAAAAAGAGACTGCGGCCGAACGGGTAAAAGAAAAAATTGAGGAACTGAAATCAAAGAAAAAAGAAGAGAAAGAAAAGAATAAACTGAAAATTCCATATCAAGAAGCCGCGGATTATTTTGAGAACGGAGAATATTTAAAAGTTCAATTTTTAACCGAGTTTCTGATTAGAAATGCGGAACCTAAAAATCAGGAAAAACTGATTGAAAAGGCACAAAAACTCAAAGAAAAAGCGAAAAAAGAAGAAAAAAAGGAATACGAAAAGAAAAATCTTTTTTATCGAGAAGAAGAATTAAAGAGCGGAAGATTGGGCAAGGTTACCGGAAAGGGGTTTCGGATTCCCAGTCTCGACATGGATCGGTTTCCGGATCCCGAGGAATTCGGTTATAACGAGGATCCCGGCAAAATTTCCGTGACCGCTTTGCGGAAATTAATTAAAAAAATGGAGAAGGATTCCGAGCGGTTAACCCACGACCTGAAAGAAATGGAAAGCGAATTGGAAAAACTAACTGAGAGAAAAGAAAAGCTACTTGCCTTGAAAAAAGTTATGAAAAAAAAGCTCGATTCTCTCGATGAGATAAAATCAACAAGGCCCACCTTAATAATGGGTGACTGGTTGAGTAAAAAATATGATTTTTACAAAAAAATAAAAGATTCTACCGATGAGGAACTTAAAAAAATATCCTCTTTAAAGGAAAGAAGAGAGAAAATTAATGAAACTTTGAAAAAAATAGAAATCGAATTAAAAGAGGCGGAAGAGGAATTAATTCAAGAAAAAAAGAGGGAAAAACTATTTAATCGTTATGAAGAGGCACAAAAACTCTATGAACAATCGAACTTTTTAGAATCAATCTTTATTCTATTGGAGCTGATTCAAAAACTGGAGGAAGAAGATAGTTTTTCCGGACTCTTGAGCGAGTGTTTTTCGTTGAAAGAAAAAGTTCAAGACGAGGAATTGGCCGGCTATGGTCAGCTGGTTATAAGCGAAAACAGAAAAATAGTCAGAATACCCGAAATCGACATCCAAGATCTTCCCGAGATCAATGATTCGAGCTCGAAAAAATTAAAGGGAAAAGAAGATCTTGCAGAAGTGAAAGAAGTCCTTTCCGAATGGAATGAATCACTTAAAAACTTGACTCGGAAAGAAAAAAAGCTAAAAGAAAAATTAGAATCAGTCGGAGAAAAAAAGGAAAGGTTAAATGGCCTAAAAAAGTTGCTCGAGGAGAAGCTGTCCGTAATTCGGGATCTTGAAGAAAAAGATAAAAATAAAAAACAGCGTAAATGGATTAAAGAAAAAAAGAGATGGTTGAGTTCCAATTTAAAAAAGATAGAGGAAGAAGAGAATAAATTAGCTGAGGCAAGAAACAGAAAGAAAAAAGCAGGACAACTCTTGAAAAAAATTAAAGAAAAAATAGAGAAAGGAGAAGATAGAATCGAGGAGATAAAAAAGGAAAAAGAAAAGAAAAGGAATCAATTAAAGAAAAAAATCTCTCAAATTGAAAATCAAATCGAAGAAGGAAAACCGGAAGAATTGAAAAATAAGCTGGAAGAATTGAAAAGAGAAGAATCTCTCGAAGTTCCGGAGAAAAAAATAAAAAAATTAGAAGAAAAGTTGGAGAAAAAAAGAGAAGAAAAGAGGCTCGATTCCGAACTGAATAAAAAAATCAAAAAGCTCCTTTCTCGTTACGAAGAAGTGGAGGACCGTTTTCAAAAAGAAGAGTACTTGAAGGCATTGTTTTTGATAGATTCGTTAATTGATGATCTGAAAAATTCAGATAAGGAGGTTAGCGAAAAGGTTAGTAAAAAGGGTAATCTTTTGAAGAAATCTTCTCGGCTCAGAAAAAATATTGTCGATAAAGAAGAGAAAGACTATCGCGGAGAGGGCTCTCTATTTTCTTTTGTAAAAAAGTTTTTCGGCAATAAAAAAATAGTCAGAATACCCGAAATCGACATCCAGGATCTTCCCGACCTCGATAATTCGGAACTGAAAAAATTGAGCGGAAATGAAGATCTTGCGAAAATAAAGGAAACCGTTTCCGAGTGGAAGGAGTTACTCGAAAAGCTGATTCAAAAGGAGAAAAAATTAAAAGAAAAACTCAAATCGGCTGAAGAAAAAAAGGAAAGGTTAAATGGCCTAAAAAAGTTGCTCGAGGAGAAGCTGTCCGTAATTCGGGATCTTGAAGAAAAAGATAAAAATAAAAAACAGCGTAAATGGATTAAAGAAAAAAAGAGATGGTTGAGTTCCAATTTAAAAAAGATAGAGGAAGAAGAAAAAAAGTGGACTAAAATAAAGAAAAAAGGCGAAGAAATCGGAAAAAAAATAGAAGAAGTAGAATCCCTAATTGACCAAGGCGAAGAAATTTTATCCCGAGCGCGAAAAGAAAGACAAAAAAAGGAGTCCGAAATAAAAGCGGTCAAAAGTGAGATACCGGAAATAGAAGAGATAATCGAAAAGGGTGGATTAAAGCGAGCTCGACAGCTTGTTTCCGGCTTGGAAGATCGTCTCAAGGCGGTCGGTGTGAATCGAAAAGAAGTTGATGAATTAGCGAAACTTAAAAAAACATTGAAAGAAGAAAAAAGAAGAAAAAAGAAGAAAAAAGAAGAGAAAAAGGCGGAAAGAATTTTTTTGGAAGCTAAAAAACTATTCGAAGAAGAACAGTTCGAATCGGCCGAAAAAAAACTGGAAAGCCTACTACAAAAAGAAGACGATTCTTCACTTGGGGATGACTTCTTTCGGCGTGTCAGAGAGATGCGTGAGAAAATAAACCTTCGTCTGAAAAAAGGCGATGGAAGTTCGAAACCAAAAACCGAAAGTGTTACCGGGCTTTCGGTCGACTTGGAAAAGAAATTAGCCGATGCCGGTCTGGATTTAAACCACTTGAGTGACATGGATCGGGAAGAATTAACCAAAAAGGAAGAAATTGATGAAGAGGATGTGGAGATGATAATCACCTCTTTGGATTCGAAAAATAAAAAAGAAAAAAAACAAGAAGACCGAGATCCGGGCCGAATAGAAACTTCCGGACCGGAGGACAGGCAGAAAGAATTTGATGATAATGACAATTTACCTCCTTTCGTTCGGGATAAAATTAAAAAATTGAAGAGAATTCAATGGAAAAGACTCTTTGCCGACAAGCACTGGTTTATGGGAATCGACCTCAGCGATTATTCGATAGAGATGCTTATTTTAAATGAAAACAAGTCGGTTTTCACTTATGGGAGAACCAGATTGGGTAAAGGGATAATCAAGGACGGAGAAATTGTCGATCAGAAAAAATTGTCCGAAAGATTAGAAGAGGTCTTGGAAAACGCTTACCCTTTCCCGGTCAGGATAAGTGACAACGACAAGGATAAAGCGATAGTTTTGAAACGAGAAAAGTATAAAGCAGTGGTTAGCTTGCCCGAGTCTCGAACTTTTGTTCATCTTTTCACTTTCAACGACAAAAAAAACTTCAATGAAAAGGTGAAGAAAAAAATAAAAATGATTATACCTCACGACCCGGATGAACTCTATTGGGACACGAGAGAAGTGCCCACCGTAGGGGAAGAGGTGAAGATAATTTGTGTTGCCGCCCAGAAGGAGATAGTTGACAGCTATACGTTCTTTTTCAAGTCGACGAAACTGGATTTAGCCGCTTTTGAGATAGAGGGCTTTTCCGTAGGTAGATCCCTTTTGCCAATTAAAAAAATAAAGCGGGAGGACGGCACTGAGAAGTTGGTTATGGCCGACGGAAAGGATAGGATGGTTTTGGACATGGGAGCCAAAACCAGCACTTTGAACATGTATGACAAGCGAGGGTCCTTAGTGGTTTCCGTTCCACTTCCTTATGGTGGAAATTATTTTACTCGGGAAATAGCTAAAAATTTGGGAGAGACGACTGTCGACGCAGAGAGAATAAAGCGGGAAAATGGATTCAAAAAGGAAGGAGATATTTATGAAATAATGGAAAAACACGGACACAAGATCGTTGATGAAATAGAGGAGGCCCGCGATTATTATCAGCGGGAATTCAGCTCGCAGGTAGAAGAGGTTCTTCTTACCGGAGGAACCGCCCTGCTTCCCGGGATAACCGACTTTTTTGAAGGTCAATTCGAAGATTTGAATTTCAAGACGGGGAGTCCGCTAAAGAAGATAGATGCCCCCGACTTTTTGGAGGAGAAGGAGTCGGTGCTTTATTCCAACGTGGTCGGTTTAGCTTTGCGCGGACTCCGCAAAGACCCGATAGACGTGGGAGTAAATTTGCTTCCCGAAGAAGTTAAAAAGCAAGAAAGAAAAGATGAAATTGAAGATGATAAGCCGCTTTTCATAATTTCGGTTTTCATACTTTTTTCCGGTCTTTTTTTGCTGGGTGCCGCCCTCTTTAATTTCAGAAACATGGCCGGTCAAGTTCAATTTCAAGAACTTCCGGAAAGAGATCTCATAGATATAGACAGGGTTCCCGGTTTAACCGATACACTTCGCGATGAATTTTCCCGAGCACACACCCTGATGAATGAAGAAGAATTGGAAGAAGAAGAGTATTTCGAAGAGCTTTATTTACAATTGGAGGAGGAGTTCGCCGACTATGACGGCCTGTATCAACAAGGCGAGATTGACAGTTACGCTTTTGAGCAAAAATTGGTCGATTTGACCAACCGGATGCGAGAGCTCCTGATAGAAGCCGAAGAGGGACAACTTTCCGAAGAAGGGGATGAAGGCGAAGAAGATGAAAATGATGAAGATTAATTTGTTTGATCGATGACGACTACTTTTTACTATGAAGACGATACCGGACCGAATCCCGGATTTTATTTCGCTTCTCTTTTAATAGCGATTATCGGGCTGCTTTTTTTTGCTTTCACGGTCTATTATGTTGCTTTTTTCCCCATCCCCGAAGAGGTGGTCACCCGAACGGGAGTCGTTTTTCAGTTGAGGGAAGGCCTTTCCGTCGAACCGATAGTGGTTATTTTGGAAGTGGAAAAAGAAAAATATCCACTTCTGGAGGGACCCGGAGACGAGGCCGATATTCAAAAAGAAGCTTCCGTGGATGATTTCTATCTGGTAAAAAACAAGATAGACGACTGGCTTTTTATCGAGTCGATGCGTGATGGAAAATCCGGTTGGATAAGGAAAGAAAAGACCAGAACGATCCACGGGGATTGACTTGACGAAACCGTCTTTAGTATAATTAAAAAGCTAAAGGTCGAACTTAAAATAAAATGAATATTTATGAAAAATAAGAAAAACGGGTTTACTTTGATAGAGTTGCTGATCGTTATCGGTATAATCGCCATTTTGGCCGGTGTTGTGGTTTTGGCTCTCAATCCCAGAGAACAATTGGAAACCTACAGAAATGCTCAGCGCTGGTCCGATATGAATATTTTGGTAAATGGAATCTACACCCGGGTAATAGAGGAAGGTGGAGAGTTTCCCGATTGTATCGCGGAAAACGAGGGAGAGTTCATTGACGCTTCAGAGTGTGAAGAAGAGTTGGTAGGCGGAGGTTACGTGAGTGAAATTCCTTCCGATCCACAGGGAGAAGAGGGAAGGTCTTGCTACGGAATAATGCTTGCCGACGAGAGGGTTACCGTTCGATCGTTTCTGGAAGAGTGTGAAGACATTACCGACGACATTACCGACCTTCGTATTTTGCAATAATCGAACTTGAAAGAAGCGGTTTTTTGTTTTAGACTTCAATAAGTAATAAAAAAGGTCGATTAAGTTAATTTATCTGTGAAAAGATGAAAAACATAACTGAAAAAGGTTTTACATTGGTTGAGCTTCTTATCGTAATCGCCATCATCGCCATTTTGGCCGGTGCGGTTGTGGTAACCATCAACCCGGGTGAGCAATTCGCCCAAGCCAGAAACTCGACGAGGGACCAACACATCCAAACCATTTCCAGCGGTATTCTAAGCTATACGGCCGGAAATCAAGGGAATTTCCCCGATTGTTTGTATGACAACGACAACGATCCTTATTCCTTGGATCCCGACGACGTTGAGCCGGGAGATGAAGGCTTCGATGAAGAGCAGGAGGGTGTAGATGTTGAAGATTGTGAGTCTTTGACTCCGGAATACATTACCGACATGCCCGAACCCCAACAGGAAGATGAAGAATATAGAGTGGCTTTTGCCACCGAGGATGCCAACAACATAGTCATTTGGAGCACTTCCGATGAATGGCTCGACAGAGACGAAGAAGACTAAATTATTTAGAAGTGCTTTAAGCGGCCTCCTTTCCGGGGGCCGTTTTTTTATTTGCAAAATTTTTAAAAGTTATATAGAATAAGTTAAGCGAAGTCGAATTGAAATTCTTTTAAATTCGTATGAAAAACATAACTGAAAAAGGTTTTACATTGGTTGAGCTTCTTATCGTAATCGCCATCATCGCCATTTTGGCCGGTGCGGTTGTGGTAACCATCAACCCGGGTGAGCAATTCGCCCAAGCCAGAAACTCGACGAGAAGACAGCACATAAATTCCATTAGCAACGCGGTAATGGCTTTTGCCGCCGATCCTCAGCATGCGGGTAATTTTCCCAGCTGCATAAAAAGAGTAGACTCCGAAGAAGCCGAAGAGGGGCTGGATTGGGGGCCCGAG
>CAZDOR010000002.1:14039-22770 GCA_964507105.1 uncultured Candidatus Saccharibacteria bacterium | reverse complement strand
GAGCAGGGAACACCGATAGAGAACTGCTTTGATGCGGACGGCGATGACAATGTCGATCCTCCGATTACCGATGAATTAACCAATCAACTCAGTGAAATGCCCGAGGATCCGGACCCGGATGCCACCTATTATTTACGAATAGTGGATAACAACGTAGAAATAACCAGCAATTCCGTGGAGTGGGTGAATCAGGATGATGAAGAGTAAAAAAAGCGGCTTATTCGGAATCGCTGCCGAGAGCCGTTTTTTATTTTAATAAAATACTTTTGATGTTATAATAAATCCAGTTATATAAGCTTGCCTAAAATTATGTCCAAGAAAAAAAGCTCCAAAAAGAAAAAGAAGAAAAACGAAAAAGGGAAAGAAAAAAAGGGAGGGAAAAATAAAAAGAATAAGTCGAAAAAAAGTAAAAAAAAGAAGAAAAACGAAAAAAGCTCCAAAAAGAAAAAGAAGAGCAACGACCCCGAAGAGGGACCACTCAGAAAAATAAAAATCAAAATAATAGGAATAGGGGGAGGTGGAGGATCCATCGTTTCCGAAGTGTCGGTCAACTTGAAAAAGGTG
This sequence comes from uncultured Candidatus Saccharibacteria bacterium, assembly GCA_964507105.1. GTDB lineage: Bacteria > Patescibacteriota > Minisyncoccia > Minisyncoccales > PWPS01 > PWPS01. The sequence goes on along the minus strand of CAZDOR010000002.1, from coordinate 22,206 downwards.
ACTTTTGCTGCTGCCAACACCGATGCCAGTGCTTTGGACTCTTTGAAGAAAAAAGGAATAAAGAAAATCCAATTCGGAAAACAAGTTACCGAAGGACTCGGAACCGGAATGGATCCCGAGCTCGGAAAGAAGGCGGCACTGGAGGCTGAAGACGAAATAGAAAGCCTGCTCTCCGGTCAGGACGTAAATATTTTGGTGTCTTGTCTGGGAGGTGGTACGGGATCGGGTGCCCTTCCCGTTTTTGCTGAAAAATCGAAAAAAGCGGAGGCTTTGACCTACGGAATTTTTACCCTTCCTTTTGAGTTCGAGGGGCAAAGAAAGATGGCCATAACCAAAAAAGCGCTCAGAAAATCGAGCCCGCACTTGAACGCGATAAGCATATTGCCCAACGAGAATATATTCAAAATAGTTGACAGAACCACCCCCTTGAAAGAAGCTCTTTCCGAAATGAATAAGAACTTGGCCCATAATCTCGAAGGACTTATAGAGACCATCTATGAGGCGGGACTGATAAACATAGATTTCGCCGACATCAGGACGGTTCTGGAGGAAAGAAGAGGAAGACGTAAACTGGCTTATCTGAGTTCCACCGTAATTGAAAACGAAGAAGAAGACGCCAAAGAAATAGTCGAAAAAGCGGTTTCAAACCCTCTTTATCCTCACGGAATAGACAAAGCTCGGGGTATACTTTTTAACATCACCGGCGGTGAAGAACTGGGATTGGCGGAAATATCTTCCATTTCACAAGAACTGTCCAAGTTCGCCGAGGGTGGAGCCAAAGTGATCTTCGGTGTTTCTCAAAAAGACGATTTTGAGCCGAGAATGAAGATAAGCTTGCTCGCTACCGGATGCGGAGCGGATTATTTCACTGAAGAGATAACCGATACGGAAGATGATTTTGAAGAAACGATGATGGATGAGACGGAGGAAGAAGACGAAAAAGAAGATGAAGCGAGTGAAGAGATAAAAGTCCAAGGCACACTCAAAGAGAGTGATTTCGAGAACGCACCCGAACCGGAAGACGGAGAAAAGAAAGAAAAAGCAAACAGCGAAGAAGAAAAAGAAATATTGAACGAAGAAGAGAAGTGGGAGACACCTACTTTTTTAAGGAAAGCCCTAAATAAGGATGAAAAAAAAGACGAAAAAAGCGATAATTAAATTTTCATTGAATGACTTTTTTCGACAAATTACCGATTGGTCCATTCGATACGATTATTCGGTTTTGTTCGTTTTAGCTTATAAATTATTTTTCCGCCGTTTCGTGGCGGATTTTACCTTTTAAAATAAAGGAATAAATAATATGAATTTAGATGATGATATTTTAAAAAAATTTTACCGACAACGATCAGAAAAAGCTAAAAAATACGACCACGGATCCGTTTTAGTAATTGGTGGATCTCGAATCTACAGTGGATCTCCGGCCTTGGCCGCCTTTTCCGCTTTACGAGGTGGTGCTGATATAGTTCAAGTTGCCGCTCCTCGAAGAGCGGCGGACATAGTGGCCGGTTTCAGCCCCGATTTGATTACTTACCCCTTGGATGGAAAATGTTTGAGCGATGAACATCTTTCTCGTCTTTTGGAGATAACCGAGGCGATGAAAGTGGTTTCCAACGGGAGGTTGGCGGTAGTAATCGGAGGAGGTGCGGGAAGAAGAGAAGAAACAAAAAAGCTTATAAGAAATTATTTGAAGGAGATTTCTCTACCCACGGTCGTCGATGCCGACGGAATTTATGCTTTTGAAAATGAGGGAGAAGATATAATAGATGAGTCTCTGGTTTTTACTCCTCACCTTTACGAATTTTTTGTTTTAACCGGGAAAAAGTTGGATAACCTTTCACTTGAAAAAAGAAAAGAAGCGGTAAAAAGAGAGGCGGCTACCATCGATGGGACCATCCTTCTCAAAGGGCCTACTGACATAATTTCCGACGGTAGCCGTGTTTTACTCAACGATTTTCCGGTTCCGGAGTTGACCGCCGGGGGCTGTGGTGATACTTTGGCCGGTTTGGTGGGGGCTTTATTAGCTCGGGATGAAGGCCTGGAAGCGGTTGCCGGTGCGGCTTATTTGAATACCCGGGCGGGGCAGCTGGCCGCCGAAGAGATGGGAGATTCTCTCATCGCCGAGGATTTGATAGAAAAAATACCTCGAGCCATTGATGAAAGTATTGATAAATAATGATTTAATATGAAAGAATTAACAATAGTAGGAGGTGGACCGGCCGGAATCACGGCCGGAATATACGCCGCCAGGAAAAATTTGAACACCCTGCTTTTAACCAAAGATTTTATAGGTCAATTGGGCAATGCCGGAGTGATAGAGAATTGGCCCGGAGAAAAAAGTATTCGGGGACCGGAACTTTTGACCGATCTTGAAGAACATTTGAGAAATTATGATATTCAAATAAAAGAAGAACGAGTTGTCGAAATAAATAAAGAGAAGGATTTTTTTAAAATCGAATCGGAAGAAGCCATCTATCGATCCGAGGCGGTAATAGTAGCCACCGGTCGAAATCCGAGACCGCTTGAGATTCCCGGAGAAAAGGATTATGTCGGAAAGGGAGTTTCTTATTGTGTAACATGTGACGGGGCCTTGTTCAAAAATAAAACGGTTGCCGTAGTCGGAGGTGGTAACTCCGGATTGGAGGGAGCATTGGAGCTTTCCGATTACGTTCGGAGGGTAACGGTTTTGGAAATAGCTGACAAACTTCAGGGTGACGAATTTTTAGTCGAAAAGGTTAAGGGGAAGAACAATATTGAGATTCTTACCCGAGTAGAACCGAAAGAGATAAAAGGAGATAGCTTTGTTTCTTCTCTTCGATACGAAGATTTGGATAAAAAGGAGGCGTTTTCAATCGATGTTGACGGAATCTTCGTTTTAATCGGGTCGATACCGACTACCGATATGCTTGATAACTCGGTTGACTATAATGACGAGGGAGAAATAGCAATTGATTTTAAAACTTGCCGGACTTCGGTCGACGGCCTTTTTGCCGCCGGAGACGTGACCGGTGTAAGGGATAAACAAGTGGTGGTTTCTGCCGGTGAAGGGTGTAAAGCTTTGATTTCCGCCTATGATTACATAAAAAATAATCGTTAATTCATATGAGAATAAAAAAAATAAGAGCCAAGGAAATACTCGATTCTCGTGCCAATCCAACTTTAAGGGTTTATCTGGAGACCGAAGAAGGGGAGTTCGTAGCCGGTGTTCCTTCCGGAGCTTCCACCGGCGAACATGAAGCTGTAGAGCTTCGAGACGGAGGCGATAGACTTTTCGGAAGAGGGGTTAGACGAGCGATTAAAAATATCGAGGAAGTTATTTTTCCGGAATTGGAAGGAATGAAAGTTGAAGATCAGGCAAAAATAGACGAAAAAATGAACCGAATTGACAACACGGAAAACAAATCAAAATTGGGAGCTAATGCGATTTTAGGGGTTTCGGTAGCCGTTACCAAAGCGGCCGCTTTTTCAAAGGGAGTACCTCTGTATGAACATGTGGCCGATCTTTCCGGATTAGAGAAGAGTATGCCGAGACCATTGTTCAACGTGATAAACGGAGGTTCTCACACGGGAGGAGGAGTGGATTTTCAAGAGTTTATGCTCGCTCCCGATGAAAAAAGTTTCAAGGAAAATCTTTTTCTCGCAGCTGAGATTTATCATCGGCTGAAAACAAAGCTTTCCGATGAGGACCCTTCTTGGATTAATGTGGGTGACGAAGGGGGTTTCGTCCCCGAAATGGAAAAACCGGAAGAGGTTCTTTCTTTGTTGCAAAAAATAACCGATACGAAAATAGTCATGGATGTGGCCGCTACCGAATTTTTCAGCGGAGCTTTTTATGAAACCAATATGGGAAAGATGAGCACCGATCAATTGATAGATTATTATGTTCAACTGGTTGATGAATTTTCTATTTTGGGAATCGAAGATCCCTTGGAAGAGAATGACTTCGAGACTTGGAGCAAGTTGAATGAAGAGTTGAATGATTTCTTGATAATCGGTGACGACTTACTGGTTACCAATCCGAAGAGAATGAAAAAAGCTCTACGAAAAAAATCCTGTAACGGAATGATTTTGAAGATAAACCAGATCGGCACTATTACCGAGGCGCTGGAAGCCGCCAAGTTAGCCAAGGAGAACGACTGGACGATAATAGTTTCGCACAGATCGGGAGAAACCACCGATTCTTTCATTGCCGATTTTGCCGTCGGGATCGGTTCTCGATTCATAAAAACCGGTGCTCCGGCAAGAGGTGAGAGAGTGGTAAAATACAATAGGTTATTGGAAATAGAAGAGGAGATAATAAAATAAAATAAAATGTTAAAAAATAAACCTGAAAAAGGATTGACTTTAGCGGAAATACTTATTACCATCGGTATAATTTCCATCTTGGCGGCCGGTGTAATAGTGACCGTAAATCCGGGAAATGTCTTTGATCGTGCTTACGAATCGACCAGAAAAATGCATATGGACACCATTGACGGCGCCCTTTCCAGTTATCGCATTGACAGGATGGATAGTTTTCACGTACTGGGAATAGATGAAAATCTCCGGGAAATATGTAATAGTGAAGCGGTAAGTGAATGTGAGGAGGGACATGTTGATCTTTCACCGTTGGTTCCCAATTACCTTAGTGAAATTCCGGTTGATCCGGCCAAAAGTGAGGATTCGGAAACCACCGGCTATAGAATTGCTCGTAGTGAAGAAGGTTTCGATATAGTCCATTCCGGTGAAGAAATTTCTATCTTACTGGTCGATACCTTATCAGCCCAGGACGTAACCGAAACCTCGGCTACCATAGGAGGTTCGGTTGTCGAGTATTCCGATTCCGATGACGTGGAAAGATTTCTCGAATGGGGAGAAGAAGAGCACGATTTGGAAAACAGAGAAGATATGGGAACCGGGAGTGATGATTTCTTTGAAGATTTAACCGGACTGGATAGTGATACCACTTATTATTTCCGTGCTTATGCTGAAGAAGAAGAGGAGAGTGATCAAGGTGAAACTTTGAGCTTTACCACTGAAGAAGATTTAATTTTAACTGAGATCAAGACGGAAGATCCCGGCTGTCAAACGGTTGGCGGGGGCGGTTCCTGGGAGGATTGCTGGAGTCGAGATGTCGATGTAGAAGAGGTCGAAGATATGCATGTAGAGTTTGGTTATGAAATAACCGGTGATAGGCACGGCAACCAAGATGCCGAGGCGGGAGTGAGGGTAATTGTCGACGGGAATGAGATTTACATAAATGAGGCCAATCCGGATCAAACCATTACTGAAATCTGGAGCCAAGAAGTCGATGTATCGGGAAAAGATCAAGTTTTGATCGAATTCCAATTTTATTCCGATTCTCACGCTCAGGCTGAATCGGAAGCTGAAATAGAGTATGTAGAATGGGAAGAGCGGGTTAATAATTAAAACTTAATTTCTAAAAAAATGAAAACCTTATTTATCGTTCTTGACGGGTTGGGAGACGAAGAAATCCCGGCTTTCAAGAATAAAACCCCTCTTGAATTCGCTGATACTCCGACTATGAATAGGTGGGCCGAAGAGGGAAAAACCGGGCTTCTTCTTCCCGTCTTCAAGGGAGCTTTACCCACTTCCGAAGAGGGGCATTTCTCCTTATTCGGATACGATCCCCGGGAATACGGATTGGCACGGGGTATAGTTACCGCCAGCGGAGCGGGCATAGATCTTTGTGACGGAGATGTGGCTTTGAGAGGCAACTTCGGAACCGTTAAAAACGGTGAAGTCGTAGATAGAAGAGCGGGAAGGATTAAAAATCCCGAAAAATTAATAGAGGAAATAAACGGCTTAGAAATTGATGGTGTTAAGTTCGTAGTCAAATCAGCCAAAGAACACAGGGTCGGTATCGCTATGAAGGGCGAGGGGTTGAGTGCCGAAATTTCGGATGGAGATCCGCATTACGGAGAAGGCGGAGTCGGCTTAAGAAAAATTAAACCACTCAAAGAGACGAAAGAAGCTGAGTTTACCGCTCGGGTTTTGAATTCGTTTTTGGAAAAAGCTCACCGAATATTGAAAAGTCACGCCTTTAATGAAAAAAGAGATCTTCCCGCCAATTACATATTGACCAGAGGAGCTTCGAGTGTAGTCGATCTGCCGTCTTTCGAAGAGAAATACAATAAAAAAGCAGCTTGTATTGCCGGCAAGGTTCTTTACAAGCAGGTAGGCAGATTGTTGGGAATGGACGTTTTGGAAGTGGATGGAGCCAACGGACTACCGACGACCAATTTGGAAGGAAAATTCAATAAGGCGCGGGAAGCTGTTCTTTCCAATTACGACTTTGTTTTTCTTCACGTTAAGGCGACGGACAGTTTAGCCGAAGATGGTGACTTCTGGGGTAAAAAAGAGTTTATAGAAAGAATCGATCGAAATATGGAAATTTTTGACGAATTTACCGGTAATCTCGTCGTTACTTCCGACCATTCAACTTGTTCGATAATGGCCAGTCATTGTCCCGAAGAAATACCACTACTTGTTCGTGGCGGCGGTACCGATTCCTCCGCTTATTTCAGTGAAAGAGAATGTTCCGGTGGTTCTCTCGGAAAAATAGATCAGAGAAATTTGCTCGAAAGGTATATTTTCAATTCCGATTGACTTGCCACAAACGTATTTTTTGATAGAATTAAAAAGAAAAATAATACTTTTTTCGTAATCCGAAAAAAGAAAAAGATGAGTGATAAAAAAGTAAAAATTTATAGCACACCGACTTGCACATACTGTGTAGCTTTAAAGAAGTTTTTTGAGAAAAACAATGTGGAGTATGAAGAAGTGGATGTTTCCGATGATGAGGAGGCGTTGGAAAAGATGAAAGAAAAAAGTGGTCAAATGGGAGTTCCCGTAACCCAAATAGGGGAAGATATTGTCGTTGGCTTTGAAAAGAAAAAAATTGCTAAACTTTTAGAGATTAATTAATTATGACAAAAGTTGCCCTAAACGGATTCGGTCGTATAGGTCGGGCTGTTTTCAAAAATATAATTAAAAATTATCCCGATCTGGAACTCGTTGCCGTAAACGATCTTGCCGATCCCGATGAATTATTACATCTTCTTCGTTATGATACCGTTTACGGAAAATACAAAGTGGAAAAAAGCGACGATTGTTTTTTGGTGGATGGTCAGGAAATAAAAATTTTCAACAAAGAAAATCCCGGTGAATTGCCCTGGGACGAGTTGAAAGTGGATGTCGTATTGGAATGCACGGGAGCTTTTCGAACAGCGGAAGGGTCGAAAAAACATATCGAGGCCGGAGCCGAAAAAGTAATTATTTCCGCACCTGCAAAAAGTAGTGACATACCTTCTTATGTAATGGGAGTTAATGTCGATGAGTATAGAGGTGAAAAGATAGTTGACATGGGGTCTTGCACAACAAACGCTTTGGCGCCGGTGGTTAAGATTTTAAATAAAAACTTTGGAATTGAGGAGGGCCTGATGACTACAATCCACAGCTATACCGTCAGTCAGAACATACTGGATGGTCCCGGACGGAAGGATTTGAGGAGGTGTCGAGCAGCGGCGGAAAACATTGTTCCGACGACGACCGGAGCAGCTAAAGCGATTTCAAAGGTTATACCCGAAATGGAGGGTAAATTGGACGGAATGGCCGTCAGGGTGCCCACTCCAACGGTTTCCGTAGTCGATTTAGTTTGTAAATTGAATTGCAAAGCTACTGAAAACAAGATAAATCGGGCTTTCGAAGAGGAAAGTCGGAAAGAAAGCATGCAGGGAATTTTCACTGTTGAAGAAAGGCCGTTGGTTTCTTCTGATTATGTAAAAAATTCACACTCTTCAATAGTCGATTTGGAAATGACCAAAGTAGTCGGAGAATCCGTAAAAGTAATTAGCTGGTATGACAATGAGTGGGGTTACGCCAGAAGACTTGTTGATTTTGCGAAACACGTAGGTAGTTTTGAAAAGTAAAAAATCCCAAAGGCCCACTCATTGAAAAGGGGGTCGGGGAAAAATAAGGATATTTTTCCCCGTGTTGGGAAAGACTAAAACCCGAGGGGTTTTAGGGAGCGAAGCGACATGAGTGGGGTTACGCCAGAAGACTTGTTGATTTTGCGAAACACGTAGGTAGTTTTGAAAAGTAAAAAATCCCAAAGGCCCACTCATTGAAAAGGGGGTCGGGGAAAAATAAGGATATTTTTCCCCGTGTT
>CAZDOR010000002.1:0-13939 GCA_964507105.1 uncultured Candidatus Saccharibacteria bacterium | reverse complement strand
CAAAAAGGAGGTAAACAAGGGAGGATTAATTAAATGATTTTAAATTATAAAAAGAGAGAAAATCTTTTAAGTAAATATAATCTTAAGCGACCGGAAACATTTTTGGTTGCAAGCAAGGAGGATGCTCAGGTAAAAGCTAAAGAAATTGGGTTTCCGGTGGTTGCCAAAATATCTTCGGATAAACATCTCCACAGAACCGAGCTCGGTGGGGTTTTTGTTGATATTGAAAACAAAAAAGAATTGGAAGAAGCTTTTGAAAAGCTTATGGAGATTGAGGGTACGGAAGGGATAATAATTCAAAAACAAGTCGAAGGGGTTGAATTTATCGTCGGCTCTAAAATGGATGACGTTTTCGGACCCACAATTATGTTCGGCACCGGAGGGGTGCTGGTGGAGGTTTTTGAAGATGTTTCTTTTCGAGTTGCTCCGATAACTGAGCGAGACGCTTTTGAGATGATAAATGAAGTAAAGGGTCGAAAACTCTTGGAAGGATTTAGAGGGGGGCCGAAGATACCCAAAAAGAAGTTAGTCGATCTTTTAGTAAAAACTTCAAAGTTGGTTTATAAAGAGAGAGTTAAAGAGCTTGATTTCAATCCGGTTATTGGAAATGAGAATGGATTATATATTTGTGATGTCAAAATAGCATTATGATTAAAGAAATATTCAATCCGAAAACCGTCGCTGTCATAGGTGCCACCGAAAGAGCCGATTCGGTTGGCAGGGGGATTGTTAAAAACTTGCAAGAAGGGGATATTGACCTATTCTATATTAATCCTTCCGCCGAAAGTATTTTTGGAGAAGTCGCATATCAAAAGATTACCGATGTAAAGGAAGATATAGATTTGGCAATAATCGCTATTCCTAAAATGCATGTTTCCGGTGTTGTCGATGACTGTATAGAAGCTGACGTTGGGGCGGTTATTATTGTTTCTGCCGGGTTTGGGGAAACTGGCGAGGAGGGCAAAAAAAGACAAGACGAAATTGCCAAGAAGCTCAAAAAAGCAGATATTCCCTTGGTCGGTCCCAATTGTTTGGGAATTTTAAGACCACCGTCTAATTTAAATGCTTCTTTCGCTCCCGGAACGCCGAAAAGAGGCGGGATTTGCCTCATATCTCAATCGGGAGCTTTGATAGATTCGATAATCGATGGTGCCAAAGCTGAAAACTACGGTTTTTCATTGATAATTTCGGTAGGTAACGCGGCCGGATTATCTCTGGTTGATTATATTAAAATAGCCGATGAGGACCCGAAAACAAGGGTGATATCACTATATATCGAGGGAGTTGAAGACGGAAGAAAACTTTTTAATTGCTTAAAAGAAGTAACTACGCCGGTGGTGGCCATAAAGGGAGGTAAAACGGAAAAATCCAAAAAAGCGATTTCTTCACATACGGGATCTTTAGCCGGTAGATATAAGATATTTTCCGCTGCTTTGAAGCAAGCGGGGGCTTTTGAGGTCTCCTCTCTGGAAGAGCTATTTGACGTATCCAAAGCCCTGACCTGGCAACCGGCCGCGGGAAATAGAGTCGGGGTGATAACCAACGGAGGTGGAGCGGGAGTTTTGATTACCGACAGCCTTTATAAGGTCGGTTTGGAATTGGCTGAATTGAACCAGACAACGATAGACAAAATAGAACCGGATATGCATCCCGATTATTCAAGAAGCAACCCTCTGGATGTGGTAGGAGATGCGTTGCCGGAAAGATATCGCATTGCCGCTGACGAATTTTTAAATCAAGACAATCTCGATGTCTTGGTCGTTATTTTAACTTTACAGATAATGACCGACCCTTTAAAAACCGCCAAAAAGATAGTTGAACTGAATAACAAATATGAAAAACCCATTCTAACCGTTTTTATGGGCAGTGGAAAAAAGACACGAAAAGCAGTTGATTATTTGGAAAGTAAAAATATACCGAATTATCCCGACCCGAGACGGGTGGGGCTTCCAATTAAGGCATTGAATTATAAGAATAAAATTAATTAAAAAATATGAGTGAAGTAATAGTAATAGGGCATAAAAATCCGGACACCGATTCGGTAGTTTCCGCCTATGTCTGGAGTCAAATTCTATCTCGGGTGGGAGATGAAGCTCGGCCGGCTGTAGCGGGAGAAGTGAACAAGGAAACGAAGTTCGTCTTTAAAAGAGCGGAGGTTGAATTACCCGAAAAGGAAAATTTGAACGGTAAGGAAATTTTTTTGGTTGATCATAACGAAACCAAACAAATGACCGGTAAACCCGAAAATGTTATCGGCATTCTTGATCATCACAACATTTCCGATTTTTCAACTGATAAACCAATATTTTTCAGAAATGAACCTTTGGGTAGTACTTCGAGCTTAATTTCTAAAGTAGCTACGGAAAGGGAAATTGATCTTTCGGAGGAGGAGATATTTTTACTTCTTTGCGGAATATTATCCGATACTTTAAAATTAAACTCACCGACTACTACCGATTATGATAGGGAGTTGGTTCGTGATTTTGCCGAGATATTGGAAGTTGACATCGACAAGTTGGCTGAAAAGATGTTTAAGGAAAAATCCGATTTGTCCGACATGACGATCGAAGAAATAATTTGCGCCGATTATAAAAATTACGAATTCGGAGGCAAAAAAATAGGAGTGGGAGTAGCGGAGGTGACCAATCCCGCATTTTTTGAAGGTAAAGCTGAAGAAATAATTGAAAAAATGAAAAAAATAAAAAAACAAAGGGAGTTAAGCCATCTCTTTTTCGGAGTTATTGATATTTTAAACAAAAATACTTTGTTATATGTCGATGAAGAGGATAAACTTTTAGCCGAAAAAGTTTTCAACGTAACCGTTGACAGCTTGCCCATAAAATTGGAAGGGGTCGCTTCCAGAAAAAGGCAAATCATTCCTCCATTATCCGAGGTTTTAAGAGAAAAATAAATGTTTAATAAATTAAAGTTTCTTTTTCGAAAAACCGGAACAAATCAAAACAATAATAATAAAAATAAAAAAAATATGAAAAAAAAGAATAAAAATGTCATAACACTTCTCGAAGCAACTTCCGACGATGTTAATTTGGTAGGAGGGAAGAATGCTTCACTGGGAGAAATGATTACCGAACTCACCCCGAAAGGAATAAATGTTCCCGGCGGGTTTGCGGTAACTTCTACCGGTTATTGGAAGTATGTTGAAGAAAACGGATTTAAAGAAGAATTGGAAGAAATTTTTGAAAATCTCGATCCGGACAATATAAAAAGTGTTCAGGAAACGGGAAAAAGGGGACGAGAATTGGTAATGAATGGAGAGTTTCCTGAGGAGTTGAAAAACGACATACTTTCGGCTTACGAGGAGATGTGTGAGAAATATAATAATGATGCGATTGATGTTGCGGTCAGATCCTCTGCGGTTTGTGAAGATGCTCCCGATGCATCTTTTGCCGGTCAGTTCGAAACTTTCCTCAATGTTTCCGGAGAAGAAGATCTTTTGCAAAAGATAAAGGATTGTTTCGCTTCCGCTTTCAATGACAGAGTTATTTCCTATAGAGAAGAAAAAGATGTTGATCATTTGGAGTTCGCCGTTTCCGTCGGTGTTCAAAGAATGGTTAGATCGGACAAGGCTTCTTCCGGTATAATGTTTACTCTGGATACGGAAACCGGTTTTGATAACGTGGTTTTAATTAATTCCATCTGGGGATTGGGAGAAATGATTGTTCAAGGAGGAATTACTCCCGATGAGTTTTACGTTTTTAAACCGTCGATCAATAAGGAGGGTAAAAACCCGATAATTAGAAAAGATCTGGGAAGAAAAACCAAAAAGTACGTTTACGGAAAAAAGGGTGGAATAGTGGAAGAAAAAGTTCCGGAAGAAAAGCAACTTAATTTTTCACTTAGTGATGAAGAAATACAAACTTTAGCCGAGTGGGCTACGAAAATTGAAGATCATTACGGAAGGCCGCAAGACTTAGAATGGGCCAAGGATGGTGGTAGTGGAGAACTGTTCATAGTTCAATCCAGACCGGAAACCGTTCATGCCCCCGATGAGAAAAGTACTTATAAAGAGTATCATATTGATACCGATGCCGATCCGCTGGTGACCGGTATTGCGGTCGGGAGTAAAATTGGACAGGGAGATGTAAAGGTGATTAAGAGTGTTGAAAATATTGATAAGTTTGAAGAAGGAGATGTGTTGGTAACCGAAATGACGGATCCGGATTGGGTTTCAATAATGAGGAAAGCTTCTGCCATTGTTACCGATGAGGGTGGTAAGACTGCACATGCCTCGATTGTCGGAAGAGAGTTGGGTGTTCCGACTATTGTCGGAAGTGAAGATGCTACCGAGGTTTTGAAAACCGGTCAAAGTGTAACGGTTGACTGCACCCAAGGATCAACCGGTAGAGTTTACGAAGGTGAGTTGGATTACGAAGTGGAAGAGCATGATTTGGGAGAGATACCCGACCTGGACACCAAAGTACTCATGAATATCGGAACACCGGAGACGGCTTTTAAACATTCATTTTTACCGAATGACGGAGTCGGATTAGCCAGAATGGAATTCATTTTAGCCGAACATGTAAAGGTCCATCCGATGGCACTTTACAATTTTGAAGATTTGGAAGACGGTGAATTGAAAGAAAAAATTGCTGAGATTACGGTTGAACACGAAGATAAAAAAGAGCACTTCATTAAAGAATTGGCAGAGGGTGTAGGTCAAATTGCAGCTGCCTTTTACCCCAAGCCGGTACTGGTAAGGCTTTCGGACTTCAAATCCAATGAATATAAAAATTTAGTGGGTGGTGAGCTTTATGAAACGGAAGAGTCCAATCCGATGCTCGGATTCAGGGGTGCTTCGAGATATACTGATGAAGATTTCAGTCCGGCATTCGAGCTCGAATGTGAAGCGATGAGAAGAGTGCGGGAGGTGTTCGGTTTGGATAACGTAAATCTTATGGTTCCGTTTTGCAGAAAACCGGAGGAAGGTGATCAGGTTTTGGAGATAATGGCGAATTATGGTTTAACCAGAGACAAGATGGATATTTATGTTATGGCCGAAATTCCTTCAAATGTTATTTTGGTTGATGAGTTTGCAGAAAGATTTGATGGATTCTCGATCGGGTCGAATGACTTAACACAATTAACTTTGGGAGTCGACAGGGATAACGGAAAATTAAAGGATCTTTTCAACGAGAATAATCCCGCGGTTCGAAAAACTATAGAAAAATTTCTTTGGGAAGCTCACGAATGTGGTAAACCGGTCGGGATATGTGGTGAAGCTCCCGCGACTACGGAAGGGTTTGTTGAATTCTTGGTAAATTGTCGAATCGACACTATTTCGGTTAATCCGGAAGCGATAATTAAAACTTATCAAGAAATAGAAAAGCATGAAAATTGATGTAGCTACATTCGGTTCGGCAACCAGGGACGTTTTCTTACGTTCTCAAAGTCGTATAATTGACTCGGACGAATTTACTACCGGAAAAGGAGTCTGCTTCCCGCTCGGATCGAAAGTGTCCGTAAGTGATTTGTTTTTTACGGTCGGTGGGGGAGGAACTAACGTGGCTGCCACTTTTGCCAGACAAGGTCTGGAAACGGCCTATGTGGGAAAAGTTGGCAAGGATTTAGCCGGAAGGGATGTAATAAATACTTTGGACAGCTTCGGGATAATTACTGATTATGTAAGAACCACCATGGAGAAAAGAACTAATTTTTCGGTAGTTATCGATTCGGAGGATGAAGATAGGACGATTTTGGTTTATCGTGGAGCTTCATCAACACTCAAACCGCAAGAAATTCCCACCGATTTGAAACCGAAATGGTTTTACATCGCTCCTTTCCCGAAAAGTTCTTTTCAAACTTTTCATAAAATAATCGACAGAGCTAAGCGGGACAATATAAAGGTTGCCGTTAATCCTTCGAAGAGTCAGTTGAAAAATGAAAAGTTTTTAAGTAGAATAAATGATTTTCGAGTTCTTTTAGTTAATCAAGAGGAGGCCTCCATACTGACCGGAATTCCTTACCGAGAAGAGAAGAATATATTCGAGAAAGTGGATGAGATATTCGGAGGAATATTCGTAATGACGAGAGGTCCGAACGGACTAATCGTATCCGACGACGAGAGATTGTATGAAGTTAATTCTGTTCCCGACAAGCCGATCGTGGACCGGACGGGAGCCGGTGATTCTTTTGGATCCGGGTTTGTAACGGGGCTGATAAGAGATTTCGATTTAGTGGAAGCGATCCGGCTCGGAGTAGCCAATGCGACCAATTGTTTGACCGAAAAAGGAGCTAAAAACGGAATATTGAAAAAGGGAGACTCCTATGAGAAGGTTCAAGTTAAAATAATCGACGAATAATAGAATGCTGAAAAAACATCTAAAAAAGGCGAAGGAAGAGGGTTTTGCTTTGGGGCAATTCAATTTTTCAACCGTAGAACAGTTGAAAGGAATAACTCGAGCGGCCGAGGAAGCCGAAGTTCCGGTTATTTTGGGAACCTCGGAGGGGGAGAGTAAGTTTTTGGGTCCCGAAGAGGCGGTAGCATTACGGGATGTTTTAAGAGAGAAGCATTCCGAAATTTATCTTAATCTGGATCACGGCAAGGATTTGAATTGGATAAAAAGAGTGATAGATGCCGGGTATGACATGGTTCATTTTGATGGTTCCGAGTTACCTCTTGAAGAGAATATAAAAAAAACGAAAGAAGTAGTTCGGTTGGCCGAAGCCGAAGGGTTAATCGTGGAAGGGGAGGTCGGTTATGTCGGAGGGTCTTCAAAAGTGCACGAAGGAGCACCAAAAGGTGAGAAAAACTTGACTTCAACTAAAAACATTGTTAAATTTATTTCAGAAACGAAAGTCGATCTTTGTGCATTTTCAATAGGAAACATCCATGGTGTCTATACTCGAATGCCTGAACTGGACTTCGACAGGCTCGTCAAAATAAGTGAAAGTACCGATATCGGGCTGGTTATGCACGGTGGATCGGGGATAAGTGGGGAGGATTTAATTAAGGCAATTGCCAGAGGAGTGGTTAAGGTCAACGTTAACACCGAACTGAGAAATGAATGGAGAAGAGAAATAGAGAGAAGCTTTGAAAAAAACAAAGATTCGGTCACGCCTTATAAGCTTCTTAAGGACTTACCGGAAGTAACAAGTAAAAAAGTGAAAGAAAAAATAAATATATTCTATGGAAATAATATTCAATAAAAGTGGATGCATAGGTTGCGGAAGTTGCAGTGTCGCTTGCCCTGATTATTGGGAAGTGGGTGACGATGGTAAAGCTAATCTTAAAAATTCAGAAAAAAAAGGAGAAAAGAGAGTTCTTGAAGTTGAAGAAGCGGGCTGTAATAAGGATGCTGCAAACGTGTGTCCGGTAAAAGTGATCAAAATAAAAGAATAAAAGTTATGTTAGAACTATCAGCTGAAATCAGAGACGAAAATAAAACCACCAACCAAATTAGGAACGAAGGATTCGTTCCTGCCGTTGTCTATGGCCACCAGATAGACAATCTTAATATTCAGGTTGATTCCGTTGATTTGGAAAAGACATATAGAGAAGCCGGGGAAAGTACCTTGGTTAAAATAAATTTAAAAAACCAAAAAGGGAAAAAAGTTGATGAGACCCCCACCGTTTTGATTCAAGAAACTCAAGAACATCCGATAACGGATGAGTTTACTCATGTTGATTTCTATCAGCCCGACCTGAAAGAGAAGGTCGAAGTTGAAATCCCCTTGGTGTTTACCGGTCAGTCTACCGCAATAAAGGATGAAGACGGAACGTTGGTTAAAAACTTGTCTTCGGTAAATATAAAGGCCCTACCGGAAAGTTTGATTCATGAAATAGAAGTTGATATTTCCGTATTGGAGACCTTTGATGACGTAATAAAAGTCGAGGACCTGGAAGTGCCCGAGGAGATAGAGGTAATGGAGGAGGGTGATGCTATTGTCGCCTTGGTTTCCAGACCCCAAGATATAGAGGAAGAACTTAAAGAGCCGGTTGAAGATGAACTGGAAGACATCGAAGTAGTTGGTGAGGATGAAGACGAAAAAGAAGAAATTGAGGAAGAAGAGGATGAAGAGAGAGGGGAAGCTGAAACTCAAACTTAAACCATTTACATGAACAAACTAAGAGTAGCCACTTTTACAGTTATATTTTTTACTTTTTTGACTACAAGTGGAGTTTTCGGCATCAGTGAGTCTGATTTGACGCTTTGTTTTTCCTCCGCTGCTCTCGATGATTACTGTGAAAAACATGGTGATGAGGCTTGCCAGGAAGTGCTTGAAAACTGTGATGATTATCTGGGTGATCTTCAGGAGGAGTATGAAGAAGATATAGAGCGGACCGAACAAGAAAAGCAGAATTTAGCCAATCAGATTGCCACCTTGGAAAATAGAATGAATCAGCTTGACAGCCAAATTCAACAGAGTGAAATGAGAATAAGGCAGTTGGGTTTTGAGATTGAGGATACTCAAGAATCGATCATGAGAATGAATAGCCGGATTGATAAATCTCAAAGTCAATTGGAGGAAGTTTTAAGGACGGTAAATCGAGAAAGCAAGAAATCCACTCTCGAAGCTTTAGCCGGTGGAGATGACTTATCTTCTTTCTTTGACAACTTAACTGCTTTGGATGCTTTGTCCAGAGAAACCAAATCGATAATCGAAGAAGTCAGAGGAATGAGAAACTCTTTGGAAACCGAAGAAGAGAGGTTAGCCAGAGAAAGAGAGGAGGCGCGGAAAGTGGCGGATCAGCAAGCTATGCAAAAGGCGGAAAGTGAAGCAGCTCGTCAGGAGCATGCCCGTCTTTACAATATGACTGAAGAGGAGTACCAAAGACAAATGGAACAAAAAGAGTTTGTAGAAGAAAGAGCCAGTGAGATTAGAGATAGAATATTTGAGCTTGCCGGACTTCCGGATGAAGTGGACGCTCCCACTTTTGAAGAAGCTTACGAAGTAGCCAGATGGGTTGAGTCGGAAACGGGTGTTAGGCCGGCTTTTCTTTTATCGATACTTCAGCAAGAGTCCGCCCTGGGAAGTAATGTGGGTCAGTGTAATCTTGCTGATACTTCATCGGGAGTAACGGTGAACATAAACAATGGGAGACAATATTCGCAAGGGATTCATCCCACCAGGGACATACCTTATTTTCTGGATATTACCGAAGAGCTGGGCAGGGATCCGCTTGATACGCCGGTTTCCTGTACTCTGATTCAAAATGGCAGAGAAACGGGTTGGGGAGGAGCCATGGGTCCGGCCCAATTTATTCCTTCCACCTGGCAAAGTGTCAGGGATGACGTTGCTGCTATACTGGGTCGTGAACCGGATCCCTGGCAGATAAGGGATTCCTTTATGGCTTCCGGGGTGTTGCTTTCTCAAAGTGGGGCTTCAAGCAGAACTCGGAGTCAAGAATGGAATGCGGCGATGAGATACTTTACCGGCGGAACTACCAATTCGAACTTTTTTTGGTATGCCGATCAAGTGATATACAGAGCGGATCAATTTGAAGAGGATATAGAAGTAATGACCGAATAATCATTCGATTTCAATATTACCGTATTTCTCTTTTTCTTCAGCCCTTTTTAGGGCTTTTATTATTTGACCCAAGTCACCGTCCAAAACCTTCTCCAAATTATGCCAACTTTCTTCGATTCTGTGATCCGTGACTCTATCTTGTAGATAGTTATAGGTTCTTATTTTTTGACTTCTTTTGGCTTGACCGATTTGTGACTTCCTCTTCTTTTCCTGCTCTTCTCTTATCTTTTTTTGCCTGTGTTCCAAAATCTTAGCCTTGAGAATGCTCATTGCATTTTCTTTATTTTGAGCTTGACTTCTTTCATTTTGGGATGAAACGACTACACCGGTCGGTTCATGGGTAATTCTTACCGCTGAATCTCTTGTGTTTACGTATTGACCACCCGGCCCGCTGGCTCTATAAGTATCAACTCTAATATCTTCGGGATTTATATGTATATCAGTTTTTTTATCCGGCTCGGGAAGAACTGCAACGGAAATTGTTGACGTATGAATTCTATCTCCTTTTTCCGTTTCCGGAACTCGTTGCACTCTGTGGACTCCACCTTCGTATTTTAAACTGGAAAACGAATCACGCCCCTTCACTTTAAAGGTAATTGATTTATAGCCTCCGATTTCCGCTTTAGTCGTATCCAAAATTTTTGATTTCCAATTATTGTTATTTATAAATTTCGTATAGGCATTAAATAGATCACCGGCAAAAAGACAAGCTTCGTCCCCTCCTGCACCGGATCTTATTTCCATAATCACGGAATTACCGGAAGAGCCTTCTTCTTTCTGTTCTTTTCTTTCCTCTCTTTTAATTATTAAGTTTTTCAACTTCTTTTTTAATTTTTCTTTTTTATTTTTCAAATCATTTAATTCATTTTTTGCCAGCTCAGCCAGTTCACCATCACCTCGGGCGAGCTCCTTATTTTCTTTCAGTTCTTTCTTTACACTTTCGTATTTTTCTATTTTTTTGATTATTTCTTCAAGTTCACTTCTTTTTTTGGATAACTCTCCGAATTTTCGAGAATCATTTATTTTTTCCGGGTGTTTTAATTTTTCGGTTACTTGTTCGTATTCTTTTTTTATTTCTTTTATTTTTGACATGGATTTCAATATTAAATTTCGTAGAATTGAAACGCTAAAATTTGAGTCTTTCAACTTGCGTATTTTTTTGTAAAGAAAAAGCCCTCATTGAACACAAGGGCTTGTCTGAAATGCGATTGCTAATTTCCTTCTTTTTTCCTTTCTTTTTCCTTCTTTTTATCTTTATCACTGTCTTCATCTTCCTCTTTTTCTTCTTTTGCATCTTCCTCTTCCGATTTTTCCTTTTTCCTCTCTTCTCTTTTCTTTTTCTCTTCTTTTTCCTTCTGTGCTTTTTCCATCTTCTTTTTAAACTTCTCAACTCTTCCCATTTTGTCAACTATCTTTTCTTGACCGGTGAAAAAGGGATGGCAATTGGAACAAATTTCCACTTCCAAATTTCCCTTGGTGGACTTAACATTGTGGGCCTTTCCACAAGCGCATTCTATTTTCGTTTCTTTTGAATCCGGATGTATGTCTTTTTTCATATTTTTTTGATTAAGCTAATGTTACTTTACCAGAAAACGGATAGATAATCAAATTTGTTCAGTTGTGCTTGATTTTTTAACTATTAATGTTATATTAGAAAAACGTCCGTTTTTTTTATTTAAACACTTCAAAAAAGATAAGAAATTATGAGCAAAAAAGAATCCAACAAAAAAGAAAGCAACGATAATGGTGAAAGTACTGAAGACAAAAAAGACAAAAATAGTGAAAGTACTGAAGACAAAAAGGAAAAATTTTCTCTGAATGTCAATGTTGAGGAATTGGGAAAAGCGGGCTTGCATTTTGGCCACTCGGTAGCCAATCGTCATCCGAATATGAAACCTTACATCGGCGGAGTAAAGGGTGAAGTTCATATTTTTGATTTGAATAAAACTGCCGAGAAACTGGAACAAGCAATGAAATTTTTGTCGGAGCAAAAGAAAGAAGGAAAAAATATTCTAATAGTGGGAACGAAGCCGCAAACGAAACAAATGGTTCAGGAAACGGCAAAAAAGCACAACCTTCCCTTCATGACATACAGGTGGGTAGGAGGGCTGATCACAAATTTTAATGAAATTAAAAAAAGAATAGATCACCTCAATGATTTATTGGAAAAGAGAGAATCCGGGGAGCTTGATAAATATACCAAAAAGGAACAACTTGAAATCGATAGAGAGATTGAAAAGCTGGAAAATAAGTTCGGAGGAGTTAGAGAAATGACTTCTTTGCCGGATGTGATTTTTGCTCTGAATATGGATAAAGACGAAATAGCGATCAAGGAAGCCGCCCAGAAAGATGTTCCTGTCGTAGCCGTTTGTGATACCAATACCGATCCGATGCGAGTCGATTATCCGATACCGGCCAATGACGATTCGATTGCCTCCATAGAGTTGATTTTAGAAAAATTCGACAAAGCCATCAGTTAAATCCATATTAATTACTAATTATCATTAAAACTTATGCCCGATATTGAACAAATAAAAGTACTTCGTCAAGAAACCGGAGTATCTTTGAGAAAATGCAAAAAAGCTCTGAAAGAATCAGACGGCGATTTGGAAGAAGCCAAAAAGTTACTTAGGGAATGGGGGCAAGAACTGGCTGACAAAAGATCCGATAAGGAAGTCGGTGAGGGGGTTGTCGCTTCTTACGTTCATTCGGACAACAAGACGGGAGTTCTTTTGGATCTTCGATGTGAAACGGATTTTGTGGCGAAAGGGGATGATTTTCAAGAGTTGGCTCACGAACTTTGTCTCCAGGTTGTTGCGTCGAAGCCGGAGTATATAACCGAAGACGATATACCGGAAAGAGATTTAAAAAAGGAGAAAGAAATTATCATGAACCAAATCGAAGAAGATGAAAAGAATTCTCAGAAACCGGATCACGTGAAGGAGAAAATCGTAGAAGGGAAATTAAAAAAATTCATGGAAAAAAAGGTATTGATGAATCAAGTTTGGATAAAGGATGACAGTAAAACAGTTGAAGATTTGGTAGGAGAATATTTAGCTAAAATAGGTGAGAACATAGAAGTAAAAAGATTCACTCGATACGAAATTTAACCCTAAAAAAACAACTCTTTTTCTGAAGGGTTGTTTTTGTGCCGGCTTAGCTCAGTGGCCAGAGCAGCTCTCTTGTAAAGAGCATGTCGTCGGTTCGAATCCGACAGCCGGCTCATTTATCTCTTGACAAAGAAGTGTTTATCGACTACAATGAGTAGTGCAATTGAAGGACATTAAAAATTTAAGATCCACACGTTCATTTGGTTTTTTGGAGCTGTTTCGAAGACTCTTTTTTTGAGAGTTTGATCCTGGCTCAGGATGAACGCTTGCGGCGTGGATAAGGCATGCAAGTCAAGGGACTCTTTGGGTGCTTGCACCCGAAGCAGGACCGGCGAACGGGTTAGTAACACGTGGGTAACGTACCGTCAAGACGAGAAAAGCTTGGGGAAACCCTTGGTAATTCTCGATAGACTTCATTACTTGGAATAGTTTTGAAGTAAAGGGAAATCCTTACGGAGGACCGCTTGATGATCGGCCCGCGCCCTATCAGCTTGTTGGTGAGGTAAAGGCTCACCAAGGCAATGACGGGTAGGCGGAGTAAGAGCTTGACCGCCAACAATGGCACTGAGACACGGGCCATACTCCTACGGGGGGCTGCAGTCGAGAATCATAGACAATGGAGGAAACTCTGATCTTGCGACGCCGCGTGTCCGATGAAGCCCTACGGGGTGTAAAGGACTTTTCTTAGGGAAGAAGCTATGTCCTTCGGGTCATGGTTGACGGTACCTAAGGAATAAGGGGGTGCCAATCACGTGCCAGCAGCAGCGGTAATACGTGGTCCCCAAGCGTTATCCGGATTTATTGGGCGTATAGGGTCCGTAGGCGGTTCGTTAAGTTTCTTGTTAAATTCCCAGGGCTCAACCTTGGGAAGGCCGGAAAAACTGACGAACTAGAGGGCATCAGAGGCTAGCGGAACGGCAGGTGTAGGCGTGAAAACCGTTGATATCTGCCGGAACACCGAAAGCGAAGGCAGCTAGCTGGGGTGACCCTGACGCTGAGGGACGAAGGCATGGGTAGCGAAGAGGATTAGATACCCTTGTAGTCCATGCTGTAAATGCTGAACACTAGCTTCTTGAAGTGTCGACCCTTCAAGTGGCGAAGCTAACGCGTTAAGTGTTCCGCCTGGGGAGTACGAGCGCAAGCTTAAAACTCAAAGGAATAGACGGGGGCTCACAGAAGCGGTGGATCATGTGGCTTAATTCGACGATACGCGAGGAACCTTACCAAGGCTTGACATACATTCGAAGCTTCTAGAAATAGAAGCGTCCTGCAAGGCGGATGTACAGGTGTTGCATGGCTGTCGTCAGTATGTGCCGTGAGGTGCACGCTTAAATGCG
>CAZDOR010000001.1:0-115331 GCA_964507105.1 uncultured Candidatus Saccharibacteria bacterium | reverse complement strand
AATGAAGCCCTCGTAGCTCAACCGGCAGAGCAGGTCCCTCTTAAGGACAAGGTTCCGGGTTCGATCCCTGGCGAGGGCACAAGCGTTTTAAAAATTAATAAGTCTGTATTATAGTTAACTTAAGGAAATAAAATGAAAACAAAAAAAGACAAAAAAGAAATACTTGAAAAATACAACTTGGATGTGGAAAATACCGGTTCTCCGGAAGCGCAAGTTGTGATTCTCACCGAAGAAATAAATAATCTTTTTGAGCATCTTGAAGATCATCCCAAAGACAATCATTCCAGAAAAGGATTGGTAGGAATGGTCAATAAGAGAAAAAAGATGCTCAAATATCTGAAAAAAAACGACGAAGAAAAATACAAAGAAATCATAAAAAAGACCGGACTCAAAAAATAAAATGAACATAAAACATAAGGGGCAGCGAGTGGCCGTCCTCATAGACGTTCAAAATCTTTACCACTCGGCAAAACATCTCTATCAGTCAAGGGCTGATTTCAAACAAATACTCAACTTGGGAGTAAGCAGACGAACATTGATTCGTTCTTTCGCTTATGTGATAAGAACCAAAAGCGGAGAAGAAAAATCTTTTTTCGATGCATTAACCAATCTCGGTATAGAAACCAGAATAAAAGATTTGCAAGAATACCAGGGCGGTTTCAAAAAGGGAGACTGGGATGTCGGAATGGTTATAGACGCTATAAGGCTTTCCAATAACGTGGACTCCATAGTCCTGGTTACCGGTGACGGTGATTTCACTCCTTTGGTCGAATACCTGCAAAACAAAGGAGTAAGGGTAGAGGTTATCGCATTCGAAAGATCAGCCTCGTCAAGATTAATCGAAGCGGCTGATGAATTTATGAATCTCGAAGAAAGTCCAAAAAAATATTTACTTAAAAAATAACGATGAGCAAGCATGAAATTCAAATAGGAGGAAGAAAATTAACCGCAAAATTCAACAACTTTGCTGAGCAAGCCAACGGTAGCGTTATGCTCAGGTACGGAGATACCGTGGTTCTGGCAACGGCGACAATGTCGAAAGAAAATAAAAAAGACGAACTCGGATACTTTCCTTTAATGGTTTTTTATGAAGAAAAATTTTATGCAGCCGGCAAAATCGGTGGATCCCGCTACACCAGAAGAGAAGGTAAACCTTCCGACAGAGCTACTCTTATTTCACGAATGATAGATAGAACGATAAGACCGCTGTTTCCTGATAATTTAAAAAAAGAGGTGGAAATTATAGTTACCTGTCTATCTTGGGATGAAGAGAACGATCCGGCGGTATTGGGTGGTTTGGCATCCTCCATAGCTCTTTCAATTTCCGATATTCCCTGGAATGGTCCCGTTTCGATGGTTAGAGTGGGCAAAAAAGGTAATGACTATATTCTCAACCCGACTTATGAAGAGAGGGAAGAATACTTTGATGCGGTTTATAGTGGATTTTTTGAAGAGGACGAATACACAATAAACATGATAGAGAGCTTCTTTAAAGAAGCTTCCAATGAAGAGGTTTTGAGTTCCGTAAAAATAGCTAAAAAAGCCACTGAAAAACTGGAAAAATTTCAAAAAGAAATCGTCAAGGATCACGAAAAAGAAAAAATTGACCTTGAAGAGGAAGAAGAAATTGATGAATCCGTTAAATCAAAGATTGGCTCCTTTGAAGATAAAATTGAAAAAGAAATCTTTAAAAGTGAAAAGGGAGATTTAAGTGAATTAAAAGAAGATATACTGTCAGATTTTGATGAAGAAGATCAGAAGCAAGCAGGCAAATACTTCGATGAGTTAAAAAAAATAATAGTCAGAAGAAATATACTCGAAAACAACAAAAGGCCGGATGGGCGAAAGGATGATGAGATAAGAGATTTAAGCACAGAAGTTAAACTGTTACCCAGAACTCATGGCACCGGACTATTTTCAAGAGGAAAAACCAGATCTTTATCGATAATAACCTTGGGTCCTCCGGGAGACAAGAAGCTTTTCGACAACATGGAAGAGGAAGGTAAAAAAAGATTTATGCATCACTATAACTTTCCACCCTATTCCGTTGGAGAGACTTGGCCGCTCAGGGGACCGAAGCGAAGAGAGATCGGTCACGGAATGTTGGGGGAAAAAGCGATAAGACCAATGCTTCCCGACAAAGATGACTTCCCTTACACTATCAGGTCGGTTTCCGAAATTATGTCTTCTAATGGATCAACATCTCAGGCAGCAATGACCAGCACATCTTTGGCGCTTATGGATGCCGGGGTTCCGATGGAAGCACCTGTAACGGGAATCTCAATCGGAATGATTTCTGATAAAGATGATTATAGATTACTTACGGACATCCAAGGCCTGGAAGATCATGCCGGTGATATGGATTTTAAAGTAGCCGGAACCAGAAATGGTGTAAACGCAATTCAAATGGACGTAAAAGTTTTGGGTATTACATTAGAAACAATGAAAGAAGCGCTCAAAAAAGGAAAAAAAGCCAGAAATATTATTCTGGATAACATACAAGAAACAATTGAAAGTCCCAGAGAAGAGCTCTCCCCTTACGCCCCCAGGATATTGACTATGAAGATAGATAAAGATAAAATTAGGGAAGTGATAGGTCCCGGAGGAAAGGTTATAAATGAAATTATTGATGAAACCGAGGTTTCAATAGATATAGAAGACTCCGGAGACATATTCATAACCTCCGAAGATAAACAATCGGCGGAAAAAGCTTACGAGTGGATCAAAAACATTGTCAGAGAGCCGGAAAAGGGAGAAATGTTCAAGGGAAAAGTTAAAAAGATAATGAATTTCGGCTGTTTCGTAGAAATAATGCCCGGCACTGAAGGATTGGTGCATATTTCCGAACTGGACGAGGGTCATGTGGATAAAGTAGAAGATATAGTCAGTGTCGGTGACATCATCCCGGTAAAAGTTCTCAAGGTGGGGGATGACGGCAAAATAGATTTATCATTAATAAAAGCTAAAAAAGAAATTAAAAAAAGGAGGGATGGCAAAAATTGATGAAAAAAAACGCCAAAAAATAAGGACGATGAAAAAAGATCTTTCTCTTTTGGAGAAAGGAGAAAGATTGCCGGAAGCGAGAATATCTTTTTCCGAACCGGAACCCGACCCCGGTCCGGATGAGACGGTAAAGGATAATGAGGATAAAAAACTTAAAGAGGAAGAGTTAAAAGAAAAGGAAGGCCTTGCTTCATCAGAGGAAGAGTTAAAAGAAAAAATAGATGATTTTGAAGACAGTTGGGAAGAGGACGGAGCAACCGGAAAATATGAAAATCAGATAACCGATCCGGAAGATGACTTGGAAAAAGTAATAATGTATAAGCTTTCGGCAATGGATCAAAGAAAGATCATGGAAGATCTTATTTTGGAGATAAATCAACTGCAGAAAAAAATTTCCGATTCAATAGACTCAATAGAAAAAGAAGAGTTGAAAAAGAGGAGTTTTCAAAAAAAACGGCAAAAACTTTTCGATAAAAGAAGAGAGATGGAAAAAAAGAAAATGGACATCGAAGAAAGACTTGAAAAGGCTAATGAGCATATCAAAAAATTAACTCATTTTGAAAAAAAATTATCAACCATGTCCTTCAAAGTAAATAATTAGTCAACATATTATGCCCCACAAAAAAGAGGAGGAAAAAATACGAAAAATAGAGAAAAAAATAAACAATACAGAAGCCCGTTTGGACGATCTCGATTTGGATAAAAAACAAATCCAAAAAAGAGAAAAGAAAGTCAAAGAAGCTATCAGTCAAATTCGGAAAGAGTTGAAGGAAAAAGAAGAAGAAAGAAAAAGTTTGGAGGGCAGTGACGAAGAGGAAGAAGTTAAAAAGAGATGGAATATTGAAGATGAAATAAAAAATTTGGAAAACGAACTCTGGAATTTAGAAGACGAACTTGAAGAAATTCCTCTGAAGAAAAAAGAGATCAATAAAAAAATAAAGGAAGGAGAGGAGCTCAAAGAAAAACTAATCTCCAAAAAGAAGGAGAAGAAAATGGAGCTTGAATTCTTCGATGCCGAAGAGAACGAGAAAAAAGAAGAAGAGTTGACTACAGAGCAAGAGGAAATAAAAAAGGAAGAAAAAAAGCTCCTCGAAAGAAAAGGAGAATTAAAAGAAAAAATAGATGAACTGCGAAAGAAGGAGAAGGAAATAGAGAAGAAGAAAGAAAAATTAGAGAAAAAAATAAATAATTCGAAATCATCCGAGAAAAAAAGAGAGCTCAAAAAAGAAAGGTGGAAAGTTGAAGACAAAAAGAAAGACCTTCAAAAAGAGAGGTGGGAAATCGAGGATGAAATACAACAACTTACAAAAAAAATAAATCTCAAAAATAAAGAATACAAAAACTCGGAAAGGAAAGAAAGATCCCTGAAGCGAAAAAGAGCCAAAAAAGAGGCTCGTGAAGAAGCTCCTCAAAACTCAAAAAAGATAAATCGGAAATTATCCAAAATAAACTCCGAGCTGGAAAAACTAAAAGAAGAAAAATCTTCTCTGTCCGACCGGTACTCTCTTTTGGAGGAAAAACTGGAAGTGATAAAAACTGATGAAAAAGAAATCGAAGAAAATGAAGAAGCGGTAGAAAAAGAAGAAGAAATAGAAAACGATCTCGAGAAAAAAAGAGAAATCAGAAAAAGAAGAAGAAAACTCGGCGACAAAAGAAGAGAAACGGAAAAAAAGCGATGGGAAATTGAAAAAGAATTAAAAACAATTGAAAAAGAGCTTTCCGAGAAGGAAACTTTAATAGCGGAAAAAGAGGAGAGAAAAAATCAATTGGAAATACTTCTCGACGAAATGGACGAGGGAAAAAAGATTAAACAATCGACCGAAGAGAATAAAATAATCCCGGAAACCGAAATTGAAAAACTCGAAGATCGGATTCAAAAACTAATAAAACGTGAAAAATCCCTCGAAGTCGAAAGAGAAGGTCTTAAGCAAAAAGAAAAAAGAAACAAAGAAAAGCTCGACGAAGTGATAAAAAAAGTTGAAGAAGTGAACAGAGAAAAGGAAGAGATAGAAGAAAAGGAAAGTATGGTTGAAGACCCGGAAGAAAAGAAAGAAATCGAAGAAGCAAGATGGAATCTCGAAAAGAAAAAAAGAGATTGGGAAGAAAAGGAGTGGGCCGTTCAAGAAAAAATAAACAGAATAAGAAAAAGAAGAAAAAAACTGGGCAACGAGAGAGAGGACGTTTTAAGTAAAATAAGCAGCCTGAAAAATAAAATAGCGAGCTTGGATCAAAAACGCAAAAAAGAAAAAATAGAAGAAGAGATAGAGGAATTGGAAAAAAAGATCGAATCGATTCAAAAAGAAAAACAAGAACTTAAAGAGATTAGAGCCGAAAAAAGAGAAAGAGTGGATCACTTGGAGAAAAAGAGAAGTCTAATAGAAGAAAGAGAGGAGGAGATCGAAGAAGAAAAAGAAGAGATAGAAGAAAAAGAAAAGAAAGCTACAACTTCTGAAGAGAAAAGGGCCGTCGAAGCAAGGAGATGGAGAATCCAAGAAAGAAGAAAAAGAACGGAACAGGAGCGCTGGGATCTGGAAGAAGAACTCGACAAGTTGAAAGAACAAGAAAGAAACCTTCAACTTCGCTATGAACAAACTTTAAATAGAGAAAAATCTCTGAAAGAAGAAATTGAAGCAAAAAAGGAAAGAAGAGAAGAGATTGAAAAAATAAGAGAGAAGGAGGAGCTGGGAGCAGAGCTGAAAAGATTATCCGGTCTGGCAAGAAAGATAGATGAAAGACTTTCCGAAATAGAAGACGAAAAAATAGAATTGGAAGAAGTTTTGGAAGAAATTGCCGAAAGAGAAGAAAAGATTGAAGAAAAAAGTCAAGATATAGAAGAAGAAGAAAAGTTGGTCAAAGACCCCGATGAAAAAAGGAAGGTGGAAGAAAGAAGATGGGAGATTGATAAAAAAAGGAAAAAGATTGAAAAAGAGCGTTGGGAAGTAGAAAGAAAGTTGGAAGAATTAGAGCAAGAAGAGGAAGAGTTAAAATCAATTTCAAAAAGGCAACAAGAAATCGAAGATAGACTGGAAGAAATAAATTATGAACTGGAAGAAGGAGAAAGCTTTCAACCGATCAAAACAAAAGAAAGAGCCGATAAATCAACTAAAAAGAAAAAAGATGTCGAGCAGAAGGGTGATCGATATGATATTCCCGATGCTGAGATAGACTACCCTGAAGAAATCGAGAAAGAAGAAAAGGAGCGGGAAGAATTCTTGCGAGATCTGGAAGAAAGGGTAAGCGGTCAAAGAGTTCCCGAAAAGAAAGAAGATGACTATCGAGAAAAACCGGATGAAGAAGCAGAAACCGCCGAAGACCCCTTCGAACGCCCCACCGATGCACCTCCTTCTCCTGAAGGAAGTGATGAGACGCCACCACCCCCTCCGGGTGAAGAAGCAGAAACCGCCGAAGACCCCTTCGAACGCCCCACCGATGCACCTCCTTCTCCTGAAGGAAGTGATGAGACGCCACCACCCCCTCCGGGTGAAGAAGATCTTTCTCCTCCCCCTCCTCCATCTCCGGATGAAATTCCGGATGGAGATCGCAGAAGACGACTTTTGGCTCGAGTCGGTGTATTGACCGGTGCGGGCTTGCTTATAATACTCCTGGCTTTCGGAATTAGAAGCTTACTAACTCCCGAAAAAGAAGAGCCCGACCCGGAACTCGACGAAATTGAAGTTAACAAGATAGAAAATTCCGAATACGAATTCACTGTGGACTATACCGGACAAATGGAAGATTTCCGATGGTCTTTTCACTTGGAAACAATAGATGAAGACGAGGAACTCAAAGAGATTGACACTACTTACGGTCAAACCGTTAATTACGAGTTCGATCCTGAACTGATTGAAACCGAGGTTTTGGTAACGGTCGAAGGTCTGGATGAGGACGACAACATTTTAAGTGAAAAGGACTCATACTTTGTAATTGAAGAATTTACCTACGAAGGAGTTAATCTTTTTCCGGTGAATGAAGATAGAGGAGATAATGTAAGAACGACGACCAGGACACCCGGGGAAATAGAAGACTTTCTCATATCCCGACTGGCAACGGAAGAAGACTATATATTCCAACAACTGGAAATAATTAAAACCGACACCACTCCGAGTAGAGTTTTTCATCTTGATGAATTTTTCGACGCCATGAATTTGGATACTCATTCCATTCATTTCCTAAACAGTTTGGAAGAAGAGTTCACCCTTTTTGTTCATTATCCATTCAGACCTTCTCTCGGTTTCGTGGCCGAAATAAGAGAAGGTGAACTGGATGACTTTATGGATATGGGGCTTCACGCTAATTGGGAAGGAGACATTCTTTTGGATGATCTTTCCACTCTGATCGAAATTCATGATGTTTCAGTCGATGATATTGAAAGTGAAAAACAAACCGTCGATTACAACAACCATGAAATAACTTTCTATCAACACCGTCCCGAATTGGGAACTCTGGAAGAAGCCGTTGAATCTTGGGTTGAAAATTACTTACCGACCTTCACGAACAAAGAAGGCTATAATCTGGAGCTCGAAAACTTAACGGAAGAAAATGATTTCCAAGAATTTATTTTCACTTTCGAGACTGAACAACCGGGATACAACATAATTGAAGACGAAAACGGGCCGACCGCTCACACTCTGGAATTAACGATAGAAAATGAGAATATAACCGAAGCGATAATCAATCAAGAATTCGATGAGTTGTCCGGTGAATACCTCGAACCGGACACGGAAACCGAAGAAGTAGTGGTTATAACAGTGGGTCCGGCAGGACTTAACATAAGGGATCGCCCGACCACCGACTCCTACGCCTTCGGAAGAGCGGATAACGAAGATGAACATCCTTTAGTTGACGAAGAAGACGGCTGGTATGAAATCAACCTCGAAAATGAAGACTACGAAGAAGATTCCGGTTGGGTTTACGGAGTTTATGCCGAAATTGAAGAAAGAGAGTTCGAAGTAGAAAAAGAAAGCGGAGAACCTATTACAGAAACTCAAATAGAAACCGATGCCCGAGAGATCGACTTTGGAATATACTACACCGTAATGCAGGAAAAGTTCATCCTCGCTACATCCATGGATGCAATAGAAGAAGTAATACAAAGAATTGAAGAATAAAGTAAAATGAAAAAATATCAAAAAAAACTTGAAAAGCAAAAAAAAGAGCTCCGCAGTATGCTTGAAAGGTTCGCTGAGGAAGATGATAAGCCGGAAGGTGACTGGGATACCGTTTTTCCGCAATTCGACGGAGGAGCTCTTGAAGAGGCCGCTGACGAGGTTGAAGAATTCGACTCTCTCAGATCAATAGAACATTCTCTGGAATTAAAATTAAAAAGAACCAACGAAGCGATTGAGAAAATAAAAAAGGACACCTACGGAAGGTGCGAAAACTGTGAAAAGAAAATAAATAAGGACCGGCTGAACCTGATTCCGGAGGCTAAAAAATGCAAAGAGTGCGCTAAATAATTTCTCTTTCTCTCATTTCTCTTTCTACAATCTTTTTCGGCCTTCCGTATTTCTGCTTGGAAATTTTCTTAATTGACTTTACCCGCCTCTTATCCCCTTCTTCGGGATAGGGGGCTTTTACTTTAAAGGGTTGAGAAACGTTTCCGTCGATAATCATCTTCATTATGTAGTGATAATTATTGATGTTGGAAAGGTCAAAAGCCGAAAATTCCGGAGAAAATTTACTTTCTAAAAATTCGGCATCCTCTTCACCTACTCTATAGGCGGCTACCGTCCCCACATTACCGATTACAGCGTCTCTAATTTCATCTTCGAGCTGAGGCATGAACTGATTCGCCAAAATCAGATTTAACCGATATTTACGAGCTTCGGAAAGGATGGTTGCTATGCTTTCCGTGGTGAAGTTTTGAAATTCATCTATATAGAGATAAAAATCCTCTCTCTCGCTTTGTGCAACATTTACCCGTTTCATCGCCGCCATTTGAAGTTTCGAAACCAATATCAATCCCAAAAGGGAGCTATTCAGCTCTCCGGTTAGTCCTTTGGTTAAATTAACCAGAAATATTTTTTTATCGTCCATCACTTCGCTCAAATTAAAACTGGAATGTGGCTGACCTATGATGTTTCTCATCATTTCGTTTTCTACGAATCTACCCACTTTGGATACTACATAACCGAGCATTTTGGATTTGTCTTCCCCGACCGTCTGTTGCCATTCCTTTTCCCAGAAATTTCTAACCATCGGATCGGTAACTTTCGCGACTTTACTTTTCATAAATTCTTCATCAGTGAATATCTTCGGAATTTCAACCAATGTTCCCGGATTCTTCTTGTCCGCCATAAGAGCTAACATCGCATTTCTCATGTAGTGCTCGAACATCGGACCTATCATTTCCGGAGGAAAAAGTTCACTGAAAATGGAGATCATCTCGGAAACGGCAAAATCTCTCTGTTCCGGAATTTCCCATTCGAGCATATTTAACCCGCAAGGCCTTTGTGTGTCGAAGGGTTCAAAAAGAACTACATCGTCTATTCTGTTTTTCGGAACATTGGCCAAGGTGTCTTCAATCAGGTCACCATGCGGATCAATAACTCCTACACCTTCTCCGGATTCCATGTCTTGCCGAATCATCTCCCTCATGAGTGAAGATTTACCCACTCCGGTCTGTCCGATGGTGTAAACATGTCTTCTTCTATCTTCTCTGGACCCTAAAAAAACCTCCTTTCCTTCTCCTCTGAAAACTACATTGCCCATAAAAACGGGGCCTGATCGAGGTAAATCCGATGGAGGAGCCGCCTCCTTGGTTTTAACCCAATTTATATACGGAGTTTCCATGTGAGAAAGAGGAAAATGAAAAACACTCGATAGCTCTTCCAGATTTAGAATAATCTTCTCTTTTTTATTAAATCTCCGAAAGCTATAATTTTCTACAAACCGTCGAAGCTTTCTGTCTTTTACTCTCTTGAAACGAAATTCATTATGAGGAGATAAAAACTGAGAAAATCCTCCCTCCAAATTATTCAAAACTTCTTCCGCTTTACCGGGAGTTCGTGCCGCAGCCACCAACCTTATATTAGTTTCGAAAGCGGAATGTTTTGCTTTTTTTGTAATTGCCTCCAACATTTCTTCATCGACTGTTTCATTTTTTTCTTCTTTTTCATAACCGTATATCAAGGAACCGAGAATATCCATCAAAATATCCACGAAAAGCCCTCTTTCCGCCTTCACTATCGATTCTTCAAACGAAAGCCCTTTTCTCCTCATCAGGGATTTTATTTTTTTTAACTTTTTCTTAAAATTCAACCGGGTCGGTCTTATAATTATCTGAATTGAAGATCCTTCGTCTTCAGTTATTTTCGTCAAAGAATTGGTAATCGCCTCCAACGGATCTCCTTCCAAATCTTTATAAGTTTTAATCGGCAAAGAGTAATGTTTTTTGAGTTGAAGGTAAGACGCTTTTTCCGTGCCTCCCGGTTCAAAGATAGTATAATCTTCTGGAAACTCCTGCAAAACCGCTCCCGGAAAAACTCCCTGCACATACTTATTTAAAGAATTTTTTATTTTGTCGGGAACCGATATAAAAAAAGATATGTCGGAACCACCTATTTGAGACGACATCTCAAAAGTAATCTCCGGAGGAAGTCCGAACATCTTTTCCTTTTCCAAATATAAAAAATTAGAGTAAAATTGCTCCATCTTGCCGATAATCGATCTTATCTCCTCGACGGAAAAATCTCTTTCTTTTTTTTCATACTTCGGAAGTCTAATCAAAAAAAGCGTCGTGTCTATTCCTTTCTTTAGCCTATTAACTCTTCTTTTTCGAATAATAATGAAGAAAATTGCGGCCCCAAGAACTATGAAAAATAATCCCGCTAAAATATAAAGATAATTCGATGAATTAAGCATCAAACTTTTTTTGTGAAAGCTTATCGTGAAAACGGTCTATTATTATCGATTCACCTTTCTTTTTACTTAGTTTTTCCGCTTTTTTAAGGGCTTTTTTAAAGCCTTTCTTCTCAGCCAATTCAACCAATTCATCTATCTCGTCTTCATAAACATTCTTCTCTTCTTCTTCTCTGTTTTTTTTCTTTATCTCCCTTTTCTTGCTCTTCGGTATTTCAAAGTTTCTTTTCTTTTCACTCTTCTCTTTCTTCGTCTTCGGAATCTCTTTTTTTTCTCCTGAATTCGGTTCGTATTCAATTGTCGGTTCTTTTTCTGGCATATTGTTTTCATATTAACATATTAAAACCAAAACAAAAACTCCCTTGTTAGGGAGTGTTTTTGTTTGTTGATTTTATTGCATCGTTTGACCTCTCTGCATATGACTGAACGGGTTAGAGCCTCCTCTGGTTTCAAAATGAATATGACATCCGGTAGAATATCCTGTATTGCCCATTGTTCCGATTTGTTCTCCCGTATTAACCGTTTGACCCGAAGAAACATAAATAGCCTGCAAATGAGCATAAAGAGCTTCAAAATTTCCGTAGTCTATCCAGATATAATTACCTGCTCTTGCCGGATCATTTCCCGTCCTGGTTACGGTTCCCGAACCACCGGAATAAATCGGTGTGCCACAATTATTGGCAATATCAACGGCATTTGCATGTCCCGGATGATCCCCTTGCGTCACCGTACCGTGTGTAACAGCAGCAAATCCGGTATGAGTCGCTTCAGGAGCTTGTTGAGGAGTTGGATCAGCGGGCCTTTCTCCATCGGGAATTATTATCTGCTGGCCGTTACTTATACTGTTTTCGTCTTTCACATCGTCATTAAAAGCAACAATATCTTCAACCTTTGCACTGTGCCTGTTTGCGATTCCGCTGAGACTTTCTCCTCTCTCAACATAATGCAGAACCCCTGTAGTAGGTAAAATTAAAAGCTCATCTCCTTCCTCTACGGTTCCATTGGGTAAGCTGTTGGCCCATTCTATCGTCTCTTGGCTTATATCGAATTTATTAGCGATCGTTTCTACGGTATCTTCTTCTTCAACTTTGTAAGAAATTATGGAGTCTCTATTTTGAGATCCTTTTTCCGCCCCGAGAACTCTTCCTTCAGTTGGAATAGTCGGCTTTCCTGCAAGGAGAAAAATCCCTTCTTGCAGATGATAGCCCCGATCCCCATTTTCAACCGGTATTCCTTCCAAAAACAGGTTGTTATCCGAAATAACATGAGCTTTTTCATCTTCGGATCTACCCGTAAAAGAAAAAAGAACCATAGCCATTACCATAACAACAAAAAACACTACAACCTTCCTCCCTATCCCCTTTTTTCCATTACCGAAAGTTATTTTCCCCTCTTCCGACAGAGAGTGCCTGGTTTTATTGATACGAATGGATCTTTGTATTAGTTTCTTAGCCATTCTACCAACCAGAAAAAATAAAGTCAACAACTGTTAATTGTCGTTTTTTTATAATATAATCAACCAATGAACTTGACTTCTCCCGAACAAATAAAAAAAATACTCGAAAATGTCGGAGGGCCCGTTAAGAGGATGGGGCAAAATTTCTTAATAGATTCCTCGATAATAGATGAAATGATAAAAGCCGGAAATGTTTCCGAAAAAGATGAAATTCTCGAAATCGGCCCCGGAATAGGGTCTCTAACCGAAAAAATAATAGAGAAGGGAAGTAAGGTCGTTTGTGTGGAAAAGGATTCTCGGATGATGGGCGTTTTGAAAAAAACTTTACCCGAAAAGAAAAACCTGACCTTGCTAAACCAGGATATACTGAATTTCAATACTGAAAAACATCTCGGAAAAAATTATAAAATATTATCCAACCTTCCTTTTTATATTTCGAGTCCGGTGATAAGAAAGTTTTCAACACTGGATCATCAGCCCTCAACAATGATTTTGATAATCCAAAAAGCATTAGCTGAAAGAATGAAGTCGAAAGGAAATAAAATGAATTTCTTGTCCGTTTTGGTTCATTTTCAATGCGATGTAAGTCTGATTAAGTCGGTACCTCGAACCTCCTTTTGGCCCGCCCCTAAAGTGGATGGACAAATAATCAAACTCTCCCCTCACTCCAAATATTCCGAAAACAATTCTTTACGGAAAAATTTTTTTAAAGTCGTTGAAGCCGGATTCCTTCATCCCCGCAAACAAATTAAAAATAATCTTAGCTTTCTCGAGGGAGTAAAAAAAGAAAAAGTTTCATCTCTTCTAAAATCGATGAATCTCGATCCCAAAAACAGAGCCGAGGATTTTACCTTGAAAAACTGGGTTGAAATTACAAAAAATCTTGACTTTGATAATCTTAGCGGCTAAAATTGAATAAGCATGATGATAAAATTTTTCAAATTATCTTCTTTTTTTCTCTTTCTTTTCTTGATAACACTTTTCGGAGCAAAAAGTGCAAAGGGAGTAACCATAGAAATGGAAACGGATCGTGAAGAAGGTATCCAGCTCCCGGTAAGTTGGAGAACCGGGGGTTTTGCCGACTGGACAATTGACGGTGAAGAATACTTGGAAAGAAGGGAGATTTTTCATTTTTTCGGCGATCCCGGTATAAAATTAATAGAGTTTGAACCAAATAGAGACTACAGAGTCAGAAGAATAATTTGGCCCGAATGGAATTTTCTCGGGGAGATAGACGAGGGTTTCGGAGATCTGGATAACTTTATCCACTTGGACTTGAGTAAAAACAAATTTGAAGATAATTTAACATCTGAAGAGGTGGAGGGGCTGGAGGACATGATAAACCTTCACCTCGATTATAACTTTTTTGAAGGAGAAATTCCCGAAGAACTGGGGAATTTAATTGATTTGGAAGAATTGTCACTGCATGACAACTTTTTTGAAGGAGAAATTCCCGAAGAACTGGAAGATTTGGAAGATTTGGAAAAGCTTTACTTGCACAACAATCGACTGGAAGAGTTTCCCAATGAAGATTTTTTTACCAATTTTCCGGAATTGGAGTTATTAACCCTCAGAAATAATTTCTTTCAAAACATCCCTTCTTCCATCTTTAGTTTAAGAAGAGTGAGTACTATTCATCTTCGAAACAATATTACGGATGATCTTTTTGATATTAGCGACCCGTCCGTTTTTGAAGAAGCGGAATCTTTGGAACATTTACGAGCGGATCAAAACGTACTGGGCTGTCTGGGAGAAGGGGCTGAAATTCCTCCGGAAATAGAAGATATAGAAAGCATGGAAGAGTTGCGGGATTATCACGACAAAAAAGACTGGCATCCTCGCCAGCTTTTCATTGATTTGAGATATAATTGTATAGAAGAAATTCCGGAAGAAATGGGAGAATTGACTGCTCTAAATTTTATAAAGCTGGACAACAACGCTATAGAAGAATTCGGCGGCTCTTCGTTCGGAATTCCTGAAGAAATCTCCGAGTTGGAAGATCCCGATAATCCGGTCGGCTTTCTTCTCTTGTCCGTATACAATAACAAATTGGAAGGAGAAATTCACGAAGATATCGGCCAGTTGGATCAACTGCAAACCTTTCGAGCTCAAAATAATCGACTGGAAGGAGAAATTCCCGAGGAATTGCTCGAAATACCGGAATTGAGAATTTTAAACTTAGAAAACAATTATTATGATGGAAGCGGATTGGGTATGCCTGCGGATGGAGCTGCCTCTCCCTTGCTTGATAAATTTTTCGCCGCTCGAAACGAAATCACTCATCTCAATGATTTTTCCGCACCGGAAATAAGATTCCTCCACTTGGAAGAAAACGAAATAAACGAGCTTCCGGACCAGTTCGGAAATAATTTCGGAAACTCCCTCTTAAAACTGACTCTTTGGAAAAATGAAGACATAACCGAGCTTCCGGACAGCTTTTCTAATCTTGGAGATGAGCTCTTTTTTCTCGATATAGCCATGATGAATTTAAACGACTTCCCGGAAGAACTGTCCGATTTGACCGGCCTCGAATATCTGAATATTTCTCGACAAACGGGAGATGTCAGCATGACTCGCTTCAATATGGATGGGTTGATGAGCGGACCGGTTGATGAAGAAATAACCGATTTAACCCAGCTGATAACTTTTATAATCAGTAATAATGAACTCAGCCAACTTCCGGAAAACGGATGGGGAGGAATGCAACTTGCTTATCTTTACGCTCAAAACAATGAATTAACCAACTTACCACCGGAAATGGGAGATCTTTCCGAACTGGAAAGACTCTACTTGAATAACAACCAAATAGAGGTCAGTATTGATGACAATCTGACCAATACTTCCGAACTGGAAAGATTCTATATTCAATACAATAATGAGGACAAAGCGGACAAATCAAGCGGTGGAGTCAGCGGTAATCTACCTGAAAATAATAGCTGGAATCAACTGGAAAGATTTTTAGCTGACTCTAATGAAATAGACGGCGGTTTGCATACGGGCTTCGTTCAAAATCTGGAGGAAATTGAAATTTTAAGCCTCTATAGAAATTTGCTGGACGGAGAGATAGACGAAGAAATAGGAGTAATGAATGAGCTTGTTTGGTGGGACGTAGGGCTCAGTCACGAAAGAGGAGAAGGAGACGGTTTGATCGGGGGGATTCCCGACACGGTAGGAAATTTAGGAGAGCTGAAAGTCTTCGATTTTAATAACAACCAAATAACGGAAGTTCCCGATGAAATAAATCAGAACACCAACTTAATAAGTCTTTTGGGTTTTGAAAATTGTGTGGAAGGGTTTGTAGAAAATGTCGGCAACATGCAAAACTTGAGACATATGGATTTTCACAATGCAATAGTCGGTAATTATGTTCAAAACTGGCCCGAAAACGTTGAAAGCTTGACTGACTTAATTTATTTAAGTTTCGGGGAGAATAAATCCGTATCCGGAGAAGTAAACTGGGGAGAGTGGAGCGGAAATCTTCCAAGTGACATGCTGTTTTTAAACAATAATAATTTAGATAGCAGTGATTTTAATGAAGTCAATTTAAGTGAAGTTAATAATATGGTTTCATTTAACGTTCGAGGAAATGGTGATGATTTCAGAGGCGGTTTTCCAACAAATTAAATCATGAAAAAAATAGCAAAAAACTACGGATTCATAGTGGGGATAGTTCTTACTTCACTTTTGGTTCTCGTATTTTCCGGCACAATCGGAAGCCGGTTTTTGTCCGCCTTAATATATCCGATCGAAATAGAAGAAACTGAAAAAAGAGGAGGTAATTTTCTCGTGGTAAGAAGTTTCGTCGACGGCTTGGAAGAGCCGGGAGCAGTAATAGGTCAGCAATCCGGAATCGGAAATTTAAATAGTTTTCCGACTTCCGGTGCGGGAGGAGCTACTCCCTACGAAATAAGAGGAGAAGATCTTCCTTTGCATGAAAAATGGCCGGAGATGAAAAATATAGTTTTACAAGCTCCGCCGAGCCACGGAGGAGGTTATTTTGTCGGTTGGTCCGGATGCGATGTGACCGATAAAGAAAAAAAAGAAAACTGGAGTGAGCCGGAACCCCCTAATTCGCGGGGAAGAAGATGTCAGGTTTCAGTCACCGACAATCAGATAAGAAAAATTGAAGCTCATTACATGACCCCCAATGAAGAGCTGCCTCTTCAGATATTCAGTATAAGTGAAAACATGATAGACGGGGAATTACCTGACAGTTGGATAGATGTTGAACCGGAATTAGTCTATAAGGCTTCTTATTTGGATCTGGAAGGAGAAATTCCGGGAAATATCGGAAATCTTTCGGTAGCCAACAGTCTGCAACTCAATCTCGGTTATAATACCGAAATGGAAGGACCGATACCGGACGATACTGACAATTTGGGTAGTATAGACTACCTGGGTCTTTACGCAATGGGTTTGGAAGGAGAAATTCCGGAAGACCTGGGAAGTAGTTTAAGTCCAATTTATTTTTTAGCTTATCAAAACGTATTGGGGCAAGATAGTGGACTCGATGACGACATACCTGAGTCTCTCGGAGAGATGGGTTCCCGCCCCGCCCGGTTTGAACTTCACGAAAACGAGCTAAAGGGAGAAGTTCCTTACGAATTGCATAAATTGAGTGGTTTGGAACCTCCGGAACTCAGGCTTTACGACAACAGATTGGAAGAAACCGAAGATGACTTGATCCTTGATTCAAACTGGGAAGGAGTTAATTTTAATACCAACGATTTTTCAACCTCCGACGCCATGGACACTTTGGAAGATGCAGCAAGAAGAGACGGAACTTATATAGACTTTTGCAACAATCCCGCCGACGGCGGTAGGGTCAGATACGACCTCGAAGGAGGCTGTGTAAGCACGGATATTCATGATGAAGTTAACGAGGCCGTAGAAGCCGGCTGGGATGTTTACATCCGTATAGAATTGGAGCAGTGGTACGACTGGTACGACGGCTGCTCAAGTGCAAATTGTTCAAGAAGTTACGATGAAGACGGGGAGTGTGAAAGTGCAAGCCCTTCTGGGTGCACCGTTCTCAATCCAAGCGGTTATAAACAATATTGTCATGGAGATGCGATGTGTGTTCGTATCGAGGATCCGATAGAAAGTTGTGATGATATTACACCGAATTCTGAAGGGCTACCCGAAGAAGTAATTCACGCTTCTCGATGTCCGGGTTGTGAATATTATACACACCCGGAATGCGAACCGGAATGTATAATGCATGGAGTCTGTACATGTACGACGGACACACTGTGGTGTGAAACTACTTACCCATATAGCGGAAGAGATGAAAAGGGCAGAACTTCGGAAAATCCTTTCAGAAGTACCGATTGTGCACAAGTTCAACGATTATACAACCCGTACCCCTTCTCACCAACCCCGGAAGCTGATAAATGCAGTTTATAATTACCCATATGAAAAAAAGATATTTTAAATTAATACTGTTTTCCTTAACATTTCTTTTGTTCTTTGCTTTGACATTTCAAGGTGCTCACGGACAAACACTTCATGACTCAAGTATAGTTAACGAACTGGAACATGTTGAAGAAAGAATAACGGAACTCCCTCGTCCTTCGGAAGTGCTTCCTTTCGATCACACGACTCTTTCTCCTTGCCCTAACCCGGAAAGAGAACCCCGGTTTGTGTATAGAGAAAATGTAGTTCATGAAGAAAGACAATTCCGAGCTGAACACTCCGGTTGTGGAGGGAACATATTGATGCGTAAATGGCAAGTGGTCGGAATTCAAGTAGGTACTTGTGGTATGG
The DNA here is from genome assembly GCA_964507105.1 of uncultured Candidatus Saccharibacteria bacterium. GTDB lineage: Bacteria > Patescibacteriota > Minisyncoccia > Minisyncoccales > PWPS01 > PWPS01. Next base: position 97,246 of record CAZDOR010000001.1, on the reverse strand, counting down.
ATGTTCGAGACGCGGGAGAAGAGTGTGATGAACCAATTTGGTTGGAGGATAAATATATTGCCTATTACGACAGATACGTTCCGGAAGAACAGGGAATAGTTTTTGAAGAGGTCGGTAGCTGGCAAAAAGCTTGGCCACCTACCGATCTTCCGGAAGATGCTGCCGCCGATGGAGCGGGAGGGACCAATCCCGAAGATGCTTGGAGGACCGAGGAACAATTAATGGAAGAATACGGAGAGCCCGTTCCTTTTCCCGTTTGTCAAAGCGACTGTTTGCAGCCTCCCCCGGGAGTTCCCGGAGAATTGGGTGATTTCGATCAAGAAGATCCCTACTACTTCAACAATCCCTGGCTCCCCGAAATTATCGGCGGAGAGGTTCCGGACAATATAGATATTTTAAGAGAAAAAAATATACTCGGCGGATCCGATCCTTTGCGTAGAGTTTCGTTGCCGACAAAACTCTTCTGGTGGAATGTTCCCGGCTGGCACGACGGATGGATAGAAGACGGAGAATTGCAAGAATGTGAGGGTCCGGAAGATATCGCCTGCGTAAATCATTATGTCATTCGATTCGATAACATAAACAGAGAAGACAGACCCGCCAAATTCCATCGTCACGAAGTTATAAACAGACTGATGGAGGAAGGTTTCGATTATTCGGAAGCAAGCAGAGTTTTTGAAGAGCTTGAAGAAGAAAATCATAGAACCTATCAAGACTACCGAAGAACCGAAACTCCGGATCTTTTTAGAAGAGGATTGGTGACCGATACCAGATACATTTTGGACGTCATGCGATACGATAGAGATAATATAATAGATTGTGACGAGTGCGGTGTCGAAAAAGAAATCTGGTTGGACGAAAATAGCTTCAATCCTCTCGAATTCGATCCCGTATACGATTACGAAAGACCTCAACGGGAATGGATGATGGATCATATGCTGGATAAATTCGATGGATCCGATCCCATAGATGAAGAAATTCAAGACATAATAAGAGACACTTATCAATCTTATGGAAGACCCTCCTTTTTCCGTTCCGGCTCGGAACAAACCTACAGTCTCCAAGCAGCCTGCAAACCTCACGATTATCTGGAAAAATCGGAAGACATGGACCGAGGTGAAGGAAGATGGGGTCCCGAAGCTAATTTCTCTTTCGAAACCAGTGATTCTCCGGAGCCGATTTCCCCGATTGATCCCAACTGGGTCTCTCCTTACGACCCGAAAAAATACGATCCCGGCTACGATCCGACCAGACTAAAAGCGGAGGAATACGATTACGACGAAGGTTACGTCTACCCTTGGGAAGACGAAATGCGTGAAGAAGAAAATCTCAGTTCCTTGGGCGCTGATTCTTTCCGAAATCTGTGGGGTTCGTCAACCGGCAATCTTATTCTTCAAGACAGGGTCGCTTTCAGAGAAGAATTGGAATGGGCACAACAATGGTATCAGCCGTATCCGACGAGAAGACCATACGAAAATGTATTGTGGGGAAGAAGGCCTCGCCCTCCCGAACTCTACAAATTGAGCTTCGGAGAAGGAACCAGAGTCACCTCCTCTACGGAAACCTCTTTTGACGGTCCGGTTTTGGAAGACTGTCACACTCAACTTACGGACACTTTTGAAGAAAACCCGATATGTAGTTATAAAACACGCCCCCGAGAACATCACGAAAGTCAGCATATCTATCCCGGCCCAAACCATCTGGATCAAGAATTGGAATACTTCACTCTTCCCGAAGATGAAGAAATAGACATTTATTCTTGGAACGTATCAACATGCAGGGATCGAGGAGAAATTGATTGTACCGATTTCAGTCAAATGTGGCGTTTCCAAATGGATCAAGAAGAAGTTAAAGAGATGATTCCGCCCAGCGCGGGCAATCCCAAAAATGAAAAACGCCCCGGAGTAAGTATGGATGACGCCACTACCGGTCTCCCATTTACACTGCAATGGAATCGTAGATTCGGAGCCAGAAGTTATGTTTACAGACTTCGTGAAGAAGGTGAAGATTGGAAAGAGGCAAAAATATTAACCGGCAATCAAGTCCGTTATGAAGTTGAAGATCTGGAAGTGGATACGGAATACGAATGGGACGTTAAAGCCTGCTGGGATCAAGAAACGGACCATCCTTATGAGAATTACCAGGTAAACCAAATAATAAACTGGGCTGAAAATAATAAGGAATGTTCCGAGTGGCGTGAGGACTACGATCCGAGCCACGCTCCGTTCAGGTTCAAAACCACCGGTCATCCCCCGGAAGAGATGACTCCCGAAGGGGGCGCTGATTCCGAATTCCCGATAAACTTTAAGTGGGAAGAAATACCCGGTGCCGAATCCTACGTTTTGGCCTTATACGAACAGGATGTGGGAATAACTATGGCTTCTCTCACCGATACGGGCGGGATGGGAGGAGACTTCGAAGGAGGATTCGTAACTTCCGATCCGGACTATCTGCACGAGAGAGGTATAAATTTTTGGGACGATCTGGGCAACCCGCAACAATACATTTGGGCCGTAGCTTCTTGTGTTCTTCCACCGGAAGAAGATGATGATTTTCTCTTCTACGAAACCACCGTGGAAGAGATGCAAGAAGAGTTAATTTGCGGTTCCGCTTCGGATTGGACTGTGTTTATTCCTTCAATGCCGGCTCCCGAAAATCTTTCTCCCGGAGAAAGTGATATAAGTGATCCGGAAAGAATTCCGTTGGCCGACTCTTACCAAGAACTGAGCTGGGATGAAGTGGAGGGCGCTGACTACTACCTGGTTGATATCGACGGAGAGTCGGAAGATATAATTACCGATTCGACCTCGATCGTATATGAATTCGAAGAATTGGGCAATTTCGGTTGGAGCGTTTCCGCCTGTTCCGATTCGGATTGTCACGTATACCGCAGAAGTGAAGCGTCTCACGCCTATGTAGAAATATTCAGTGAAGCTCTAACCGACGGAATCGTCCCCTGCGGAAGAGAGGTTAATATATTCGATCCCGCCCAACCGGTAGACAGCAGAGACGATTGCGAACCGGCTCATCTTTTCGTTCTGTTCGGTCTGATAATCCAAGAAATATTATTGAAGATGGTCATCCCTTATTCCTTGGTCGTTCTTCTTCTCTATACCGGCTATGCTCTTTATACCGGAATGGGAGATACTCGCACCATGCAAAGAGTTTACAAGCTGTGGAATGCTGCCCTGAAAGGTTATGTCCTTATTCTGGCTTCTTGGCTCATTGTCGGTGCCGTACTGACTCTTATAGGATACCAATTCGGTGTTTGGTGGGAAATAAGTGAATATTTAAATATTTAAAATGAAAGAGCAACAAAAAAACGGAAACGGCTTTTACATATTTCTTATCGTAATTTTGGTTCTTATTCTCGGATATCGAGTTTCAATTCAAACAAGCAGAATAGAGGACTCCATGGAAAAGATGGGCGAAGACGGTTTTTCTTTGGAAGATGATTTTTCTTCGGACCATACCGAGGAAAAAGACGTAACGGAAGAAGGAATTGATTTGGATGAAGAGTTTTCTACCGAAGACGGTTTATCTTTCAGTTATCCTTCCGATTGGCAGAAGATAGAAGACGAAGAGATGATTCGATTGCTCAACGAATCGGATTACAGACAACGTACATTCGAAGAGCACATGGAAGATCAAAACATTTCCCCGGATGACTTGAATCAAGAAGAAATAAAAACGGAACTCGAAGAGCAAGAAGAGATAAAAAGCGAGTTGGAAGGAGAAGTGGTCTTTATGGCCACGAAAACCCTGTTCCCCAATATCTCATTGGGAATCATGACGGTCCAAAGAATAAACGATTTGGACGGCTATTCTCCCGAAGAGGCGGAAGAAAGATTAAAAAAAGTATTGGAAATTGAAGGCGAAGACGAAGAAATAATCATAACTCACTCTGAAAAAGGAGAAGGCTACGTTTTAATAGAAACGGAAAGCAGAAGTGAAAACAACCCTCTTTTCAAAACTAAAACCGTGGGTTTTACCGGGGAAAATTTTTACCTATTCAGTTTTAGTAGCTCCTATGAAACTTGGAGCGACTTCAGAAATGAATTCAACCGGATAATTTCCGAAATAGAATATGAAAACCGATAAGTTGAATCTTCTTTATCTTGCTTTATTGTTCTTTTCTTTTCCTCTTTTTTCGTTTGCAGACTGGGAGCTGGAAGTCGATTGGCCCGCCTCTCCGGCCGGCGCGGAACTGGAAACCGGAAATACCATAGCGGAACTGATTCAATATCTTTTCGAATGGGGGGTGGCGATCGGAGTAGTGTTAACCTTCGGAGCTTTGGTTTTCGCCGGCTTTCGTTATCTGATATCTTCCGGAAACGAACAAAAAATTTCCCAAGCGAAAGAATCCATCCGCTCCGCCTTTATGGGGCTTTTGCTTCTCTTGGGGTCTTGGCTTTTAATTACGATTATCAATCCGGAACTTTTGAAGATGACGGATATCAGCGCTTTTTCCGTGGATTATCCCGGAGAACGAATGATAGATGAATACAAAACGGAAAAGGAAATGTGTGACTACGGAATGGTCTCTTTCACCATTCGGGGTGAAGATCCGCTTTATCACACCTTCGTGGAAGAGGGTGAAATTAAAAATTTTCATTCCGAACCTCGTAGTTCCGTAGCCTGCAGGTCTCGGAGCGGTTTCGGAAACGACAAGATAGAAAGCGGCGGAAACGAATATATTCGCTTCGTAGAGGCCAGGCCGGCCGCCTACGACGATCTTCAAGAGCCGGTTTGTGAAATCTCATGTGCTCAGGATGATGGTGCCGAATGTAATGAGGAGATAGAAATTCCCGTAGAAGATTCCGAACCGGATTACTGCTTTGATCTGCGCCCTCCCGAAATGATCGAAGGTTTCGGTTGGGGAGGAGGATCTTATCCGGTCATCGCCTGGAAATATGTCGCTCAAAAGCCGGAAGACGTCATGGGAAGAGAAATGACCTGTCTGCCGGGAGACGTATACCTCTCCGAAGGAGGGGGTTGTTCTCTTAATTTTTACGAAAGTACTCAAGCCGGAAGATGCGGTAAAAAAATCGCTCCATCAAGGGCGACGGAAAGAGATATCGATGTCGTCGGCTCCGACAGGGAGATAAATTGCTTCGAAATAATAAGACATCGTCCTCCCATTCCGAAAATAAGAGGGTTGAATTGATTTCTTGATTTTATAATATTCTTTTTTATGATAAACTGATCCCAAGCAAGATGGTTGAAAAAATAAAAATATTATTAATCACAATCTTCGTTTTGCTTCCGACGGTCTCTTTGGCTTCTTACGATTTGGAATTGGAAGTAGATTGGCCTCTATCTCCAATTAACGATCTGGATTTAACCGATGGAGGAATTGCCAGACTTTCCGCTTATCTCTATGAATGGGGTATAGTAATCGGAGTGATAATCTTTTTCGGTGTCTTGGTTTTCGCCGGATTCGAATATCTCTCTTCGGCGGGAAAACCGAGTCGAATGACTTCGGCAAAAAAAAGAATTTTCGCCGGTTTTGCCGGTCTCTTTTTGCTTCTGGGATCCTATCTTCTCTTGGAAGCGATCAATCCCGAATTAACTCAAATCGAAGAAATTGGTCCACCCGACACCGAAATCGGAATTCACGAATTTCAGACCGGAGGACCTCCTTTGGAAGATATGTGTGAATTCGGATTTCTCACAATTAGTGAAGAAAGAGACCCTCCTTCCGGAGCTTATTACGGAGGAGACCGTAGCGAAAGAGTTTTACTTATTCCCGGTCGGACGATAGAAACGGATAAAGTTTTCCCCGAAGAAAGTGACGGCTGCACACCGGAAATAAATCATCAAAAAATACGAGAAGTTCGTGAAAAATGGGATCCGGAAGAAGAACAATACAAATATATTCTGGTAAAAAGGCACTCGGGAGAAGAAATAGTCGACAACAACGAAGATCCGATTCACGAGGATGTTTGGGTAGGTGAAAATCAAAGTGATATAGAGGACATATTTTCGGACAGATACAAAGACTATATACAAACATCTTTCACCGGAGACGAAGAACTTTTCACCGATTGGAGAATGTTGAAGCACAAAAGACTTTTCAACAGTTTTTTTGATGGTCAATGTGAAGATCTGATTGCTAATCCCAACTTTGATCGCCCCCGGTGCCTGGAGCTTGAATATAACGGCGGAGTTCAAATTAGAGAATGGAAGAAATACGGATTTCCCAGCCTTCTTAAAGCTCTTCACACAATAAAAGATGAGGCTGACTCGGGTGAGCTTTTGGAGTTGAACGACGGACAAACCTGTCCCACGGCGGAAGAAATGGAGGCCGCTACGGGAACGGATACGGATCTCGGTTATGAACTGGACGAGACCGGCGGCGGTTGTAGTATAGCTTTTTATGACGGTGAAGAGAGATCCGTTCCCGTTTTCGGCACATCCAGACCCACTTGCACGAAACAGGTTTCAAGACCTTCGGCAACCATGGACCACTACGACGGAGTAGTCGACAGAGAAATAAATTGCTTGGAAATGATTAGACACGAACCGGAACTGGAAGTCAAAGAAGAAGAGTTTGAATACGTAGTTTCTTTAGAAATGGAAAGGATCGAAGATCCCGAGTGGTCGCCCATAGGAAGTGTAAAATTGGAAAGAAACGGCGTCCATATCACCACTCTTCAGCATGGAGAGCAAAGAACCGTTCCCGAGGGAACATACGACCTGATTTGGGAAAAGCTCGTTCCACTAACAAGTTTTGAAGTCGATTGGGAATCGCCCTGTACTCATAACGAGACCGTTTCCTCAACCTCGACTTGTGAAAACGTTACCATAGACGGAAACATGACTATAGAATTAAGATCCGGATATGATTAAAAATAAAATGATTAAAAAAATAATCGAAAAAATAAATCCACCCAAAAAGAAAACTTTTCTGTTTGTCTTTCTTTTCTTGCTTTTAGTTCCTTTCTTATCCGAGGCGGTGATCGGAACCGGAGTTTTCGACCTCTTCTCCGCTAAATTGGAGGGTATCTCGGAAATAGTTTCTCCGGTTGCCGATTTCACCATATATATACTGATAGGACTCATCTTTGCCGGATTGGCTCTGCATTTGTCCGTCTACTTGTTGGAAATGGCCACCGATCCCGGAAACTTGGAAATTTTGGGCAGTGAAATGGTTCAGGTGGGTTGGCAATTCACCTCCAGTTTGGCCAACATGGCTATAATAGTGGTTTTGATCGTAATAGGAATAGCAACGGTTTTAAACAGAAGCAACTATCACGCTAAAAAAACTCTCCCGAAAGTGATATTAGTCGCCCTGTTCGTTAATTTCAGTCTGGTTATAGTGGCTGCCATAGTCGATGTTTCCCATATAATTTTATCCACCTTTTATGAAGCCGACATAGGCTATCAGATCACGGATGCCATATTTCAAAGCTGGGATAATGTCTTTAGCAACATGATAATGTATGTTACCGGAATGATAGTCACTTTCATGATTCCTTTTATTGCCGCCGTCGGTCAATTCGCAATGGTAACCGGACTTACCGCCGCCTTCTTACCGCAACTTATTGAAGCAATAATGCAAATTATCACTTCTTTCTTGATCGCGGGAACTCTTTTCACTTATGCTTTTCTATTTTTTGCCAGAATATTCATCGTACAAATTTTAGCCGTTTTATCACCTCTCGCCTTCGTTGCTTGGGCGATTCCGGACGGAAAAAAATATTGGGAAAAGTGGAAAAAATATCTTATTCAGTGGGTCTTTCTGGGTATAGTTCTTTTCTTCTTTCTTTTGCTGGCAACAATCGCTACCGAACCTCTCAGACCCGATTCTCCGGGCGGGTTGGCGGGAGGCGAGTCTCCGTTTACCGGATACGCTACCATCTCGTCCCTTTTCATATACTACATAACACTGGCCGTTTTCTTGGCAGTCGCCGCAAAGATAAGTAAAGACATGATGCCTCAAGGAGCTCAAGCAATAATAGACGGAGTCACCTCCGTAAAAGATAGGTTTAAGAAAGTCGGTAGCGGCCCTGCTGAAAGACTAAAAAGAGATTTGGCCTACGGCGCGACTCAAGAATCATTAAAAAGAAAACAAGAACAAGCTGAAGATGCCGGCGCTTATGAAAGGTTGGGCCTGAAAACACAGATGATGGCCGGCAGAGCTCTGAGAAGAGGAATGCATGCAGCCGGCAAAACTCCGGAAGGAATTACCGAAAGAGCGAGAAGAGATGAAAGCGCAAAGCATAAAGGAAAAACCGAAGAAGAGCTGAAGTCAGCCGAAAAAAGAGCACGAACTTATCATGAAAAACCGATAAGCGACGAGTTAAAAAGAGCTCAAAGCAAAAAAATAAAAGAAAAAAACGACCAAGAACTTAAATCTGCAATTAAAAATAAAGATTTCTCGGAAGAAATGACAACCAAAGCTCTGGAAACGGCTATCGAGAGAGGAATGGATCTTTCCGGGCTCGAAGACACCATCAAAAATTCCATCGGAAGTTTGGACAGAAATATGAGAAAAAGCCTTTTTAAACTAAGGCCCGATCTTCACGAAGATCCGGAAGATCTGGTAAACAATATGAGTAGTGGAGACGTAAATAAGATAAAGTTCAGTAATATGAAAAACAATCCGGAAGGAAGAGTGAAAGTCATAAAAAGCTTAATGAAAAACACGCAAATGATAAAAGCAGCCGGTAATAAAAGTACCGCCGACAAGAAGGCCGTACTCGAAGGGTTGGCCGATCTCAAAAAATCGGACCTCCGAGCGGGAATTAGAGCTAAAAGTCGATTTACGGACACCCTTACGGATCCTCAGGAAAGAAGTAAATGGATGGGTTGCGGTGTAAAAAATATTTAATCGAAAAAACATGAGCTCAAAAAAAGTCAGGTACCCCACACATTCAAAAGCAACAATTAAAAAAATTGTTGATGATTTCAACTTGGATAAAGCAAAAGGAGCTCCGGAAGATTCGATCCTTTCCGATCCCGGAGTTTTTATTTCCGGGTTGGTTGTCAACTATGCGGAAAAAAGCGCTTCAAAAGAAGAGATCACTGATTCTTTGAAAAAAAATTTCGAAATACCGGAAAGGAAAGCAAAAATAATAACCAAAAGACTGGATAGAAAAATTCTTTCAAATATAAAAAAACGAACCGAAAAAGAAAACGAGTCAAGGGGTAATCCGAAAAAAAGAAATAAAAAAGAAATAAAAAAACCGAATAAAAAGCAAGACAGATACAGAGAGCCCATCGAATAAAAAAGCCGGCTCTTTTGTAAGAGCCGGCATCTGCTTTAAATTTCTTCCCCGGTTCGGGGGTCGGTAATTATGAAGTCATTATCACCATCGTCTTCTTTCTTCATTTCTTTTTTTTGCTTTTTTTCATACATCTCTTTCCCCGCTTCCAGCATAAAGGATATCGCCGGAATATTCAGGCCGCTCCCTTCCTCGGAAACCAACCCTTCTATTATTCTCTTCTCATAACTGTTTTCATCCGCAGCTATTAAAGTATGAAAGGCCTTTTCGGCAATTTCTTTGTCTCCTATCTCTTCACTCAGATAACTTATGACATTCATTTTGATTTTCATGGCTTTGCTTTTTCCTTCAGCTCTTATTTCGTTCATTTCAGCTTCTATCTCTTCCATATCTCTTTCTCTCTTTTTTCTTTCCATTTCCATATCCTTTTCCGCCAGCTCCTTACGTCTCTCTTTTATACTTTCCGGAGGCTGGACTTCTTTTATTTCTACTCCTTCTTTAATTATTTTAATACCCCACCCCGGAAAAGATTCTGTAATCAAGTCCTCTTTTCTTAATCCTTCGAAAACGGTTTCTACCTGTTCGGAGTTGGAAATGTCTCGAGCATAATTCTTCCACAGTTTTTTCATTTTTTCAATTTCTTCCTCTTCCAGTTCTGGATATTCTTGTTTTAATTTAAATCGTTCTATTTCCTCACCTGAAAATCCCGTGTTTCCATTTCGAATCTCTTCAACTTCCTGATCCGAAAGAGTCGGATGGTTCTTTTTCAATTCAATTTTTTTTGGATTACGAAGACCATACCACAGAGCTTCTTTTGAGCCCTGCAAACGCTCTAACAAGTTAAACTCACACTGACTGATTATCTTGCCCATTACCACGTCCAATCTTTCCAAAACTGCATCATAGGAGTTTTTTGGAGAATCAAAGGCGAATTCATACGGACTTATTACTCTTAAAGTCACCAGATAAGAAACATCCACATCGACTCGGTTAGAAGAAGCCTCCTTTTGCTTCGACACCATATCACGTTCCTGAGGAGCGCCCGTGGTTCTCGTTATCTCCGAACGAAAATATTGCGGTCGCAAATCAATATAATCGAGATCTTCCTTTTCTTTTTCTTTTTGCCCTTCACGGTAATGATTTTCCGACCATTCTATCGTATAAGAATAAATGCTCCATATCGGATTCTTCGTAAAATAAGAGGTTCCCAATATGCCCTTTTGTCGCTTTTTTTTGTCTACATCATTTTTCACCGGTTTTATGACTCCGTTTTCATTCAAAAAATAATTCTTCCAATTAACTACCGTTTTTGAAAAACCTCCTCCCAAAATCATAATGATTTTCGCTTGAGATTCTTCCGTCTTGAAAAGGGATCTCGTTAAAACCAACAAAGCTATCAACAGCAATATGAGTGCGATTACTATTTTCATAATTACCACTCCTTTCTTTTTTAAAAGAACTGACTTATCTATTTTATATAATTTATTTTTAATTTTGTCAACTTTTCTATTTTTTGTTTTGTGTTAGACTTAAAAAAATGGAATCTGCTCTATGAAATACAAAATCCCGAGATACATAGACTATAAGGCTAAAATATTCGGTCCCGCCAACTTTGTTCAATTTCTCTATTTTTTGGCCGGAATGATACTGATAGGTTTTTTGTGGCTTATAATAGAAAACTTTCTTCTCTTCGTCGCCGTTTCCATATTGATAGCCGGGATTTCCGGAACACTCGCCTTCGGGAAAATAAACGGTCAACCTATTCCGAAGATGATCGGAAAATATATAGTTTTTCAAATTTCGGGGTCCAAAAAATACATATGGAAAAAAAAGGAGTTAGCACCGAAAGTAATAAAGAGAAAAGAGAAAAAAAAGAAGGAAGAAGAAAACGAAAATGAGCTTCCGATGTCTAAAAAGAGAGGGAGGCTCGACAAAATATCAAAAAAAATAGAAATATCATAAAATGACTCAAGAAAGCACACAAGATTTTTTAGAGGTGGATCAAATAAGAGACGGAATAATGATATTGAATAATAAATCACTCCGTGGAATCCTTATGATCTCCTCTATTAATTTAGCATTGAAATCAACGGAGGAACAAAAAGCCATAATCAATCAATTTCAGCAATTTTTAAATTCGCTGGATTTTCCCTGTCAAATTTTAGTTCAATCGAGAAAAGTGAATCTGACGGGTTATCTGGATACGGTTAAAGAGTGGGAAAAAAAACAAGAAAATGATCTCCTGCAAGAACAAACAAAAAGTTATAGGGAATTCATAAAAAGATTCACTGAAAAGGAATCGATTTTAACCAAAAAATTCTTCGTAATAGTTCCTTACAATTTCGCCGAGACACCGACTGCAAAACTGACCGAAGAACTTTTTGAAAGATTAAAAAAACAACTCACCCAAAGAATGAAATTCGTTGCCATGGGGCTCAGAAGGTCCGGCCTCCAGGCCGCCCCTTTGACGAGCTCCGAATTAATAGAGTTATTGTGGGTTTGTCACCATCCGAAAGAATCGCAAGTCGGTTATTATCCGGAATTTCCCGAAGAATTAATAAATTGACTTTAAACGCATGTTTGATTTTATAAATAAAAAATTGGATAAAATACTCGGTCTTGATAAAAACACCAACCCTTCGCTTGACTCATCCACTTTAACCATAAAGGACGTAGTTGCTCCCTCATTCATTCAGGAAGAGCAAAATCAAATTAAATTTGGTGAAAAATTGGCAAGATCATTTTTTGTTTTCTCATATCCGCATTACCTCACCAGCGGTTGGCTTTCTCCGATTATAAATTTGGATGTTCAGATGGATATATCTTTTTTCATCCATCCCGTCGACACGGCGGAAACATTAAAAAAACTCAGAAAAAAAACCACCGAAGTTCAGGCTCAAATTTCGGAAAACAAGGAAAAGGGGCTCGTTCGTGACCCGGTTCTCGAAACAGCTTATTCCGATCTGGAAGAACTGAGAGATAAACTGCAATCGGCGGAAGAAAGAATGTTCAAATTCGGTCTTTACATAACTATTTACGGTGACAATGAAAAAGAGCTCTCCGATATACAAAACAGCCTGAGATCTATTTTCGAATCCAAGGTTGTTTATATAAAACCATCTCTATTTCAGCAAAAAGAAGGATTCATAAGTACCTCTCCCTACGGTCTCGACAAATTAAAACACCACACGAGAATGAACACTCGCCCCCTGTCGAGTATTTTTCCCTTTGTTTCTTCGGACTTAAGTTCAAACGAGGGGATTCTGTACGGAATAAATATGCACAATAAATCTCTCGTTCTTTTTGACCGATTTAGTCTGGAAAACCCGAACCAGGTAGTTTTCGGAGTTTCCGGATCGGGTAAATCTTATCTGGTTAAGCTTCAGGCATTGAGAACGCTGATGAGGGGTGTGGACGTAATAATACTTGATCCCGAAAACGAATATAAATCACTCGCTGAAGAAGTGGGAGGTGAATTCTATGACATATCACTCGGATCCGACAGTCACATAAACCCCCTTGAAATTCCTCCTCCGGAAGAAGGACAACGTCCCGAGGACGCATTGAGAACGAATATCATCAACTTGGTCGGATTCATCAGAATAATGCTCGGAGGATTAACGGAAGAAGAAGACGCGATAATAGACCAAGCTCTACGAGAAGTCTACGCCGCAAAAGACATTACTCCGGACAGCGATCCTGCAACCTGGGAAGAAAAAACCCCTCTACTTTCCGACTTGGAACAAGTGCTGGAATCAATGGAAGGAACTAATTCTTTAATAATGAGATTAAGAAAATTCACCCGCGGAGCATACTCCGAATTTTTCAATCAATATTCAAACATCTCCATGAACAACAACATGACCGTATTCGGGATCCGAGATCTGGAGGATGAGCTGCGGCCGATGGCAATGTTTATGATAATGCGCTTCATATGGAAAACGATAACCCAAACCAAAAGAAGAAGGGTTTTGGTAATAGATGAAGCTTGGTGGATGATGCAAAATGAAGACGGAGCCTCATTTCTGTTCGGTTTGGTAAAAAGATCAAGAAAATACGGTTTGGGAGTGACAACAATAACTCAGGATGTAGCCGATTTCATGAAGTCCGAATACGGAAAACCCATAATAACCAATTCCGCATTGAGATTCTTAATGAAACAGTCTTCAGCCGTTATAAATATGGTTCAAGATACGTTTAATCTAACTGATCAGGAAAAATATGTTCTTCTTGAAGGAGAGGTAGGAGAAGGTATATTTTTCGCGGGAAAAAAACACGTAGCCATAAAAGTAATGGCCTCCCATACGGAAGACCAAATAATCACTTCAACTCCTGAAGAAATAAGAAAAATAAAAGAGAAAAAGAGAAAAAGAGAAGATCGAATGGATAATTATTGATCCGAAGAGGGCTTTACCACGACCTGTCTTTCCGGTTCCCGACCAACGCTTTCCGTTGTTACATCTTTTCTCTTTTCAAGTTCCATATGAATTATTCTTCTCTCACTTGCCGGTAAAGCCGGCATCTTTTTTTTCACGCCGGTAAGAGACACCTCATTCGCCACCTCCTGAGCTCTTTCCTCTAAATATTTCTTCTTCTTTCTCTTATATCCATTTATATCCAGATTAACATAGAATTTCTCGTCTATATTGTTTCTGAGCGCTAACCTGAGCAATCTTTCTACTCCTTTCAATGTCTTCCCTCCTTCACCGATTAAAACTTGTGGTTCGTCCATTCTGACGTTTATTTCTATATTTTTATCTCTTCCCTTCTCTGTATCTACGTCGATGCTCGAATCTATCCGCTTAAAAAACCCTTTCGCTATTTTTTTCGCTTTTCGGATATCTTTTTCTTTTAACATCTTATTTTTTAATCATTTTATGTTGAAAAATAGAAAATATTACTGTGATTACCCAATACACACCTACAGCGGCAGGAAGACTCGAAAGTATAAAAACGGTGAAAATTGGTAAAACGAACTTCATCTGACTCTTCATTATTGATCCCAATCCCTTTTTTTCTTCACTATCTTCACTATCTTCACTTGAAGGCATTGTTATTCTGACCTGTATAAACTGTCCCATGCCGGCTAAAACGGCCAAAATAATGTTCGGTTCCGACAGATCTAAAATTCCGAACGACAAATATTCAACCACTTCCGGGTTATTTACAAAATTATATAAGTGTACTAATTCTCCGGCTCCCAGCCCTCTCCTGAAAATTTGAAAAAGAGCTATAATTACCGGAAATTGAATAAAAAGTGGAAATATTCCGGAAAACGGACTGACTCCTTCCTTGTTGTAAAGCTCTAAGACCTTTTCCGCCTGTTTTTCTTTGTCATCTTTATATTCCTCTTGTAATTCCTTAACCTTCGGTTGTATTTCTTTAAGCGCCTGCTGGGATTTCGTTGCCTTCGCGGAAATGGGATATAAAATCCCCTTCACTATTAAAGTAACTAAAGCCACCGCTACTCCTAAATCACCGAAAGTATTATAAAAAAAGACCAACAAATTAAAAAGCGGTTGATAAAAAACTACATAAAAGAAATCACTTATCATTTCTTTTTACTTTTAAAATTTAACAATATGCTTTCCATTCTTTTTTTTATATCATCTATCTCCTTTCCGATAACTTTTTCTTTAGCAATAAATATCACATTTACTCCCTTAAAATCAATATTTTTTGCAGCTTCCCTCATTATTCTTTTAATTTTATTTCTTTCCGTCGCTTTCTTGAATTTTTTAACCGGAGCAACTATTCCTATTTTAAATTCGTTATCTTTTCTCTTCAATATTTTAGCCGTAAATATTTCATCGCCGTAGTGATCTCCATTTTTAAAGGTAAAATCAAATTCTTTTTTACCTTTAAGCCTTTTGTTCTTTGGAAGCATTTTTTAATGAATATCTAATTTTAATGCTGTAACGAATTTTAATTGAAAAAAAAATAAAAGTCAAAAACGAAATATTAATAAACCTTGAAAAGTATGTGGAAAACTATGTTAAAAACTTATAGAAAAAAACGGAAAAAAGAAAATAACAGTAAAATTAATAATATTTTTTCAAGTTATTTTAAACAATTTTTCCACAAAATTATCCACTTTTTCCAGTTTTCCTCAAATACCATTTATGTTATAATTTTCGTAGTTAAAATATCAAAAAATGAAAAAGGAAAAACTCTGGCAATCGATACTGGCTGAAGTAAAAATAAATATATCTCAAGCCCACTTCAACACTTGGTTTAAAAATACGAGACTTTTGGAATTCGAAGATGATGAACTAAAAGTGGCCGTACCCAATTCATTTACTAAAGAGTGGCTAAAAAATAAACATAACGAAACTATTTTGGACGCTGCAAAAAGTGTGGAGGAAAAAATAAATTCAATAAATTTCGTTATAAAAAAAAGAGAAAATAAAAAGAAAACGGATGAAGTGAAAAAAAATGAAAAACAGATGGAGTTTGAAGAATTTAATGTAGATGCCGACACAAACCTTAATCCGAAATATACTTTTGATAATTTTGTAGTCGGTCCGTTTAATGAACTTTCTCATGCTGCAGCTTACGCCGTTGCGGAAAATCCTGGTACTGTATACAATCCCCTTTTTATTTATGGAAAAGTAGGATTGGGAAAAACTCATCTTCTACAATCCATAGGAAATAAAATAAAAAAAACATCGAAAAAAGTAAAATATATTCCTGCACAAAAATTCATTACCGGAGTGGTTAACGGAATAAGAAACGGAAAAATGGAAAAATTCAAATCAAAATACAAAAATGTGGACATCTTAATTATAGATGACATACAATTCTTATCCGGAAAAGAAAAAACTCAAGAAGAGTTTTTTCATACTTTTAATGATTTATACGAAAAAAATAAACAAATTATTCTTTCTTCCGATCGTCCTCCTAAATCCATAAAAGCTTTGACCGAAAGATTAAGATCACGTTTCGAAGGAGGGATGATAGCGGATATAAATTTTCCCGATTTAGAAACCAGGTTGGCTATTCTAAAAAATAAATCTCAAGAGAAAAAAATTAAAATATCGAACGATGTTTGTCTTTATATAGCAGAGAATATCCAAAAAAATATAAGGGAACTGGAAGGAGCCTTGAATAAATTAGTAGCCCACCAAAAATTAACCGGGAAAAAAATAACAATAAAAGAAGCAGAAAAAATACTTAAAAATTTATTAGAATCCCCGACCAAAAATATTTCTCCCGACCAGATAATAAAGGCGGTAACTAAATTTTATAATATTTCCGAAAATGACATTAAAAGCAGTTCAAGAAAAAAAGAGATAGTTAAACCGCGTCAGGTTGCAATGTATTTATTAAGAGAAGAGTTAGAATATTCCTTTCCTTTTATAGGTAAAAAAATAGGTGGTAAAGATCACACTACGGTCATGTATTCTTATAAAAAAATCAAAAAGAAATTGAAAAATGAGAACGAAGATATGAAAGAAGAACTTTCTTTAATAAAACAAATGATGCTTTCCGTTTAATGTGGAAAAATTGTTAAAAAGAACTTTATAATTTGAGTAATAACAGTTTATAAAAAAGAGTAAAATTAAAAAGGAGAGATTATTAACAATTTTTTAACTATTTTATAAAAGGATATTAATCACTTTTTTCCCTTTTAAAATAAGTTAAAAATAAAAGTTATCCAGGTAACTAATAATCAATAATAAATAGAAAATAAAAATAAATAGATATTATGAAATTCAAAATAATTCAAAATAATTTAAAAGAAGGAGTTTTAACCACCGGAAGAATAGCAACCAAATCAGCTTCTCTTCCTATTTTAAAAAATATTTTATTGGAAATTAAAGATAATTTTTTATGCATTTCGGCAACCGATTTGGAAATAGGGGTAAAATGGTGGTCTTTAAATAAAGCTGAACAAGAAGGGAAAGTTACAATACCTTTGGATGTTTTTTCCAGTTTTATAAATTTACTACCAAAGGAAAAAAATGTTGAAATAGAAACTAAAAATAATGATATTCTTGTTGAATGTGAAGAATATAAAACGAAAATAAAAGGACTCGATCCGGAAGATTTTCCTATAATACCGACAATTGAGAAAAATAAAGAAATAAAAGTAAAAACGGAAGGTTTTCTAAAAGGATTAAGTCAAGTAGTTGACATTCCTTCCAGCACTAAAGTTAAACCTGAAATATCAGGAGTCTATTTTCAATTTAATGGAAATACGTTGAAATTAGCCGCTACTGACAGTTATAGATTAGCGGAAAAAACTGTTTTTTTAGAAGAAAAAGTTTCGGATAACTTTAATTTTATATTACCTCGAAAAGCAGCCAAAGAAATTTTAAATGTTTTTGATAATGAAAATGAATTAAAAATTTTGTTCGATTCGAATCAAGTTTTGTTTGAATCCGAAATGGAGAAAACGGACCATCCCAAAATACAACTTACTTCTAAACTCATTGAAGGAAAATATCCGGATTATGAATCCATTATACCGGAAAAAACGGATACTGAGATTTTATTGAATAAGAAAGAATTTTTAAATAAAATAAAAGCTGCCAGCTTGTTTAGTGGTAAAGTTAATGAAGTTACGTTGGAAATTAATAGTGAAAATAAAATAAATATACTGAGTCAAGATAATGATCTTGGAAATTATGAAACCGAAATGAAAGGAAAAGTTGAAGGGGGTGATATTAAAATTTCTTTTAATCACCGCTTTTTAAAAGATGGATTATCCGAAATAGAGTCTTCGGAAATAGTTTTTTCCGTGAATGATGGAGAAAGTCCCGGCAAAATAATCCCCGTCGGTAACGATGATTTTTTATACGTAGTGATGCCTATAAAAAATAATTAGTTGATGGTTTGTTTCATGATCATTCTCCATGCCGGTCCCGCTACGGATAATCCGGGAGCATTGACCATCGATTGATTATTGTTATTACCCGTCCATACTCCGACAACTACATTTTCATTATATCCGACGGCCCAACCATCTCTAAAGTTTTGAGTTGATCCGGTTTTTACGGCTATTTCTCTGTCTTCAAAATGTAATACCGAATTACTGCCGAATATCGGAGCTCGGGATTCATTATCACTTAAAATATCGGTTATTTCTTGAGCAACGGAAGCTTCCAGTACTCTTCTGGGGGTGGAATTTTTTTCATATATAATATCTCCGTTTGAGTTTTCTATACTTAAAATCGATTGAGGAGGAGTTTTTAATCCTTCGGTAGCGAATACTCCGTAAGCAGAAGTTAATTCCAATAATTTAACATCTCCCCCACCCAGAACGAGAGGTAAACCGTAATAATAAGGATCTTCGGTAAGAGTGGTTATGCCGAACCTTTCGGCTAATTCTATACTTTCGGGAATTCCCGCTTTTTCATCCAGCACTTTCACGGAAGGAACATTTAATGATTGAGCTAAAGATTGTCTTAATGTTACTTCTCCTCTGTAATTTCCGTCATAATTTCTTGGTACGTAAGGATCGGATTCGGTGCCAAAGTTTTTCTTTTCATCTACAACTGTAGTATTTCCGTCATATCCGTTACGGAAAGCTTCGGCATAAACGAACGGCTTGAATGCCGATCCGGGCTGCCTTCCTCGCATAGCCACGTTGGTATAAGGATCGAATAGACAAGTGTTTCCGGGAACACAATCGGAAGGATATTTATCTCCGTGATAATCTGCTGAACCGACCATGGCTAAAATCTCACCCGTATTCGGATCATTTACGACTACAGACATATTATGGGAGTTGTATTGTTCGCTGTTTTGAGAAGTTAACACGTCTACAATGGTTTCAGTTCTTTTTTGGAGATCATAATCCAGGGTGGTATATATTTTTAAACCACTCCGTTTTAAAAAATCTTCACCGTAGGTTTGTTTAAGTTCTTTTTTTATTTCCGTAACGAAATGAGGCGCTTTTAAATAATTTCTAAATCTTGAAAATTCCGGCTCTTCATCCAAAGCCTGCTTTTTTTCTTTTTCGGTTATATAATTTAATTCCTCCATTCTATTCAATATGTAATTTTTTCTCCCCGTTAGTGCGGCTGTGTTTTTGCTGTAAGGAGAAAGGGCTGAAGGAGAACGAATCATAGCTACTAAAATGGCCGACTCCCCTAAAGTTAACTCCGAAGCGGGTTTTCCAAAAAAAGATTGAGATGCGGTTTCAATTCCATAAACATTATGACCGAAGGATATTTGATTAAGGTAAAATTCCAATATTTGATTTTTATCGTATCTTCTTTCCATTTCCAAGGTTAAAATAACCTCTCTTATTTTTCTCATGAAAGTCCTCTCTCGGGTAAGCATAGCCGATCTCACTACTTGTTGTGAAATAGTTGAACCGCCGGCAGAAATATTTCGTTCTCTCAGGTTAATGAGTATTGATCTACCTATTCCTCTCATATCGATTCCGAAGTGATCGTAATAATTAGAATCCTCTGCAGCGAGCAGAGCATAAATTAAATGATCCGGAACTTCTTCAATACCTATTAAATCTCTTCTTTCTTCTCCGTGAATCGTGTACAATAAGTTCTCTCCTGTTCTGTCGTATATTCTGGTCGGTCTGCTTACGCTTCTTCCCACGAAATCTTCCGGTCTGGGTAGGTCCCTGGCAAAATAAATAAAACTCAAGGAGCCGACAAGCACCGTCAGAAAAATAAAAATCAATAAAAGGTAGAAAAATACGGAGATGACCTCTTTAGTTTTTTTGACTCTTTTTTTCATTTCGGCTAACATTATACCATATCCTCGTTTAATTTAAAATCCTTTTCTACTTTAATCTGCAAATAAGGATCATGAACAAAAACAAGAAAGAACTTATAAGTAATATATTGGAGAAAGGAACTGAAGATATAATCGGTAAGAAAAAACTCAAAAAAAAATTAAAAAGAGGAGAAAAATTGACGGTTAAACTCGGATTGGATCCGACCGGAAAAGATTTTCACTTGGGTCATGCTTCCATGCTTTGGAGACTTAGGTTTTTTCAAGAATTGGGTAGTCGAGTGGTTTTTATTATTGGAGATTTTACTGCAAAAATAGGAGATGCATCGGACAAAAAGGAGATGAGGAAAAGGTTGAGTAACGAAGAGATTAAGGAAAATATGAAAGACTATAAAAAACAACTCGGCAGGATTTTGGATATGGAAAAAGTTGAAGTTAGATACAACAGTGAATGGTTTAATGATTTCAGATTGGAGGAACTGATTCCTCTTGCTATGGAATTTACTGCTCAACAGATGATCAGGAGAAGAAATTTTAAAGAAAGATGGGATAAGGAAAAACCGATAGGAATGCATGAAATTTTATATCCTCTTCTTCAGGGTTATGATTCGGTTGCCATTGAGGCGGATGTAGAAATAGGAGGATTCGACCAATTATTTAATTTAAAAACGGGAAGGAAAGTTCAGAAATTTTATGGACAGGATCCTCAGATGATAATTACTTCCGAAATGCTTTACGGGTTGGACGGAAGGGAAATGTCCACCAGTTGGGGAAATACGGTGAATATAACCGACGACCCGAAAAATATGTACGGAAAAATTCTTTCCCTTAAAGACGATCTGATTATTAATTATTTCGATCTTTGTGCTTTTTACGGAGAAAGTGAACTTAAAAGAGTCAAAAAGGATTTAAGAAAGAAAAATCCGAAAAAAATAAAAAAGGAACTGGCAAAAGCGATAGTCGCACTTTATTATGATGAAAAAAAAGCTGAAGAGGCAGAAAAAGAATTTGAAAAAGTTTTTGAAAAGGGGGGAGTTCCGGATGAAATGCCCGAAATCGAAATTGAAAAAAAAGAAATGGGGGTTTTGAATTTGGTTTATGCTACCGGCTTGGTCGATTCCAAGTCCCAGTCAAAAAGATTGATTAAACAAGGAGCAGTCAAAATTAACGGTGAAAAAATTAAAAACTGGAAAGATAATCTTGAAATTAGAAATGGTATGGTTATAAAAATAGGAAAAAAAAGATTTGCAAAGATAGTTAAGAAGTAAAAGGGTTATTTAATTTTAAACAACCACAAATTGCCGCTCCCAAAGCATCGGCCGCATCATTTGGACGCGGTCTTTCTTTTAGGTTAAGCTGAGATTTAATCATCTTTTGCACTTTCATTTTTTTAGCTTTTCCGTGACCGGTTACGGTTGATTTTATTTGTGATGGGGTAAATTCATAAACATCGACATTATTTATAGCTGCTTTTAACATAGCAACACCTTTAGCTTGACTAACTGTCATTGCCGTTTTTACGTTTTTTCCGAAGTAAACTTTTTCTATCGCCAATATGTCCGGATTGAACTGACTGAACACTTCCTCCAAGTCATCATCAATTTTTTTTAGACGCTCACTGTCCGGAATATTTTTTTCCGTTTTTATTAATCCATATTCAAGACAGATTAAATCCACTCCCTTCTTTTTTATTATCCCGTAACCCATAGTGGCGGTTCCCGGGTCTATTCCCAAAATGATCATTTGATTGTAAAATAAAGCTGTTCTACTTCTTCGTGCTCTTCCAGTTTTTCTAAAAAAGATTCATACTTTTTTTTAGAGGTGGCAGCTTTCGGTTTATACCCCAATTTAGCTGATTCCACATCGGTTTTTTCTTTTATTTTCTTTTTTATTTTACCCAACTCGTCCGGAGCGGTATAAATAAGTAGCTTGTCTTCTTTTTGTCTTATATCTTCAGCTCCCGCTTCTATTGCCATCAATTCATTTTCTTCCGATTTTTTTATTTCTATAACTCCTTTTCTATCAAAAAGCCAAGTAACGGAGCCGGGTTTTGCCAATTTTCCGCCGGCCGGTTTTAAAATTTGATTTATTTGAGCTACTGTGCGGTTTTTATTGTCGGTTGCTCCCTGCAAAATAACGGCTAATCCATCGGGACCGTAAACTTCCAAAGTAAAATCTTCCAAAGCTCCTTCTTCACCTTCGCCGGCTCCTTTTTTGATTGCTTTTTTGATGTTTTCTTTCGGCATGTCCTCCTTTTTCGCTTTTTCGATAGCGGCAGCTAAAGCGGGATTCATATCCGGATCCATTTCTCCGTCGTTTTCTCGCACTGCCGTCATTATCATTTTTGACAGTCTCGAAAATTTTTTGGATCTTTTTTTATCCTTTTTTTCTTTTTTTCTTTTTATATTGCTCCAGTGGCTGTGTCCGGCCATGTTTTTATTATTATTTTTCTTTCTTTATCCCCAAATGGTCGTAAGCTTTTTGGGTTGCAACCCTACCCCGTGAGGTCCTTTTTATAAAATTTATTTGAACTAAATAAGGTTCGTAAATTTCTAATATCGTGTCTTTTCTTTCATTTGCTGCAGCGGCAATGGCTTTTATTCCCGCCGGTCCTCCGTTGAACTTATTTATTAAGGTTTTTAATATATTTATATCTCCGGACTCCAATCCCTTCTCATCTATGTCTAAATTTTTAAATGTTTTTTCGGTTATTTCGGGATTTATTATTCCGTTGTCTTCTACTTGGGCGAAGTCTCGGACTCTTTTGAGAAGCCTGTTTGCAACTCTCGGCGTATATCTGCTTCTTTCGGCTATTTTTTTTATTGATTTTTCGTCTATTTCGACTTCAAGCAGTTTTGACGATCTTTTTATGATTTTTTCTATTTCTTTTTGATTGTAAGGCGCTAACCTGAAAGTGGCCCCGAACCTGTTCCTGAGCGGTCCGGAGAGTAGAGCCAGCTGTGTAGTTGCTCCTATAAGTGTAAATCTGGGTATTTTCAAATCGACTGTTCTGGCCATTTGATCATTTCCTCCTCCTATGACTATATTTAGATTAAATTCTTCCAAAACGGGATAAATCATTTCCTCACAAACTTTGTTCAACCTATGAATTTCATCGATAAATAGCACATCCCCTTCGGAAAGATTGGTCAATATGGCTGCTAATTCACCCGTTTTTTTTATGGCGGGGCCGGAAGTTATTCTGATACCGGCATTCATTTCTTTTGCGATTAAATAAGCCAAAGTTGTTTTTCCCAAACCGGAATTACCGTGAAACATCATGTGATCCGGGCAAGGATCTCCTCTTTTTTTTGATGCCTCTATCATTATCCTTACATTTTTTTTGACCTTTTCTTGTCCGATGTATTCATTCCATTTTTTCGGACGTAAAGCTAAATCCAAACTTTTATCCTCTTCGATTTGTTCCGGAGTTGTTTTTTTTATGTTTTTTTCTTTCATAGTCCGACTACTCGGTTAATTTCGGTTACTGTTGTTTTTCCTTCCAACATTTTTATTATACCGTCTTGTTTCATGGTTATCATTCCTTTTTTTATCGCTTTGTTTCTTATTTCCGAAGTTGAAGGATTCGAAAAGATAAGATTTTCTATTTCTTCGTCTACCGGGAGGGCTTCGAATATTCCGATTCTGCCTCTGTATCCGGTAAAGTTACAGTCCTTACATCCTTTCGCTTTGTATATGTCGGTCTCCTTTGAATAATTTATTATTTCTTTAGAAACATCGCTCATCCCTTCTTCTATTTTTTTGAAAAGCCCTTCATCTTCTTCTTCCATAGAAATAGGAATCCGACATCTTTTACAAAGTTTTCTGACTAATCGTTGAGCTATTATTATATTGAGTGCCGGAGCTATATTTACCGCTTTTTCACCGAGAGCTTGAAGCCTGGGAATGGCTCCCGCCGCATCGTTGGTATGAAGCGTACTGAAGACTGCATGTCCCGTCAGAGCGGCCTGCAGAGCGATTGTAGCCGTTTCCAGGTCTCTTATTTCACCCACCAGAATCGCATCCGGATCTTGGCGAACTATAGCCCTCAATCCGTTTGCAAAATCGTATCCGTCGTTAGGACTTACCGCTGTCTGTGATATTCCTTCCAAATGATATTCTATCGGATCTTCAATGGTTATTATTTTTACTTCCGAACTTCTTATGTATTTTAAAAAAGCGTAAAGACTCGTCGTTTTACCGGAGCCGGTCGGCCCGGTTACTATCACCATTCCATTCGGTTTTTTTATTTCTTTTTTTAATCTTTTTAATAAATCTTTTCTGAGTCCCAATTTTTCCAGAGTTATTAATTTTTCGGGATCCAGAAGCCTCATTACGAATGTTTCTCCGTGCTCTGAAGGAAGAGCGGACATTCTTATTTCGATAGCTCGTTCATTTTCTCCGGGATAAAGAATGGTGAATCTTCCGTCTTGAGGCTCTTTTTCCACGTTCAATTTAACTCCCGAAAGCAGTTTTATTCTTGAAGAGAGGCTCTTGTAGAGTTCTTTTTCTATTTCTATTACATCCTGCAAAACCCCATCCATTCTTAATCTTATTTTAGCGTTTTTTTCCGTCGGTTCTACATGGATATCCGAACCACCCAAGGCGACGCTCCCGGCCATTATTAGATTCATCAGAAAAGAAGTGTCCTCATCCAGTCTTTCCTTTAATTCTTCCCGGAATGAGGTAAGGTTCGTTATTCTCCTCTTTATTTTTGAAGCTACATCTTCCGGAACCTTTATTTCGTCGGTTATTTTTTTTCTATTTTTTCTCATGGTAAATTGTTTTATACTGTGTTAAACTTTAACTTAAAAGTAGTCTAAAGTCAATTTATGAACCTAAAAACAAAAAGTGCGAATGAAACGAAAATAGCGGGAAAAAAGTTAGCCGAAAAAATAAAAAAAGAGGGATCTCCGTCGGTAATAGCTCTTCAGGGTGAGCTCGGGTCGGGGAAAACGACTTTTGTCAAGGGCTTTGCAGAAGAATTCAATTTAAAAGAAATTACGAGTCCGACTTTTGTCCTTATGAAAAAATATAAGGTTAATGGACGCTTTGATTTTTTATATCATATGGACTTTTATAGGATGGACGAGAATTCATCACTCGGGAACATCGATTTGGAGGAAATTATGAACAACCCTCGAAAAATTATATTGATTGAGTGGCCAAAAAAAATAGCCGGACTTCCCGAAGAAGCCCTACTTCTGGAATTTGAATTTTTATCTGAAAAAGAAAGAATCATAAGAAGTTCGGGTTGAACTAAAAGCTGATTTGTTTTATAATACTCAGGAAACGGGCCCGTAGCTCAGCGGCCAGAGCGCATGCGTGGCACGCATGAGGTCGAGAGTTCGATTCTCTCCGGGTCCACATTTGGTGGGGTGGCCGAGTGGTTTAAGGCGGCGGTTTCGAAAACCGCTAACCTAAGCGGGTTCGCGGGTTCGAATCCCGCCCCCACCGCTTAACTTTCTATTTTATATTGAAGACAATGACCGAAAAAGAAAAAACTAAAGAGAAAAAAAGACCTCCCGTAATTGCGGTTTTGGGGCATGTTGATCATGGGAAAAGTTCGCTCCTTGAAGCGATAAAGGATTTAAAGATAACCGACAAGGAATCGGGAGGAATAACTCAGCACATGGGAGCGTATACCGTATCTCACGATGATCAAAAGATAACTTTCATAGATACTCCCGGCCACTCCGCTTTCAGCGCTATGCGTTCTCGAGGAGCGGAAGTTGCTGATATTGGTATTTTGGTGGTTGCCGCGGATGAGGGTGTTAAAAAACAAACAAAGGAGGCAATTAAGCACTTGAAAGATGCGGAAATGCCTTATGTTGTAGCGTTGAATAAAATGGATAAGAGAAGCGCTCGCGCAGAAAAAGCCAAAAAAGAACTTTCCCTCGAAGACGTTTTGGTTGAAGATTACGGGGGAGACATTCCTTGTGTGGAAGTTTCGGCAAAAGAAAAAAGAGGATTGGATGAACTTTTGGAGATAATATTACTTCTTTTTGAAATGGAAGATGTGCTTGCTGATTACGGAAAAAAAGCAAAAGGAGTGGTCATAGAAACTCATGTTGATTCGCAAACCGGAGTTTCTGCCACTTTGTTGGTCAGAGAAGGGGTTTTAAAAAAGGGAGATGTTATAGGAACCGATTGTTGCTATGGAAAAGTGAGAGAAATGAAAAATTTTCGTAATGAAAAAATTAAAGAAGCAACCCCCTCTATGGCGGTTCGAGTGTCCGGATTGAAAATGAACCCTCATGTTGGAGAAAAATTCGAAGTTTTTGACAATAGAAAAAAAGCCGAACGTGCTACGATTTCCGAGGGAGGAGTGGTTAATTTCGATGATGAGTTCGATCCTTCCGGAAAATCTTTAAATTTAATTATAAAGGCTGATGTTTTGGGTTCTTTGGAAGCTATCAAGAATACACTTACAAAATTACCCAGAAGTCAAATAGGAATAAATGTATTGGATTCCGGAATAGGTAAAGTTGGAGAGAATGATGTTGATTTGGCAAAGACTTGCAACGGAAAAATAATAGCCTATAGAGTTGAAGCGGACAGAGTGGCCGATGATCTGGCCAAACAAAGCGGTGTTGATATACTGAATTACGATGTCATATATCATTTGGTGGACGGAGTAAAGAAGGAAATGAAAAAACTTTTGGAGCCGAAAACCGTCACGGAAGAAATGGGAAAAGTCAAGGTGTTGGCTATTTTTAAAACGGATAAGAAAAGACAGATTATAGGTGGAAAAGCTCTGGGAGGAGATATAGAAAAGGGAGTTTCGGTAAAAGTAATCAGAGATAAGGAAATTATAGGAGAGGGAAAACTTATAAATTTGAAAAAAGAAGAAAAGGATGTCGACAAGATACCGGAAAGAGAAGAGTTCGGAATGCTTTATGAAGGAAAAACCAGAGTGCAAAAAGGAGACTTTCTGGCAACTTATAAAGAAAAAGAGGTCATCCCCGATCTTTAATGTTTTCAGGCCTGGTAGCCAAGTGGTTTAAGGCAGAGGTTTGCAAAACCTCCACTCGCGGGTTCGAATCCCGCCCAGGCCTCAAGATTAAGCCGCGGTGCTGGAATTTGGCATACAGGGCGGACTTAAAATCCGCTGAGCTTTTAAGCTCGTGTGGGTTCGAGCCCCACCCGCGGCACAAAAAAGAACCCGACTTTTTCGGGTTCTTTTAAATTCAGTTTTTATTCGAGTATCTTTATTTCGCTTTTTATTCTTCCGAAGCTTTGAGCCTCTTGTCTGGTCGGAAACCAGATATCGATATATCCTTTGTAGTGAGAAGCGGAAGGGCGGTCATATCTGGTATTCATTCTGTCTCTTACTACGAAAACTTTATCTCCGAAATGCTCGGGCATTTTTATTTCGGTTCCGAATTCTAAAAAATTTGCGGCAACGGTTCCCATTTTACCGTAAGAACAAACGTCGAATCCATTGGCCGTTATGCAGGGCTGGCTATTGGTTTGGTCAACCGTACTCGAATATCCGGTCAATTCAACGGTTAAACTTTTTTTAACCTGATTTTTTTCTTCATCGGGATTGTTCATTGCAAGTGCTTGAGGTTTATGATATCCGGATGAGGAAGTCGGTGAAATTATTCCCGTTGAAGAGATTGAAAAGCTTTCCTCTTCAGCTGAAAAATCTTCCATTTCAACAATAGAATTCGGCATTTCCGAACTATCGGGCTCTATTGAAAACCCGATTGTGAATATGGAAATCGATGCTATCGAGGCGAGAAGAAAAGCTAAAACTGCTCTTATTAAATTTTGGTCCGTAGACATTCTGTAATATTGTCCTTTGCTGGCAAAAAACCTTTTGAACGACTTTACAATATCACAACCAGAAAATATGTCAAATGAGCGGGAGACGGGATTCGAACCCGCGGCCTTCTGCATGGCAAGCAGACGTTCTTCCACTGAACTACTCCCGCGGTTTTTTTACGGTGCCGCGGGCCAGATTCGAACTGGCGACCTCCTCTTTTTCAGAGAGGCGCTCTACCCCTGAGCTACCACGGCTGGTGGGCGGTGAAGGATTCGAACCTACGACCCTCTCGATGTAAGCGAGATGCTCTGCCGCTGAGCTAACCGCCCGTCTTGTGCCCAGGGTGGGATTTGAACCCACACGCCCAAAAAGGACATAGCGCCCTCAACGCTACCTGTCTGCCGGTTCCAGCACCTGGGCTTTTAATGTGCTTTAAGCTTTTTCCTTGTCTCTTTCTTTGATTTATTTCTCAAATAGTAAAGCTTGGATTTTCTTGCCTTTCCTTTTTTCTTTACTTCTATTTTTTCAATATTCGGAGAGTGAATGGGGAATATTTTTTCCACTCCCACCTTGTCTATTTTTTTTCTTACCGTTATCGTTGCAGTGTTTTCATTTCCGTGTTTTCTTGCTATAACCAAACCCTCCGAAATCTGGACTCTTTCATTATCTCCAACTCTTATCCTGTGATGTATTTTTACTTCGTCTCCCGTGTCTATTTCGGGAACCTCTTTCTTTTCTTTTTTTTTGAATTCTTCTAATTTTTTTGACATTTTAATGTTTTTATTATTTCTCTCAAGTCTTCGGGTAAGTCCGAAGCGAACTTTCTTCTTTTCTTCCTCAACGTTAATTCTATCGATTTGCTGTGCAGAAAGTGGCGCTTTATTTTTTTCGGATTTTTTTGATCTTTGAAACCGTAAAGCTTATCTCCTGCTACGGGGTGTCCCAAATAGGCGAATTGACTTCTTATTTGGTGTCTTCTTCCCGTTATCGGAATAACCTCTATCAAGCTGTGCTCCTCGAACCTTTCAAGAACCTCGTAACGGCTTGTTGCTTCCCTTCCTTCCTCCGTGAGAGGATAGGATTGATGCTTTCTTCTGTCCCCCCCTCTTCTCATTACAGTCTTTATTTCGCCTTGATCTTTTTTAATCTGCCTCCATACCAGAGCAAAATATTTTTTTTTAACTTTCCTTTCCTTGAATTTTTTTTTGATTAATCTTAAAACTTCCCTATTTTTTCCGAAAAGAAGAACTCCGGAAGTTTCTCGATCCAGCCTATGAGCCAGCCCGTGCCGAGGAAGTGTTTTCAGTTCAGTATAAAAGGAGCTTATTTTTTTTGCCAAATTGTGAACTTCTTCGCCGGCCGACTTGTTTATGACCAGTAATTCACGGCTATTGTGAATTTCGCTCTTTTTCATTTCCGATTTCGATGCTCAAGGTTTCTAAAAAGATAATAATGGAAATCGACTGATAAGTAAACCTTCTTGTCTTGAAATCAATTTCATCGAATTGTGGGCGGCAAAGGATTCGAACCTTTAACCTCTTCCACGTCAAGGAAGCGCTCTGCCCTTGAGCTAGCCGCCCGTCTTTTGATGTGGGCGCACCAGGACTCGAACCTGGAGCCTCTGCTTTATAAGAACAGTGCTCTGACCGTTGAGCTATGCGCCCTTTTTTATTAATTATCTACGATTTGTTCGAATTCTTCTTTTTCAATCGTTTCTTTTTCTATCAGGGTCTTAGCTAATTCTTCCAATTTTTCTTGATTTTCTTTCAATAATTCGGTCGCTTTGTTTTCAGCTTCCCTTATTATTTTGGAAATTTCTTTGTCTATCTTGGCGGCTACTTCTTCAGAATAATTTTTTTCTTCCGATATTTCTTCTCCCAAAAAAACATGCTCTCTTTCCCCGCCGTAAGAAATCGGCCCCAGGGATGACATACCGTATTTTTTAACTAATTTTCTCGCATATTTAGAAGCTTTTTCAAGATCGTTGGAAGCTCCGGTCGTCGTTTCATTATACACTATTTTTTCAGCACTGTAACCACCCAGCAGTACGGCTATTTCAGCTGAATATTCGGTTTTGTTTTTCATTTTCTTCTCTTCCATCGGCATTTTTAAAGTATATCCGGCCGCACGTCCTCTGGAAATAATGGAAACTTTTCTGACTTCTTGTGTTTCTGCAAGTAAATGAGACATCAGGGCGTGACCCGCTTCGTGATAGGCACTTATTTCTTTTTCTTTCTTTGTTAAAATATGACTTTTTCGTTCCGGCCCGAGAAGCACTTTTTCTATCGACTCCAAAAACTCCGTCTGGGTTATTTTCTTTTTTTCTCTTCTTGCGGTTAGAATTGCCGCTTCGTTAGTTAAGTTTTCCAGATCGGCTCCGGAAAATCCCGGAGTTCTTTCCGCCACTTCCTGCAAATTGACATCATCCGACAGCGGTTTTTTTCTGGTGTGTATTTCCAATATTTTCTTTCTTGACTTGAGATCCGGAGAATCCAGAATTATTTTCCTGTCGAACCTTCCCGGTCTGAGAAGAGCGGGGTCCAGAACATCGGGCCTGTTCGTGCTGGCGAGAACGATAACTTTCGTTTCTTTTTCGAAACCGTCCAATTCAACCAGAATTTGATTGAGAGTTTGTTCTCTTTCGTCGTTTCCCCCTCCGAGGCCCGCTCCTCTTTTTCGGCCTATTGCATCCAGCTCGTCTATGTATACGATACAAGGCTGTTTGTTTTTAGCTTTTTTGAACAAATCTCTAACTCTTCCGGATCCGACTCCGACAAACATTTCTATGAATTCTGATCCGGAAATTTCAAAAAAAGGAACATCCGCTTCTCCGGAAACCGCTTGAGCTAAAAGTGTTTTTCCCGTTCCCGGCGGACCGGTTAACAGGACTCCCCGGGGAATTTCGGCTCCGACTTCCGAAAACCTTTTCGGATCCTTTAAAAATTCTACGATTTCTTTCAGCTCTTCTTTAGCTTCTTCCAGTCCGGCTACATCTTCAAAATCAACATCTTTTTTCGGAAGTCCTCCTTCTCCGAAAAGACGAGCTTTGGTTTTTGAAAAGTCCAAAGCACTACTGGCTCCTCCCTTGGCTTTTTTCATTATCAACTGAAAAAACACTATTAGAAAAATCAATGGCAAAAAGACAATAAGAAGAGTGCCGAGCCAACTCCAGTCCGGTTCCTCTTCATATTCTATTTCGATTTCTCTAATTGCATCCTGCTCTGCTCCCCAGCTGATGAGAAAATCCATTAGCGGAGTATCGGTTTCTTTTCTCGTTGTTTTTGTCGTTTCGTCTTCAAGGATAATTTCGATTTCGTTTCCTATTGAGATCATTCTGGAAACGGAACCTTCATTTATTTTTTCAACCAACCTGCCGGTTGAAATTTTTTTGGGCTGTTCAAAAAAACCGAACTCTTCCGAGGCTATGGAAAAAAGAGAAACCAATAGCAGGAGTATTAAGAAAAAAGATATTAAGTTTTTACTTAAATTTTTAAACATTTACGTCTATATAGAATAACATATTTTTTTTTAAAATCAAGCTCATTTAGAGTTCGTTGACTAAAATAGATTAATTTGTATAATAGTTACGCGAGCCTCCATAGCTCAACTGGATAGAGCACGGGCCTTCTAAGCCCGGTGTCCGGGTTCGAGTCCTGGTGGAGGTACATGGCGACCGTAGCTTAATTGGTAAAGCACCTGATTGTGGTTCAGGAGTTTCTGCGGGTTCGAGTCCCGTCGGTCGCCCAAATTTACTTAAATACTCCTCGTAGCTCAACCGGATAGAGCAGTGGCCTCCTAAGCCGCAGGTGGGGGTTCGAGTCCTCCCGAGGAGACATTAAAAAAGAGCCTCCGGATAGGGCTCTTTTTAAGTTGTTCCGCTTTTTATTTTTTCAATCGTAAACTTAATCGATGATCATCGGCATCCATGGAAAGAATTTCGAATTCGTAATCTCGACCGACCTCCAAAGAAGCTTCCATTCTGTCTTTTGTGCCGAACTCGGAAATATGACAGAGCCCTTGAATTCCGGAGTCCAGCTCAACGAAAGCTCCGAAAGAAACGAATTTGGTCACTTTTCCTTTGATAGTATCACCTTTTGAGTGTTCTTTTTTGATTGTTTTCCAGGGATCCTCTTTCAGTGCTTTCAGTGAAAGAAATACTTTTCCGTCTTCTATTTTTATTATCTTTGCTTTCGTTTTTTCTCCCTCTTCAAGCATATCCGACGGATGAGAGACGAGACTCCAGTCCAATTCGGAAATATGAATCAACCCTTCTATTTCTTCTCCGAATTTTATAAATGCTCCGAAATCTACTATTCCCGTTATTTTTCCTTCCACTACGTCTCCTTCCGAATAATCTTCAAGAGCTTCTTCTTTCTTTTCCATTTCTCTTATTTTTTCAGAAAGAATAATTTTTTCATCATCCTTATCCAAGTCCAAGATTCTGACCTCGAGTTTTTCTCCGACTAATTTTTGTAGCTCTTCCAGTATTTTATTTCTATCTCCTCCCTCTACGTGGGGATAATTTTCCGAAGAGAGCTGGGAAGAAGGGAGAAAAGCTGAAATACCGAATAATTTAGTTAACAATCCTCCTTTGTTGGCTCCTTCTATCTTCACCGTAATCGTTTCGCTTTCTTCCTTTTTCTCTTCCAAGACATCCCAAGCCATATCTTTTCTGGCTTCGTGTCTGGAAACTTCGACGTATCCGTCTTTTCCGTCTATTTCCTTAATTTTTATTGAAACGGATTCCCCGTTATCGAGATCTTTCAGTTCGTCTTTTGCCTTGTAAAATTCGTTTCCGAAAATTATTCCCGTTCCGAATATTCCCAAGTCAACATAGGCCGCCGCTCTGCCTTTTCCGACTATTTTTCCTTCTACAATTTCTCCTTTCTTCGGGATTTCCAATAAATTTTTTTCTTTTAATTTGTCTTTCATGTTTTTTGAAGTGGCTCGAATTATTTTATTGATTAGTAATGGCCGAACAAACTTTAGTTCTCGAGCGCGAAACCTCAGCGAGCTTGATCGGCTGATTATGTATTTTACATAATATCTTGATTTTTTCAAGTTTGATTGATAGAATGATAAAGATAAAAATCAATTTGTAAACCTTATGGATTTTAAATGGTACGGACAGTCTTGTTTTTATATTTCCGGGAAAAGAAAAAGAAAGTCGAGAAAAAAAGTTTCCATTCTTACCGATCCCTTTGATGAAGAGTCAACGGGGTTGAAGTTGTATAAAAAGAATGTTGATATGGTTCTGATATCTCATAATCATGACGATCATTCCAATTTGGATTCGGTAAATGAAGAAGCGTTTATTGTCGACGGTCCGGGAGAATACGAAGTTGAGAACACCCTGATAAGGGGAATTTTTTCTTTTCATGATGAAAATAAGGGCGCCGATCGAGGAGAAAACACAATCTATGTTATAGAGTCGGAAAGGATGAAAGTTTGTCACTTGGGAGATTTCGGACAAAAAGAGCTTACCGACTCTCAATTAAAAGAAATAGGAGAAGTTGACATTTTACTTGTTCCCATCGGAGGAAAATATACGATCGATGCGAAACAGGCTGGTAAAGTCGTTTCTCAACTGGAACCTAAAGCGGTGATTCCGATGCATTACAAGATTCCCGGCTTAAAATTGGATTTGGAGGGACCGGAAAAATTCTTTAAAGCGATGGGTGAAAAAGACAAGAAAGCCGAGGATAAGGCAAAGATTTCCAGAACGGGTCTTTCCGAAGGAGAGATGCAAGTTTATAAACTTAAACCACAAAGCAAAAAAGCATAATTCAAAAAAACAATGGAAGATGAAAATTTTCAAGAAAACGATATAGGATACGTAAAACCGAGAAGTATAGAAGAAGAAATGAAAAAGTCTTATATAGACTATGCGATGTCGGTGATAGTGGGAAGAGCTCTTCCGGATGTCAGAGACGGACTGAAGCCGGTTCATCGTAGAATACTTTACACTATGAACGAGGACGGGCTCACTCCCGGATCCAAGTACAAAAAATCGGCCAGTGTGGTGGGAATGACTTTAGCTCGATACCATCCTCATGGGGACACCGCGGTTTATAATTCAATGGTCAGAATGGCGCAGGATTTTTCGCTCCGATACCCTTTGGTCGAAGGACAGGGTAATTTCGGGTCAATAGATAATGATCCGCCCGGAGCTCAAAGATATACCGAAGCGAGACTATCCGAAATAGGAAAGGTGATGCTGAAAAACATAAGCAAGGATACGGTTGATTTTGTAGATAATTATGATGGAACCAAAGAG
Organism: uncultured Candidatus Saccharibacteria bacterium; assembly: GCA_964507105.1. Lineage (GTDB taxonomy): Bacteria > Patescibacteriota > Minisyncoccia > Minisyncoccales > PWPS01 > PWPS01. The sequence continues at coordinate 63,264 of CAZDOR010000001.1, read as the reverse complement.
GAGCCGACCGTTTTACCTTCACCCGTTCCTCAACTTTTGTTGAACGGATCACTGGGCATCGCCGTGGGTATGGCTACTAATATTCCTCCTCACAACTTGGGAGAAACCATAGATGCGGCCGTTCACCTTTTGGAAAATCCGGATGCCGATACTGAGGATCTTTTTGAATACATAAAGGGCCCTGACTTCCCTACCGGCGGAGAAATATTCAACAAGGAACAGATAATAACCGCCTATTCACAAGGAAAAGGCGGAATAAAGGTAAGAGGAAAAGCGGAAATAAAACAGAAAGCGAGAAGCTCTCAGATAATAATAACTGAAATTCCCTATGGAGTTAAAAAATCGAAAATGGTTGAACAGTTTGCAAATTTAGTCAAAGATGGAAAATTGGAAGGTGTTAGGGATATAAGGGACGAATCGGACAGGGATGGTCTCAGGGTAGCGATTGACCTTAAAAGAAATGCTTACCCTCAAAAAGTATTGAACAGGCTCTATAATTACAGTTCTCTCCAAAAGAAATTTCATTTGAACATGATTGCTTTGGTTGATGGAATTCAGCCGAGAGTTTTGAGCTTGGTCGAAATATTGGCTCATTATTTGGATCACAGAAAAGAGGTGGTCACCAGAAGAATAAAATATAATTTGGGAAAAGCCAAGGATCGCGAGCATATCTTGCAAGGATTATACAAGGCTCTCGTGGACATAGATGAAATTATTGAAACGATAAAAGCTTCGGAAAACAAGGAAGAGGCTAAAACGAACTTAATGAAAGAATACGACCTGAGTGATTTACAGGCTTTGGCCATTTTGAGAATGAGATTGCAGAGATTGGCTAAACTGGAAAGGGTCGAAGTGGAAGAAGAACTCGAAGAAAAAAGAAAAATTATAAAAGAGCTTACTTCCATATTGGAAAGTGACGAGAAAATAAAAGAAGAAATAAAGAAAGGACTTTTGGAGATGAAAGAAAAATTCAACGATGAAAGAAGAACGGAAGTCAATCCGGAACCTCTCGGTAGTATTAGAGAAAAAGACTTGATTCCGAAGGAGAGTTCCATAGTTACCATAACCAAAGGAGGTTACATAAAAAGGATAAACCCTTCCACTTACAAAAAACAAAAAAGAGGCGGAAAAGGAATATTGGGAATGAAAACCAGCCAGGACGATGTTGTCGATCATTTTATAAAAGCCAATACGCACGATAATTTATTGTTTTTCACCGACACGGGAAAAGTTTTCAGAGTTCCGGTTTATAAGGTTCCCGAAGGATCCAGAGCGGCCAGAGGAAGAGGAATTTTGAACTTTTTGGAGCTTTCTACAGATGAAAGTGTTTTGGCGGTTATTCCTTTGGATAAAGATGAAAAAGATGAAGAAATAGATAATCTGGTAATGGTTACCCGAAAGGGAAAAATTAAAAAGACTGAACTTGAACAATTTAAAAACATCAGAAGATCCGGTTTGATAGCTTTAAACTTAAAAGAAGGTGATCAATTGAAAAAGGTTAGAAAGACAACCGGTGATGACGACATAATAATTACAACCAAGAAAGGAAAGGCAATCCGTTTTTCCGAGAATGAAGTAAGACCGATGGGACGACAAGCTATGGGGGTGAAAGGAATAAACTTGAAGGATGGTGATGAAGTGGTTGATATGGGAGTTATCAGTGATAAAGATCAGTATCTCTTCGTAATGACAAAAAAGGGTTACGGAAAAAGAACTCCGACAGAAAAATACAGGGCACAAAAAAGAGGAGGAGTGGGGCTTAAAACTCTCTCCAACCCTTCCAAAGTAGGAGAAATAGTTTCTGCCAGAGTCGTCAACAAAGGACAAGATCTGGTTTCGATTTCGAAAAAAGCCAAAGTGATAAGAACCAAAATAGATAAAGTTTCCGAACTATCCAGAGTGACACAAGGTGTCAGAGTCATGAAACTCGGGAAAAACGATGAAGTGGCTTCGATAACTTGCTTTTAATTTATGTTCGGTAATCCGGAAAAAATAATTGAAGATCTTCACCTGAAAAGCGACATGAGAGCCGCTGATTTCGGATGTGGATCCGGCGGATGGACCATCCCTCTGGCCGAAAAGCTGGACGAAGGATTGGTTTATGCTATTGATCTTCTTGAAGAGCCGTTGTCGGCTCTCAAAGGGAAGCTCGAACAGAAAAGTTTAGCCAATGTAAAAACGGTTGTTGAGAATATAGAAAAAGGAGTTTCGATAAGGGATCGATCCGTAGACTTGGTTTTGATGACTAACTTTTTATTTCAAGTTGAAGACAGAGAAAAAGTGATTTCTGAAGCGAAAAGAGTGTTGAGAAAAGAGGGGGTTTTGTTGATTACCGAATGGTCTCCCGATTCACCTATAGGATTAAAATTATCTAAAATTAATCCGGAAGAAGTTCGTGAGTTGGTTGAAAAACACGACTTTTATCTGAAAGAAAGCTTTTCGGCGGGATTACACCATTACGGATTTATTTATAAGAAAAAATAGTAGTTATGAAGTTTTTAAAAAAATATAAATCCTTTTTAGCCGTATCAACTTTTCTTTTCATCGGTACTCAAAATGCTTATGCCGATGTTTTTGATATTCCCAACCCCTTGCAGTACGAAGAAATAGGAGATTTTTTCTGGGCGGTAACGAATATATTAATCCAAGTGGGTATCGGGTTGGTTATTTTTCTCGTTATGCTCGGCGCTCTTTTTATAATGATTGGTGGACAAGACCAGAAATATGTAAAAAAAGGAAAAAATTTGATAACTTATTCAATCATCGGTATCTTTGTAATTATTTTTGCTCGAGCTATTCTTTATGCCGTTGAGTTTGTTGTCGGCTCTTAATTTGCGATAAATTGAAAAAGTGTTAGAATCAAACAAGGAATAAAATCAAAGGTCGAGAAAGATAAAAAAATAGACAAACATGAAAAAGATATTAACTCTATTTTTGGTTTTGACTTTGGCTCTTATAGGTACCGGCGCACCGATGGCGGCGGGAGCTATCAGTCCGGTGGAAGGATGTACTATAGTAAGGGATTTCGACTATCAGTTGGAAGACGGAAACACGTGGGAACTTAGCGCGGGACAAAGCGTTGATGTGGAAGAAAACGAAGGAGCCGGAGCGGTCGTCTGTGTGATAAATATGATTAACAGAGTCGCTAACTTCTTCTTTTACTTGATGATCGTTTTGGTCGTTGCTTTGGTTATAATGGGTGCTTTCTTCATATTAACTGCCGGACCGAGAGAAGGGCACATGGAAAAGGGTAAGAAATATATAACCTTTGCCATAATAGGTATTCTCGTTGCGATATTCGCTTACACGGTGCCTTTCCTTATTTCCTTTATAGTTTCTTAGAAAAAGGGAATAAAAAAATTAACCCCCTCTTTTTTCAAGAGGGGGTTGATTTTATTTTTAACGCTTTTAGAATTAGCTTGAGCCGAGGTGGCGAAATCGGCAACCGCGACAGGTTTAGGGCCTGTTGCCCGCAAGGGCTTGTGGGTTCGAATCCCACCCTCGGCACATATTATAGTGTTTAGTTTGTCTTTAATTTATAAACGTATATGGATTTTCCTCTTTCGCTTTCAGTTTTTTTCGTTTCTTCTACTCCGGGAACGGGAAAGCAATAACTGACTATCGTTATATTTCGGTCCTTCTCTTTTATTTTTCGGTAAATCTTTTTGAGAAGAGTTGTTGATAAATAAGTAAAAACAACATCCGCCTCGGAAAAATCCTCGTTTAAAAAATCTCCGGAAACGATTTCACCCGAAACACCTCTTAAAATGAGATTTATTTTTGAAATAAGAGCAGTTATTTTGGAGTGCTCTATTCCTCTTACCTTTGCTCCGAACTCCTTGTTTGCAATTATTAAAACCCTTCCCGTTCCGGAACCCAGGTCGAGAAGCGTTTCGTCGGGACTCAAGTTAACTGCCTTCAAGCATGACCTTATCTCTTTTTTTGGAGTGGGAACCAATGGTGATCCGGTTAAGTAAGATTTCAAGCTTGCCGGAGAAAAAAGAAAAAAAACCAGCAAAAGGGATAAAGTTATGAAAAGCAGATTGAAAAAGAGAAGAAAAAGTATTTTTAAATTACTCATCTTCTTTGAGTTCTACTTCTTTTTTTTCTTCTATATTTATTCTGGGAACTCTTATGGTTAGGATTCCTTCCTTAATTTCCGCCGAAACCCTCGATGTGTCGGTTTCTTCGGGGAGAATTATTTCTCGGGAAAACTCCCCCCAAAAACACTCCCGAGTGAAGACTTCCTCTACATCTTTTCTTTTTGGTTTTCCCCGGTTTCCACGAATGGATACCATTTCTTTTTCCGCTACTATGTCCAATTCGTCTTTTTTTATTCCTGCTATCGGTGCTTGGATGACGATATTATTTGCCGTTTTGTAAACGTCTATGACCAGCTCTCCTTTTCGAGAAAGCCAGGATTTTTTATTATCCTCGTCAATCTTTTTTGTTTCCCACTCTTCTTTTTTTGGCATATTAGTTTATTTTATTTAACAAAAGGCTTGCAAATTCCCCTCATTCTTTTAGTTTGCTTAAACGCCTTAACTAATACAACGGTGAGAACGAGAAGAAAGGACAAAAGCAATGTTGGATAAATTATCGATTCGGTTCTTGTCATTAATTCTACAAGCTCATTATACAATGCGTGAAAAAAAGTTACCACCAAGAGACCTTGAAAAATTATTCTTTTTTTCATTTTTCTCACCGAAAATGCTAAAAAATAACCGAGTATTCCCGCTGAAACGGCATGAAAAAGAGTAGTTATACCGAACCTTAAAAAGGCTAATTCGGTTAAAGTTTCGGGGAACATTTCTTTGGCCATTGAAAAATAAAGTAGATTTTCCAGAGCTGCAAAACCGAGACCGGCGGTTATCATGTATATCATAAAATCGACCGGCTCGTCGAGCTCACCGACCTTAAAAAGAAAAACTCCTCCCAGTACTGCCAACAATTTTACCGACTCTTCCAAAAAAGCGATTGCTACGAACGAATCTATTAAACCGGAAATATTTTCACCCGAAAAAACGGAATCCGTTTGCAAAAAGTTCCTTACCGGGGCTTGTATCGAGGCGGCTACTGCCGCCCCGATAACACCGAGAACGAAAACTAAGAATATCATCTTCTTCGGTTCGGGATCATTGTCTTTTTCCAGGAAATAAATCAACCAGATTAAACTGGGAAGAATTCCTAAAATGAAAAGAGATAGTGACTCCATTAGACTGGCCACTCTTCGATCATCAAAGTCTCCTTTTTATCGGTGAGTGGCATTTTTTGATATATTTCTTCCGTCACGAAAGGAATAAAAGGATGAGCTAATTTTATGATTCCGGCAAAGATGGTAATTAACGCTTTTTGTCTACCGTCTTTTCTTTTTTCGTTATTGAGAACCTCTTTTGAGTTTTCTATTATTTCGTCCGCAAAGCGATGCCAGCTATAGTGGTATAGTTTTTCTCCGGCGTGGGAAAATTCAAAGTTTTCGATGTGATCGGTTATTTCTCTCGCTTTTTCTTTGAATTCTTTGATTAATTCTTTGTCTTCCTTGCTTAGCTCGGGGTTGTTTTTGGGGTCATAGTCTTCACACCGCATCATCAAAAAGCGGAACATGTTCCAGATTTTATTTACGTAGTTTCTGTATCCTTTTATTTCATTTTCCACTATGGAGTGATCTTTTCCGGGCATATTGCCGATAATTAAGGACATTCTCAGTGCATCGGTTCCGTATTTTTCCGCCACTTCGATAGGATTAATAACGTTTCCCTTTGATTTGGACATTTTATCTCCGTTTTTGTCTCGGATTAGTCCGTGAAGGTAGACGGTTTCGAAAGGAATCTCCTCTGTCCTATAAAGACTGAGCATAATCATTCTGGCTACCCAGAAAAAGAGAATATCAAAACCGGTCTCCATAACTGAAGTGGGGTAGTACTCTTCAAGTTTTTCTTTTTCGTTTAACAATGTTGCGAAAGGCCACTGACCGGAAGAAAACCAGGTGTCGAAAACATCGGTATCCTTTTCCAAGTTAGTGTTTCCACAATTCGAGCACTCATCCGGTTTTTCTCCTTCGGTTACGATCCATTTTTCATTTTCCCTTGTAGAACACTCCGAACATTTCCAGGCCGGAATCTTTATTCCCCACCAGTTTTGGCGTGATATGTTCCAGTCTTTTATATTTTTCATCCAATGAAGGTAAACTTTTCGATAATTGTCGGGAACTATCTCCACCTCCCCTTCTTCAACTGCTTTTATTGCCGGTTTGGCGAGCGGTTTTATGTCTATGAACCATTGCTTCATCAACAGTGGTTCGATTTCTTTCCCACATTTGTAGCATACGGATAAATTATGTTCATAATCTTCATCGACTCGTTGGAGAATCCCTTCCTTTCTCAAGTCTTCAGCTACCTTTTTTCTTGCCTTTTTTGTGGACATTCCTTCATAAGGTCCCGCTGCTTCGGTCATTTTTCCCTTCTTGTCTATTACTTCGATCGGTTCGGGCATTTCGTCTTTGTGTCTTTCCCATATTTCGTAGTCTTTCTCCGAATGGGCGGGAGTAACCTTAACCGCCCCCGTTCCGAACTCTCTGTCCACGGCCTTATCGGCAATTACCTTTATCTTTTTTTCTCCGAAAAGAGTCTTTATTTTTATCTTTTTACCAACGTATTTTCTGTATTTTCGGTCATCGGGATGAACAGCTATTGCCGTGTCTCCGAATTTAGTTTCCGGTCTGGTGGTAGCTAAGATGAAAGGACCGTATTTTATGTAATAGAGAGGAGTTTTTCTTTCGACATAATCAACTTCCAGGTCGGAAAAAGCAGTTTCATGATTGGTGCAATAGTTGACCAGCCTTTTTTTTCTGTAGACCAATCCATCGTCCACCAGCTTTTTAAAAGTCTTGTAAGTGGTTTTCACTATTTTTTCATCCAAAGTAAAAGTATCTTTACTCCAGTCACAGGAAGCACCCAGTTTTTTGATCTGCTTTCTTACTATGTCCCTGTTTTTTTGGGTGTAATTCCAGACCTTTTCATAAAATTCATCTCGATCCATATCCAGTCGGGTTTCTCCTTTTTTCTCCAACTTTTTCTCAAAGACCACTTGCGTTTCGAAACCGGCGTGATCCGTGCCGGGAAGCCACAATGCTTTTTTTCCACTCATTCTGTTGTATCTCGTCATGATGTCTTGAAGAGTTATGAAGACGGCATGACCCATGTGAAGAGGGTCATTTGCATTCGGAGGTGGCATCAGAATCGAGAAGGGTTTTTTGTGTCTCTCGGGTAGATTTTCCGGATTAAAAAATCCCGTTTTTTCCCAAAGATCATAAACTCCCTTCTCTTTTTTATTTGGCTTGTATGCTTTTGGTATATCCATAATGGTTCAGTATAGCAAAAATTTTAGTTAATTTTAAGGTTTGGCTTTGATTCAAGCTCTTTCCAATCTACGGTTAGAGGGCTTTCATTTTCACAGGCTGCAGTTACCGCAATCATTTTAGCGTTATCCGTAGAAAAATCCAAATCGGGGAGTATTACTTTTATTTTTTTTCCACGTTTTTTTATCTTTTCTCTAAGCATTAGGTTGGCGGAAACACCTCCGCCGACTACGACGGTTTTTGCATTATATTCTTCTACTGCTTTAAATGTTTTTTCGACCAATACGTCGGTTATTGCCTGCTGGATTTCTTTTGCCATTGCAACTTTGAAGTCTTTTGTCTTGTCTTTTTCATCTTTCCATTTATATAAAACAGCAGTTTTTAGACCGGAAAAACTGAAGTCGTAATTTTTTGATTTAATCATCGGTCTGGGTAGAGAAACTTTTTTGTCAGTTTCCTCTTTTACTAATTTGGCAATTTCCGGACCTCCCGGATAATCGAGTCCTATTATTCTGGCAGTTTTGTCAAAACACTCTCCAGCTGCATCGTCTCTGGTTTTTCCTATGACGGTATGAGTTTTTAAATCTTTGGAGGTTATGAGCTGGGTGTGTCCGCCGCTGGCTAAAAGAGATACCGTAGGGAAGGATCCTCCTTCCAAAACCAAAGGAGCTAAAAAGTGAGCCTTGATATGATTTACCGGGATTACGGGTTTATTCCAATTGAATGCGAGAGTTTTCGCAAAGTTTATTCCCACCCAGAGTGACGGATCGAGACCGGGACCGACTGTTACGGCTAAATAATCTATGTCAGGAGCGTTGTGTTTTTTTAGAAATTGAGTTAAATTTTCAGCCAAAACCTCTTCTCTTTTAAGGATTTCGGACACTTCTTTGTAGGAACCCCCCTTTTCAAGCAAACTTGCTTCTTTTAAAGACTTTTTCAGAACGGGAACCAGATTTTTTTGGTGCTCTCTTTTTGCTAAAGTCGGATAAACCCCTCCCCACTCTCTGTGCACTTCTATTTGTGATGAAAGTGTTGAAGATAAAAACTTTAATTTACCTTCTTTTTTTTGCAGTATAGCTATGCACGTATCGTCGCAAGATGTTTCTATTGCTAATATTTTCATAAATTTGACTTTTTTTATTACTTCATTATACTACAAAAGAACTTGACATTACAAAAAGCTTGTTGAATTGAAAATCAATGGCCCCGTCGTCTAGCTTGGCCCAGGACGCCAGGTTTTCATCCTGGTAACAGGGGTTCAAATCCCCTCGGGGTCACATCATTCAATACCCTCTTCACAAGAACCGATCCTTAATAATTCCCAGCGGGAATTCGGGATCTGCTCTCTCGAGAATTTTCTTTTTTAGCGAAAAGACCACGCAAAATCCTTTTCGAGAGCTTCCGTGAAGGGGGTATTTTCGTTCTGAAAATAAAAATAAAAAATTCTTTCAGTGAGAACATTTTTACTCTAAAGTAAAAACGTTAATAATGGCAAGTTCGCAATTGCGGATTTTTTATTCAAAGTGTAAATTCTTCTCTACTGATTTCAGTTTTTTCTTAATCAGTTTATTGTTTTCCAGTCCTGGATCTTTTTCCAATATCTCTTTTGCCGCCTCCTTGGTTTCTTGAACCAATTTGATATTTTTAAGAGCTTCCATGGTAAAGCTTGCCACTCCCCATTGTCGTTTTCCGGTTAAATCACCGGGTCCACGGAGCTTCAGATCTTTTTCAGCCAATTCAAAACTATCTTCGGATTCGATCAAGGCCTTCAATCTTTTTTTTGATTTTTCAGAATTGGATCCGGAGAATAAAAAGCAGTAAGACTGATGATCGCTTCTCCCTACTCGCCCCCTGAATTGATGAAGTTGAGCCAACCCGAACATTTCGGCACTTTCAATAATCATTACCGTTGCATTGGGAACGTCAACTCCGACTTCGATTACGGAAGTTGAAACCAATACATCTATCTTTTTCTTTTTAAATTTTTCCATTCTTTTTGCTTTTTTGGTAGAAGATAGATCCCCGTGGAGTGATTCTATATTATAATCAGAAAATTCTTTTTTAAGTTTTTTAGTCATTTCTTCCACTGAGGTTACTTCCGCCCAAGCTGTTTCCTCGTTTTCCTCCGGCTCCTCTATTCGAGGACAAATCACGAAAGCTTGCCTTCCTTTTGATAATTCTTTTTTTGTAAATTTATATATTTTACACCTGCTTGATCTGTTTACAATTTTCGTTTTTACTTTTTTTCTCCCCGCGGGCAATTCGTCTATTATTGATATGTCCAGATCTCCGTAAAGAGTTAAAGCCAAAGTTCTGGGTATGGGAGTTGCGGTCATTGAAAGTAGGTGAGGGATAAGGTCTTTCTTGCAAAGTTTTGCACGTTGCCTTACACCGAATCTGTGCTGCTCATCAACTATGACTAACCCTAAATTATCAAAGATTACTTTGTCTTGAATTAAAGCATGGGTTCCGATAAGTATGTCCATTTCTCCGGATTTTACTTTTTCCAAAAGCTTCTCCCTTGATATTTCTATGAATTGGTTTTTTAACTTCTTGGATTTAAATTTATCCTTTTTTCCGGTTAAAAATGCTATATTCAGTCTAAAACCTTGTAGCATTTTTGACACTTTTTTAAAGTGCTGAGTAGCCAAGACCTCGGTTGGTGCCATGAAAGCGACCTGGTATCCTCCCTTGGCTGTGGCCAGAGCGGCTATTGTTGCTACAACAGTCTTTCCCGATCCGACATCCCCCTCCAAAAGCCTGTTCATCGGATGGGGTTTTTGTATGTCTTGTAAAATTTGCCAAGCGGATTTTTTTTGAGGATTGGTTAAATTAAAAGACAATGAAGAAACAAAATCTTTTACGTAATCCATATCAATCTCAACCGGAGTGGAGTCTTCTCTTTTTATATCCATTCGTTTTTTCAGGGAAGCGAGCTGTATAAAAAGTAGGCGCTCAAAAGAGAATCTTCTTTGTGCTCTTTTTACATCTTTTCGAGAAGAAGGAAAGTGTATTTTTTTCAAAGCTTTCGATATTGGCAAAAGGTCGTATTTTTTTATTACTTCTTGAGGTAATGTTTCGCTTAAATTGCTTAAATATTTTTCCAAAAGAGGCTTCATTACGTATCTAATCCATCTGGAAGAGACCCCTTCCGTCTCCGGATAAACTGCTATCAGCCCTCCGGTATGAATCGTTTCTTTTTTTGCCTTTTCATATGAAGGATTTACAAACTGCAATCCTTCGTTATCGTATGTAGGCTTTCCCGAAATGTATATCTTTTGTCCTTTTTTGAGATTTTGGGTTAAATAAGGTTGATAAAACCAAATTATTTTTATTGCTCCCGTGTCATCTTGAATAAGTGCCTCGCTGTACGGAACTTTCTTTTTTGAAGTTTTCCCCGATTTGATTGTTTTAATCTCCCCCTTTATCGTAGCTCTTTTTTCTTTTGTAAGATTCTTTATGTCGGTAATTTCGGAAAAATCTTCGTATCTGTGTGGAAAATGAAATAAAAGATCACCGACGGTGGTTATTTCCATCTTTTTTAATTTCCGTTCGTATTCGGGTCCTATTTTTGGAACTTTGTTTATTGAGTTGGAGAGTTGCATAAGTTTTTACTTTGTGCCCTCGAGAGGACTCGAACCTCTATCGCAAGCTCCGCAAGCTTGTGTTTTATCCGATTAAACTACGAGGGCGGAATTCACTTTTTTTATTTTATCATAAAGTTTCTTTTTTTCCAGTTGAAAATGTTTTCGGTTTTTAGTATACTTGAATGCAAGCAGGAGAGGTGCCAGAGCGGTCGATTGGGGCACCCTGCTAAGGTGTTGTACCTTTCACGGGTACCGAGGGTTCGAATCCCTCCCTCTCCGCATTTTAACGGGTGGGGTGGCCGAGTGGCTTAAGGCAGCGGTTTTGAAAACCGCCAATCCTCACGGATTCGTGGGTTCGAATCCCACCCCCACCGCAATGCTTTTTGCAAAGTGAATAATTATCCTTTATCATTAAAAAAAGAAACTTTTTCAATGCCACTATTTTCAAAAAAAGATAAAAAATGTATCGGAATCGACATCGGAACTTCTTCGATTAAGGTCATTGAACTCACTAAAAAAGAGGAAACCGAAGAGGTTAATTTGACTAATTACGGAATGACCACGATTAAAAACATAACCGGTCGGGAAAGTATCTCTCATAATGAAATCTCCCTGAATTCGGCTATAGAAGCGATTTCAAAAACTTTATCCGCGGTTCTCAAGGAAGCGGGAATAAAAACCAAAGACAGTCTTTTCTCTCTTCCCGATTTCAGCAGTTTTCTGGCTTCTTTCGAGATTCCTCAAATGGACAAGGAAGATATTGAGTCCGCTATTCATTTTCAAGCGAAACAAAGGGTTCCTCTTCCCATAAATCAAGTTACTCTCGATTGGAATATAAAGGAGACCTCTCGTGACGACAAAAAACTTTTCGAAGTGGTTCTTCTTGCCGTTCCCAATCAAACCATTGAAGCTTACAGAAAAGTGGCTAAGAAAACCGGTTTGGATGTCGGGCTTTTGGATGCTGAAGCTTTCGGATTGGCTAAGGTGTTTGGCTCAAAAAAGAGCGATGGTGTCGTTGCCGTTGTCGATATTGGAGACGAAAACACCAACATCAATGTGGTTGAAGGAGAAACCCCGAAATACAGCCACAACCTTTCGATTTCCACTCGGGATTTTACGGGTGGTGAGGTTTTGTTTCCGGAGTTCTCTTACCGGAACGTGGAAAACGACCCTTTAAAAAGAAGGACGGAAAAATTTGAGGAACTTTCGGAGAAAATCATCGGTGTCTGCGAAGATTACGAGATTGAAAGAGAGAAAGAAATAGATCGACTCGTCGTTACCGGCGGCGGTGCCTTTTTTGATAGTTTGAAGTCTCTTTTATCCGAAAATTACGAAATCGGACCTTCCTATCCGTTCGATGAGATAAATTATCCCCGGGAGCTGGAAGACTCCCTGGAAGAGTTATCCCCCCTGCTTTCCGTTGCTACGGGGATGGCCTTAAAAGGTTTAACCTTCAAAAAATAATATGGCAATAGAAATAAAAGAAAAGAAAAGGAGAAAGATAATCAGTCTTCCCGATTCGATAAGTATCCTTTTTTATTATTCGATACTGATACTTCTCCTTACAGTCGGAACTTACTTTTTTTTAAGGCAGTGGAATGAAGAGATTCAAAGCGAAATTAGTCATATGACCAATTTGATGGAAGACTTGGAAGAAGAATCTCGTTTCGAAGAAAATCAAAAAATAGTCTTGAGTCGCAGAGAACAAATAGATAATTATCTTCACGCCTTTTGGAGTAGAAACGATTCCAATAAAATATTTTCTCTTTTGGAAGAAGCGGTTCATCCCATGGCCAACCTCGATGAGGTCAGCTTGAATTTGAAAGATGAAACTCTCACCATCAACGGGCGAGCACATGATTTTTATACGGTTGAGCAGCAGTATTCAATCTTAAAAGAGTTCACGACAAAACGTGATTTTTACGGTTGGGTTTCCGAATATCATCCCGCTCCGACGGACGAAGAGGATTATTTGGTTCATCTCGACATGGCTACAGAGGAGGATGATTGGGAAAAAATAGTTGAGGAATGGGACGATTTCGGTGAAGTCGAAATTTTTGAACAAGAAATGAGTGACGGAGGAGTGCGTCAAGTGATCTTTTCCGTAACGGAAGACGAAATGGGAGAAAAGGAATACGAAAGATTTGAAAAAAATGTTGAGCTTACCACCGTCGATGATCAAGAGAGAGTCGTTCCGTTGAGAAGTGCAACGGAAATATCAAGCAGCCCTTTTGAAGGAACGAGAATCGTTACTTTGACTGATGAAGACAGCAAACCTTTTCTACTTACCGAAGTTAAAACGGAGGATTATCGGATAAGAGGAGAAGAAACCCTCGATTGGGATTGGTATGAAGTCAGGGCGGAAAAAAAGATAAACCCGATTGAAAATGTTGAACTGGAAGAGATGAACGAAACGGAGGAAGGAAGAATTTCCTTTCAGTTTTCTTCTGATATAGATCCATTAATATTTAAGCCATAAAATATGCGATCAATCATAACCACAATCTGTCTAATAGCTTCGTTCGGAATCCTTTTTTTGTTCGTCTGGCCGGAATATGAAGATTTACGGGAAACGATGGTGGAAGCGGAAACCACGGAAACCGAACTCGATAATTTGGTTAATTTCCACGACTCCATGGATGAGATGGTTTGGAAGTTCGAGGACGAATATTCGGAAGAAATTAAGATAATAGAGGACGGTGTTCCCGAAGATCATTACGCTCCCTCTTTTTTCAAACTTATAGACGATACCGCCGAAAATACCGGGATAAGGATTGAAAGTTTGGGTAGTTTTGATATCAACAGTGCGGACGGACCTCGAGATTTATCCGAAGTGGAAATCAGTTTGTCCGCGGAAGGAGGATACGCCAATTTTAAAAACTTTATTTCTCGACTTTCCAATAAGGCTCGACTGATCAGTATTAATAATTTGGCGATAGAAACCAGAAGAGAGGATGATGAAGAGACCCTCCTTCCCATCCAATATAATTTGGATTTGGTAATTTATTTTGAAGAATAAATATGACTGACCCAAAAGAAGAAAAAAAAGAGAAAACGAAAGAAGAAAAGAAAAAAAACAAGAAACCATTACTCATACTTGTCGTTGTTACGTTGATTATTGTCGGAATAGTCGTTTGGCAGATCTTTTTTACCCCTGCCCGGGATGGGTATGTTGACCCCACCTACAAGGAGACTCCCGATGTGAATTTTGTTTTTCTCGACAGTTATATTTTTTCCGAATTGACTCCCTTTAGAAAGGGAGATGATCCGCTTTTGATTTGGGACGAAGACAAAGTTGACAACCCTTTTGAAGTTCCGCGAACTCCGGAGGAGGATGATGTTTTGATTTGGTGGCAAACTTTTAATTTTGAATTTAAAGCTGATGAAAGCGGCTGGATTTTAACATCTCCCGATGAGCTGATTGAAGACTTACGAACGGATATTGAAGAGGACGAAATTCGGGAAATGCTAACCAATCCGGACCTCCTCTTGGTGGAAGACCGTTGGTATGATATTAATATAGTCAACGAAACGGATGAATCCTTACCTTTCGAAATAAGGAATGACGACAATGAGCTCGTAGAAGACTACTCGATTGAAGTAAATGCGGAGGAAGAAAAAAATATTGGGTTTCAAGCCGATTCGGAAATGACTTATTATATTTCCGGTGAAAATGATGATTTTCGAGGGGACATTCGGTTTATCGACCGGGAAAATCAAGAAGAGTAATTAAGATAAAGAAAATAATGAAAGGATTACTTCAAAATTTAAAGGACAGAGACATAATTGACAGAAAAAAAGGGATCTCTTTAAGGATAGAAGCCAAAAATACGGGAAAAGAGGAAGAGGAAGTTATTCTTGAAGACGAAGAAGTTGATATAAGCGAAGAAGAGCTGTTCAGAATAAAAAGTGAGATTCTGGATATTCCCTTCCGTAAAAATGTTAATTTGGATAAGCTGGGAAGCGTTCTTCCCGATATAGCCAAATTAATTCCCGAGGATTCCGCCAAACACTACAACCTGGTACCGCTGAATAAAACCGATGAAGGAATTGAGATCGGAATGGTTTATCCTCGAAAACTGAAAGCGAAAGAGGTTTTACGTTTTTTAGCTCGTCGAGGTGGCTTTTCCTATAAGATATACCTGATTACGCCTACCACTTTTCAAAAAATACTGAATCAATACGAAAAACTCAGAAGAGGAGCCGGGGCGGCAATAGGAGCAATGGACAAGGAAGAAGAAAAAGAACTTCAGGAAGAAATAGAAGAAGTGGCAGAAGGAGATGATTTAACCAGAGTAGCCGAAGAAGCTCCCATAGTTCGAGTTGTGTCGGTTATTTTCAGAAATGCGGTGGAAGGAGGTGCTTCGGACATTCACATAGAACCCAAAAGAGAAAAGACGGAAGTCAGATTCAGAGTGGATGGTGTTTTACACTCTTCACTTATATTACCCAGAAAAACCCACAAAGCTATTGTTGCCAGAATAAAGATACTTTCCAATCTTAAAATAGAAGAAAGAAGACTACCCCAGGACGGTAGATTTTTTTCCGAAATAAGTGGAAAGGAAATTGATTTCCGTGTTGCTACAATGCCGACCACCCTGGGAGAAAAGGTTGTTCTCAGAGTCTTGGATCCGGAAGAAGGTATGAGGAAGATAAGTGAGTTGGGAATGAGATCTTCGACTGAAGAAATAGTGACAAAGGGAGTTAATAAACCTACCGGCATGGTTTTGGCCACCGGACCTACGGGATCGGGTAAAACCACGACATTGTATTCTCTACTTAGAACTCTGAATACCGAAGAGGTTAATATAGTCACCCTTGAAGATCCGGTCGAGTATTTTATTTCCGGGGTGAATCAGTCCCAGGTTAATCATGATATCGGATATGACTTTTCTACCGGACTGAGACAAATTTTAAGACAAGATCCGGATATTATTATGGTCGGTGAAATAAGAGATAAAGAAACCGCTGATTTGGCGGTTCATGCAGCACTCACCGGACATATTGTTCTTTCAACTCTCCACACTAATGATGCAATAGGAGTAATTCCTCGGCTTGTAGATATGGGAATCGAAAATTATCTCCTCCCTCCTTCTCTGAACACGGCTATTGCCCAACGGCTTGTCAGGAGGTTGTGTAATAACTGTAAAAAAGAGAGACGTCCGGACGAACCGACCAAAAAAGCAATAAGAGAAGAATTGAGAGATCTTCCTTCCGAAATGCTCGAAGGAATTGACTTGGAAAACTTTAAACTTTATAAGCCCGAAGGTTGCGGTAAGTGTAACAAAACCGGATTTTCCGGAAGAATCGGCATATTCGAGGCTTTGGAGATGACGGATTCGATAAAGAAAGCGGTACTGGAAAAGAGTGGTGAAGAGGTAATTAAAAAACAGGCCTTCAAGCAGGGAATGACGACGATGAGACAAGACGGACTTCTCAAGGCGTTGGAAGGACTCACTTCCGCTGAAGTCGTTTTAAAAGCTACAAAAGAAACCAGTTCAAAACAAAAAAATGAGTGACAATAAGCAAAAACTACATAAAATTTTAGATTATTCGATAGATAAAAAAGCCTCGGACATTCATCTTTCTGCCGAAAGAAGGCCGGTTTTGAGGATCGACGGAAAATTAGAAAAGATTAGAAAATGGGAAAAATTGAGAAAGCAGGAGGCGAAAAATATAGCCTTGAGTTTAATGAATGATGGTCAAAAAGATAAATTTTTAAAAGAAAAGGAGATCGACTTTTCTTATACTCACAACGGAAAGCATCGTTTTCGTGTCAATGCGTATTTTCGGATGGAAAAAGTATCTTTGGCGATGAGAAGAATTCCTCTGAAAATAAAATCTTTGGAACAGCTCAACTTGCCGGTCAGTTTGTATGATTTTTCTGCGGAAAAACAGGGATTGGTTTTGGTTACCGGACCGGCTTCTCACGGAAAATCAACCACTTTGGCGGCTCTTATCGATAAGATAGACCAAGAGAGGTTCGAGCATATAGTTACAATTGAAGACCCGATAGAATACGTCTTCAAAGGTAGAAATTCACTGATAGACCAAAGGGAAATAGGGCAAGACACGTATTCCTTTTCCAAAGCGCTGAAATCGGTTTTCCGGCAAGATCCGGATGTTATTATGGTCGGAGAGATGCGGGATCCGGAAACCATAGAAACGGCGATTACCGCTGCCGAGACCGGACACCTGGTTTTTTCCACTTTGCACACCAACTCAGCGACTCAAACCATAAATAGAATAGTTGACACTTTTCCCGGCGGTCAACAAGGACAAATCAGAGCCCAGCTCTCGACTTCTCTTCTGGGGGTTATTTCTCAAAGATTGATACCCAGGAGAACGGGAGGGCTGGTTCCCGCTTGCGAGGTCTTGAAAAAAAATTCAGCTGTTTCCAATCTGATAAGAGAAGGGAAAGTTCACGAACTGGACACGGTTGTAGAAACCTCCTCCAACGAGGGAATGTTCAGTTTGAACAAGTATCTGGTCAATCTTGTCCAAGCTAATGAAATAACGCCCGAAAACGCATTGGCTTTTTCTCCGAAGCCGAAAAGTTTGCAAAAAAGAATAAATTAAAAAAATGAAATTCGAATATAAAGCAAGAGACCAGGAAGGAAACGCCCGAGAAGGTGAAATAGAGGCCGATTCCAAAGGGCAGGCCCTTCTGAATCTTCAACAAAAAGATCTGTATGTTCTTTCTCTGGATGAAAAAAAGGTTCCTTTTTACGAAAGGAAAGTTGATTTTGATTTGAGTTTTTTGGAGAGAGTGAAAGACCAGGATTTGGTTATGTTTTGCAGGCAGTTGGGGATTATGCTCGGTTCTCAAATAGGAATAGTTGAATCGCTTCGAATTTTAAACAAACAAATTGAAAAAAAGACTCTTCGAAAAAAAATTGAAGACGTTGCCGACAGAATAGAGGAAGGAGAAACATTTTCCGGGGCGTTGAGCAAACACGATGATGTTTTTTCACGCTTTTTCGTCGGTGTTATAAAATCGGGAGAAGCTTCCGGTAAATTGCCTGAGTCCCTGGAATATCTGGAAAAAAACATCAAAAGAAGGAGCGAGTTTAAAAGTAAATTAGTGGGAGCTTTGATTTATCCCCTATTTATAGTGTTCGTTTTCAGTTTCGTAGTTACTTTTCTTTTGATTTTCGTTATTCCCGACATGGTTGAAATGATAGAGGAGCTGGACCAGGAAATTCCTTTTATAACTCAGATGGTAATCTCCATTTCCGATTTTGTCGTCAATTGGGGCATATTCGTATTGGGCGGAATAATTGCCTTTTTTGCCGGATTATTCAGAATTATAAAGACGGACAAGGGAAAAAAGACTTTCGATAATATTCTATTTAAAATTCCTCTTATTGGTGAGTTGACCAAAAAGATCAATTTGGCTTATTTCTCGGAAAGTATGAGCACTTTGATTTCCAGTGGGTTGGATATAGTGGAATCCTTGGAAATTACGGAAGACATAATCAGCAACACGGTTTACGAAAGAATAGTCGGAGAGACCGGTAAGGCGGTAAAAGAGGGTAAAAACATCAGTTCCGCTCTCAGAAAACACCCCAACTACTTTCCGGCCCTGGTAGTTCAAATGCTTATTGTCGGAGAAAGAACGGGAAAAATGGAAAAGGTTCTTTCCAGCATAACTGAATTTTATCAAAACGAAACCGACAGAACTCTCGATAATTTCGTCAAGATTGCGGAGCCCTTGCTCATTATTCTTCTCGGTTTTTTGGTCGGAGGATTGGTTGTTTCGGTAATTCTTCCTATCTACGATATGGGAATGGGAATGGCTTAAATTTTGAAGAGAGTTAAATTTTTAGTATAATAGCAGAGACATAAAAAAAAGGTCGACGATTACAAGTTAATCGATTAAAAGAATGAATAAAGAAAAAGGTTTCACATTAATTGAGCTTCTGGTCGTAATCGCGATCATCGGTATTTTGTCCGGTATTGCCTTCGTTTCGATCAGGGGAGCCAGAGAATCGGCCTACGATACTCAAATCAGGTCCGAACTTTCTCAAATAAGAAGTAACGCCGAGCAGTATTACTACGACTCGGGAGGTGCTTATTACGAATATTCGACTTCCGACGGATGGACCAACTTGGCCGAACAAATCCCCCCTTGCAGTGTAGCTCTTCAAGAAGCCGGCACTAACACCGGAGATAACAGTGAGGACTATACTGATTTTGATGACGCGACAGAGGTTTATCAAATAACCATCGAAGACGGTGAACAAGCCCAAAGTTATGCCGCCTGGGCTCCGCTTTGTGCCGATGACGATGATGGTGACGAAGTCTATTATTGCGTAGACAGTGACGGTGATGCCGACAGATGGACCGGATTCCAAGATAGTAGCGAAACTGACTGTGAAGAAATTTTTGATGAGAGATTCGAGGGGTAATTGAAAGAAAAAAGCTAAAAGACCCGATTTGTTCGGGTCTTTTTTTATTGACAGCAATTCTGTTTTTTATATAATTAAGTAGAAAGAAATATAAAAAGGTCGACGATTACAAGTTAATCGATTAAAAGAATGAATAAAGAAAAAGGTTTCACATTAATTGAGCTTCTGGTCGTAATCGCGATCATCGGTATTTTGTCCGGTATTGCCTTCGTTTCGATCAGGGGAGCCAGAGAATCGGCCTACGATACTCAAATCAGGTCCGAACTTTCTCAAATAAGAAGTAACGCCGAGCAGTATTACTACGACTCGGGAGGTGCTTATTTTGGGTATGAAGACCACGACGGATGGACCAATATAGCGGAACAAATCCCCCCTTGCAGTGTCGCTCTTTTGGAAGACGGAGGAATGGAAGGTGAACATTCGGAAACCACTGAAGAATATCAGCTGACCATCGAAGACAGTGATCAAGCCCAAAGTTATGCCGCCTGGGCTCCGCTTTGTGCCGATGAAACGGATGGTGGAGATACGGTTTATTATTGTGTAGACAGTGACGGTGATGCCGGTAGGTATTATGGCACTGGTGGCACTAGTGTTGGCACTGAAACTGATTGTG
Source organism: uncultured Candidatus Saccharibacteria bacterium (assembly GCA_964507105.1). GTDB lineage: Bacteria > Patescibacteriota > Minisyncoccia > Minisyncoccales > PWPS01 > PWPS01. The sequence continues at coordinate 43,296 of CAZDOR010000001.1, read as the reverse complement.
ACGAGCTCTTCGATAACCAATTTGAAGGGTAGTTAAGACTAAGAATTGAGAGGGTCCGGTTTAGCCGGACCCTTTCTTTTTTATAAAAATGGAAAAGCTGATAATTATCTACATTTTTATTTCCGGACTGATAGTCGGTTCGTTTTTGAATTGCTTTATTTACAGACTAAAAAAAGAAAAAAGTTTGTCGGGCCGTTCTTTTTGTCCCCGGTGTGAAGAAACCCTTTCCGCTTTGGAGCTCGTTCCGATTTTATCTTATCTTTTTTTGGCCGGCCGGTGTAAAAGCTGTGGGCAAGAAATTTCTTTTCAATATCCACTGGTAGAACTGGCAACGGGACTACTTTTTTTGGGTGCTTTTTTCCTCTATCCGCCGGTGTCCGTTTCGACCGCCCTTCTTTTTTTCTTGAGCCTTTTTATTTTTTCCGGACTGGTCGTTCTTTTCGTTTACGATTTAAAACATTATATTCTGCCCAACAAGGTGATTTATCCCTTGATTTTGGCCGCTCTCGTTTTTGTCTCGGTCCCCGCTTTTTTTTCGTCCCGACCGAAAATTTTAATTGATTATCTTTTAGCCGGATTGATCTCCTTTCTTTTTTTCTATTCGATATATTTTCTTACCGACGGTAAAGGGATGGGCTTCGGTGATGTGCGTTATTCCCTCTTTATGGGTATTTTTTTGGGACTCGAGGTGATAGTCGGGTTGTTTTTTTCTTTTCTCATAGGTGCTATAATTGGAGTGATCCTTATATTGACCGGAAAAAAGAGTAGAAAAGATAAAGTGCCTTTCGGACCTTTTTTGATAGTCGGGACTTTTATCACTCTTTTTTTCGGTGAAATGATCATCGATTGGTATTTAAATTTTTTAATATGAACTCAAAAGGTTTCAGTATAGTGGAGCTGATCGTCAGCACATCTCTGATTGCCATAATTTCGGTAATCGCTTTTGTCGGTTATCGTCAATCGGGAAGAGGAACTCTGATTAACGACCAGGCGGACGTGCTGGTTGGTTCACTTGAAACCGTTCGAGGAATGTCCCTTTCCGCGACCGAGGTGCTCGATGAGGACGATGAACAAGTTGATTATTTCACCGTTGATTTTGTCGAAGAAGGCTTTTATCTTCTTAGAGATACCGACAGTGAGCGATTTCAAAGATTCGAAGAAAATGTGATAATTACCGACGGGAACGAAAAGAGAGTCGGTTTCCAGCCTCCGTACATGTCAGTTCAATTTTGGGAGTGGGATGAAGCGGATGACGAATGGGAAAAACTGGACCGGGACTCCATCGAGGTGGAACTCAATTTGACATACGGAGATGAGGATCCGGTCGTAGTGGAAATTAATCGTGTTGGATTAGTTCAAAAGCGATAAAATCATGTTTACGAAAAAAGAAAACGGGATGACGATAATCGAATTGACTTTGACGATAGGAATTATAACCATAGGTCTTTTGGCGGTTATGTCGGTGATAATAAATTCCTTTACCGATACCATGCCTCTTTCCTCGAAGCTTACCGCCGGCTATCTTACTCAAGACGCTTTCGAAATAACCCGACGAATACGAGATAAAAACTTCAATATCGCCTATTCGGAAATGCAGGATCCGGGTGAGGATCCGCGCCGCTGGACCAAAGGGCTTTTGACCGAAGAAGAGCACGACGATATGGAGGAAGTCGAGGTGAGCGTAACCTACGATGAAGAAGAAGTGGGAAGTGATTACGATGAACCTCTGCGGATAGATGGTAACGGACTTTTCAGTTACCAGGGAGCGGAAGGAACACCTTTTAGAAGAAAGGTGATACTTCAAAGACACGAGGAGAGCAATTATTTTCCTGACGGGGAAGATGCCGAATATCTTAAAGTGGAGGTGGTCGTCACCTGGGAAGAGAGAGGTGAAGAATACGAACACAGGGCTTCTACGAAATTATTCAATTGGTACTTAAGAGAGTGGGAATATGAATGATAAAAACAAGGGATTTTCATTAATTGAGATTTTGGTGGTTATCGGAGTTTTTTCCGGCTTGGTTACGGTTATTACCGGAATTTTCGTTTCCAATTTAAGAATGCAACGGAAGGCGATGGCTACTCAGAGAACTTTGGGAGAGATAAGTTACGTGATGGAATATATAAACAGAACGGCCCGGATGGCGATAACCGATGATGCCGGCGATTGCATAGGAAGCGATAACGCTTATTACACTTACGATGTTCCCGGGGGGGACGATGGAGTCGGAGAGGCTCTTCAGTTCATGTACATCGATGAAAACCGGGAAGAAAAGTGTGTTCGGTTTTTTTTGGATGAAGATGATGGGGTTATGAAAAAAGGAATAAGAGAAGGCGGAGATTGGAGTGATTATGACTTAACCTCCGGATTTTTGGATATAAGAGACTTTTACGTTTATGTAAACGTTCATCCCGACGGAGACGGAACTCTCTACGAGGATCAGCCGTCCGCTACTGTTCATTTGGAGGTTGAGGAAACCGATATCGGATGGTGGGATGTTAAGCTTCAAAGCACCATAACCAGAAGAAGTTTGGATATAGAAAGGGATGACGAATAAATCTTTAAAAATGAATAAAAATAAAAAACAAAAGGGATCGGTTATATATTATGCAATTCTTATTTTGGGAATACTTTTTAGTGCTGGCCTGGTTGTATCCACCGTTTTAGTTCAAAGAATAGCACTTATCGAGGAAATGAACTATTCTATCCGTTCTTTTTATGCTGCTGATGCCGGAATCGAAATGCTTCTTTATCGGTGGGGTGATTTCGATGATGATGATCTTGGCGAGGACGAAGTCCGGTGGGATGAAGAGTTGGGTGATAATTTGCTGGAAGGAGAAACCTTTCGGGTTCGGAGAGATGAGGAAAATGGTGAACTTGTCGTGGTTTCCGTCGGTAAGTATGGAGGGGTGGCCAGAGGCATTGAAGTGAGAAGGGAAAAATAAAATGGAAATGAATAAAAAGGAAGCTGAAAAAAAGATAGAGAGACTAAAAAGAACAATAAAGAAACATCGGTACCTTTATCATGTAAAAGATAAACAAGAAATTTCGGAAGAAGCTCTCGATTTCATGAAAAAAGAGCTTTTTGATCTGGAGAATGAGTTCCCGGAACTGGTGACCAAAGACTCTCCCACTCAAAGAGTCGGAGGGAAGCCACTCGATAAATTTGAAAAATATGAACATTTTTCTCCCATGCTCTCTCTTTTGGATGCTTTTTCAAGACGAGACTTGAGAGAGTGGAAAGAAAGACTGGAACGCAAAGCGGGAGAAAAGATAAACCGGTTTTTTTGTGAACACAAGGTGGATGGATTGGCTCTTGAACTCGTTTATCGGGACTCTGTTCTTTCCGTCGCTTCCACCAGAGGAGACGGAGTTGTTGGTGAGGATGTAACTAAAAATGTTAAAACGATAGAAGCGATCCCTTTGAGATTGAGAGACCCCGCTCTGTTTACCGATAAGGAGAAGAAATTGTCCGATAATCAGAATTGGTTGGAAGCATCAAAAGATTTGGTTGTCAGAGGGGAGGTTTTTATTTCTCGTGAAGAGTTTGAAAAAATTAATGAAAAAAGAAAAAAGGATGGTGAGTCACCTTATGCCAACCCCAGGAATCTGGCCGCCGGCTCGATAAGGCAACTCGATCCGAAAGTCGTTGCTGATAGGAATCTTGATTTTTTTGCCTATGAGTTAACCGCCGACCTTTCTTCCGCCGAAACTGTTACTCCCTTCGGTGCCGAAAATCATGCGACCGAACATGAAATGGTTAGAGCACTGGGATTCAAAACTACGGAAGAAAAGAAATGTTCCGGTTTGGATGGAGTTTTTCAATTCAGAGAGGAGGCGATTAAGCAGAGAGAATCCATTAAATATGAAATGGACGGGGTAGCTGTTTTTGTTGATGACAATCGTCTTTTTGACCGGTTGGGAGTGACTGGAAAAGCTCCCCGTGGAGCGATTGCCTACAAGTTTCCCCTAAAAAAAGCGACAACCGAAGTGAAGGACATAGAAATCCAAATAGGCAGGACGGGAAGCGCTACCCCGGTAGCTGTTCTTGATCCGGTCCGGATCGGAGGAGTTACCGTAACCCGGGCCAGCCTTCACAATGAAGATGAGATAGAAAGATTGGGAGTTAAAATTGGTGATATCGTGGTTGTGGGAAGAGCCGGAGACGTTATACCGTATGTGGTAAACGTTTTAAGCGGAATGAGGACCGGTGAGGAAGAAGATTTTGAGTTTCCGGGCCGTTGTCCTTCGTGCGGAACCCAGTTCGTTAAGCCGGATGGTGAGGTGGTTAAAAGATGTCCTTCCGTTGACTGCGAGGCGAAAAACCGGGAATATTTGAAGTATTTCGTTTCCAAGTCGGCTTTTGATATAGAAGGACTGGGTGAAAAAGTTATTGAACAATTGATTGCCCGGGGATTGGTTTCTACTCCCGCTGATCTTTTTAAACTCGAAAAGAGAGATCTTCTCCCGCTTGATCGGTTCGCCGAAAAATCAGCTAAAAATCTAATTCAATCGATAGAAGACAGCAAACAAATATCTCTTTCTCGATTTATATATTCATTGGGCATTGAGGGAGTCGGAGAAAGGACGGCTGTTGATTTGGCTAATGAATTCGAAAACTTGAAAACTTTGGAAAAAGCTAAAGAAGAAGATTTATTGAAAATTGAAGATATAGGACCGATCACGGCCCGAAAGATTGAAATGTGGTTTGCTGAAAAAAAGAATAAAAAATTAATCGATGAACTACAATCCGCGGGAGTGAAAATAAAAAACCCAAAAAAGAAAAAAAATAACCTGTCCAAAACTTTCGTTTTTACTGGAAAACTCAACTCTTTTACCAGGAGAGAAGCCAAGAAAAAAGTACGCTCGGCGGGTGGCAGAGTGGCTTCTTCCGTTTCCGGAAACACGGACTTCCTCGTTGTCGGTAATAATCCGGGATCGAAGTTGGATGAAGCCGAAAAAAGAAATATTCCCATAATAGAGGAGAACCGATTTAAAAAAATGATATGAAATCTTTACTGAAAAGAATTTTTCATTTTGATCCTTTTGTTTTCGGGTCGGTGATTCTAATATTTTGTATTGGAATTCTTTCCATATACAGCTCAACGGGCAGTCAGGCTGCTTCCAGACAGCTATTATTTTTTTTCACCGGTGTTTTTCTTTGCCTCATTATTTCTTTTTTTGACTGGCGATCCTTTCGAGAGAACTCTTTTTTGGTTTTGGTGATTTATTTTTTTGCGATAGCTCTGCTTGTCGGAGTGCTTTTTTTTGGGCCCGAAATAAGAAATGTTCGTCGCTGGTTTCGCCTGGGAACGATCATGATTGCTCCCGCCGAGTTCGCAAAATTGACCTTGATTATTTTGTTAGCCAAGTACTTTTCGGATCGTCACATAGAGCTTTACAAGGTAAGACATATAATTCTCTCCGGAATTTATGCCTTTATTCCTACTTACCTGGTATTTAGGCAGCCCGATTTGGGCACGGCGATCATCTTTTTGGTTTTATGGGGTGGAATTCTTTTAATTTCGGGGATTAGATTGAGACATTTTATAGCCTTGTGTATTGCGACCTCCCTCTCTCTCGGGTTAGTTTGGGGTTTTGTCATGCAGGACTATCAAAGAGACAGAGTAATCAGCTTTATCGACCCTCAAGTTGATCCGCAGGGGATAGGATGGGGTGGAAATCATGCTCGAATAGCGATAGGGAACGGAGGTTTTTGGGGGCAGGGGTTAAAAGAGGGCAGTCAAACCCAATACGGATTTTTACCCGAGCCTCATACCGATTTCATTTTTGCCGCCATAGCTGAAGAAATGGGGTTTGTTGCCGTTTTATTGCTGGTCGGATCGATCGCTCTCATCGTTTGGAGAATGCTCTTGGTAATATTCAAGAGCAACTCCAATTTTCCCCGGCTGTTCGTTTCCGGATTTTTGATAATGTTTATTTTTCAGAGTTTTGTTAATATGGGAATGAATTTAGGTATTTTACCCATAATGGGAACTCCTCTTCCTTTTGCCAGCTACGGAGGCGGATCGATGCTTCTTTTCTTTGCCGGGCTTGGAATTTTTGAAAGCATACGATATAATAGTAACTGATACTTGACAAAACTTTTTAAAAAAAGTAAAATAAGAACCGCAAGTAAGTTTTTCGCTTTCGCAAAGCAACTAACGCTCAGTCTTTGATCAAGTTACTTTATTATTAATAAAAATAAAATTTTTACTCTACGGGAAGTAGGGCTGTTTTGTTTGTTAAATGAGTATAAACATGCAAAAAGTAAAAAATTTCGGGCATAGAAAAAATATTTTAGATCTTCCTTACCTTTTGGATCTTCAAAAGAAAAGTTGGCAAGAGTTTTGGGATCAGCGCTTGGAAAAATTATTTGAAGAAGCTTCACCGATGAAGGATTATTCGGGAAAGGAATGGGAGATTGAGTTTTCCAATTATAAGTTGGAGGAATCCAAATATGAAAATGCGAATGAAGCACGGGAAAACAACGATTCTTATACTGCTCCTCTCAAAGTTGAAGTTGAACTTAAAAATCTGGAAACGGAGACAACTAAAAAACAGGAAATATTTCTTTGTGATTTTCCCCTGATGAGTGAAAGAGGAACTTTTATAGTTAACGGAGTCGAAAGGGTCGCTGTTTCACAACTGATAAGATCACCGGGCGCTTTTTTTACCGCTGAAGAAAAGAAAGGAAAAAAGGTTTTCGGTGCCAAAATTATTCCCAATCGGGGAACCTGGTTAGAATTCATTTCCGAGCCGGACGGCTTTGTTGGAGTGAAAATAGATAGACGCAGAAAGGTTCCCGCTACTACTTTACTCAGGGCTCTCGGTGTCGGCAAGAAAGAAATGAAAAAGGGAACCGATGCGGAGATAAAGAAGTTATTTGCCGATGTAGACAAAAGTGATATTTCTCATATAAACAAAACTCTGGAAAGAGACCCCTCCAAAAACAGAAAAGAAGCGGTTATGGAAATATATAGGAGAATGAGACCGGGAGAAGCCGTAACTCCCGATCCGGCCAAGGAGCTGGTCGAAAATACGTTTTTTAATTTTGACAGATATGATTTGTCCGAGGTGGGTCGATGGAGGACCTGGCAGCGCCTACCCGAATTGAAACCGGAAGAAGAAAGAGACATCACTACCGAAGACAGAACATTAACTACTGAAGATGTTATTGCCGTGATAAGAGAAATAATTAGATTGAACAACGATCCCGAAGCTGAAGAAGACAAGATTGATCACCTGGGAAACAGGAGAGTAAGAGCTTTTACCGAGCTTTTGGAGAATAAATTGAGAGTTTCTTTAATGCGAATAGATAGAAATGTAAAGGACAAGATTTCTACCGCCGAAGATGACGATCTCAACCCTTCGAAATTGATTAATGCCCGTCCGTTCGCTTCGGCAGTCCAAAAGTTTTTTTCTTCTTCCGCAATTTCTCAATTCATGGATCAGGAAAATCCCTTGGCTGAATTGGAACACAAGAGGAGACTGACTGCAACGGGACCGGGGGGATTGACCAGAGAGAGGGCCGGATTCGAAGCCAGGGATGTCCAAGCTTCTCACTATGGAAGGATTTGCCCGATTCAAACACCGGAAGGATCCAATGTCGGATTGGTGAACCACTTTTCTTTGTATTCCAGGGTAAACAGATACGGATTCGTAGAGACTCCCTACTACAAAGTGGAAGACGGAAAAATAACCGATCAAGTGGATTATTTGGACGCTCATGAAGAAGAAAAATACAATATAACTCACGGGGGTATTGAGATCAAAAATGGAAAAATAGTCAAAGACAGAGTGGAGGCCAGAACGGGAGGAGAGCCGACTATGGTGGATAAAAAGGAAATAGATTACATCGATGTAGCTGCTGAGCAGCTTGTATCGGTGGCCGCTTCGGTGATACCTTTTTTACAAAATGATGATGCTAACAGAGCTTTAATGGGAGCCAACATGCAAAGACAGGCGGTTCCTCTTTTGAAGCCGAACCCTCCCCTGGTAGGAACCGGAATAGAAAAAAAAGTAGCCCAAGATTCCGGGCATGCCGTGTTGGCTAAAGCGGACGGGGAAGTTACTTATGTGGATGGAGAAAAAATTACGATTAAAGCGAATGATGGTAAAAAATATGATCACGAATTGGAAACTTTTTCACATACCAACAATTATACTTGCTTTCATCAAAAACCGACCGTAGATAAGGGAGATAAAGTTGAAAAAAATGAAGTTCTGTCCGACGGTGGCTCTATTGCCGAAGGAAGACTGGCACTGGGTCAAAACGCTTTGGTTGCTTTTCTTCCTTGGCGTGGTTACAATTTCGAAGATGCTATCGTGGTTTCCGAACGGCTGGTCAAAGATGACGTTTATACTTCCGTGCATATAGAAAATTTTACTTGTGATGTTAGGGAAACTAAACTGGGTCCTGAAGAAACCACCAGCGATATTCCGAATGTTTCTGAAGAAAAACTAAAAGACTTGGATGAGGAAGGAATAATAAGAATCGGTGCCGAAGTCGGGCCCGGAGATATTTTAGTCGGAAAAATTTCTCCGAAGGGAAAAGCTGAACTGACGCCGGAAGAAAGACTGCTTAAGGCTATATTTGGAGAAAAAGCCAAAGATGTAAAGGATTCCTCTCTGAGAATGAAGCATGGAAAAAGAGGGAGAGTCGTGGGAATAAAGGTTTTTTCACGCGAAAAGGGACATAAATTGGATACCGGAATTATTAAGAAAGTTGAAGTGAGAGTAGCACAGATGAGAAAAATAAAAACCGGAGACAAGCTTTCCGGAAGGCACGGAAATAAGGGAGTTATTTCTACCGTCTTACCTGAAGAGGAGATGCCCTTTCTGGAAGACGGGACTCCGGTTGATGTGGTTTTAAACCCGTTGGGAGTTATTTCACGGATGAATATCGGACAAATAATGGAAACTCATTTGGGGCTGGCAGCTGAAGAGTTGAATTATTTGGCGGAAACTCCCGCTCTTTCCGGCGCCACCAATGAAGATATAAAAAAAGAGTTGAAAAAAGCCGGATATCCGGAAGATGGACAACTGAAGATTTATGACGGAAGAACGGGAAAACCATTTCCTCGAAAGGTAACGGTCGGATACATGTATTTGCTCAAATTAATTCATATGATCGAGGATAAAATACATATGAGGGCTATCGGGCCGTATTCCTTAATCACTCAACAGCCTCTGGGAGGTAAGGCACAATTCGGAGGACAGAGATTCGGAGAAATGGAGGTTTGGGCTTTGCAGGGATACGGTGCCGCTCACACTCTACAGGAAATGCTGACTATCAAATCGGATGATGTTCCCGGTAGAGCAGCAGCTTATGAGGCCATACTGAAAGGAGAAGATATCAAAAAACCCAATTTGCCCGCCTCTTTTCAACTTTTACTTTCGGAAATGAAAGCCATCGGATTAAACATTCAAGTAAAAAAAGAAAAATAATTTCCAAACCGGAAATATAACCAAATCTAAACTATGCGTGTAGAAGATGTAAATGCGATCAAAATAAAATTAGCCTCTCCCGACGACATTTTGGATTGGTCTCACGGTGAGGTGACTGAAGCCGAAACGATAAATTACAGAAACCAAAAGCCGGAAAAAAACGGACTATTTTGCGAACGTATTTTCGGCCCGGAAAAGGACTATCAGTGCTATTGCGGGAAATACAAGAAAATAAGATACAAGGGAATAGTTTGTGATCGTTGTGGAGTCGAAGTGACCAAATCTTCGGTTAGAAGATCCAGAATGGGACACATCAAGTTGGCCGCTCCGGTTTCTCATATCTGGTATCTTCGAGGAATTCCTTCTAAGATGGGATTGATTTTGGGCATTTCCAAAAAGAAGTTAGAAAAAGTTGTTTATTTTACCGGCTATATAGTTACTGAAGTAAATGAAGAAGAAAAGGATTCAGTTTTGGAAAAATTGAAAGAAGAATTTAAAAGAAAGAAGAAAAAAAGAAAAGATAACTTAAAAGGAGAAGAGTTGGAGAAGTCTTTGGAGAAATTAAGAAAATCAAGAGACAAAACCAAGGAAGAAATAAAATCAATAAAGAAAAAATCAATATTGACCGAAGTGGAATATCACCGATACAAGCGAAAGTATGGTAATATATTTAAAGCTGGAACCGGTGCGGAAGTTCTTCGGGAAATATTCGAAAATATTAATCTGGAAGAAAAAATTAAAGAGCTCACCGAAAAAAAGAATGAAACTGGATCCAAGTCGAAGAAAAAAAAGTACTTAAAAAGATTAAAGGTTTTTAGAGCCATAAAAAAAGCTGATATAAGGCCGGAATGGATGTTTCCGACGGTTTTGCCGGTTTTGCCCCCCGATTTGAGACCGATAATTCAACTCGATGGAGGTCGGTATGCCTCCTCTGACTTGAATGACCTTTATCGGCGAGTTATAAACAGGAATAACAGATTAAAGAATCTACTCGATATTGAAGCGCCCGAAGTTATCGTTCGAAACGAAAAAAGAATGCTTCAGGAAGCGGTTGATGCACTGATAGACAACCAGATGAGAAAAGGAGTAGTTACTCAAGCTTCCACGGGAGGACAAAGACTCCTCAAATCTTTAGCGGACATGTTAAAAGGAAAACAGGGAAGGTTCAGGCAAAACCTGTTGGGAAAAAGAGTTGATTATTCCGGGCGATCGGTCATAGTGGTCGGCCCCGAACTGGATTTGGATGAATGCGGACTACCAAAAAATATGGCTCTCGAAATTTTCAAACCCTTTATAATTCAAAAAATACTCGACCGAGACTTGGCTTACAATGTTAAAGGAGCAACTAAAATGATAGATGAAAAAGATGATGAAGTTTGGCCGATTTTGGAAGAAGTGGTGAAAGGAAAAGTTGTTCTTTTAAATAGGGCGCCAACCCTTCATAGGCTGGGAATACAAGCGTTTAAACCGGTATTGACCGAGGGAGAAGCGATAAGAATACACCCTCTGGTTTGTGAAGCTTTTAATGCCGATTTTGACGGTGATCAGATGGCAGTTCATTTACCGCTATCCGAGAAGGCTCAAGATGAAGCGAAAAAATTGATGCTTTCCTCCAAGAATTTATTAAAACCCGCAACGGGAAAGCCGATCGTTTCTCCTTCTCAGGACATGGTCCTCGGTTGTTATTGGATGACTCAAATTGAAGAGGATCAAAATGGAGAAGGGGAGATATTTTCTTCTCCCTCCGAAGCTAAGCTGGCTCTTGAATATGAAAAGGTTAATATCCGGGCGAAAATAAAAGTTCGAATCGACGGTGAAATGGTAGAAACTACCGTTGGTCGTCTTATTTTTAACCAAGCGTTGCCCGACGGAATACCCTTTAAAAATAAAACCATGGATTCGGGAACACTCAAAGGAGTGATTGCGGAAATAATCAAGAAGTTCGATCCGGAAGACGCTCACCACATGCTCGATGAAATAAAAAATCTCGGGTTTAAGTATTCTACTTTTTCTGGAATTTCTTGGGGGATGGACGATCTTGTTATACCCGATAAAAAAGAGGAAGTAATCGAAAGAGCGGAAGAAAAAACGAAGGAAGTTGAGGAGTATTTCGAACAAGGTCTCTTTTCCGATTCGGAACGCGAGGATAAAGTAATAGAAATTTGGACCAAAGCAAAAAATGAAGTGGAAGATTTAGTTCCGGACGAATTACCCGAATACGGATCCGTTCTCACGATAACCGAATCCGGCTCTCGTGGGTCTTGGTCGCAACCGATACAGATGGCGGGAATGAAAGGATTAGTGGTTAATCCCTCAGGTGAAATTATAGAACTTCCGGTAAAAAGCTCTTTCAAGGAAGGACTTGATGTTCTCGAATACTTTATTTCTACTCACGGAGCCAGAAAAGGAACTGTCGACACCGCTCTCAGAACGGCGAGTGCCGGTTATTTGACAAGAAGACTCGTAGACGTCTCTCACGAAGTTATAGTTACGGAAGAAGATTGTGGAGAAGATGAAGGAATTTTGGTAAAAAAAGAGGATTCTGATGAAATCGATCAAGACTTTGAATTTAAAATCAGCGGAAAAACAGCGATTGAGGATATAGAAATAAAAGGTGAAACGGTGGTAAAAGAAGGAGAAGTAATAGACGTGAATGCTACCGAAAAGATAAAGAAAAGCAACATCGATTCCGTCAGGGTCAGGTCGGTAATGACCTGCAATTCAGTGAGCGGAGTTTGTTGTAAATGCTACGGTTGGGAGTTGGGAAGAAATAAAATGGTTAAGGTGGGAGACGCTGTCGGAATAGTAGCTGCTCAAGCCATTGGGGAGCCGGGAACACAACTTACGATGAGAACTTTTCACACCGGCGGAGTTGCCGGAGGGACCGATATTACCATGGGACTTCCGAGAGTTCAAGAGATTTTTGAGGTTAGAACCCCCAAAGGAAAAGCTCAGATGGCCGAGGTGGAAGGAAAAGTTATTGAGGTTAACAAGGATGACGGAGTCGTAAAAATAAGAGTTGATGAAAGCAAAACCAAAAAGGAAGAAGTTAAGTCCTATAAAATTGACTCCAACAAAGCGATATGGGTGAAAAGAGGAGAAAGAGTTGAGCCGGGGACCCAGCTTTGTGAAGGTAATCTTGATCTGGAAGATTATTTCAAAGCCAAAGGATTGAAAAATACCAAAAAATACATTTTGAAAGAAGCCCAAAAGGTTTATGTTTCTCAGGGAGTTGATATCCATGACAAGCATTTGGAAGTCGTAGTCAAGCAAATGACTTCACGAATGAAAATCACTGATCCGGGCGATTCTTTTTTAACTCCCAAACAAATAATTGAAAGAGAAGTTTTTGAAAAAAAGAGAGAGAAAATGGAAAATGACGGAAAGCAACCACCCAAAGCCGAACCCATTCTACTGGGAATATCCAAAGTAGCTCTCAACACGGACTCCTTCCTTTCCGCCGCTTCCTTCCAGCAAACCTCCAAAGTTCTCATAGAGGCTTCTCTGGAAGGCAAAGTGGACCCGTTAAAAGGGCTCAAGGAGAATGTAATCATAGGAAAATTAATACCTGCCGGAACCGGTCTCGAGGAAGGAGATTTGTAATCCCTTTAAATTGTACCGTTTCGTGGTATAATTAAACAGTTATGGGGAAAAAGAAAAAAGAAAAGAAAGAGCCGTTTTTTTCCAAGAAAATGAGGAGGATTATTGTCAGCCTCCTCCTTTTTCTTTTCGCGATAATAGGAATATTGAGTATATTCGATGCAGCCGGGAAAGCCGGTCGGTGGTTGGAGATTATCTTTTTTGATAATCTTTTCGGGTTTATGGCTACTTTGATCCCCTTTTTACTTTTGATTTCCGGATGGATATTTTTAAGAACCGAATATGAAGAATTTTTATTACCTCTCATTGTCGGATTTCTATTCGTTCTTCTCGGTTCGACCGGATTTTTTACCACCCTGGGTGGTAATTTTAATCGCGTTGAGGACCCGAATTATATCGGCGGGCAAGTCGGGGAAATCTTGCTTCCTTTAAGGGATTTTTTTGGTCTTCCTGCCGGTTTGTTGATTTTTTTCATAACGATGACAGTGGGGTTGATAATTTTTTGGCAGCTTCTTTACCGAGAAGCTTCTTTTGTTGAGGCGGTTGAAAACTTTTTTGAAAAGAGAAAACGAAAAAAAGAAGAAAAACCGTCTGTAATTAAAAAGATATTCGCCCCGAGCTTTGAAACGGAGAAAATAGAAACAAAAAAAGTTGAGAAAAATAAAAATGAAAAAGAAGAGAAAGGCTCGGAAAAAGAAAAAACTACCGGCACCAAAAAGAAAGGAGTGACCCCGCCCTTGAAGCTTCTTGAAAAAGGAGGAGGTAGCGCTGATCCGGGTGACACTAAAAAGAACTCGAAAATAATAAAGGAAACGTTTTCCAATTTCGATATTTCCGTCTCCATGTCGGAAATAAATGTCGGCCCGACGGTAACTCAATACACTTTAAAGCCGGCGGAAGGAATAAAATTATCCAAAATAACCTCTCTTTCCGACGATCTGGCTCTCGCCTTGGCCAAACATCCGGTGAGAACGGAAGCTCCAATCCCGGGAAAGTCGTTGGTTGGTATAGAGGTTCCGAATGAGGATAGGGAAATGATAAGACTCAGAGATTTGTTGGGTAGAGAATTTTCAAAGAAAAAATCTTCTTTAACGTTGGCCGTCGGAAAAGATGTTTCCGGAAACTCCATCTATGCCGATTTAGCCAAAATGCCTCATCTCCTGGTTGCCGGCGCCACCGGTTCGGGTAAAACCATATTTTTGAACACTTTGATACTTAGCTTAATTTATAAAAACTCCCCGGAAGATTTGAGATTGATTTTGGTTGACCCGAAAAGAGTCGAGTTCTCTCTATACAAAAGACTTCCTCACCTTTTAACCTCCGTAATCTACGATGCGGAAAAAACCCACAACGCTCTTGAATGGCTTATCGGAGAGATGGAAAGAAGGTTTGATGTCTTGTCCGAAAGTAAAAAGAGAAATATCAGAAGTTATAATGAATGGGCTAAAAAACAAGAAGATGAAGAGGTGATGCCTTACATAGTCTTGGTCGTTGATGAGCTTGCTGATTTAATGGCTAAAAAACAAAATGAGATTGAAAGCGGAATTGTTCGCATAGCTCAAATGGCCAGGGCAGTTGGAATCCATTTGATACTTGCTACTCAGAGACCCTCGGTGGAGGTAATTACCGGACTGATCAAAGCCAACATAACTTCTCGAGTCAGCTTCCAAGTCGCCTCTCAAGTCGACTCCAGAACTATTTTGGATATGGGAGGTGCGGAAAGATTGCTCGGAGCCGGTGATATGCTCTTTATATCTTCCAATAACAGCTCTAAACCGAGACGTGTCCAGGGACCTTTCGTTTCCGAGGAAGAAACCAAAAAAATTGTAAATTGGCTCGTTGACAAGGTTGAGTCGATTGAAGAAGATGATGATGATTTGGGCGAAGAGCTGGAAGAGGAGCTTGAAAAGGATAGAGCTCAAAAGATTGAAGACGACATGGAAGAAGATGAACTTTATGAAGATGCCAAGGATTTGGTTATACGAGCGGACAAGGCTTCAGCCTCCATGCTGCAAAGAAAATTACGCATAGGGTACGTCAGGGCGGCCAGAATATTGGACATGCTTGAGGCCAGAAATATAGTTGGTCCCTCTCGCGGATCCAAACCGAGGGTAGTTTACGGAGAAGGAAGCGAAGATGATTCCGAAGAAAGTGATTTTAAGACCCGAGAAATAAATGATGAATAAATATTAAATTTTATAAATCAAGGTTCACAATTTATTATGGCCAAAAAAAAGAAAAAAAGTGATAAAAGCGAAAAAAAGAAGAAAAAGAAAAAAAAGAAGAAAGAGAAGAAAAAAACGGAAAGCAAGGAATTGAAGGAAGCTATGAAAGAAATTAAACAGAAGTTCGGTGAGGGGTCTTTGATGAAATTGAAGGATTTAAAGGCGGTGGATGTTGATTCCATACCGACGGGATCCTTTTCTTTGGATATGGCGCTTGGGGTCGGCGGAGTTCCTCGAGGTAGAGTTGTTGAAATTTTCGGTTCTGCTTCAACCGGCAAAACGACCCTCTCTCTTCATATTGTTGCCGAGGCTCAAAAGAAGGGAGGAGTAGCTGCTTTTATTGACGTGGAAAATGCTTTGGATCCTCAGTACGCGAAAAAAATAGGTGTTGATATTGATGAATTGCTCATATCTCAGCCCGACTCCGGTGAGCAAGCTTTACAAATAGTTGAAACTCTGGTCCGTTCCGGAGAGGTTGATGTGATAGCTGTCGATTCGGTTGCTGCATTGGCGCCGAAAAGTGAAATCGCTGGAGAGGTTGGTGATGCGCAGATCGGAAAACAAGCTAAGTTAATGTCTTCGGCTCTGAGAAAATTATCGAGGGTAATTTCTGAAACGGACACCACGGTCATCTTTTTAAATCAGACAAGAATGAAAATCGGGGTTAAATTCGGAAACCCCCGAACCACTTCCGGCGGACTGGCTCTGAAGTTTTATTCTTCGGTTAGAATAAGTCTTTCCAGAAGAGCGCAAATAAAATCCAAGGGAGAGATAATAGGTAACAGAGTCGTAGCCAAGGTCGTTAAAAACAAAGTTGGAGCTCCGTTCCGTAAGGCTCAATTCGATATCTATTACAATGAGGGGATATCTTATTACGGTGATTTGCTGAAGGTCGGTGTAGAGATGGATGTAGTTGAAAAGGCTGGATCCTGGTACAGCTATGATGACAAGAAATTAGGTCAAGGAAAGAGTAATTCGAAGCAATTTTTAGAAGAAAATAAAGAGATAGCGGAAGAGATCGAAGCGGAAATAAAGAAAAAAATGAAAAAGAAGCGTGAAGAGAACAAGTGAGAAAAATATTCTTCCGATAAATAAAAAATCTCCCGGGAAAGGGAGATTTTTATTTTTACGGAATCCGGAAAAAAAATTTAAAAGTCGACTTTTTCCTGATATGGAAGAAGAGCCATTTGTCTGGCTCTCTTAACGGCTTTTGACAACTCTCTCTGATGAGCCGCACAAAGTCCGCTTTTTTTTCTCGGTTTTATCTTTCGAGTTTTATCGATGAATTTTTGTAAAATTTCCGTTTCTTTGAAGTCTATTCTTTCGACTTCATGTTGACAAAAGTAACATTGTTTCATAACTTTTTCTGTTTAATTTCAGTGTTGTTTACCCGTGTTGGTTAAAAAGGTATATCTTCAACATCTATATCGTCGTCTTCTTCGATAACGGGGATTTCTTCTTCTTTTTCTTTCTTGTTTTTGCTTTGGCGATTGGGCTTGGCACCTCCTTCTTTTGGACCGAATTGAATGTTTCTTCCCACTATTTCGGTATTATATCTGGTTTTTCCGTCCTGTCCTTCCCAGCTTCTGGTTTGCAATCTTCCTTCTATGAGAACCGAAGATCCTTTTGAAAGATATTTCGTTATGTTTTCCGCCGTTTTGCCGAAAAAGACTACATCGTGGTATTCCGTTTCCTGCTTTTTCTCTCCGGAATTATCCGTATAATACCTATTGGTTGCCACGGAAAAGTTAGCTATCGACGTCCCCGAATCGGTCTTTCTTTTCTCCGGGTCGTCGGTTAAATTTCCGGCGATTATCACCTTGTTGAAGTTCATATTATTTCATCGATTTTTTTATCGATTTCATTTAATTTTACTTTTTCATCTTCTTTCTTTGCTTTTTCTTCCTCATCATCTTCCTCTCTTTTCGGTTCACTGTCTTCTCTCTTTTTACTCATACTCTTTTCTTCCTCATCATCTTCCGAAGCTTCCTTCGATATTATTATATGGCGCAAAATCTTTTCTTTTCTTTTTAATTTTTCTTCTATTAACTTCACTTTTTCCGGATCGATTTCCAGGTCCGCGGAAACAAGGTACGCTTCCTCAGCATTTTTTATTTTATAGGCGAGCTTTCTTTTTTTCGGGTTTTCGATTTTAGACAAAACGGCGTCCGTTTCTTTCAGCATCTCGATTATTTCATTGCAGAACTTCTCCACTTCTTCGGTGGTTAATTTCGGTGTTATCAAATAGTTTAGTTCGTAAAGGTTCATATTTTGAATTCGATTATATCTTCATTTTTAACTCTGTAGTCCGATCCGACCGTCTTAACTTTTCCTTGACTCTTAGCTTTTTGGAAAGAACCCGCATTAATCAGAGATTTTACATCGGTAATCTCTGCTCTTTTGAATTTTTCTTTAAAATCAGAGTGTATCTTTTCACCGGCTTTTTGGATCGGAGTGTTTTTCCTGATTGACCATCCCTGAGTTTTCTTTTTTGCAATGGTGAAAAACGTTATCAGGTTGAAGTAATTATAACACTTGATTAAAAACTCATCAAGCTGTGAATTAATTTGTAAATCCTCTTTTTCGTTTTGGGACAATTCTTTTATTTCCTCCTCCATTTTGAGATCAATTGAAAATTCGTTTTCGGAGCCGTTGTAGAGATTAAAAATCGGTTTCATGGTTAAAAACTGAAACTCTTTTACCGATTCAACGTCTTCTTTCGACAAGTTCATTTCTTTCAAGTGATTTCCCTTGGACACCCATTCCTTCATTTTCATTATTAAATCAATTCTTTCCTCTCTTTTCATTTTTTCAGATAATTTTTCCAAGAGCTCCAAATCTTTCATCAGCAGCTCTTTTTCTATTATTCGCTTGTCTTTTTCCGGGGTCGGCGTTTTTTCTTCCTCATAAGCTCTTATTACATGAATTAAACCGTCACAAGGCCGAACATGAGAAAGAAACTTGTTTCCCAATCCTTCACCCTTATGCGCTCCCTCGATAAGTCCGGCTATATCGACGAACTTTATTGTCGGATGAAGCTTTTTTTCGGGGTTGGTTATTTTTGCGATCTTGTCCACTCTTTCGTCCGGAATTTTGACGATCCCTATATTGGGATCTATAGTAGTGAAAGGGTAATCATCCACATCAACCTCCACTTCGGTCAGAAGCCTGAAAAGTGTTGATTTTCCCGCATTCGGCAATCCTATTATGCCTATATCAAAACTCATGTCAGTCTAATGATAACTTATCCGAGAACTTTTCCCAAATTATTCCTTATTTTGACAATTTTTATTAGGATTTGATGGGTACGGATTGGTTACTGAACCCTAAAGTGAGTTGAACTCAACAAAAAAAAGACAAGAGAAAAAGATTCCGGATATCCACATCCTCAACACTATCGATAGAACAATTACGAAATCGTTGATGAACTGAATCAATCTTCGAGATTATTTTGCAAAAAAGTTGAACATAATTGAAATAAAACATGGATTCTTAATTATTATATTTATATTATTAAGGAAATAAATTTAAGGTTATTTTAAGAATTGTTGCCATCGAGTTTCAAAATTGTCTTTTTTTGATATAATCTTTAAAAGTAACTTTTTATTATGAAGAATAAAATATTTAAAACATACGATATAAGAGGGCTTTCTCCGGAAGAAGTAGATCCCGAAATAGCTTATTTTGTGGGAAGGGCTTTCGTCAGCTTTCTTGATGAAGAGAATCCGGAAATAGTGGTTGGAAGAGACGGAAGGGAAACCTCTCCTGATATTTTTAAAAATTTGAAAGAAGGCCTGATTGATTCCGGGGCTCGAGTTTTTGATATAGGAATCGCTTCCACTCCTTTGGTTAATTTTGCGGTCTGTAAATATGATCATTCGGGAGGCATTATGGTTACCGCTTCCCACAACCCCCCCGAATACAACGGAATGAAACTGATAAAAAGAAACGGTCTTCAAGTATACGGAAAACAGATTCAGGGGATAAGGAAAATTATAAAAAAAGAAAATTTTGTGGATAAAGAAGGCGATGTCAAACAAGTGAATCCAATGCCGGACTATATTTCCCATATTTTGTCTTTCGGACGAGATGTTCATGGATTGAAGGTGGTGGTTGATTACGGAAACGGAGTAGCTTCGGTGACCGGAAAAAAGGCCTTCGATAATTTGGATGCCGAAATTTTAAGTCTCTATGACGAAGTTGACCCTCGTTTCCCCAATCACCTACCAAACCCGGAACCGAAAAACATGGAAATCCTGGTAAAAAAAGTAAAGGAAGAGGAAGCCGATCTCGGTATATTTTTCGATGGAGACGGGGATAGAGCTTTTTTTGTTGATGATCGGGGAAAAATAGTTTACCCGGATTTGTTGGTTAGTCTTCTCGCCGAAACCGAACTTGAAAATTCGGAGGAGAAAAAAATCTATTTTGATCTTAGATTTTCAAAAATAACACCGGAGAAAATCGCCGAAGCCGGCGGAATACCGGAAAAGATGCGAGTCGGAAACCCCTTCTACAAAGAAAAATTGATTGAGGAGGGCGGGCTTATGGGGGCGGAACTTTCCGGACATATAATGCACCGGGACAATTATTGCATAGATGACGGCCTTTTTATTGCCGTTAAACTGATTTCCTTTTTGAGCAAAAAAGAGAAAAAGTTTTCTGATCTCATAAAGCCGTTTAAAAAATATCATCAAAGCCGGGAAATAAATATGGAAGTTAAAAACAAGGACAAAACACTGAACGAGGTGCGCCAGGCATTCAATCACGGAGAGAATTTTGAAATTGACGGCGTGTATGTAGAGTTTGAAGATTGGTGGTTCAATTTGAGAAAATCGAATACAGAGGATTTGGTCAGATTACGACTCGAGGCCGATACGAAAAAGAAATTAAACAAAAAAAGAGAAGAACTAATCCGAATAATAAAAGAGGTGAGTTAATTTTGTTAAAAATAAATATTCTTGTTATATTTAAAAAAACAAAAGAAAAAATATGGAAAACACAAAAATAGAAGCTTTTACTGGGATCAGCTCAAATGAAGATCCCTTCGAGGCCGGAAAGGAGAGTGTTGAAAGCATGCTTGCCGGCTTGGAAGAGGAGCCGAAAATAGTATTCGTTTTTTCTTCTTCCGAATATGATCAAGAAGAAGTATTGAGTGGAGTAATAAGCTCTACGGAGGAGGCTCGAGTGGTGGGGTGTTCAACGGCCGGAGAAATTGAAGGGTCTCAAGTGAAATCTGGCAGTGTTGTCGTCATGGGAATCAGCGGTGCCGATCACTGGCCCGTTGCGGTTGAGAAGGGAGCAGTCGAAAATTCTTTTCGAACCGGAAGAGAAATGGCTCGAAAATTACGAGAAAGGGAAAATAATTTTTCCGCGTTATTTCTGTTAGGGGATGGTCTATCCGAAAACGGAGCTGAAATAGTAAGAGGAGCTCAAGAAGTTTTGGGAAATGATTTTTTGATAATAGGTGGTTTGGCCGGTGATGATTATAACTTCCAAAAAACTTTTCAATATGTTGATGGCGAAGTAGTCAGCGGAGCTGTTCTCGGAATCGGGATTTCCGATGATGTCTCTTTTGGAACGGGATGCGGGCACGGCTGGGAACCTGTAGGTAATCCGATGAGGGTTACCGCTTCGGAGGGAGCAAAAGTAATTGAGATAGAAAATGAACCGGCTTTAAAAATTTATGAAGACTATTTCGGAAAGGCGGCCGAAGAGTTGACTCGAGAGTCTTTTGCTCAAATAGCTTATACTTATCCTTTAGGAATGAGTATTGATGAAAGCGAAAATACGCTTCTCCGTTCTCCCGTAATTGCTAATGGTGACGGGGAAATAGACTTTGCTGCTGAAGTTCCGGAAGGATCCATTGTTAGATTAATGATAGGAGATAGAAAAAAAGCGATCGGGGCGGCTCGCGAAGCGGCCGAATCAGCTCGCAATCAGTTGGGAGAAAAACCCAAGGCGGTATTCGTTTTTAACTGCATTGCCAGATATAAGCTCTTGGGAATGGAGAGAAATGAAGAACCTGAAGCCATTAAGGATGTGTTCGGTCCGGAGGTTCCGGTTGCGGGATTTTATACTTATGGAGAAATAGCTCCTTTGAAAAACGGGGAAGAGCGCAGTGTTTTTCACAATGAGACCATAACTGTTTTAGCTATCAGATAGGTGAACAAAAACAAAAAAACAAAAGATTTATCCAAAGAGGAGCTTAAAAAAGAGCTGGACAGAATTTCCAAGAAATTTTTGCGCAGGGATTTTCAGTTGATGAAAGAAAAAAGGGAAAGCGAAAATAGAATTAACGAGCTTAAAAGAATAGAAGAAAAACTTCAGGAGAAAAAAGAAGAATTGAAAGAGGCGAATGCTGTTTTGGAGATAAAGGTTAGGGCACGAACCAAGGAATTGGAAGAATTGAACAAAAAATTGGACGAGAAAGTTAAAAGAAGAACTGCTCAGCTTGAAAAAAAGATTGAACAACTAAAAAAATTCAACAAATTAACCGTCGGGCGCGAAATCAAGATGGTGGAATTGAAGAAGGAAAATAAAAAGCTCAAAAAAAAGATAGAAGAACTGAAAGAATATTGATTTTTTCAGTAATTATCAAAGAAGCGGACCGTATGGTCCGCTTTTTTGTTTTAGTGACTCGTTTCGGATCAGTTGATAAGGCCCATCTTTCGCCTCACTTCACTCATTTTTGAAGAAGCCAACGATTCGGCTCTTTGCGCTCCTTGATTTAGAATTTCTTCTATATAGACTTCTCTTCGCTGTTTTAACTTCTCTCTTTTTTGACGGAAAGGATCCAGTGATTTTATTAAAAGTTCGGCCAACTTTTCTTTAAATACTTTATAGCTCGAGTTTTTGAATTCTTTTTCTGTTTTATTTATTTTTTGCTCTTTAAATTTACTGTAAATCACTATTAAGTTGGAAATCCCCGGTTTTTTTTCCGGGTTATGGACTATGTCCTTTCCGGTGTCGGTTACGGCGGACATAACCTTTTTTTCTATGACTTTCGGTTTGTCGAAAAGGGATATTGCATTCCCCTTTTTCCCTGATTTGGACATTTTATTTGATGGATTTTTTAGACTCATTATTCTGGCTCCGGTTTTTGACAGTTGATACTCGGGAATTTGGAAAGTTTTTCCGAATTTTTTATTGAATTTTTTTGCAATGTCTCTTGTCAATTCTATGTGTTGAACCTGATCTTCTCCGATGGGAACTACTTGTGTTCCATAAAGAAGAATATCCGCCGCTTGCAGGATGGGATAGTTTAAAAGACCGGCATTGGATCTTTTTTTCTTCTTGCTTGATTTTTCTTTGTATTGGGTCATCCTTTCCAATTCTCCTATCGGCGTTAAAGTGTTTAAATACCAACATAACTCGGTATGCTCTTTTACTTGTGATTGAACGAATATGGTTGATTTTTCTGGATCGATTCCCGCTGCCAGATAAACTATTGCCGTACTGACTACTTTGTCGCGGAGATCTTCCGGAGAATAATCCGAAGTCAAAGCATGAAGATCAACTATCGAAAAGATGCATTCATCTTTTTCTTGTAGCTTTATCCACTGTTTTATAGCTCCGAGGTAGTTCCCTATATGTAACTCCCCCGTCGGCTGTATTCCGCTAAATATTCTCATATTTTTTTTAATTATATTTGATTACGGATTAAATCTCTATTACTACCGGCAAAACTATGGGCCTCCTTTTTGTTTTGCTGTACAAGAAGTCCTCTATTCTTTTACCCATCATCTTCTTTATTTTTTTCGGAGCACTCTTCTTTCTGGATTTTGAAGCCTCTTTTATTATCTCTCTTACTTTATTTCTTGTTTCTGCCAGCAAATCTTGAGATTCTCGTAGATAAACGAACCCTCTGGAGATTATATCGGGTGAGTTTTGAAGTTTTTTGGTTTCTTTATCCACTACTGCTATGACTACGAAAATTCCGTTTTCAGCTAATTCTTTTCTATCGTAAAGAACGACTCCTCCCACGTCTCCGACTCCGGACCCGTCAACCATCACCGGTTTTGCGTTAACCGCTTTATCCGCTTTGTAGAGATTTTTCGGAGAAAGTACGGCCGGTTCCCCGTTTTCTATTATCATAGTTTTTTCCGGGATTCCGGTTTTTTCCGCTAATTTTTTATGCCTTACCAGCATCGAGTATTGTCCGTGTGCCGGAATTAGATAGTTTGGTCTCATTATCTTGATCATTTCGATTATCTCTTCACTCTGAGCATGGCCCTTTGCGTGTATATCCATCATCTTGTAATGATAAACATCGGCACCTTGGCGCAGGATATCGTCTCGGAGATTCTGAACGGACCTTTCGTTTCCCGGAATTACCGAGGAAGAAAAAACCACGGTATCTCTTTCTCTCAATTCGAAATGTCTGTGCTCTCCGTTGGTTATCCTCATGAGTGCTGCCCGTTCTTCTCCTTGAGCTCCGGTGCAAATTATTGTTGTATTTTCCGCAGCCAGTTCGTCCGCATTCCTTCTGTCCACCAGAGTCCCTTTTTTGATTTTGATCAGATTCAGATTACGGGCGAGTTCAATATTCGTTTTCATTCCGTATCCTTCTATTACCACCTTTCTGTTGTATTTTTCGGAAAGATTGATGATATCCTGAACACGGTTTATTAAAGAGGAAAAAGTTGCCGTTATTATTCTTCCTTTTGCGTTCCGAAATATCTTTTCCATGTTTTCTGAAATCGTTTTTTCCGACAAAGAGTTTCCATCTATCTCGGCACCCGTGGAATCGGAAAGCATAAGATGAACCCCCCTTTCTGACAGCTTTTCCAATCTCTCGAAGTTCGTTGCCGGCCCGTTTTGGGGGGTTTTGTCGAACTTGAAGTCCGAGGTATGAAGAATATTTCCTGCCGGCGTTTCAATAAAGAGACCTAAATTATGAGGTATGTTGTGGTTTTGATGAAAAAATTCCACGTTGAAAGGTCCCATTTGTATACTGTTTCCGTCTTCCACAACTATCTTTTTTAGTTTTGGTTGTGATGGAAAGTCGCTTTGTCGTTTTTCAATTATCCCCATAGTCAGAGGAGATCCGTAAAGAGGAGGGTTTCCTAACTTGTTTAGAAAATAAGGAACCGCTCCGATGTGATCGTAGTGCCCGTGGGTGAATACGACTCCCAGAATATCTTTTTTTCTGCCTTTTAAGTAAGAAATATTCGGGATTATGTAGTCTACTCCCGGTGAATCATCTTCGGGAAAGTTAAGCCCCATATCTATTATTAAGATTCGACCCTCACATTCCAGGAGAGTCATGTTTTTTCCCACTTCTCCCATTCCACCGAGAGGAATTATTTTTACTTTCTTGTCTTTACTGCTCATTCTTTTTCAAACAAAAACTTACTTTTTCGTTTTCGTTCTTTTTAAATCGAGTTTATTTATGAGAAAAACCCGTAGTTAATAATTAATTGTTTTGTGCCCGGGGCGGGATTCGAACCCGCAAGCCCGTAAGGGCACCAGTCCCTGAAACTGGCGCGTCTGCCGGTTCCGCCACCCGGGCTGCTTCTATTTTAGAAATTCCAAATCTTCAGGTAGTCCCGCTTCTGGGTCTTCCATTCGTATCTCCGGAACACTGTCATGGTTTTGGTTTTGTATCCATCCGTTCTCGGTATAGAAGTAGGCTGCACCCCCTTTTTTCAATATCGGCTCGTAAATTGAGTTGAATTCCGGACTTACCCAATTGGCCATTTTCAATTTTTCCGGACCGGGATTTATCGTTACGTGACCGTAATTGGGAGGAATTATCGCTACTTCGCCGGGATTAGTTTCTATTATTACTATATCACTCAGCTCCCTGTTTTGGAGTAAATAGATTGCTTTTCCTTCTAAAACTTGGTAGATCTCTCCATAATCACCGGGATGATAATGTCCTTTGGTCTTCGGGTATTCCTTACCGAACATTTTGAAAGGCATTTCGGTTATGTCGTAACGGAGTCCATTTTTTTTCGCTACCCCTCTGTACATGTAGTAAGCTTCGAAATCTTCCGCTGATTTCAACCATTCTTTATCGTAAATAACTTCCTTCATGTCACTTATGCGTCTTATGTCGGGATTTTTTAATTGTTGTTTATCCATCTTCTTTTTGTGTTTATGTGCCAATACTTAATATCGTTTAAACGTTGTGAAGAATTTATTAATTTTCTCTCTTCTATACCCTTTATTTTTTCGTCTGCTAAATGAATTTTGTTGGGTGAATAAAGAAAAATTGCCGGCTTGTCTTCCATAATTAGCTCTTGAATCTTTTCGAGTGTTTCTGCACGTTTATCCTCATCCGTTGTTCGTACTGATTTTTCCAGTAAACTGTCGACTTCTTCGTTTTCGTAATTTGTGAAATTGAGACCGGGGCTTTCAGTTTGGCTCGAATGCCACCAGCGGTACAAATCGGGAATCGACTCCATATTAATTCCGAAGAGGAAGCTTTGATAGTTCTTTTCCTCGATTATGAGAGTTTCTATGGTTGGTAGATTAACTGTTTCTTTTTTTACTTTTACTCCCAGCTCCTGCCACTGAATGGAAATTTCTTTCATTACATCCACCAAAAGCGGGTGATCGATAGTTGTCACTTCTACGGTTAGCTTTTCCCTTTCTTCCGGTATTTTACCACCGCAAAGTTCATTTAGTTTTTTTCTTGTAGATGAAGCTACCACACCTGTCGGATTTTCAAAATCGTGTGGCTTTAATATTTCTTTTTCGTATTTTCTTTGAAATCGATTGACAGCTTCTTTGGTTTCCGAATCCAAGTATCCGGTTATTTCCCCCTCCGGAAAAACCTCTTCGTTGAGTAAACATCTTTGTAACTCTCTGACTTCTTCTCCTTGATCTCCTTTCGATAATCTTTCCGTAAATTCAAAATGCCGTTCTTCCTGAACCACCTTTTCAAAATAATCTCCATCTTTCTTAAACCCGGCTTTTTTCAAAAGGTCGGACGCTTTTTCAAGATCCGATTCGTATTTCGTTTCCGGGCCTTCAAACCCGTAAAATTCGGGCATTATTGGTGATTCGACTTCTTCTATATCTTTTAATTTTTCATTTAAAGACTGTTTGTCGGTGCCATAGGCCAAAGCTTTTCGGATTTTCGAAGAGAAATGATCGGTGTTGAAGAATATTGAAAAATATCGTGGTAGCTGAAAGCTGTATTCTTCCATAGAGAAAGCCTTGTCATTGCTTATACTTGGAAGAGAAAACCCGTCCAGCTTGTCTTTTTTTTCTATTAATTCAGTCTCGTTTTCAAAAATCAGGAATTCGATTCGGTTCAAGTATGGACTCTTACCGTGGTATTTGGAGTTTTTCCTCAATACTATTTTCTGAAAATCTTCTGTTTCTTCGACTTGGTCCAATTTGTAGGGGCCGGAACTTATCGGTTTCATATTTTTATTAGCGAACTGAAAATCCTCAAAAGGAACATCTTTCCAGTGATGTTTGGGTATCGGCTTGAGAGTTAGTTTTTCAATAAATAAAGGAGAGGGGTTTTCCAATCGAAATTCCACTTTTTTCTCTGAAATTTTTTCTACCCTTACTCCTTCCCAGCTGGTTCGAATCGGGCTTTGAACTTCTCTGGATTGTAAAGCTGTTATGGTGAAAATTATGTCATCGGCGGTAATTTTCTCTCCGTCCGACCAGTAAATTTCATCTCTCAGAGTAACCGTAAAAATTCGACCGCCATCATCTTTTTCCACGTTTTTTGCCAACGCCGGCTCCAATTCGTTGCTTTTATCATAATCCATTAAGCCGCTGTATAGGATCTCCGTTAAATTTCTGTCCGAATCGGATTCCGGAGCATATATTGGGTTTAGAAATCTGACTTTACCGAGAGCACCCTCCGTATAAGTTCCTCCGGAAGCGGGGACCGATTCGGTATTCGCAATATAAAAAATGTAGATCAACACCATTAATGAAAAAAATAGCAACAGCAAAATTGCAAAAAAAGACTTTTTATCTTTAAAGTTCAACAACCGCTTCCCCTTTTTGGAAAGGTTCGATATTATGTTTCTCATTTAAATCAGTAAGTTTAATAGAGCCAACCCTATGAAAAGGATGCCGAGAATGATAGTGGAAGTGAATAGATGCTTTTCCGGTCCGCGCCTGGTTGTTGAAAATTCTCCGGACTGTCCGAATGAAGAGCCCATCGCTCCTCCACCTTTCTGTAGGAGAATAACAGTAATCAAAAGCACGGCCACGATTATTTGTAAGTAGGGTAATAACTGTTCGAATTGAAGCATGTTAGTTCAAGATTGAATATAAAATTAAGTTTAGGAACCAGAGTAGGACTATAAACCAAGCCATCGGCCAAAAGCCTTCGAAAACCAGTTCATAAAATGCGAGATCAACGAAATAAACTATGACGATGTTGATTATAAAAGAAAAAAATCCCAATGTCAAAATACGGAGTGGTAGCGTTATTGCTTTTAGAATTGGCTTCACGAAAAAATTAAGCAAACCGAGAACCGCTCCGGCAAAAATCAATATTTCTACGTTTCCCTTGAATTGAATCCCGGACATGT
Source organism: uncultured Candidatus Saccharibacteria bacterium (assembly GCA_964507105.1). Taxonomy (GTDB): domain Bacteria; phylum Patescibacteriota; class Minisyncoccia; order Minisyncoccales; family PWPS01; genus PWPS01. The sequence continues at coordinate 15,508 of CAZDOR010000001.1, read as the reverse complement.
AGAGTTGTGCCAATCGTAAAGCTATGATGCTTGCGAGAATCTGTGCTATTAATTTCGTCATTCTAACTCATTCTACCATATTGAAAGTTTATGACAAATAAATAAACCCAAAAAAGGTCTTGACAATAGAAAATATATTGATAATAATATTGTTAGCACTTAGAGTTTTACTCTGCTAAAAGGTCGTCTATATAAGTTAATTAAATTAATAAATAGAAAATTATGAATTTAAAACCACTTGCCGATAATGTAGTTATCAAGCCGAAAAAAAGAGAAGAAAAAACCGAAGGAGGCATACTCCTTCCCGATTCTGCCGGCGAAAGCAAGCCGGAGAGAGGTCGAGTTGTTGCGGTAGGTCCGGGAAAAAGAAATGAAGACGGAGATAGAGTGAAGATTGAACTGGAGAAAGGGGACGAGGTCATTTTCACCAAGTACGGACCCAATGAAATAAAAATGAATGATGAGGAATATTTAATCGCAAAGGAAGAAGACGTTTTAGCTATTGTTGAAAATTAATTGATCTTTACCAAGAGCTTGAAAGGCTCGAAGTAAAGGTTTGAAATTATGCCTAAAGATATATATTACGGAGAAGATGCCAGAAAAAAAATAAAATTGGGAGCTGACAAGCTTGCTGATGCAGTTAAAAACACTCTCGGTCCGAAGGGACGGAATGTGGTTTTATCCGAATCTTTCGGGTCACCAACAATCACTAATGACGGTGTCAGTATCGCTGAAGATATCGACCTCAAGGACGAGGTTGAAAATGTTGGTTGCCAAATAATAAAGGAAGTTTCCTCCAAGGCTAATGAGGCCGCCGGGGACGGAACTACCACGGCAACCGTTCTTGCTCGTTCGATCATTTCAGAAGGACTTAAAAACGTTACCGCGGGCGCTGATCCCCTTTCTTTAAAAAGAGGAATAGAGAAAGGAACAAAAGCGATTGTTGAGGAATTGGAAAAGAAGGCTGAAGAGATAGACAAGAAAGAGGAGATTGCTCAAGTAGCTACGATTTCTGCCGAGGATGAAGAAGTGGGAGAGTTGATTGCCGAAGTGATGGAGGAAGCCGGTGAAGATGGTGTTGTTACCGTAGAAGAGTCAAAAACCTTCGGATTGGAAAAAGAGGTAGTCAAGGGTCTTCAGCTCGATGAAGGTTACGTTTCTCCCTATATGATTACCGACCAGGAGCGAATGGAAGCTTCTTTCAAAGATCCGAAAATTTTGATTACCGACCAAAAGATATCGGCAGCCAAAGACATAGTCCCTATTCTTGAGAAAGTTTCTCAATCCGGAGACAAAAATTTGGTTATTATTGCCGAAGAAATCGATGGTGAAGCTCTTGCTACTCTGGTTCTCAATAAGCTCAGAGGAGCATTTGAAACTTTAGCTATCGAAGCTCCCGGGTTCGGTGACAAGAAGAAAGAAATTCTCAAAGACATTGCTGCCGTTACCGGAGGACAGGTTATCTCCGAGGATGTTGGTCTCAAGCTGGAAAAGGTTGAACCGTCAATGCTCGGATCAGCCAATAAGGTGGTAGCTACCAAGGATGAAACTACCATTACGGGTGGAAAAGGCAAGAAGAAAGAACTGGAAAAGAGAATAAAACAAATTAAGACTCAGATTGAAAACTCTACCTCCGATTACGAAAAAGAAAATCTTCAAAAGAGAGTTGCGAAACTTACCGGTGGAGTTGCCGTCATCAAAGTTGGTGCCGCTACCGAGGTTGAGCAAAAAGCACGACAACACAAAGCTGAAGATGCACTTTCCGCTACCAGGTCCGCCATTGAAGAAGGAATAGTTCCTGGTGGAGGCGTTGCCTTTATCAGAACTCTCGATGCTCTTGATGATCTTGAAGTCGAAGGGGACGAAGCCACGGGTGTTGATATTTTAAGAAGAGCTCTTCAGGCTCCCGCTCGACAGATTGCTGAAAACGCCGGACAGGATGGTTCAGTCGTGGTTCAGAAAATAAAAGAAGGAAAAAAGAATTTAGGGTTTAATGCAAAAACTCTGGAATATGAAGATTTACTTGAAGCTGGAGTAGTTGATCCGAAAAAGGTGGTCAGAGTAGCGCTTGAAAACGCTTCTTCTGCAGCCGCAATGTTTCTTACTACTGAAACAGTTGTAGTTGATGACAAAAGCGAAGAAGATAATTCCGGAGGCGGAGGAAGACCTGCCGGCGGAATGGGAATGCCCGGTGGAGGAATGGGAATGCCCGGAATGTAATTTGATTTCAAACCTCCACGCTGACGCAAAAACCCCCTATCATGGGGGTTTTTCATTTGAAAAATAGTTGAAAATAATTTATCATATAATTAACTTATGAAATGCCCGATACATAAAGACCAAAAACTAAAGAGTGCTGTTTTTTATAACACCGAAGTGGATTATTGTCCGCAAGGTTTGGGGGTTTGGTTTGAAAAAAATGAATTGAGAATAGCCAAAGATACCAAGCAAAGTAACCTTGATTGGCTGGATGTTGATTTATGGAGCCAAAAAGAGAAATTTCGAATTTCAGAAGAAGGAAAAGAATGTCCGGCTTGTGAGGTGCCAATGTATGAGATAAACTACGGTGACTCGAATATAAAAGTCGATGTCTGTAATCTTTGTCAGGGAATTTGGCTTGACAGAGGAGAGTTTAAAAAGCTGATTGACTATCTTAACAAAGAAGCGAATCGAAAAATAATGGATGATTATTTAAACTCTCTTTTGGAAGAAACGGCGGAAATTTTTACCGGTCCGGAAAGCTTGCAGGACGAAGTTTCCGATGTCGTTACCGTTGTTGGACTTTTGAGAAACAAAATTTCCGCTAAACATCCGGTTTTATCGGAAATAATATCTAATTTACCTCGAAGTTAATTGAAATTTGGTGAGGTGGCTGAGTGGTCGAAGGCGCCTGCTTGGAGTGCAGGTGTGCCCTCACGGGTACCGTGGGTTCGAATCCCACCCTCACCGCACCTTTGAACGATTCCTATTTTTTTTAATTATTTCTACTTCCTCCCTCAAGATTTCTTTTTTAATTTGTCCGCCGCAATTTTTAAAATGTTCAATAAAAGTAAAAATTAACTTTTGGGTATCCGCTTGAATAATGTTTTCAACTTCTCTTTCTTTAGGTTTGTAGGGGTTTTTCCAATTCATGACACTTCCGAAGGCTTCAATAAACTCTTCACCTGTTCCCGGAAATGAATTAATCCAAAGATAGGTTGTTTTTGGAAAATAACGATTAAGAAGGTCGCAAATAAATTGTACCGATTCAAAAAAAAGTGGATTAAAGATTTTTGATTCAAATTTGTAGTGATGACCGAAGAGGTTTTCATTTTCTCTAATTAGTTTTTTTTCTTTTTCTGGATTGAAGCAAAATCTGGTTTGTTTCGTCAGGCGGGAAAACTTTTCTATTTTTTCATTAAATACTTTTTTTGTTTTATACAGTTCGGATCCCGCTTGAGCTTCTAAGGAGGCCATTATGGCGTTCTCTTTTCTTTTTAAAACGGTAGCGAGTTCAAAATACTTTTCCATTGTACTTTTCAGTGATTTAGGGGTCTCAAAAGGAAATCCGACAATGAAAGGTATTTTCAGATTTATTTCGGTGTTTTTGATGGTATAATCTATTAACTTTTCAGCTCTTTCAAGGTTTATATTTTTCTTTATCTTTTTTTGAATTTCTTTATCCCAGCTCTCTATTCCGGAACAAATCTGATAACATCCCGACCTATCCATTGATTTTATTACTTTTTCATTCAATATATCTATTCGAGAGGAACAAGACCATTTCACGCCCATTTTTTTTATTTTTTTACAAAATTTTTTCAGTTTTTTTCTATCAGATGCAAAATTATCATGAATCATATCTACTCTTTCTGCTTTTACCTGATTAACATTTTGTTTAATTTCTTTAATGAGATCGTTGATTGGTTTGTTTCTGCACTTCTTTTTCCAAAAATTCGAAGTTGAACAAAAAGTACAATTTCCCACACACCCTCTTCCGCCCTCTAAGAAAATACTTCGTTTTCCCGAACTTTCTTCAATTTTATCGACCGTTTCTTTTTCATAAACTATCGACGGAATCTCTTCTCCCTTGATTAGCTCCGCACTTTCGTTTCTGACCACTCTTCCATCTTTTCGATAGGTGAGGTTGGGTATGTTTTCCAATTTTTCTTTTCCCCTGAAATAGTCGGCTAAGTGAGGAACCACTCTTTCCGCTTCTCCGCGACAGATAAAGTCTATACAGGAGAACTTTTCCAAAGTCTCTTTATCTACTATTGAGGCGTGAGGGCCTCCGAGAAATATCGTCGTTTCCGGGGATTGTTTTTTAATCTCTTTTGATAAAAGGATAATATTTACATAAATTGATCCGGGCGAGGAAAATCCTATATGGTGAGGATTTTTCTTGATTATCTGAGATGCTAACTTTTCATATGTGATATTATCTTCATCCAATTTGGAGATTCTAAAAATTTCAGTATTGATTCCGTACTTTTTGAACTCTTTTTTTAAAACCAGCAAGGCCAAGGAAGCCCAAAATTTAGTTTTAGGAATAATTTCTATTAAAGTTAAATTATTTTTATGTTTGATAGACATATCAAATTGAAAACTGCGATCTTCTTCCAATAATTTTGTTTTTTTCTTCTTCCAATATTTTTGATATTTCCTTGGATTCTTTTTCAAAGTATTCTGAAAAAATATTAAAGATATGAGCTTGGTCAACCACCTCGTTTTTTGATCCCAGTATTTTTTTAAACTCCTCTTTTGTTGGTTTTCGAGGATCTTTCCAATCCATTATCTCTCCCAGAGATTCAATAAACCCCTCTCCTTCGGAATCGGAAAAAGAACTTAACCAAGAATGAGTAGTTTTCGGGCAAAAACGCAATGTTCGAAATATTAACTTTACTGCCTCGAAAAAGAATATGTTGAACTCGTCCCAGCTGAAGCGATAAAAATAATGGAAAAGATCCGGATTATTTCGTATCAACTCTAATTCTTGCTTCAGCTTCAGAGGGGAAGAGTCTTGGGATTGGGTGTAGATAGTCTCATCAAAAATTAACTTATCTTTATTTTTTTTGAGTGTATGAGAGCCCGATCTGGGTATTAAATTATAAATTTGGGCAGAACCCTTGCCGCATTTATTTCTAATTTCAAAAGCTTTTTTCAACGTTCTCAGAAGAGATCTTGAATCTTCCCCGGGCAGCCCGATTACAAATGAGGCGATCATATGTATATCCGTATTTTTATGGATGTAATCTATCATTTTATCCATCTTTTCCAGGTTTATATTTTTCCTGATTATTCTTTGCATTTCTTGATCTCCACTTTCCACTCCGATGTGAATTAAATGACAGCCCGATTCATTCATTAATTTTATTATTTCTTTATCCAGCGAGTCCGCTCGTGAAAGACAAGCCCACTCTACATCTATATTTCTTATCTCCTTGCAAAAAGATTTTAATTTTTCTTTATCAAATGCAAAATTATCATGAGTCATTTTTACTGCATTCACTCCTGTCTGAGCTATGTTTTTTTTAATTTCTCTAATAAATTTGTCAGTCGGTTTTCGCCTGTATTTTTTTTCCCAAAAATTCGAAGTTGAACAAAAAGTACAATTTCCCACACACCCTCTTCCGCCCTCTAAGAAAATACTTCGTTTTCCCGAACTTTCTTCAATTTTATCGACCGTTTCTTTTTCATAAACTATCGACGGAATCTCTTCTCCCTTGATTAGCTCCGCACTTTCGTTTCTGACCACTCTTCCATCTTTTCGATAGGTGAGGTTGGGTATGTTTTCCAATTTTTCTTTTCCCCTGAAATAGTCGGCTAAGTGAGGAACCACTCTTTCCGCTTCTCCGCGACAGATAAAGTCTATACAGGAGAACTTTTCCAAAGTCTCTTTATCTACTATTGAGGCGTGAGGGCCTCCGAGAAATATCGTCGTTTCCGGGTTTTTTTGCTTTATTTTTTGAGATAAAAGCAAAACGTATATGTGATTGTTTCCCATCGTGGTAAAACCTATTCGGTCGGCTCCTTTTTCCAAAATAAAATCTGCTATTTTCTCATAAGGGTCGGAATCAATGTCTATATTTTTCTTTCGTGTTTCTTCCCAAATATTTATGACTTTGCTGTTGATATTTTCTTTTTCGAGTAGGTTTTTGACAAAAAAGGAAGGAAAGCTGAAAGTTGCAATTGATTTTACTTTCTCTACATAGATCATCGGAAAAAAGACCAAACTTAATTTTTCCCGCTTCTTTTTTGGCATAACTATTTTTCTTTCCTTAATTTATTAACTTTTTATAAATTTTTTCATATTCTTTTGTCATTTCGGATACGGTAAAGTTATTCTCTATGTGGTTACGACAGTCGGAGGGTTTTATTTTTTTTATGGACTTAAATCCTTCCGCTAATCCATCTACTCCCTTTGATTGATTTACCAGAACCCCGGTTTTCCCCGATATGACAGTCTCGGCAACACCACCGTTTTTGTAGGCGATAACGGGTGTTCCGCAACTCATAGCTTCTACCGGAACCAAACCGAAGGGCTCATTCCACTTTATTGGGAATATGAAGGCTCTTGCCTTTTGATAGTATTTTACCAATTTATTTTGAGGCATACTACCTAAAAATTTAATTTGCTTTCCATCAATTAGTGGTTTTATCTCTCGATCGAAGTATTTTGGACGAGTATTTTTTCCTATCATTATTAACTTTTCTCCTAATTTTTTCGCTGTCAATATTGCCTCTTTCGGACCTTTTTTATCTACGACTCTTCCGACCCAAAGCAAAAAATCCTCCTTTTCTTCTTCGAAGCTGAATTTTTCAGTTGGAATTCCGTTATAGACTGTTCCCACGAAATTAAGATCCAAAGCTCTTTGAGAATTACTTATTGAAGCGTAATTTAAGTGACTGTAATTTTCAACAAGCTCTTTTTCGTCTTCATCTTCGAATTCATATACGCGATGGAAAGTGTTCAAGGTGGGAGTTTCGACAACATCTGCAAAAGGAAGAGCATTGAACTGTGCGTGAGAATGTATTATGTCGAATTTTTCTGCTTGACTAAAGCAATGAGCAACATGCCGCCAAGGCTTAAAAGAACCCTTGATTGTTTTCATTACGTCATCTTGAAGGCCGAACGGTTCTTTGAATACGTAGTCAAGATTAGCCGATGTTTGTGATTTTCCGACTGAAAACAAGGTTACTTCGTGTCCTCTTTTTACCAACTCTTCAGTTAAGCTGTAAACAACCCATTCGGTTCCCGCATATTCCGGTGGTGGAAGAGGAATCCAGGGAAGAACCAATTGAGCTATTTTTAGTTTTTTCATATTTTTAAGGACTTATTTTTTATTGGTTTTAGTTTTTCTTCCGCTTCGTCTATGCAGTTTTTAAGTTTTTCTTTATCGGAAAATACTTCCATAAAATTGAAATTGAACTTTGGATTCATTTCTTCCTTCTGTTTATCGATTATTTTTTTAGATTCGGATACGAGCTTGTAATTTTTAGCTATTCCTTGCAAGATACGAAAGTGGCTTTTATCATGGTCATAGTTTTTCATGTTTTCACTTATCGTTTTTGCAAAATAATTGGATTCTTTTTCGTAGTTATCGTACTTATAACCTAATAAAAGATAGTCCTTGGCAACTCCCCATTCCGGATTTTTTGCAGTTGATCCGATTCCCTCATCGATTTCGTGATGATGAACTTTGGTTTCGAAATTATAGGCGAGAGGAAAACCGGCTCTCCAGTAACGAGTAGAAAGATCGGAACCTTCTCCTCGTATATTGAAGACTTCTTCATCATAACCACCCACCTTTTCAAAAACTTCTTTATAAGTAACTTTAAATCTGGAGTATATAAATTCCGTGAAGTCGGTATCTTTATAATTAAGTAGTCTGTCCTCATTTCTGGGTCTATCCGGATCTCCTTCATTTTTATTACCTCTCCAGATTATATTTGTAGTAAGAGCGGCTACATGCGGGTGTTTTTTTAAGTAATCAATACAGGAAAGCAAGGTCTCTTTTTCAACTTCCATATCGGAATCGGCAAAGATTAAAATGGGATTTTTAGCTATTTTTGCTCCTTGATTTTTATTGCTGGCCACCCCCGGCTTTTCGGGCCGGGTGTAGATTACTTTATCTCCGAAGTTCTTTTCTATCTCTTTTTTTACCGAACCATCTTCAGTGCAGTCAGAAATTATCACCTCCATTTTAAATTCGTCACCTAATCCTTTCGATTGAAATAGGTGATTCAGGGTTCTTATTACTTGCTTTTTTCTTTTGTAAGTCGGAATAATTACTGAAATTTTATTCATCTCCTTTAGCGGTTAAATTTTTAATCCATTGTTCCCTTTTTTTGCGATAATAATCCATATTGAAAAATTTACCCTTAAAAAATTCATGATCACCGTCTTTCATCTCCCGGGTCATTTTTTTAGCTTCTTTTAATAGCTTTTGTTGTCTCTGCTTAAGTCGCTCCTTGTTTTTAATATTAGCACTAACTCCAGTGAAGCCCAAATTAAATTCCGGGCCGAAGATTTTTTCAAAAATATATTTTACTCTTTTCACGTGATAATCGGAAGTCACTATAATTGCCTCTTTTTCGTCTTCGGGCAAAAAATATTCGGTTTTTGCGAAATAGGCATTACTTATAGTGTCCATTGATTTTTTTTCGGTGAAAATCTTTTTTTCTTCTATTTGTTTGGAAAGTAAAAACTTTTTCATTAGGTCGGCCTCCGTTGTTTTTGGAGCTTTATCCCCATAAAGAAAACTGTATTTTCCGCAAACTAAAAAGCGATCGGCCTTCTTTTTCTTAAAAAGCTCGATCGCCTTTCTTAGTCTTTTTATGGATTGTTTGGGAAGCTTTTCGTCTTCGGTTATTCCTCCTCCCAGAACGGTTATGGTCATTCGGAAAGTTTATTTTTTAATTTTTTAATTAATTTTTTCCTCGTTACTTTTTCTTCGTTGAAGTCTATTTTTTTCTTTTTCGCTTTTTTAATTAGTTCCGCTTTTTTCATTCTGGTGATACTGTTTGCTCCGTTATCGTTTTTTCTTCTTTCTCTGTAATATTCACCGGTTACTATCTTGTATAGAAATTCGAACCTTTCCGCAACTTTTCTCCAGGTGAATTTTTCTTCTATGTCTTTTCTTGCTTGCTTGCCCATCTGTTTTCTCTTTTCGTCGTTGTGGAGTACTTTATTGCATTTTTTAGCTATGTCATCGGCGTCTTTTTCTTTGATGAACAGTCCGTTCTTCTCATTTTTTACCAGTAAAGGAATTCCTCCCTTTTTGGTTGCGATAACCGGAGTGCTTGCTGCCATTGCTTCGGTTATTGTTAAACCGAAAGCCTCGGCTACTACCGAGGGGCAAACAAAAACGTCGGCTCTGTAATAAAATGGAATAAGCTCTTCTGTAAGTAAATATCCGAGTAGATGAACGTTTCCCAAGTTGTTTTTTGCTATTATTTTTTCCAAGTCTTTTCTCATGGCCCCTTCTCCGGCTATGAATATTTCTCCGTCTATCTTGTCCGCTGCTCTCACCAGATACTCCATTCCCTTTTCCGAGCTGAGCCTTCCGGCGAAAAAGACAACCTTTTTCTCTTTCAAGTTATACTTTTCTTCCAAGTGGGTGACGTCCATCTCTTTCGGAAAGTTGCTAATGTCAACCCCGCCCGGAATAATTCTCGATCTGGTAACTATATTTTCATCGAAGTGTTCGAAGAATCTTTTTTTGGTGCTTTTACTGACCATGGTTATTGCTTTGGCCTCCCTTACGGCGTCTTCCGTAAGTGAAAAATATTGTTTGTTTTCGGTGACGTTGGTTAAACAACTACCATGCACGGTGATTACGTATTTCGTATCCATCAAGGCGGAAACGTAACGAGCGGGCCAAGTGATAAGTGCCAAATGGTTAACATGTAAAACGTCCGGATCGAAATTAAAAATAGCCTCCATGGTTGTTTCCAAGTAGGCCTCGTAAATTTCGGTTATTTCTCCGGGTGAAAGTTCGGAGTATCTTTTTGCTCCTTTTAACTCCGGATGACTGTTGAATACCGGAATTTGAGGAGCATCTACTTTGTATTGTTTTATTTTACTTTCTAAAAAACGACGCTCTTCGGGAGCGATTATTCCCACCTCATGATCCATTTTGACCAATTCTTTTACCAAGCTTCTCAGATAGGCGCCCGACCCGTTACCCCATAGGGGAAAGTCATATAAAAATAAAATTTTCATAATTTTAGGTATTTTCCCTTGAAAAGAAACAAAAAATTTCCAGCGGGTAAATACCTTCGTTTGGGGAAATTTTAAGTGATAAGGAGGGCGTTGTCAAACTTTTTAACTCCAGGTTGAAAATAAACCGATTTTTCTTTATAATGAAAAAGATATGTCCGACAACACAGTTGAGGAGATAAAGTCTCGGCTTGATATTGTTGATATAGTCCAAGAATATGTCGAGCTGGAAAAAGTGGGCTCTAACATGAGAGCCCTTTGTCCTTTTCATGCGGAAAAAACTCCTTCGTTTTTCGTTTCTCCCTCTCGTCAAACTTGGAGATGCTTTGGAAGTTGTTCCGAAGGAGGAGATATGTTTGATTTTGTCATGAAGATGGAAGGAATCGAATTTCCGGAAGCGCTGAGAATTTTGGCTAAAAAAGCGGGAGTGGAAGTAAAAAAAAGAGATCCCGAAAAAGCGAGTAAACGAGAAAAGCTGTACGATATATGTGAATTGGCTACCAAGTTTTTTCAGGCGCAACTTCGAAAATCGAAAAAAGGAAAAAAGGCGAAAGAATATCTCAATGAACGAGGAATAAGTTATGATTCGATTAAGAAGTGGCGTTTGGGATACGCACCGGATTCCTGGCAGGCCCTTTCCGAATTTTTAATTTCAAAAGGCCACGAAAGGGATAATATCGTTGAAGCCGGGTTAGCGATAAAGAAGAAAGAAAAAAATCATTCTTATGATCGCTTTCGGGGGAGGATAATGTTTCCCATAACTAATCCTTCGGGACGTGTAATCGCTTTCGGTGGAAGGATTTTTGGAAAAAGTGAAGATACGGCAAAGTATTTAAATAGCCCTCAAACCCCCCTTTATGATAAAAGCAAAACTTTGTACGGAATAGACAAAGCCAAAATGGAAATGAGAAGAGAAGATAAATGTGTTTTAGTCGAAGGATACACTGACGTAATAATGGCCCATCAGACGGAAACGCAAATGGCCGTGTCCACTTCGGGAACCGCCGTTACCAAAAAACAGTTGAACTTGATATCTCGATATACCCGAAATATTATTACCGCCTTCGATATGGATGATGCCGGAGCCAAGGCAACCAGAAAAGGAATCGAAACAGCGAGGAGGCTCGGTTTTGATGTTGAAGTCTTAAGCTTACCGGAAGGAAAAGATCCGGCCGATATAATAAAGAAAAATTCCGCCGAGTGGAAAGATATTTTAGAGAAATCAATTGACGTGATGGATTTTTACTTCCAAATGGCTTTTCGCGGCAGGGATAAAAATAATCCAAAAGATAAAAGAAAGATTGCCAAAGAATTATTGCCATTGATTAAAAGAATTCCGAATGAAATAGAAAAGTCGCACTGGATAAAAGAATTTTCAGAAAGGCTCGATGTTGATGAAAAAGCCGTGATACGGCAACTAAAAAAAACAAAAAGTAAGAAAAAAAGCAGGGGTAAAAAAAAGAATAAAAGCAAAAAAGATAAAGATAAAAAATCTCGAAAGCAAATCTTGGAGGAAAAAGTGTTGTCCTTGGTCGCAAAGAAGCCGGAGAGATTAAAGCTTTTGGACGATCTGAGTTTATTTTCGAAAGAAAAAAGACAGTTGCTGGAAATGATCGCAGAAGAGAAAGATACGGATGAAAAATTGAGAAAAAAAATAGACTATTTTTCTTTAAAACCGGAAAAAAATTTAAAAGATCCGAACGAAGAAATCAAAAAATGTTTTCAACAACTGAAAAAAATAAAAGTAAAAGATGAGTTGCAATCGATACATGAAAAAATCAAAAAGGCGGAAAGAGAAAACGATCAAAAAAGTCTTGAAAAATTAACGAAAAAAGCTTATAAATTATCCAAACAACTGAGAAATAAATAATTATGAGTCAAAAAAAGAGTAATTCTTTAATCAGAACAGGGCTGAAATGCAATCATAAGTGTTTATTTTGCACTTATGGAAATAGAGAAATAAAAGAAATGTCTACCGGAGAAGTAAAAGAAAGAATTGACAGGGTTTCTGATAAGGGGACCGAAATGATTGATTTTACGGGAGGTGAGCCTATTATACGAAAGGACATTGTTGAAATAATTAAGCATGCAAACCAGAAATCTTTTATTCGTATAGGCCTTCAAACCAATGGTGTTCGATTTGCGGACAAATACTTTCTTAATGATTTGATAAAAGCCGGACTTAATTTTGTCAGCATCTCTTTTCATTCTCATCTGAAAAATAAATATAACAAAATAACTCAAACTGAAAATTATGAGCAAGCACTTTCAGCACTAAAGAACTTGTCCGATTCCGGTATTAAATTTTGTGTTAGTCATGTTGTTAATAAGATGAATTATAGAGATATTTTAGATTTTATCGATTTTATTAGCAATTACAATGTTGAGCATTTATATTTTGGATTTATAAGGCCCAATGGACGAACTTTGGAAAACAAATGGATAGTTCCGAGGTTAGAGGATGTTGAAAGTTATGTTAACAAAGGAATGGAATTGAGCCTGGAAAAGAATATTGATTTCTATTTTGATGCATTACCTTTTTGTTATATGGAAAAATATTATAAGAAATCTTCGGATTACTATAGAAAAAATGACCTATTAAAGGAAGTTCGTATTGATTCTTCCAGGGAACTTTCGGATTATGATAATATGAATTCCGTAAAGAAAGTTAAAAGTGAGCAATGTAAAAAATGCAAACTTGATGAGGATTGCCCTGGAATTTGGAAAGAGTATGCGGAAATTTATGGTGTAAAAGAATTAAAGCCAGTAAAATAAAAACTATGACCTCTGAAGCTAAGAAAAAAAACAAGAAGAGCGACAAAGAAAAAGAAAAAAAATCAGACAAAAAAAACAAAAAAAAGAAGATATCCAAAAAAATGCGCCAGTTAATGAAGATGGGCAGGAATAGAGGAAGGGTTTTGTATCATTCAGATATTTTTGAATTTTATCCGGAAGCTGAAGAGGATGCTGGCAGACTGGAAAAGATAGTAAACAGATTGGAAAAAAGCAATATTGAAGTGAAAGAGGAAAGAAGTCTTCTGGATCCGGTCGAGGACAGCATGATGGAACAGATCACCCCCTCCAAGATAGATTCGATTCAGACTTATTTGAAAGAAATCTCCAAAGAACCGCTTCTCAGTGCCGAGGAAGAAGTAGAATTGGCAAAGCGAATTGAAAAGGAAGACATGGAGGCAAAAAGGAGAATGATAAGGGCCAATTTAAGGCTTGTGGTTTCCATAGCTAAAAAATATATCGGTAGATCTCCCAAACTGAGTTTTTTGGATTTAATACAGGAAGGAAACCTCGGTCTTTTTCGAGCTGTCGAGAAATTCGATTGGAGACGCGGATATAAGTTCTCTACTTACGCCACTTGGTGGATTAGACAATCGATAAACAGGGCTTTGGCGGACCAATCCAGGACGGTTAGAATCCCGGTTCATATGGTGGAAAAAATTTCTAAATATACGAAAGTCAGAAAAGAATTATTTCAATCCCTGGGTCGAGAACCCTCTGCTGAAGAGGTAGCTGCTGAAATGGGTCTGGAGGTTAATAAAGTGAGACATATTATAAAGATATATCAAACGGCTACTTCTCTGGAAGCTCCGGTAGGGGATGATGATGACAATTCCACGCTTGCTGATTTTATTGAAGACGAAGAAACCACACCTCCTTCCGTTGATGCCGGAAGAAAGCTATTAAAAGAAAGGCTTCATGAAGTAATGGAAGATTTGGATGACAGAGAGAAAAAGATTTTATCGATGAGGTTCGGTCTGGAGGATGGCGTCACTCATACATTGGAAGAGGTGGGGCAAGTATTTGACGTGACGAGAGAAAGAATCCGGCAAATTCAAGCCAAGGCGTTGGAAAAGATTAGAAATAAAGATGATGTTAAAAAGCTCAAAGGTTACTAAGGGCATCTTTAGAATGTGTGGATTTTAGTGAACTCAAAAAATATATATGATATACATGAATGAAGGAAAGAATAAACCCAAGAGACCTTTAAAGGGTCTTTGGCGAGGTCTGCTATCTAAATATCTTTAAATAGATTTAATTTATATCATGTCTAAAAAATTTTTAGTTTTTATAGGAGGCATGCTTCTGATATTTTTTTTAAACTTTTACATGTATGAGGGTGATCAAGTAGAAAAAAGGGATCTCCCAGATGATTATCATGTTATACAACCAGCTGAAAAAAATCAGCAATGGGAATTTGAGGAGGATAATAACTTAGAATTGATGGATAATTTTTATTATAACGGAGAAAGTATTGAAACTGATAAATTTTTAGAAAAAACTAATACTGAAGGTGTTCTTATTTTAAAAGACGGTACAACATTGTATGAAAATTATTATAATGATACGCACGAGGGAAGTCTCTTTCCTTCTGCCTCTACTAATGACTCGATCCTCGCCCTGCTTTTAGGAATAGCTCACAATGAAGGAAAATTGGAAGATGTAGATGATAAGCTCACGGATTATATTCCGGAATTGAAAAACACACCCTACAAGAAATCTACGGTTCGACAAGCTTTAGAATCAAGCACGGGAGTCCATTGGGATGTTTCATTTTTGGAAAACCCCGATGAAATTTGGAGAAAAGAGGAAAATGTTTTTGATTATTTTTTAAAGCAAAGAATTGAGAGAATTCGAGAGCCCAGCACTAAATCTTGTCATTTTGAGAATTCGGGATTGATTTTAGGTTTTTTACTTCAAGAAATAACGGAGGATAATTTTTCTCATTTCGTTGAAGAATATTTGTGGAAGTCGATGGGAGTAGAGCATAGGTCAAAATGGCCGCTTGAGGCAAGCGGTAAAGAAGTACCTTTTAACGCTTTCAAGGCCAGCTTGAGAGATTATGGAAGAATTGGTAAATTAGTGCTTGAAGGAGGGCAAGTCGAAGATAATAAGATTTTATCTGAAGATTGGATCGAGCGGATGACTACTCATAATAATTTGCCCATGAGTGAAGCTTCACGAAGTAGATTCGTAGAGGAAAAATACTGGAGCGAGGTGAAGTTGGGAGAAAGGTGGTTTATTCCACGCGATCAACAGAATGATGAGTTTTTAGCGGCGATAGGAAGTGGTGGGCAATATATTTATATTAATCCAGAAAATAATTTCGTGGGGGTAAAGATGGGAAGTAATGAAGAATATGCAAAAATAGACAATTATAGGAAAAATATTAATTTTTTTAGAAGCTTGGTTGAAAAATCAAAAACCGTTGCTGATTAACTGTCTATTTAATCAGCTAAAAGGATTAAAAATATTTTTAGAAGAATAATGTTATTGATTAGCTTTTTGTAGTTG